>JAAXXY010000016.1 GCA_013334225.1 Chlorobiaceae bacterium
CGACACTTGGTTTCGGCAGTGATCTGTCCGTTAATTCGAAGATCGTGGTGAATATGGATACCGGAGTGTATACTTATTATGCACCCAGGACAGTCGTCATTGACAGTTTTACCGATACCTTCTCTTACGTCATAAGGGATTACGACGGAGATACGTCTTCATCGATGAGTTCCATAACGGTAGATGCGCCTCTGATCGGCACTTCAGGAAACGATACGCTCGGCGGTACGTCGGGTGGTGATTATATCGCGGGGCTTGCCGGGAACGATATTCTCAATGGTGGGCCAGGAAACGATGTGCTGGATGGAGGAGCAGGGAACGACAGTCTTTATGGGGGAGAAGGAAATGACAGCATTGGCTGGGATCCCAATGACAGCGTCGTCCAGGGAGGTACGGGGATCGACACCCTGCTTGTCCCGCAGGACGGCACGATCGATTTCAATCCCGGTATCACATCGCTCACAGGCATTGAAGTCATACAGCTTGGTGCCTGTGCCCGGGTGCTCGATCTGGCACCTGATGATGTGGCGGCAATGACTTCCGGCGGCAACATGCTTCTTGTAGAGGGCGACCGGACAAACGGTCTGGAGCTGTCCGGCAACTGGTCGATGGCTTCTTCGGCTTCCAGCTTTAACGTCTACGTCAGCGGGCTGCAAACAGTGACGGTCGAGAATGATGTTTACCTGCTTAAGAGAGGTACCGCAGGCGCGGACAGCCTTCTGGGTATCGACGGCGGATCGCAGCATGACTGGCTTTTTGGTTACGGGGGTGATGATACCCTTTACGGCGGTGAGGGCAAAGACCTTCTGGACGGCGGCAGCGGCAGCGACCTGCTTCGCGGCGGCAGCGGAAACGATATCCTTGTTTATGACAGCAGCGACAGTGCACCGGGAGCTGTTGACGGGGGAGAAGGTACGGACACGCTTCTTCTTACGGATGGCGCATCCATCGATTTCAATGCTCCGGGATATAATGCCGACAGGTTTACCGGTATCGAAATCATCGATCTTGCAACCGATCCGGCAGCAAATGAAATCAGTAACCTTGACGCAAACGATGTCATGACTATCACAAGCGGGAGCGGTACACTCTATATCCTCAAGGGTATTGGCGATACGGTCTCGTTTGGAGATATGTCCCTTGCCGGCACGAATGAATCTCTGGGACTGAACGGCAGCACCTACAATATGGATCGTTATACCGGAGGAGGTGCCACCGTTTTTGTTCAGCATACGGAAATCACGGCATGACGCTGTAATTTACCTTACGCCCTGCTCGAACTCTTCTGCAACGATGACGTCTTCTTCGCTGCCAATATAGAGGGGAGTGCGCTGATGCAGCGACTCGGGCTGGATATCGAGAATACGGTTCCTGCCGTCAGTCGCTCTGCCGCCCGCCTGTTCGCAGATAAAGGCAAGCGGGTTGGCTTCATACATGAGTCTGAGTTTCCCCTGCTTGTGAGTTTTTGTCGGTGGATAGACGAAAACGCCCCCGGTCAGCAGGTTGCGGTGGAAATCGGCTACCAGAGAGCCGATGTACCTCGTGCTGTAGGGCCTGCCGGTAGCGGGGTCTTCATCTTTGATATACTCCAGATACCTTTTCGTTTCTTCGCTGAACTGCTGGAAGGAGCCTTCGTTGATCGAATAATATTTGCCCCGTTTCGGCGTCACGATGTTTTCATGGGAAAGCAGGAACTCGCCGATCGTCGGATCGAAGGTGAACCCGTGCACACCATGGCCGGTTGTGTAGACCATCACCACAGATGAACCGTAAATAACGTATCCGGCGGCTACCTGCTCGGAACCGTTCTGGAGGCAGTCGTCGAGGCTTGCCTTGCCGGGATCGCGGCCTTTCAGCCTGTAGATTGAAAAGATGGTACCGACGCTGACATTGACGTCGATATTCGAAGAGCCGTCGAGGGGATCGAAGAGCAGCGCGTAATTTCCGGTTTCGTTCTGTGGCGGAATGATAATTCCTTCGTTTTCCTCAGAACCCATGATGGCGAACCTTCCATGCTGGCCGATCGCTGAAATGATTTTTTCATTGGCGAAGAGATCGAGCTTTTTCACCTCCTCCCCCTGAACATTGGTGCTTCCGGCAAATCCGAGAATGTCGACAAGCCCGGCGCGGACAACTTCTCTTCTGACAAGTTTTGCCGCGAAAGCTACGTCGTTGAGAAGATCGATCACTTCTCCGGGAGCATCCGGGAAATATTTCTGCTGTTCGAGAAAATGGCGTTCGATCGTGATCAACTGGCTCATACGTTCAGTATCTGATGGTTAATAAGATGTTTCCCTGAATGGATTTTCTATTGAAAACAAATGTATGCATATTCATTCCTTCTTTCAAATTCAGGAGCCAATGAACTTTCTCCATTGTGAGATTTTTGTAAAGAAACGCCGAAGTGTTATATACCGTAACATCTTTTATCAGCATACCTTCCTTTTTTCATGAAACGATACCGCTGGACTCTGCTTGATCCTGATGTAGAGAGCGTCCTTGCACTTTCCGAGGCGATCAATGTCAGTCTGCCAGTTGCAAGGGCATTATACAATCGCGGTATCCGGACCTTTGACGAAGCCAGGGAATTTTTCCGCGCTTCGATCGCCGATGTTCTGTCACCTTTTCTTCTGGAGCATATGCACCGTGCGGTCGAGAGGATTGTCCTTGCGCTAGAGGGTCAGGAAAAGATCATGCTGTATGGCGATTACGATGTTGACGGCACGACAGGCACCGCCATGCTTTATCTCTTTTTAAGGGAGCGCGGAGCCGATGTTTCCTATTATATCAATGACCGTTTTTCAGAAGGGTACGGTCTGTCGGATGAAGGAATCGATGCGGCTGTTGAACAGAAAAGGAGCCTGATCATCACCGTTGATTGCGGGATCAAGGAAAATGAAGCCATTCGCCGGTGCAGGGAACATGGCATAGACGTCATTGTCTGCGATCATCATGAAGCGGATGAGCTTCCCCCGGCATATGCGATATTGAACCCGAAGGTTCCGGGCTCAACCTATCCGTTCAGGGAGCTTTGCGGCTGCGGTGTGGCTTTCAAACTTATTCAGGCACTCGGGACCAGCCTGAAAATAGATCCTGAAAACTGGAACAAATACCTCGATTATGTTGCAATAGCAACGGCTGCCGATATGGTTTCCCTTGAAAAGGAGAACCGGATGCTTGTGCGGGAAGGACTGCAGAGAATGAGAACACGGCCGAGGAACAATTTGAAACAGCTGTTTTCAATCATGAAGGTTGCTCCTTCGGACATCGACATTTTTCATATCTCATTCGGTATAGCACCCCGTATCAATGCCGCTGGAAGGATGCACTCGGCCAATCTTGCCGTCGACTGGCTGCTTTCCGAGACCGTTCCCGATTCACTCCGCCATGCCGGTGAACTTGACCGCATGAATGTCCTGCGAAGGGAAATCGATGCGGAAATCATGAAGCGGGCGGAAACGATGCTTGAAAGTCATTTCGCTTCATATTGCTGTTCGATCGTACTGTATGATGAATCATGGCATCTCGGAGTTCTTGGGATTGTAGCCTCGAAACTGCTCGATAAATATTACCTGCCAACGGTGATTCTCGGCAATATGAAAGGGTATATCAGGGGTTCAGTCCGCAGTGTGGAAGGTTTGAACATATACGATGCACTTCAGGAGTGCAGCGATTATCTCGAACATTTCGGCGGTCATCACCAGGCTGCCGGTGTAACCCTGAGACCGGAAAATTTATCGGGGTTCCGGAAAAAATTCAACGAAGTATGCAGTAAGCTGCTTTCAATCGAAGAGCGGAGGAAAGAGCTTGTCATTGATTCCCGGCTTTCCCTCGATGAAATCACCGACAATTTTGTCAATGTCCTCGATCAGTTTGCCCCGTTTGGCTACGGCAACCGGGAACCTCTTTTCATTGCCGATGAACTGACCCTCTCCGTCCGTCCGAGGCTTCTTAAGCAGCGTCACGTGAAGTTTTCGCTCAAAGACAGGTATGGCCGGAATTTCGAGGTGATTGGTTTTGATCGCCCTGATATCTACGAAGATCTGATCTCAGTACGTAACCCGGTTTTTTCCATGGCTTTCTCGGTGGGTAAAAGAGTCTGGAATAACAGGGAAGAATTTCAGGTAAAACTTAAAGATCTTCAGTTCTGCGCGGGTTCCTGATCCGGTTCGGCCGGTTCGTTTATCTTTTTTTCATGACGGATTTTCATAAGAATTCCGGGAAGCGATGAAACAACGGAGATTGCGAAAAAAATCAGGGACAGGGCCACGCCTGTTCCTGTTTCAAGGTGGATGGAATCGAGCAGGTAATAGAACGTTACCTCTCTTGTACCGGCTCCTCCGATTGAAATCGGAATGACGGTTGCAACCGTCGAGATCAGAAAGATGGCAAGGTAATCGAGGATATTGCTGTTGTGCGAAAAAGCGATGAGTATGAAGAATGCCGATATGACCTGAGTTGCCTGAACAAGGAGCGATTCAACTGTTGCTGTTGCGAACCCACTGATGAACTCCGGGTAAAACAGCTTGTTGAGAAGCAGGGCGAGAGGATAGATCATAAAGATCAATCCCCATGCAAAAGGAACAAGCCCGGGATATTTCAGGGCGAAGCTGCTTGGCAGCAGAAGGATTATCGAAAGGAAGACAAGTGCAATGATTCCGCAGACCCTGTCCCAGAATACAGCATTGAAGACATTGATCAATTTCAGACCGTGGTTTTTCTGCAGGATATAGATTTTGTATCCGTCGCCACCGATACCTCCCGGAAGGAACAAATTATAGAACATGCAGAGATAGTAGAGCTTGAGATTGTATATGAATGAAAGCTCTATGCCTATTGCCCTGAAAAAGCGGTTGAGGCGTATTGCATTGATGAACTTCGAGATATTGAAAAAAACAATGGCGAGCAGCAGGTACCAGAGATTTGCACTTCTGATGATGCCGGAAAGCCTGGCAATGTCGGTTTTTTTCAGGACCAGGTAAAGAGCCAGTATTGAGAACAGTAACTGGAGTAATGACTTAAGGAGCTTCAGCCGGGTTTTACGGCCTGTATTACGGTTTGCCAATGATCTTTTTAATAGTATTAGGTTTCTTGTTCTGCGGTTCGGAGTAAGTCCTCATGATGAAACAAGCCGCAGGATTCCGCCCTGTAATGCAGTTTCATATGCAGGATTGTCCGATTGTATCAAATTTCCGATTGAAATAATAATTATAGAGCACGGACGTTGAAGCTATTCCAAGGAGTGAACCTGCCAAGACGTCACTGATATAGTGTGCCGTGATCGCTATCCGGCTGAAAGCTATCAATATCGCCAGTATGAAGAACAGTGAACTGAAACGGGGATAAAGGATCGATAACACCGAAGCGGCACTGAAAGCCGTAGCTGAATGTCCGGAAGGGAAGGATGTCCAGTCATGCTCCCAGTGAAATGAGCAGAACCCATAGATCCTTTCGCCAAGGTACAGTGTCGGCCTCGCTCTGCCGAGCAGATATTTAAGAAGGTCTGCGGCAAGTCCGGATATTGCTACGGATGAAAAGACGAACAGTCCGGACTGAGCAAGGCGGTAATTGCTTTTTCGGTAAACCAGAAACAGCATGAACCCTGGAACAAGGTACCATTCTGATTGGCCAAAACGGGTTATGCTGCCGAAGAAGACAATCAGGGAAGTATCCTGCTGACTATGCAGCCATGAAGCCGCCTGTATATCGGCGAAAAAATACGATATGAAGCAGAGCGAGAGGATTGCTGACGAAACAGCCCCCCAGTGAAACGTTTTATCCATCATATGCGATATGAAATCTGAAACGGAATTGCCGATTGATCATGAAGATACATTAAATTTAAAAGTGGCATATAGCTCGTAAAACCATAAGATTTCCTTAAGAAACAAAAAAGATAATTATAGTGACAGAATCAAAGTCTTCCGATTTCATCCTCCTCCTCTCAAGTGCCGACCGTCCAGGTCTTGTTTCGCTCATATCCCGGTTTATCTATGAACGCGGTGGCAACATCCTTGATCTTAACGAACATGTCGATCCTGTAGAAAAGAATTTCTTTATAAGAGTTTCGTGGAACATTCCGGATCCGGGTGTTTCTCATGAAGAGCTTGAGAATGCTTTCCGGCCTCATGCCGATGAAATTGGTGCTTCCTGGAAAATCCACCAGTCCGACAGAAAAACCAGAACGGCAATTTTTGTTTCACGATACGATCACTGCCTCCATGAGATACTCTGGCGCAACAGCATTGGTGAATTTGCGGTCGATGTGGCATTGATCGTTTCCAATCATGCCGATCTCCAGCCGCTTGCCGAACGCTACGGCATACCATTCCATCTTTTTCCGGTCAAAAGTACAAACAAACATGAAACCGAGGAAAAGGAACTCGAGCTTCTCGAAAGAAACGGCATTGAAACCATTGTTCTTGCCCGTTACATGCAGATACTCTCCTCCGGATTTGTCGAGAGGTACCCGTCAAGAGTTATCAATATCCACCATTCTTTCCTGCCGGCTTTCATCGGTGGCAATCCATACAGGCAGGCTTACGAACGAGGTGTGAAAATCATTGGAGCAACGAGCCATTACGTTACCGAAGAGCTCGACCAGGGCCCGATCATCGAACAGGATATCATCAGGGTGACCCATAAGGATACTCTTGAGGATCTCATAAGGAAAGGGCGCGATCTCGAACGGTTTGTTCTTGCCAAAGCATTGCGCCTCCATGCTTCCCACCGTATTCTTGTCAATGGAAAAAAGACAGTCGTATTTGACTGAACCCGGAGCTCCCATTCGGCGAGACTATTGTGAATTTGCAGGTGAAGAGGACCTGGCATTGATTCTTCCTGACATTGGAGGTTTACGGCAATAAAAAAGTCGGCAGATGTGAATATTTTGCCGGATTTATTTGTTGCATCATTGACGATGGGAAACTATATCAATCACTTATACATGTACAGGTTATGAAAAAACTGCTTGTGCTTTTATTTGTCTTACTTGCCGGATGTACCGGTGTGCCTGAAGGCCTTACCGTAGTGGAAGATTTCTCACTCGAAAGGTATCTCGGAAGCTGGTACGAGATAGCCCGTCTCGACAACCGTTTCGAAAAGGAGCTCGAACCGGTCGTTGCGACTTATTCGCTGGCCCCTGACGGAAGCGTCAAGGTGGTGAACAGGGGTTTTGACACGAAAAAACAGGAGTGGAAAACAATCGAAGGGCGTGGTCTTTTTCTTGACGACAAGGAAACTGCAAAAGGTGCATTGAAAGTGTCATTTTTCGGGCCTTTTTATGCGAGTTACAATGTCGTTGCCCTCGATAAAACCGGTTATAACTGGGCGCTGGTATGCGGCCGTGATAAATCCTATTTCTGGATCTTATCGAAGAACCCCGACATGGACCCCGCACTTCTGAAGGAACTGGTGGCAAAAGCTGCGGCTTTAGGATTCGATACCGCGAAACTTCGTTATGTTTCGACGCATCGTTAAAGAAAAAGAAAACTGGTATCTTAAAAGGTATTCATCTTTTTCAGACGTTTATTTCTCTCTTTCACAATCGTAAACGGTTTGATATTTTGTTTTTATGTTTCGATGCCAGAAATAGTTGTCGGCAGCATCGTACCGGAACTCATCATTTCGGGAACCGTCGTCACCGGGCGTTTTCCTTTTTTCCATATTTAAGTCTGTCGATTGTATAACTTTTTTAAAACGGGAGGATTGTTATGTTCGGTTTGGGTGGACAGGAGCTGCTGCTTATACTTTTTGTGATCTTGCTGTTTTTCGGCCCGTCGAAACTTCCGGAACTTGCCAGAGGCCTCGGCAAAGGGATGAGGGAATTTAAAAAAGCCCAGTCCGATCTTGAAAACGAATTCCATAAGGCGGTGGAAAGTGCGGATCCGAAGGAAAAACCTGCAGAGCCGCTTACCGCAAAACGTGAAGATGCACCGGAGATCCAGACAAAGTCCTGACCTGAACGGTGAACCATGAAGTTTTGATGTGCGGATTTTTCATTTTTTACCTGTAGTTTTGCACGATCAGGTAACAAATCGACATTTATATGGAAAAAACCGTTGTCATTACCGGAAGCAGCAGGGGAATAGGGTTCGGTCTTGCAAAGCGATTCATCGAGCGGCAGTGCAATGTCGTGCTGAACGGAAGCACTTCGGAAAGCACCCGTAAAGCCATTGATCAGATCGCAGGTATCCGGGGGCGGTTTGCCGGTGTTTCCGCTGACATAAGTACCAGAGAGGGAATCACATTTCTCTATGAAGAAGCATACAGGCTTTTCGGCAGGGTCGACATCTGGGTCAACAATGCGGGTATCAGCCATGACAAGCGCAATGCATGGGAGCTGGATCCTGGTGAAATCGACCGCGTGATCGATACCAACATACGCGGTGCGATCTACGGTACCATCATTCCTTTCCGGGAGATGCAGAAACAGGGGAGCGGCAGGATTTTCAACATGGAAGGGCTCGGAAGTGACGGATTCATGCTGGATGGCCTTACGGTTTACGGGACATCGAAAAGCGCGCTTACCTATTTTACCCGTTCGTTCGCCCATGAAATCCGTAACAGCCGTGTTCAGATGGGGACGATAAGCCCGGGCATGGTGGTGACAGACATGCTTCTCAAAACCGTGAACGACGGGACGCCTGACAGCATCAAAAACAGGAAGTTTTTCAACATCGTGGCTGATGATGTGGAGACGGTATCGGCTTTCCTTTGTGAGAAGATGCTTTCTTCGGCTGAACAATCACCGAGGATACGCTGGCTCACGAAATCGAAAATGATAAGCAGGTTCCTTCTTTCCCCCTTCAGAAAGAGGGACTTTTTTTCCTGAGGGCTTCCTTCTGCTCACAGGGGAAGGCCGTATTCCGAGAGAATCACAGGCACATGACGCGGCACGATTTTTTCCAGCAGATCCGGAAAGCGGTATTTTACGTAATAATAATGCCTGATGAGGTGGAAGTCCACGGAATAGTGGGCGAACCCTATTCCTTTTGGGCCGTTCCTGCGGAGCATCGAGGCCATGAATTGCCCCAGCCAGAGCGGGATTTTCCTTTTTTTCGAATATTCCCTGTCTATCTCGCGCATGTTTTCCATAATGCTTTTCGATGCATTAAGCACGAATTTTCGGCATTCCCAGCTTCCAGTTTCAGGACACCGGGCCAGTTCCTCCGATACAAGATCGAGAAGTTTTTTTCCTGTCGGAGTTCTGACAAGCACCCACTGCATTTTTTCATCCTCTATCAGTTCCGCCCCTATATACCCTACGGTGATGTCGGCAAGGCTGTTGAGATAGTCGAAACAGCTCATGCAGGATTCAGGGAAAATACCGGGGTCTGCAAGTTCTTCCGGAAGGCTGAAGAAAGGAATTTTCTCAAGAGACCCGTCCGCATGACCGATATGGATCCTGAAATCCTGCATGAACTCCATGAAACGAGCCGTTTCCGGTGATTTCGACATCCTTTCGAGTATCCACTTCCATTTTGATCGGGCGACATTGTCGACGCATGGAATACCGATAGTGAGTATATCCATATCGTTGAGGTAATCGAAACGTTCCTGGAAATCCCTCAGGGCGTGCATATGACAGGCTGCCCCGATCACCAGTATTCTTTTCATGCCACGCTTCCAGGCAGTTTCAAGCGATCGCAGAACGGGAGAGAGTACAGGTTTGTTGCCTCTTGTTCTGTAAATTTCATTTCTATTGTCGGCCAGCACAGGTATCGAAAAGAAATGATCGTCAGGGGACCGCATGAGCGTCACCACTCCTTCGACAATGTTTTCCTCGAAAGCGCGGACAGCCATTCTGGTTATTATGCCGCTCCATTGTGAGCCTTCAAGGGGTTTTTTCAACTGTGCGATAAACCGTTCCGATGTTATACCAAAACGCATTTCAACCTGATCCTGAAGGTTGCGCTCCCTTCCGAACAGTTTTTTTTCCCGTTCACCAAGCCAGCCGTTTATGAAAACGCAAGATTTGATATTCTGTTCCGATGGCCATTCCTGCATCGAGCACAGACCGCATGAACTGCAGATTTTTTTTTCGGATGGATACATATGCGATAATGTACCTTGATAAACAACGTGTAAGGGTTGATTGACAAAAAACCACGATGTTCAACCAATTGTAAGTTTTTTAATCTCTATGGGTAAATTCCCCGAAGCTTTGCTTCGTGAATTAATAGATCTTCTTTTAATTAATACCCCGTAGCTCTGATGCGGGGATGCTTTATTTCTGATATTTAAATATGCAGTTAAACCTTATATTTTAATAACTCAAGTTTTTCACGGTACTGCATGATTCATGTTTTATTGGATTTACCGTGTTCAGGTTTGATCATTTGTCCATTTTTTTCAATGCATTGTTACAAATTTCATTTTGCAACAATGGAATGTTAACAAGATCAGGGAAAAATAAGGAAAATATCAGTCATGCAGGAAGAATCAAAATGCAACATCCCTCACCTGTCCCATCCTGACCGTATATCCGAAAAGGGCGTTTTTTCCGTAATTGACGCATTCCCTGAACCTGTCTTCATAGTTGACTCTCAAGGAAGAATACAAGAAGCAAATGTCGCTTTTTCATCGAGGTTTTCAAGAAAACCCGGCGATTGTATTGGTTTGAATATATACGAACTGCTCTCGAACGAACTTTTGTTGCCGGAATTGGCAGACAACAGAAGAAAAAAAGCGGAAGAGGTTTTACATACCGGTAAGCGTCTTTCGTTTGATGATGAACAGGATGGCCGTTTTTACCGGTCCACCATCTATCCGGTTCCTCCCGTCGAGGGAAGTATCACCAGACTTCTGATCGTCGTTCAGGATATCACTGAAAGCAGGCATGCCGAAAAGGAAGCGAAAAATGGATGGCTTTTTATCCAGGCTATTATCGATGCAACACCCGGAACATTCTGTCTCCTTGATTCGAAAGGCCGGATTCTTGCCCTTAACCCCTATCTCTGCGAGCAGGTTGTCGGCAGGTCTTCCGGAGAGATGACGGGTACAAATTCCATGGAGCTTGTCCATCCGGACGATCGCAGACAGCTTGGACAATCCATGAAGAAGGTTCTGATCGAGGGTTCTGAAGAAGCCGCTGAAGTCAGGATTCTGATAAAGGATGGTCCCGAGTACCGATGGTTTCTTTTAAAGAGCAGAAGGATCGTTATCGATGGCAACAATCTGCTCATTGTAATCGGTACCGATATCAATGACCAGAAACAGGCGGAGCAGGCACTTGCTCTGAGTGAACAGAAATTCCGCTCCATTGCCGAACAGCTTGATGCCGAAGTTTTCATTCTTGATTCAGATGGTATCATAACCTATGTATCTCCTGCAACGGAAAGAATTTCCGGCTTCCTTCCGGATGAGATGATCAACCATTCGTTTACAGAATTTATCCATGAAGATGACCGTCAGCGAGGTGTGGAAAAGTTTCTCGATATGCTGACGAACCATGAAAGTTCGAAGACGAGAGAGTCACTTGTCAGGTGCAGCAGGAAAAATGGTACGTTTTTCTGGGGTGAAGTCCGGGCAAAAATCCATAACGGAGATGGTATCGGAATTATCGGCTTGCTGTTCGATATTACCGCACGAAAGCGTCATGAGACCTTCAAAGCTTTCCGGCTGCATATCCTCCAGATGTCCGAATCCAATACCATGGAAGATTTGCTGAGACTCATTGTGGATGAAGCTGAAAAATACACTGAAAGTACCATCGGTTTTTTTCATTATCTTGGTGATGATTCCCCTGACGATTCCCTGCAGGTTCCCTCGACGAGCGTGAAAACCAGTATGAAATGGGAGGAAAACAATAACCAGCATCCCTCTTTGATGGGAGCTATGTTCTGGGCTGATGCCCTGAATCAGGGTAAACCCGTGATCAACAATAATCTCAACCATCTTCTGGAACAATACGGCAACTGGCCGGAAAAACATCCTGATCTGAAACGGCTTCTGGTTGTCCCTGTAGAGCGCGGGGGCAAGGTTGTCGCAATGATCGGGGTTGGAAACAAGTCCGGGGATTATGATGAAAACGATTTGGGCTGGGTAACATCCCTTGCTGAAATAGCATGGGATATTGTTGCCCGCAAGCTGGCCGAGCAGTCAAAACAGGAGATGCAGGCGATGCTGCTCCAGTCACAGAAAATGGAGCTCATCGGGCAGCTTGCGGGAGGCATCGCGCATGATTTCAACAACATGCTCGGTGTGATACTCGGCAATATCGAAATGGCCATGACCCAGCAGCCCCTGAACGGTCTTCTGCAGCGAAATCTCATGAACATTCTCAGTGCGGTTAACCGTTCTTCGGACCTGACAACCCAGCTTCTCGCGTTTGCCAAGGAACAGGCGGTCATGCCTCTTGTTGTGGAACTGAATACGATGGTTCAGAACCTGCTTTCCATGCTGAGGAGAATCATAGGTGAAAACATCACCATTGTATGGATTCCTGACAGCCATCGTTCCCTTATCAAAGTCGACCCGTCACAGATCGACCAGATCCTTGTGAACCTCTGTATCAATGCGAGAAATGCCATTTCCGATACCGGTACAATTACGATAGAAACAGGTTGCTGGCAATGTATCAAGAATTCGGACAGCCCTTCACAGTCTTCGAGGATTCCAGGTGATTATGTTACCCTGACTGTTACCGATACCGGCTGCGGGATCGATAAAGAACATCTTCCCCATATTTTTGAACCGTTTTTCACCGTTAACAAACAGGGGAAAGGGATGGGGCTCGGACTTGCAACGGTATACGGAATTGTAAAACAGAATAACGGGTACATCGACTGCCAGAGTGAACCGGGAAAGGGTACCACATTCAGAATCCATTTTCCACGCCACAAAGGAGGATATCTCGACTTTGATGATCCGGAAGAGTTGCTGCCCTCCGATTCCTGTACCCTTGAAACGATACTTATCGTTGAAGATGATCCCGATATTCTGAATCTTTGCAGGCTCGAGCTTGAAAAAAACGGTTATAAAGTACTTCCTGCAAACACTCCTGAAGAAGCTTTGAAAATAGCCGTGTCCTCTACGGAAACCATTCATTTACTACTGACGGATGTAGTCATGCCGCAGATGAACGGTTGTGATCTTGCAAAAAAACTGCTCGGAATCATGCCGCATCTCAAAACCCTTTTTATGTCGGGTTATACGCCGGATGTGATCGATTATCCCGATATGTTCGATGTCAGGATCAATTACATCCAGAAACCGTTCACACTTAAAACTCTGTTGCTTTCCGTGCAGAATCTTTTGAAACAGGAGAATTCTTCCTCATAATACCTCGTAACACCAGCGTTGTTCCTTATCTCACCCTGAATGACCTGTTCTTAAGTTTTGCAGATAATGAAGACATGTCTGACCGGACCGGTTTTTTTATTATACTTCTCCGGCATTGTAAGCATGGTGGGTCAGCAACCTCCATGATTTTGTTGAACTTTCATATTTTTTATTCATGCCGGTAACTCGACAATTGCTAAGGACATGCAGGATGACAGCCGTTTTTGCTGCCCTTGTACTGTTCGTGACCACCTGCGGTGCAATTGCAGAAGAATCTGTCCGCTATCCATACAGGTCGGTTCCCGGAGATCCTCTCCATACAAGGATCTATGTTCTTGAAAATGGAGTGACTGTTTATATGAGCCCGAACAAGGACGTTCCGAAGATTTTTACGGCAATCGCCGTCAGGGCCGGAAGCAAATTCGATCCCCGCGAAACGACCGGCCTTTCTCACTATCTCGAACATATGCTCTTCAAAGGAACGGACTCGCTGGGAACTCTTGACTACGGCAGGGAACGTGTTGCGCTCGAGAAGATAACGAACCTTTACGAACGATACCGTTCCATATCGGATGTCAGAAAAAGAGCTGCGATATACAGAGAGATCGACAGCATATCAAATGCAGCTGCCCGCTTCGCCATTCCGAACGAATATGACAAGCTCATGAATTCCATCGGAGCCCATGATACAAATGCATATACAATGGAGGAAGGAACGGTTTTTATCAATACAATTCCTTCAAACAGGCTTGAGCAATGGCTGACCATCGAAGTCGAACGGTTCCGCAATCCAGTCATGCGTCTGTTTCATACGGAGCTCGAGGCTGTCTACGAAGAGAAGAACATGAATATGGACAGTGATGCCAACAAGCTCTGGGAGGAGTTGCTCGGAGGCCTTTTCAGACAACATCCATACGGGACCCAGACAACGATAGGAAAAGCGGAACACCTGAAAAAGCCATCGATCAGGAATGTCATCAATTACTATCATACCTATTATGTGCCGAACAATATGGCTGTCTGTATCGCCGGCGATTTCGATCCTGACGAGGCCATCAGACTGATAGACCGGAAGTTTTCCCGGCTTTCAGCAAAACCGGTTCCTGAATTTCACCCGCCGGTTGAGAAACCACTCGGCACACCGGTAGTGAAAACCGTAACCGGACCCGAGGCAGAAGAAGTTGTGCTCGGTTTCAGGTTTGGAGGTGTAAATACTGCTGATGCCGATATGCTTGCACTTATCGACAGGATTCTTTACAATCAGACGGCCGGCCTCATGGACCTGAATCTGAACCAGAACCAGAAAGTTCTCGAATCCGCTTCGATGCTCCTGCTGCTGAAAGACTATTCAGTGCATTTGCTCAGTGCAAAACCGAGAAAAGGACAGAGCCTCGAACAGCTCAGATCCCTGTTGCTCGACCAGCTCGAACTGATGCGGCAGGGCAGGTTTCCGGACTGGCTGCCGGGGGCTGTCATTAACGACCTCAAACTTGAAGAGCTGAAGCAGTATGAAACGAACCGTGGCAGGGCGGATGCCTATATCGATAACTTTGCCTGGGGCATGGATTGGAACCGTTATGTGAACAGGTTTGACCGTCTTGAAAAAATAACGAAGCAGGAAATCGTTGATTTTGTCAGGAAACATTACGGGTCCAACTATGTCGTGGTCTATAAAAGACAGGGGAAGCGGAAAAGCGAAGCCAAAATCCGGAAACCGCCAATTACACCTGTTAAAGTCAACCGTGATACCTCGTCCGTTTTCGCAGAAAAAGTGCTTGCCCTGAATGCCGGCGCGATCAAGCCATCGTTTGTCGACTACGGTAAAGACATAGCTTTTCTGGATGTGAATCCGGCAGTCAAGCTTCATTATCTGCAGAACAATGAAAACGAGCTGTTTTCAATCTACTATGTTTTTGACATCGGAAAAAAGCACAACCGGAAAATAGACCTCGCGCTTAATTACCTCTCCTATCTCGGAACATCGAAGCATACTCCGAATGCATTCAAACAGGAGCTGTACAAGCTTGGCATAAGCATCTCGGCAACAGCTGCCGATAATTACGTTTATCTGGTACTTACCGGGCTTGGTAAAAATGAAGCTGCCGGAATCAGGATGTTCGAAGAACTGCTGAATGATGCAAAATCTGATGAGGGGATTCTCGGAAAACTCAAATCTGATGCACTGAAAACCCGAAATGACGATAAGCTCTCGAAGAAAAAGATACTTGCCGAAGCGATGGTGAATTACGGGAAATATGGTGCAGTTTCTCCTTTTACCAACGTCCTCGGCAACGATGAACTTGAAAAAACAAGCTCTGAAGAACTGCTCGAAGAAGTTCGTAATCTCCTGAAATACCGTCATCGAGTGCTCTATTACGGCCCATCCTCGTCAGACCGGGTGGTTGAAGAACTCAGGAAAATCCGTCATTATCCGGCTTCATTTACCGCTCCGCCAGTAAAAGATCCTTTTGTTGAACTCGATCAGCCTGAAAACCAGGTTTATCTGGTCGATTACGACATGAACCAGGTCGAAATCATGATGCTGACAAGGGACGAGATCTATAAACCTTCGATGGTGCCGCAGATCACACTTTTCAACGAATATTTCGGAGGCGGGATGGCTTCGGTGGTCTTTCAGGATATGAGAGAGTCGAAAGCGCTTGCCTACTCGGTTTTTTCTTCGTACAGCATTCCAAGGCAGAAAGGTAAGTACAATTATATAGTCAGTTACATCGGGACACAATCCGACAAGCTGCCGGAAGCACTCTCTGGAATTCAGAACCTCATGAATGACATGCCGAAATCTTCGAAACTATTCCTGTCGGCGAAAAATGGCATTCTCGAGCGGATGGCTTCAGAACACAAGACAAAAACCGGGATCCTGTTCGATTATGAAACAGCGGTGCGGCTTGGCCACAACCATGATATCAGGGAGGATATCTATCATGATGTTCCTTCGCTGAGCCTGGCGGATATCGAAAATTTTCACAGGAAGCATTTCCGGAATAGAAAGCATGTTCTGCTGGTTCTTGGCAAGAAAAGCCAGCTGGATATGGAGACTCTGAAAAAATACGGTACAGTCAGGGAACTTAAGCTGAAAGATATTTTCGGATACTGATCCCGCGCTTTTTTCCGGTATGCAAAAATCATTACTCCGGCAACGATAAGTCGCAAATAAATTCTGAATAAAGGTTTGTCATTCCACAATCATGCGTAGCGTAATGAAGAATCCGTCTGTTTATAAATCAAAAACGGCTGGATTCTTCGCTTCGTTCAGAATGACAAGAAAAAGACAGTTAATACGGTTAATGGCCGGATCAATAACGGCAAGTGACGTCATATAGTCTTATATTTGAGGTAATAAAGTGCGGTTATATATTATGAACCTATGGCGATGAAATCATGAACGGAAGAAATGTTCATTTTCAGGACGGCTCAGCTGCTGGCATGCTATTCAGGAATATCAGGATTTTTGACGGTGTCAGCAACTTCCTCCGTGAAGGCTCGAATCTGATGGTCGAAGGTAACAGGATAAGCGGTTTTCTGCAAAGCGGAGAGGCGACTCCTGAAGGGTTCGTGGAGATCGACGGGCAAGGCGGTGTTCTTATGCCGGGCATCATCAACAGCCACTACCACATGATCGGAGCTTTGGACGCAAACCGGCTTCATGAATTTTCAACCATGGAGTACAGAGGTTTTCTTTATGCAAAGGTCCTCGAAATGACTCTGATGCAGGGGGTGACCTCTGTCAGGGATGTTGGGGGAAATGATTGGGGAGTTGTCAGGGCTGCAAATGAGGGTCTTATCGATTCTCCGAGAATATTCCCTTCAGGCGCGATGATATCACAGACTTCCGGACATTTCGATTTCCGGCCGAAGAACCTTTCAATTCAAAGATCTGAACATGCAGGAGGGATCACTGTTGTCCTTGACGGTATGTCCTACCTTGCAGACGGTCCGGATGCTGTCCGCAGGGCTGCACGAGAATGTTTGAGACAAGGGGCTACACAACTGAAGATTGCATCTGGTGGCGGCATCATATCACCGTCCGACCCAATCAGGTCGCTTCAGTTCACAGCTGAAGAAGTGAGGGCAGCCGTTGAAGTCGCCGGGAATTGTGGTACCTATGTCGCATCACATGTCTATACTGCGGAAGCGGCAATCCGGGATATTGAAAGCGGTGTCATGTCCCTAGAACATGCAAACCTCATGACTGAAGAGGCGGTCCGGCTCGGCGCAGACAAAGGAGTCTGGTGGTCTCCTCAGACGGTTGTTTATCTCCATCCGCCGGAAGAATGGAATGCAATGCAGCGGCAAAAACTTGCGATTGCTGTGGAGGGATTGCAGAGAACGATGGAGCTTTTCAGGATATACAATGCCAGAGTACTGTTCGGAACTGATTGTTTCGGCAATATGGATGTTCAGCACCTCGAGTTCAGGTACCGTTCGCAATTTTTTTCATCCCATGAGATTCTCCGGCAGGCAACTTCCAACGGCGGGGAAGCGCTGCGCATGTCAGGTCCTCTATACAGCTGTGAAGGGGACCTGGGTGTGATAAAACCGGGAGCTATGGCCGATCTTCTGATTGTCAGGAATAATCCGCTTGAGGATGTTTCCGTCCTTTCCGATTACCGTGATCAGCTGCTTTTAATCATGAAAGACGGGCGCATTTTTAAAAACCTGCTCTAAGAGTCTTTTCCCGATCGTTGCAGGTCCCACATGCGCCGGTATGTGCCGTTGTTCCGCATAAGCTGATCGTGACGTCCCTGTTCGGCGATTTTACCCTTGTCGATCACAATGATGTTGTCGAACTGTTCCATAGCCTTCAGACGGTGTGTAATGGCGACAAGCGTTTTTCCGGAGCTTACGGCCGAGAGGGTGGCGGTGACCTCCTTTTCGGTGATACTGTCAAGGTTTGCCGTGGCTTCGTCAAGGATCATCACCGGAGCTTTCTGCAGAAGCACTCGCGCAATGGCTATCCGCTGCCTTTCTCCTCCACTCAGTTTCATGCCGTGCTGACCCGTCCATTCGTCGAGTTTCGGTGTGAAGTGGCCGAGCCCGGCATCGGTGAGAGCTTTTTTCAGTTCATCTTCGTTCGCTTCAGGGTTGGCGAGCAGTAAATTTTCACGGATCGTTTCAGAGAACAGGTAAGTTTTCTGCGAGACAAGAGCGATATGCCGCCGGAGGTTTTCCTGATCGAAAAGGCCGATATCGTGTCCGCCAATGGTAAGCTGACCTTCTCTGGTGTTCCAGAAACGCATCAGAAGCGAGGTGATTGTGGATTTACCAGCGCCGCTCGGGCCGACGATTGCGATATGCTGGCCGGGTTCAACGGTGAACGAAATATTGTCGAGCGTTTTCAATGGGCTTCCGGGATAGGTGAAGCTCAGGTTTTCCATCCTGATGACATGGTTTGCCGGAAAAGGAAACGGCTTGACAGGAGGAGTTGTTTCAGGTCTGGCGTCGAGTATCTCGAACAGCCGTTCGCCGGCATGAGTATCGGCTTCAAGGTTTTTCAGTGAAGCCGGTAATGGCAGAAACGGTTCGAAGGATGCCATGACGGCCAGCGTGATAACCGTAAAGGAAATTCCGCCGGAGCCTGATCCGGGAAGTGATGAGACAAGAGCCGAAAGCACAGCAATGACGGCTGCATTCATGATGATTCCTGTCATGGATTCATGCATGCCGTCAAGAACGGCGTTTCGGCGCTGCAGTCCGAGCATTTCCTTTTCGTTTCCCTGCATTGCTGCAAGGTGCTCAGGAAGCTTTCCGTAAACCTGAAGTTCGCCGATACCCTGCAGAAGATCGAGGGCGAGAACCTGCTGGTTTGTCTTGATGTCCATAATGCCCGACTGTATTCCCCTGCCCAGTTTCATGGTCAGAAGAGGAATGCCGAGCCCGGCAAGCAAGTGGAAAAACATGACAAGCAGAGCAGCCTGAAGTGAATATACGCCGAGCAGGAACCACATGAGCGCAGAAACAAGCAGGGCGGTAACGGGCGGTGCAAGCACCCTCGTGTAGATGTTTTCGAGGCTCTGGATATCGTCTACAACCCTCTGGAGCAGGTCCGCGCTTTTGTAATAGAGCAGGCGGGCAGGTGCGAGAGGTTCAATGGCATCGTAGAACCAGAGACGTAACCCTGCAAGTATCCTGAATGTCGTGTTGTGCGCGATCAGTCTTTCGGCGTAACGCAATACACCGCGGGCAATACCGAAAAACCTTACGCCGAGTATGCCGAGCTGAAGCGCTCCCGGAGGGGGGAGCAGTGCGGCCTTTGCTATGATATAACCCGATGTGACCAGAAGACCGATGCCGCTTCCGGTTGTCGCAAACCCGATCAGCGCCGCAAGACCCATCCATAGATAATAGGGCCTTACGACAGCGGTAAGTCTGAGAAAAGTTTTCATACACCAGCCTCCTTCTGCAGGTAGAGGGAATCCCTGTAAAATCCGTCAGCCCTCACGAGTTCATCGTGGGTTCCGCTTTGGGTGATTTTACCTCCAATGACGACAAGAATCTGGTCGGCATCGCGGATAGTCTCCAGACGGTGGGCTATGATGACGGTAGTACGTCCGTTCATCAGTGATTGCATCGATCTGCGCAGTCCGGCTTCAAGTTCCGGATCGGTATGCGATGTCGGTTCGTCGAGCACGAGGATCGGGGCATTTTTCAGGAATGCCCGCGCAAGTGCAACACGCTGGGCTTCTCCACCGCTGAGCCTCGCACCCTGTTCACCGATCACGGTTTCAAGGCCGTCGGGCAGTGAGCTTACAAACCCGGCGAGACCGGTTTTTTCAAGGGCAGTTTCCAGCTCTGTTGCCGAAGCGCCCTGCCTTGCGATCATAATATTTTCCCGCAGGGTTGCATTGAACAGATACGGGTGTTGGGGTACCCATGATATCTGTCGGTGCCATGCCTCAAGAGCGATCCTGTTTACCGCTTTTCCGGAGATTGTGATCGATCCGTTCGAGGGTTCAAGGAAGCGAAGCAGCAGATTGATCAGTGTGCTTTTGCCTGCGCCGCTCGGGCCGACCAGCGCAGTTGTTTTTCCTGCAGGAAGCGTCAAGCTCAAAGCATCGATCGCAGGATGTGTACCTGAAGGGTAGGTATAGGAGATGCCTGAAAACACAATGGATTGCCCGGATGCAGCACTTTCTTCAATACAATCTTTTGCCGCAGCTGAAAGTGAGGCACCGTGATCGAGAACATCGAAAATCTCCCTGGACGCGCTTACCCCTTCCATACCTGCATGGAATTTGGTCCCGAGCTGACGAAGGGGAAGATAAAAGTCCGGGGTGAGGACAAGAACGAAAAGGGCCTGCTGGAAGGAAAGCTGGCCTGACATCATACGCATGCCTATACTTACGGCAATAACTGCCGTACCGATCGTTCCGACAAGTTCGAGGGTGAGGGATGACAGAAAAGCGATTTTCAGAACCTTCATGGTTGCTTTTCTGAAATTTTCACCTGTTTCCTCGATTCTTTTTCTTTGGCTCCTGCTTTGAGCGAACAGTTTCAGGGTAGGCAGTCCCTGCAGCATGTCGAGGAAATGCCCGCTCATGCGGCTCATTGTTTTCCATTGTTTTTCTGTAACGGCACTTGCCCTTTTACCTATAACAATCATGAAAAACGGTATGAGAGGCGCTGAAAGCAGCAGAATGATTCCCGAAATCAAGTCAACCGTGAATATGGCACAGACGATCAGCACAGGGGTAAACAGCGCGAAAAAGATCTGCGGGATATAACTGCTGTAATAGGCATCGAGGGCTTCGATGCCTTTCAGCATGGTGTTGCTGAGCCTGCCGCTCTGTACGGACCGGGAGTAAAGCGGCCCGAGATCAGCCACCCTTGATGTGAAACGGCTGAACAGCTTCTCGCGGATCATGCTGCTGCCACGGTTTGCCTTGACATGGGATACCCAGGTGAAAAGCATGCGCAGGATGCTGAACAAAGCGAACAAAGCAAGAAAAGGCATGAGCCTGTTCATGCTCCACTTGTCTATAAAAGCGGCGTTTACAATGCGGCTGAGGTAATAAGCCTGCACGATCAGCATCACTGATGCCATGGAGCCGGAAATAACGGAAAGGACAAACGGCGACTTTTCTTTTTTAAGCAGCTGGAAAAGACGCCGGTCAATATTCATGGTTCATGCAGTTGTTCTTCATCAGATAAAACGGGTATTATTTTACACAATATTACGTTCGGATGCAACTCAAGGCACCGTTTGGAAATGGTTATTTCCGCCAATGAGTTCCCGTTGCCGTATGAATGTTTTAAGAGTTGAAAAAAGCGGAGGGAAAGAAAAAAGACCAGCCGGAACTCAGATCGATTTCTCTTCCAAACTTTTCACAAGCAGGCGGGCATTTTCATGCAGGATGACAGAAGCACTTTTCATCTCTTCCATGTTTCCGGATTTTGCCGCGAATTCCAGCGAATAAGCACTTCTGCTCATAAGATCTGCTCCGATATTGGCCGCTTCTCCTTTTATAAGGTGAGCGAGGGACGCCACCTGCCGGAAATCGTTTCCATCGATATGTTTTTCCAGTTCGACAAGCTTTCCGGGCAAGTCCTCACGGAACTTGCCGAGGATGATTTGAGCAAGCTCCCTGTCATCCATCATCCTTTTCAGGAACTCTTCAAAGTTGAAAATATCCGTCGAACTGCTATTCATGGATGAACATTTCTGGCGTTGTCGAGATAGAAAAAAATACGTTTGCCTGATTATTACTCCGGCGATTAAAGATAGTAATCCGGTTATGCGCAAATTGTCATTCTGAGGCCGATGCACCCGGACGAAGAACCCATAACCCATGTTGAAAAATAAGCTGGATCCTTCACTACGCAATGCTTCTTTCAGGATGACAGGAAAAATCTCATATTCATCTGTGACCTGAAGTTACCGCAGTGACAAGATATCATTTAAGAGCCGAAACAATAAAAGAAATTCCGGTTACGATCATGATCAGGCTTGCAATACGGTACAGCCTTTTTCTAACCTTTTCGCCGATAATATGAACGGTTTTCCCTACCAGTACAAGAGCGGGAGCCGTACCGATCCCGAAGAGGAACATCATGAATGCTCCCGTGAGCATTGCTGTAAACCGGTTATCAGTTTCCATCGCAGTTCTCATGGCGGCCAGGAGCGCAGTATAGGAGAGCCCGCACGGCAGAAAACCGAGCACGATGCCCATCGGGTAATAGGTGCCGGCCGACCTGGGACCTTTGAACATATCCATGGTTTTTCTGATCAAGGGCAGCAGAGGAGTGCAGGCGTTGATACTGTTTTTAAGAGGGAGCCATTCTGCTGTTGCAAGGCCCATGAGGATAACGAAAAGGCCGGCAATGACAAGCACGATGGTCTGGAATTTTTCGATCGATGCTGCAAGAATGAGAAAAGAGCCTGAAAGACCCGCGAAACCCCCAAGCAAGCTGTAGGTGGTTATTCTGCCGAGATGGAAAAGTATATGGCGGACTGCTCCGGTTTCTTTTTCTCCAACGAAAAAAGCGCATACAAGAGGACCACACATGCCGATGCAATGACCAAAGCCCCCTGCAAGACCGCTGAGCAGCATTGCGAAAAAAATACTGATCATGGGATCACTTTAACGGTTTTCGACCTGGCTGTTCATCGTCGTCATCATCCAGCATCCGGTATTTCGGTGCTTCGGGATCGTCGAACTGTCCGCTTTTAACCGCCCATATGAAGAGGAACCATGCTGCGGTGCCGACAAAGAAGCCGATACCGATCAGAAAAAAGATACTGGTCATACCTGAAGCATCAGATTTTGCGTAAACGCAGGGAGTTGCCTACAACAATGAGCGAACTTGCCGCCATGAAGAACGATGACATGATCGGATGGAGAAGGCCCGAAACGGCAAGGGGCAGTGCTATGAGATTATACGAAAAAGCCCAGACAAGGTTCTGTCTGATGACGGAAAAACATTTCCTTGAGCTGTCGATGAGTGTATCAATGAGGGTCAGGTCGTTTTTCAGGATAGCCACATCGGCGCATTCAAGAGCGAGGCCCGTCGAGCTTCCGAGCGTCACGCCCGTATCTGCGGCTGTAAGTGCAGGTGCGTCGTTGATGCCGTCTCCGGCCATCATGACACAGGCACCCGTTTTTTTCATGCGTTCTATACTCTCCGCTTTGCCGGTCGGTCCGAGCTCAGCTTCAACATCGCCGATGCCGCATTTCAGCGAGATATAAGCTGCGACACCTCTGTTGTCGCCGGTCAGAATGGAAAGATGAAGCTTTTTGCGGCGAAGCCCTTCTATCAACGCAAGGGTATCCTTTCGTAAATCGTCTATGAGAGCGATCATCCCTGCCGGTGCTCTGTCGCAGGCAACCCTGACGACCGTCTTTCCATTGGATTCGAGGGTGGCGGCTGTTTTTTCCTGTTCCGCAGAGAATGTTATCCCTTCGCTTTCCATAAACGTTTTCGAACCAGCCTTCCAGTTGCTTCCGTTGATATCGGCAGAAACTCCCTTGCCTGGAATGGCCCTGAAATGTTCGGCACTGAGGAGTTCCCTGTTCCATAAAGCCTTGATGGCCCGGCCAGAAGGATGTTCCGAACTGGCTTCAAGGGACGCTGCATGATGGATCAGATTTTCGGTTGTCCCGAAATCGATGATATCGGTGACGGAAGGTTTTCCTTCGGTGATGGTGCCTGTCTTGTCGAGCACCATATGTGTGGTTTTCGATACGGTCTCGAAAACATCTCCTCCTTTGACGAGAATGCCTTTTTTTCCTGCGGCTGTCGTTCCGACAAGGATTGCAAGGGGGGTTGCAAGGCCAAGGGCGCAGGGACATGCGATGACCAGTACGGAAACCGCGTTCATGAGGGCGGTAACGGTATTCCCTGAAGTGAATTTCCAGAAAGTGAAGGTCAGCAGGGCAAGGACAATGGTTGCCAGGACGAAAAATCCTGCTGTCCTGTCGGCTATGCCCTGAATTGGCGCTTTCCGTGACTGGGCTTCCCTGACGGTACTGATTATACCTGCAAGTACCGTATCTCCGGCATCTCCCGTCACCCTGATTTTCAGCCTGCCGTTGATCGGGAACGTGCCGGCAAAAACATCGCTTCCGTCTGATTTGAACAGGGAGATGGATTCTCCCGTCAGCATCGATTCGTTAACCTCCGCTTCACCTTCTATAACTTTGCCGTCAAGGGGGATCCTGTCACCCGGGATCACCTCGATGCAATCTCCCGGCCGAACGTCTGTAACGGGTACTATGGTGGTTTCACCGTCAGATGAAACGACCGTCGCTTCCCGGGGCTGAAGTTCCGCGAGCTCATTGATGGCGTTTTCTGACTTTAGCCTCGAAGCGCCTTCAAGAAACCTGCCGAGAAGAATGAAGGTGATAATCATTGCGGCGGTATCGAAAAAGACCTCTCCCCCGGTTACGATCGCGGCAACACTGTACAAATAAGCCGAAAGTGAGCCTAGGGCTACAAGCAGGTCCATGCCGGGTGTTCCCGACCTGATGGAGCGCCACGCACCGGACAGGAATGGAAAGCCCGAATAAAATACGACGGGAGTGGAAAGTGCCCAGGAAATGAGCTGAAAGGGCATTCTGTAGCGGGTTTCCATGCCCTGGAAAAATCCGGCATAGAGGGCAGCAGAGAAGAGCATGAGCTGCATTGAAAAAAAAGAGGCGGTGCCGAAGCGGATAAGAAGCTCCTGCTTTTCCTTTGCGAGAATATCCGACTCATGGCCTTTTCGGCAGGGGTGAGGGAAATAGCCGATGGAACGCAGAGCTTCAAGAATGGCAGCGAGGTCGATCCTGTCCTGCAGCCAGCTGATCGATGCCCGGTGCGTCGCATAGTTAACCCTTGCCTGCAGGACTCCGTCGAGCTTCATCAGGTACTTTTCCACAAGCCAGATACATGAAGCGCACCTGATACCTGAAAGCAGAATTTCAATGTGACTTTCCCTGCCGGATGTTGTAACGTTTCCGGTGAATGAAGATATCCCGATCTTCATTGAATTGACAGGCGAACCGGGTTCCCAGTCGCAGCGGCGACTGTAGAACGCGTCAAGGGAGTTGCTGTGGATGATTTCGTAAATTCCGAGACATCCATGGCAGCAGAAATAGCAGACTTTTCCGTTGATTTCAGATGCTATGGCGGTTTTACTGCTGATTTCCTGAAGGCAGTGTTCGCATCTTGTATTTTCTGAGGGAGGGCTTTCAGTATCTGACATCGAAAGTGAACGCCATATTGTTAAGAGCATCCGAGAGTATCGTTGCCCTCCAGAGGGTTCTGCCGCTCCTGCAACGGACGATTATGCCCCTGCCGTCGTAGGTGCAGCCATTTCTTTTTTTCAGAATGACCTGATTTTTACCCATCATCATGCCCGGCATGTCGAGATCGAGCAGCAGTGTTTCGGGAAGTGCCGTGCATGGCGTTAGCGTGACGCTGAAAACAAGTTCCGCCATTGCTTTCACCGGTTTCGGACTGATGTCGAAGGAGATGGTCCTGTCAGCAGCACTTTTTATGCATGGCCCCTGATCCATATTACAGTCCGCTGCCTTTAAGGCCGGCGTGGCAAGCAGCAGCATGGCTAATGTCATGAGCACTGTATGACAGAAGAATTTCAGTTGACGTCGAAAAACCATTTTTTGCTTGTCCTGAGGTTGTTTTTTTCAAGATCGACACGAACAAGCCAGATCCCTTTGAAGGGAATTGCACTCTGAGTATGATAGTTCCCGGGAGAGACCTCCTTCATGTTCATTGACCTGTCATAACCGGTTGTGGAAATGTTTCCGATAAACAGGTTGAGAGCAGCTTTTTCAAGTGGTTTTCCATGTGAAGTCACACGAATGTTGATCTCGTTGGCCCCTCTTTTCAATTTTTCCGGCGGATTTACCGCGATGTCGAGTTGCCGCTCTATGGCTTTTGACTGGAAAAAATCTTTTGACCGCTCATAATAATTGTCTTCGACAAGGCCTTCGTTTCTGCTGTATGCCATATAGATCCCGGTGCCCATGGCAATGAGGAACAGGGGAATAAGTATTGAAAAGACAATTTTCATAGAAAACCGGTTTCCCTGTTGATTGAAACACCTTCGCCTGACAGCATGATATTGATTTTATCCTGTTTGGTTGTGGATTTTACCATGATCTTTCCATGCAGGGAAGCGAAAGGCTTCAGCAGGAGTTGTTTTTCCCCGATAATTATGACGTTGTCAGGAGAAGAGAGATCGAGCTGAATCGTTCTCGGGCTGTTGTTGTATATGGTGTAAGCATAACGGTTCAGACCGGCTGGAAGCGGATCAGGCTCTCTCGTTACAAGGAAATCGACCGGAGGCCTTGTCCATACCAGCAGGCACAGTATGACGGCAAACACTATCGTGATCCCGCCCATCCAGAACGTTTTAGGGCGCAGAACATTCCCTTTGTAATCAGGGAAGGGCAGCATTCCCCTTTTTTTGCTGATGGTACGGCAGATATCGATACATTCGGCACACGCGATACAGCTTGAGCTCAATCCTTTCTTGATATCGATTCCAACCGGGCAGACCCTGACGCACTCGTCGCATTTCATGCAGGTGTCATCACGCGAAACGTCATACTCGATGACGACGGTATCCTTGTCGAAAAGAACGTTCTGGAGCATGGAATATGGACAGACCGAAGTACAGAACTTCCTTCCCATGAAAGCCAGTTCGAGATAGACCGTGATCCATAGAACAAGGAAAAACCCGGTTATGGTAGTTGATACGAAAAGCTCTTTGAAGACATCGGCAGGGGGAACGAAATACCAGATCATGGTAATAGACACGAGAGCGGAAAAAGGCAGCAAAATAATTTTTTGCGCCATTTGCCGCTTTTTGCGGCCGAAGAGTTTGGCAATGTTGTCGCTCAGGTCGAGAAGCACTGTCTGGGGGCATAGCCAGCCGCACCAGATCCTTCCGAAAATGGCGGTCACAAAGGTGAAGAGCAGCAGGAAAAAGAGTGTTGCGGCAAGGATCAGATAAAATTCCCGGATCCATATGACCGTTCCGAAAAAGTAAAGCTTCAGTTCGCCGATGTCAAATCTGAGCGCGCTGTGTGAATTGATCGTCAAGAACGGCAAGCCAGTCAGGATGAGAGCCTGAAGGATTTCAACGATGGTTCGGTACTTTTTCCACAAAACGGCAGACTCAAAATTGATGAAATGCTGATTCGAACAGTGGAGGTTATTTTTTTCTCAGTTTTTCAAGATATGCAACGACTTTGATGATCCTGTCTGAACCAAGCTGAGGCAAAAAGCCGGGCATTCCGTTCGGCCTGCCTTTGGCAGCAGAAATATACAGATCCTGTTCTGTCGATCCGTATTTCAGTTCAGCGATAAGATTCGGGCCAATGCCGCCGGTAGCATCGGCGTTATGACATGCAGCACAGTTCGAAGCAAATATTTCCTTTCCTTCACCGATTGCTTTTTCATCACCTGCATATTTGCTTGCCGGAGCGGCTGTCTCGGTTTTCGCGGCAGAAGCCATCTCCTTTTTGTACTTGTCGTAGAATGACCAGCCCGAAATGGCCGGCGTATAGGAAACCACATACCAGATTAAGAAAATGATCGCTGCGAAAAAGAAAATCAGCCAGCCAGCAGGTATTTTGTTGTGACCCTCCTGGGGTTCTCCGGTATCGTTCATGTCAGCCTCCTCTTGATTATTGGCGGAAGTCCGGGAAACAGTTCACTTTCGGCATGCTTATTCGTCCTCATCGAGCATTCTGTGCTTCGGTTCCTCGACTTTCTTTTTCCTTGCTGGATTGTAGTAATACAGAATGATTCCCAGCATGACGAGTGCAAGAAGCACGGTAAAGAAAACATATGCCAATGCCGAAAAATTCAATTTTTTGCCTCCAAATTCTTGACATCTCTTCCCAGTTTCTGAAGGTATGCGATCATTGCATCCATTTCGGTGAGCTCCTTCTGAAGTTCGGGAGGGGTAACCTGGTTACGGCTTTCTTTCGATGCATAGGTGTCGGATGTCACCATGCTCCGGTACTTGATGATCTGGTTCTGAACATCACTTTCGGAATATCCATATCCGAGGACAGAGGTCTTTCTGAAAGAGTTCGATGTATCGAGTCTGTTTTTCGCCAGCCAGCCATACGGAGGCATGTTGGATTTCTGGAAAAGGCGCTGAGGGCTCTGCATATGGCTGTAGTGCCATGAATCGGGATATTTTCCTCCGATCCTGTTGAGATCCGGACCTGTCCGGCGGGATCCCCAGAGGAAAGGCCTGTCGTAGGCGAATTCTTCGGGTTTCGAATATTCGCCATAGCGAAGCACTTCGGTTCTCAGCGGACGTACTGTCTGGGTATGGCAGTTGTTGCAGCCTTCCCTCATATAGATGTCCCTGCCTTCAAGTTCGACCGCGGTGTATGGCTTGATGTAAGAGCTGACAGGCTGTGTCGAAGGCATGAAAAGAGGTACAAAGACGGTCACCACCGTTCCGATGAGAATCACTGCAGCTGAAATTACAGCAAAAATAACCGGTTTTGAATAGATACCCATGATAGCAGCTCCTGTTTACGGGTTTGTCGGTTATGCTTCAGCTTCGACGGGTTGTTTGCGCGTCGTCATGAAAATATTCCAGGCAAAAACAAGTATGCCGATGAAATAGATGATTCCGGCAATAAATCGCAGCCGGTAATACGGATAGAGCGAAGTGACGGAGTCGAGGAAATTGTACATCAGCGAACCGTCGGGGTTTGTGGCTTTCCACATGGCGCCCTGCTGAATTCCGCCTATCCACATGGTGACGGTCCAGACAAGCTGGCCGACAAGGATAAGCCAGAAGTGAACGTTCGCAAGCTTGATGCTGTAAAGTTCGGTACGGTAAATTTTCGGGATCATGTAATAAAACGATGCGGAGATCGTCAGTGCGACCCATCCCATGGTGCCCATGTGAACATGTCCGACAACCCAGTCGGTATAGTGGAAAAAGGCGTTGAGGGTGCGCAGGCCCTGAGTGGGCCCCTGGATTGTCTGGAGCCCGTAGAACGTTATGCCTGCAATGAAAAATTTGACGAGATAATTGGAGCGCATCTGGTCCCAGTTTCCCTGGAGGGTGTAATAGCCGTTTACGACCGATCCCCAGGATGGTGCGATCAGGAAAATACTGAACGCGATCGCAACTGTCTGGATCCATTCAGGGAGCGGGGTCAGCATGAGATGGTGCGCACCGGTCCAGAGGTAGGCAAAGATGAGCGCCCAGAAGGAAACGATGGATAGCCTGTGGCTGTATATCGGCAGCCCGGTGGCTTTCGGAAGGAAATAATAGAACATGGCAAGAACGGGTACCGTGAAAATGAACCCAACGATATTATGCCCGTACCACCACTCAACGTTAGCGTCGTTGGCTCCCGCATAAATGCTGTATGACTTGAATAGGGTGACAGGTACTTCAAGGTTGTTGACGATGTAAAGCACCGCTATGGTGACGGTCATGGCAATGATGTACCAGAGAGAAATGTACATCTGTTTTTCCTTCCTCTTGATGAGAATGGCGAAAACATTGACGGCGAACATGACCCAGAGTATCACCACGCCGATATCGAGCGGCCATTCGAGTTCGGCATATTCCTTGGTGGTGTTCATGCCTGCGAAAAGGCTCACCGCTGCAAGGGCGATGGCGATATTGAAAAGGTAGAGGTGAGCTTTGGCCAGGCCGGGGAAGGGGAGCGGTGTCCTGGTAAGACGCTGCAGGATGTAATAGGATGTCGCAAAGATTCCTGCAAGACCGAACCCGAGGCCGAGACCGTTGGTGTGGACAACACGCAGCCTGCCGAAACTGAGCCATGGAGTGAGGTTAAGCGCCGGATTGAACATTTCGAATGCTATCCAGAGCCCTACAATCAGTCCGATAATCAGCCAGAATAGCGCCGAGTAGGTAAACCCACGCACTACTTTGTAGTCGTACCCAGCTTCGCTCATGCTTTCCTCCATATCTTGATTGACGATTGAAAGAAAAAGAACACGATATGCCCAATGGTACCGTTTGCATATATAACTATTAAGTTAAGCACAATTTTACTTTCATGAAAGTGAAAAATAAAAAACCGGACGATTTATGCCCGGTTTTTTATGAAGTTATGAGGAACAGCTCAGTTCTGGAAGAGCTTTTTCAGTCCGTTCACGTAATCACCCACGACAGCTTCTTTTTCGGTGATGATGCCGCGAATGAGAGTACCGGGCGTCACGTCGAATGCGTAGTTCACAACCGGGGTAGTCGGCGTGGCCACCTGGGTGCCGAAGATCTGGCGCAGCTCGTCGGCGTTACGTTCTTCGATAGGGATCTGCGGTCCTTCGGACATCGTGATATCGATAGTCGAGACCGGAGCGGCGATGTAGAACGGAATGTCGTGGTAACGTGCGCTGATGGCGTGTGCGTAAGTGCCGATTTTGTTGGCCGTGTCGCCATTGGCCGTTATGCGGTCGGCGCCGGTTACAGCGAAGTCGATCATGCCGCGCTGCATGAGGATAGCCGATGAAGAGTCGGAGATAGATGCGAACGTAATGCCGTCATGCTCCAGTTCCCAGGCGGTCAGGCGAAGGCCCTGCAGGAGCGGACGGCTTTCAGAGGTGATCACCCGCTCGATCAGGCCCTCCCGCCAGGCGAGGCGGATCACGCCGAGCGCCGTGCCGATACCGCAGCAGGCCAGTGTTCCGGTGTTGCAGTGGGTAAGGACGTTCAGCTTGCGTGTTTTCAGCACATTGGCGAAATCCTGCCTGATGAGCTCGACGCCGTGGCGAGCGATACGATCGCAGTTATCGACTTCGTCATTGTAAATTTTATTGGCCTCGTCGGTCATCTTCGAAAAGAGCGTTTCGAGGGAATCGGTCTCGAAGTTGGCCTCATAGACCGCAATCATCTTTTTCGTGGCGAAGAAGAGGTTTACGGCTGTCGGGCGTGAGGCGTTTACTTCGGCGATCAGGTTTTTGAAATATTCCGGGAAACCTGTCTTGTCGCCCTTGTACTCCCTGATGCCGAGCACGACGGTATAGCCAGCCGAGGCGCCGATGAGCGGAGCCCCCCTGACGGCGAGCGTTTTTATGGCCTCTATGGCCTGCAGGTGGTCCCTCGTCGATATGTATTCTTCCCTGAGCGGCAGAAAACGCTGGTCAAGGTAGGTAAAGGTATTGTCGGTGAACGATATTGCGTCAATCATATGATATGCTGATTTTATTGGGTTAAACGGCTATTGTGTTACAAGGTAGTTACAAAACCCATATAAAAAGTTTTTGTAACAAGTGAATTTTGTGACACAAAATAATCAATCTTCACTTTTTGGAGGCAATAAAAACGCCAGGAATGTACCCTTTAAGTTCAAGCAAGTCTTTTTTCAACAGGTATACAAAGGATTCGCCCTCGACAGCTTTGCCTCCATTCCATGAATGTCATTCCAGAAAAGCAGTCCAGGGCTCGTGGTAAATCCTGCTTAGCCCCTACCATCGTGGTGCTCGACTGACCAGTTTGCCGGCACAGTCAAGCACCTGAAAAAATCCCTCAAAGTCAATTATAACCGGATTGCCGGATAAAAACCGACCGTCAGGCCATTTATACCAGCCAACCGGAGGGTATATCGTAAGTCATACCGCTTTACGGTTCAGGATGAAAGTACTGGATATGTATAATTTTACGCAGTTTTTATACAGGAGGCTGAATCATGTATAGATTTTCTTCGAGATGTATGCATGATAATCGATCAAGTAAATTCAGACATAAGAAAACGCTTCAAACCTCGGTTTTCGTCACCATCATATAAACCTTTCCGGTAATGCTCAACATGTATGCATGTGAGCGTAAAACTATCAGGCGAGTAAGGGGATTATCAAGCAAATATTGCTCGACGTAAAATATCGAGCATTATTTGCTATTTCCCCGGAGCTTGCTCTGTTTGATGGTTTTCCCCGGCATAAGACAATGACCAAACCAGAGTAACTATCCAGCCGATGACTGTCCAGCCAAAGAGGATATTGAGAACGAAAATCACCCATTTACTTCGATGCTTTCTGACAAAAGCCATAATAGAAGGCAAGAGATTGATAAGGCTGAAAAGCAGAAATATAAGGCTGACTGTTACTGGTGATTGATTGTAGTATGACCAGGTATGAATCCATTCGTGCATCATGTTATGTGATATTAATTTTTGTCCAATAGCTTCAGGAACAGGTCTTGAAAAAGAAATAATGAAACGGTAAACCCGATTTGGCTACCGCTGCACAGATCGGTCTTTCTTACTATTGACGCTTTTCAGCCGGTAATTCTTTCATGTTATCATGAAATCGTTCAACATGTATACATGTCTTAATACCAACATGTATTTACACGCTTCGCCCTCGACTGCATTGCCTCCATTCCAAGAATGTCATTCCGGTAAAGCAGTCCAGGGCTCGTGGTAGATTCAGCGTAGGCTGCAGCATCGCAGTGCTCGACTGACCGGAGTACCGGCACAGTCCAGCACCTGAAAACCACTATTTAATCATACCCGGAGTGCCTCCGGATGGAATCCGACCGTCAGGCCATTTATGCCAGTCTGCCGGCGGGTCTATCGTAAGTCATACCGCTTCACGTACAGCAACCTGAAAGTTTCGCTGCGGGGTCATGAGCGCTCCATAGCAGCGAAGGTTGGTTGTTATTGGTTCCTCCTTTTTTCCTCATGGAAAAATGGCTTGGCAGTTCTCTCATGGGTATAAGGCTGCCACGGCTCCACTACCCGCTGTCGCTCGGGCGGGTTGCCTTTACGGGCAGCCCGGCGTTCAGGTCATGCACTCCCGCCGTCCTCGCTAGTGCCCTGTTGCTGTAGTGCACGTTCGCATTGCATCAACTCTAGCTTATGGAGGCTATCATGTCCAGTACTGTCTATGAGATCATCACCGATCAGATCATCGCCCAGCTTGAAAAAGGAATCGTTCCCTGGCGTCAGCCGTGGCGTAACGGCTTGCCTAAAAATCTGGTATCCGGAAAGGCATACCGGGGTGTCAACCTTTTTCTGCTTTCCACTGCAGGCAGTGAGTATTTCGTAACCCGGAAACAGGCTGAAGAGATGGGCGGCAGGATCCGCTGCAAAGGGTTTCCGGTCGTTTTCTGGAAGATCCTCGAAAAGGAGAACCTGAAAACCGGCGAGATCGATCGGATTCCGCTGCTTCGTTACTACAAGGTATACCCGGTTACCGGCATCGAGGGCATCGATCTCCCGTCGATTGCTGCAGGTGCCCTGGCACCCATTGACGCTGCTGATGAGATCGTCCGGAACATGCCGAATCCGCCGACGGTAAGCTACGGCGGCAACCAAGCAAGCTACGCTCCATCCCGTGATGAAGTGATGGTGCCGGAAATGCGGCAGTTTGTTGGTGCCGAAGAGTTTTACAGCACCCTGTTTCACGAGCTTGCTCACAGCACCGGCCATCATTCCCGCCTCCAGAGGGAAGGTGTGACCAGGAACTGGGGCTTCGGTTCGCATGAATACTCGGAAGAGGAGCTGGTCGCCGAGATGAGCGCATCGTTCCTTTGCGGAATTGCGGGCATCGGTCAGCAGACGATGCAGAGTTCGGTCGCTTATATCGGTAGCTGGCTCAGCAAACTGAAGGACGATCCAAAGTATATCGTCCAGGCAGGATCGAAAGCCCAGAAGGCCGTCGATTACATCCTCGGCCACCATAACGAAGACCCCGGTTGATCCGGGGTCTGTGAAATCTATTGATAACATGAATACATGATATCATGTCATCTTGACAGCAAGGTAGCATGTCGTCATTTAATCATGTCTTTATGACTTCATTTATTCATGATGACATGTCGAATTTATCAGAAGAGTCACTCCGGCTTCGCCCTCGACGGCATTGCCTCCATTCCATTGCTGTCATTGCGGGAAAAGCCGCCCAGGGCTCGTGGATCATTCGGAGTAGGCCCCAGCATCGCGGTGCTCGACTGACCGGCAAACCGGCACAGTCCAGCACCTGCCATTGCGAGAACCATTGTTACATTTTTGTTAGAAATATTAAAAATAATATGTACTTGTTAATTGTGACATGGGACTTGCAATCTCTTTATAACCCCCGGTAGTACCAATATGTTAGTAAATATCCGAGAAGATCTGCTCATTCTTTTCTTATGGATCCTTTGCATCGGATGTCTTTTCTTGTTCTTCCAATTGAAACGTTACAGGTCAAAAAAGCAACATCAGAAAAGTTCTGAAAAACCGAAGTCATTCAAATGGAGAAGTGATTAATAGCGTTTTCATTCGATCATGTTTTCATAATAACATTATTGAATGTCCTTTTTTTGAGTTGGAACAATACTGTTCATCCCTCTCTTCGCCCTCGACTGCATTGCCTCCATTCCATTGCTGTCATTTCGGAAAAGCAGTCCAGGGCTCGTGGTAGGTTTGGCGTAGGCTTCAGCATCGCGGTGCTCGACTGACCAGCAGGCCGGCACAGTCCAGCACCTGAAAATCAGGGATGAGTGCATTCAATTTGTACGGCTTTCATCAAAGAATCGATTCCATGCAAGGTTGCCTGTCTTGAAAGTTCATTTACGAGTTCAGTCCATGCCATGGAGAGTCCATTCTGTTTTGGGGGAGCGGGCCATTCAACAGAAGTCGGTTCCCATCCTTCCAGCTCGATCCACTCCGGGGCCTCGCTAATGTCCCCGCTTTCGTCAAGGTATCGAAGTATATACAGTGTCCCTTCCGGGCCTTCCTTGATTTCCTGCCTAGCTAACTGTTCAATGATAACCGCCTTTACCTTTTTCATCTCTTGTTTCATAATTTTACCTCTGTAATATCGTCTCTACGGAAGTTCAGAGTTTTCTTTGATGATGTTTATCAGTCTCTAATCATAGCTTGGAAAAGCATTTCAATGCCACCACCGCAGCTTGAAGTTGCTATACCCCCCAAAGGTTCCCACCCTTTTGCTATCATGTCATTGATACGGGAAACCTGACATTCTATGGCTTTCTTCTTATCGAGCCTCGTTTCCCTGGTATCCGTTGTGACGATAGTGTATTCCATGAATAACCCTCCTTGTTGTTGGTTTTATATTGGTTCTGCTACTCGGTTCCCCGGATAATACCCTTAGCATTTCTTTAGTACTTTTCTACTTCCGTAATGTAGTGTTTATGGAAGTAGGCTATCCTTGCTCCTCGATCATGGCCGCTTCCAGTACTCCTTCAATTCCTTATCGGATAGCCGAAAGGGTAAGCTCGTCTAACAGCTCATGCCATCGGAAAGATTGCCGTTCTCCGGATTCCTGGCTACGTTATCGAAAAGCGTAAACTGCCCCGTCATGCATGCTGCTCTGTCCCATGTGTTTTACCCGGCGTTTAAACTCTTCTCGAAGGGTAGATGCATTCTGCATTATACTGTTCTCCCCCATACCTTTGTCCGTGAAGTTTTCTTCTTTCGCGTGTTCAGTTGTTTTGTTTCGGTTGATAACCAACATCACTGATCTATCACTATACTGAATTTCAGCAGTGCCAGAAATGAAACATGACATTATGGCATGTCTTCATGTTATCATGTCACTATGCATTCATTTTTTCTACGAAAGAATTCTTTCCCGACATTTGTAGGCTTCGCCTTCGACTGCTTTGCCTCCATTCCATCACTTTCATTGCGGGAAAAGCAGTCCAGGGCTCGTGGATCATTCGGAGTAGGCCCCAGCATTGCGGTGCTCGACTGACCGGCTTGCCGGCACAGTCCAGCACCTGAAAACCCAAAGAAAAAACCATAGTTATACCCGCGTTGAGGAAAGGTAACCCTCTCATCCCCTGATGGGGGCGGCCAAGATACGCCAGTTTGCCTGTTTTGTGCAAGGGTCGTTCGCTTCCGCTCTTCGTTTGTGCAGCTCTCTTTTCTCCCTTGCGCAAAAAGTTTGCCTGTCCTCGGGGAAGCCTCTGTCCCCCCGGGGAATGATTTGAAAAGGCAAACTTCAGCAACTTACAATGTTTACGGCTATGAGACACGCACAGACACTTCCGCTATTTCAGGCAGAGCAGCAGCAGATAATGATACCGTGTTACGGTATCCGATTGGTGACGGAATCACAGGTGAAGTATGATAACAGGCGCATAACCAGTTCGGAGATTGTCTGCGATCTGCTGCGGACAATCGGACTGCATGAAAGGGCAGGGGAAGAGTTTCATTCGATCTATCTGAATACAAAGCACGAGATTGTCGGCATGGAGATGATCAGCAAGGGAACCCTGAATTCTTCACTGGTGCATCCGAGGGAAGTGTTCAAAGGGGCTTTGCTGGCAAATGCTCATGCACTGATTCTTGCACACAATCACCCTTCCGGAAATGTGGAGCCGAGTTCAGCGGACAGGCAGGTAACAGATATTCTCGTGAAGGCCGGAAATATTCTCGATGTGAAAATTCTTGATCACGTCATCATCGGCAGCAAGGAAGGTTACTACAGCTTCAGGGAAAAATCGATGATTTGATCGATCTTGGGGAGCCCGGCCAAGCCGGGCTTTTCTATTAAATAAACTATTAAAATAAATTAGCTTAACATGATAATAAATAGATTTCTAAGGTTGTAAAAGTTAAAAAAAGGTGTTTTTTCAAAAATATTTCGATCAGCAGCAAATTTTTGCTGAATGGCTCGGAATCTGGGGACGTGTGAACGATTTTCTATACCATTTGCATTTAGAAAAACCGCAGTCCAGAAAAAATAGACTTTAGATTGGGCTAGTTTTTTGGGAGAGGGTCAAATTGATAGTGTCCCCCTCCACACACACAACTATGCAATGAAAATGGTGAAGTCATACATGTAAGGGCAAGGTCGATAAAATTTTTAAAAAGGATAAAAAAATTGGTACCTTAAACGAGGCAGTGAATGAATTCCTCGATCCTTTACCTGCCTTTTCTTTTATTTTGGATATTTCTTTTTTTCAACGGTTTCAACTTGATCTATTGACAGCAAATGAAAACCTCATGACGCAAACCATTACTCATTTTAAATATGAGCCTTGTCGATGAGTCTATCAGCTAAAGGGAACCTCGAAAAATTGAGTTATGCAATATTGCATTAGCTGATAGTATAAGCCAAGATCGTATTTGATTGAAAAATCACCGTTCTTTGACAAATTTCAGGCAATAATACCCTGTAACAGCTCCTGTAGGGCGTAGTTATCCTAAGAAGACAGCATAGACTTTTTTCTTGAGCTGTACACACCTCATCAGGTTATAGGTCAGATTGGCTAACCCGATCTTGGCGGTTGCCCTCACATAGCCGATGGTTTTGATGGTCATGGCTTTCATGGTGTTGGTCATAAAACCAAAGACATGTTCTGCACGAGCACGAACTTTTGATTTTGCACGGTTTTTTTCTTTCTGGGCTTCCGTGAGCTTATGGTTCCTGGTACCTTTCTTATGGACTTTATTCGTCATGCCGCATTCTTCGATACTTTCTTCCTGCCCGATATAGGCGGCATCAGCGTATAAGTTCTGACCTGCATCAGCTTTATCAAGAAGGGTTTCAAGTTCCTGAGAGTCATGGACTGAAGCGTCGGTAACCATGTAGTCATTGATGAGCTTGGTGCCTTGATCGACTTTGATGTGATTTTTATAGCCGTAAAAGTTCATTTTGTTCTTTTTAGTCCAGCGGGCATCACGGTCTTTCTGACGCAGCTTGTTCGGCTTTGCCTTCCATGATTCCGGGGTTTGGCCTTTTTTGATCTGGTCGTTTTCGTCCCGTGTGTTGCGCTGTCGGGGGACTTCAACGAAGCTGGCGTCGACAATCTGACCGGTGTTGGCGAAGATGCTCTGATCATCAAGGGCTTGGTTGAAGCGGTGAAAAAGAGCTTCAATGACCCCTTCTTGAATGAGGGTTTCACGGAACTTCCAGATGGTCTTGCTGTCCGGAATCCGGTCACTTGATTTGAGCGCGAGAAACCGCTTGAAACTGAGTCGGTCGTTAATCTGAAATTCCAGGGCATCATCCGAGAGGCTATACAGGCTCTGGAGGATAAGAACCTTAAACATCATGACCCGATCAAATGGAGGTCTGCCTGCATTGCTGTAATTCTCAGGTTTGCTGAAAACGATATCGAGAATTGGTGCAAATATTTTCCAGTCGATGTATTGCTCCAGTTTTACCAGCGGATCTTTGAGCTTGGTAAGACGTTCGAGCTGGAATTGTTCATCAAAAAGGCCGGGTGGATTGATGTTTTTCATGGCAGCAGGATATGAATATTGGAAACTGCTGTAAGATACCTTTTTTTATGGTTTTAATAACCGCTAACCTATTGCTTTTAATAAAGATATATCATTCAAGAATAAATAGAGGTACCCTAAAGGAAATTAATTTTAATTTTAGATTTTAACGAAATATCATAAAGGAGATAAAATGAAATTGTTGAGATTGTTTATTATTGCGCTCATCATTAGCTTAAATACAAGCGTACTGTTGGCCGACTCAAAAACAAAAAGCATTGATATTATTATCTCGGACTGTACAGTCGGCAATCACATGACAAGCATTGAATCGAATTATAAGGGGCACAATATTGAGATATCTTTATATTATGACGGTTCAACAAAAGTTATTATGGGTAATAAACGCGTAGACGATTGGGGTGAGAAAATGCGACCGAATGATGGATCAGAATTTAGTCCATTAAAGGGTAAGTATGCAAAAATAAAGGGGCGGTGGATAAATAAATCCACTTTTAAAGCATCAGAGGTCATTGTGAAATAATGCTCAGTAAAACAAGACTTGCAATCGAATTAATTGAAAGATGATATTATAACTAATTATAATAATATGAACAGGGCAGAAATACCACTAACCAGCTATTTTTTTATATTTCTTTCTTTTTTTATGCAATTAAGCCATAACGAGTATGCCCTCGCGAGCGATTGTCGAAAATATTATGGCAAAGGTTATTGTGTTGACTATATATACAGACAGACAGGTAACCGACAACAAGGGAACGCAAGCAAGTGGACCGGCAATATTGATGATATAAAATATATAGCAACGGGAGATGTAGTGATATTTCCAAATGCTGCACGAGGTACGGGACATGTGGCTTATGTTGAAAAAGTTTCTGACAAAACAATTCAAATCGGAGAGTGGAACCATAGCGACAAATTCAATAAACCTGACAGTGACCCCGAGTGCTGGAAAACTGATATGTTTGGACAGTATGACTCAAGATCAATAGAGAAAAATGATGTTTTAAGAATATGGCGGCCATATATGTTATCTGAAAATTCACTAGGCGACATATCGTTTGGAGTCTCACTGAGTGTTGCGAGGCAAAACAAAAGACTATCCATTAGAAAGAGCAATGATCGAGGCGGGAACAATAACTGCTTTTATATCTCTATTGATCAATACCCTGATATTGATTTTAAGGTTGTAAGCGATGTTATTGTACGCTGTGAGATAAAAAAATTAGCTGTTACCAGATTTGGTATAATTAAAAAGGGCATGCCAATTTCAAAGCTTAAAACAATGGTTCCCAATATTAGTATAAATTCGGTTTATAATGAACTTGGCGGTATTGTGCAAAATGAATATGTGATAAAAACAGAAGACAATAAATACGCAATTAAATTTATAGAATGGGAGGTTGGAAGACACGGCGAGTCGGTTATATATAGCGGTAAAATTGATTACATAATTGCAGGCTTGGTTAATAACTTGTATGTGGATGAGGGTTGTCTATAGGTGGTGGCCTTTTTTATGATGCTAATCATTAACATAAACGGAGAATCTTATGAGGAAATCATTCCTAATATTGTTAACATTATTTTATGCATTAACTGGCTGTAATGTATCAGGATTATCCAATGATGAAGCTCAAAAAATATTACGAGATTTTCAAGAATCATCTAAACCCCGAGTAATGACGTTTTATGTTCCTGTAAATTCAGGTGTAGGCAAGGAAATACAAAGATTGATAAGCGAGGGGTATTATATTAATGATAGAAATAGTTTGAGCCCTACAGAAAAAGGAAGGACTATCGGTCTTGATGAAGGTGCATATAATTGGGTTCTAAACACTTACGATCTAAACATAAAAGCATACAGGATTGATGTGATAAAGATTAATAATATATTGAACGACGTGAAGAATGGAACTGCAATGGTTGAATATACTACTGGTGCAGTGCCAACCGATTTGTTTTTAAAGTTAAAAGAAAAAGATAATGATGGTCTACTATCAAAACAGTATGATTCTAAAACAAAATATCTTAATCTGAAGAGTAGTTCAAAACTCAAGAAGTGGGATAAAGGGTGGCGAGTTGAAATGAACCAAGGCTATTAGAAAATAAGTCGGTTGAAACAACACGGAAGTGAGCTCGATAATCCTAAACTTTCGGATTCAACCATGAAAAGTAAACTTAATTGTTTGGTTGCCGTCTTCTTTTTGGGTGGCATGGTTACGGTTATGAGCGCCTGCGGAGCGAAGTCGACTGACGGAAATTCAACCAAGGCCTCGGTTTCCGAGGAACAAAAGGATGGAAGGTGGGAAAACGTCCCGGACGTTTTACATGGTAAACGGGTCGTAATCGCCATGAAATACGGCGGCTGGGATTTAGTCGGTGGAAAACACGCCGATGAAAGATTAAAGGCGGCGGTCGAGTCGGCGACCGGTCAGCCTGCGGTCCTCAACCGGGATTTCATACCGTGTTACGAGTCGAGGCTTGAAAAGATGGAAAAAAGCAGGATATTCGTCCCGTACGGCATGGCAATCGGATATCTGTACGAGACGAATGAAGGCGAACTGCTTCGAATCGGTCCGAGCGGGAATCATATAAGGGGAAACCTGAGATGGGAGACGCGATATTTCAAGTCGGGTAATCCTAATTAATCTGAGAACCGATTCCTTCTCGGATGGCGTGCAATTCAAGGAATCGGCCAGATTTCCTACTGGAACAGACATTCAGTCGGAGAGGCGTAGTCATGACACGCCTCTTTTTTTTAAATATTATCCAATCAGCTGGTCGAAACGACTATTCCGATATCGGCATTCTTCATATTGTATTTAAGGAAAGAACAAATGCTTGAGTTCTTCTCTAACATTCTGTTGCTTGATTTGAGCATAATACTTGCTGTCGGCCTATTTCTCTTCATCAAGATGCTTTCGTATATCCTGCTAGAATATTGCACGCTCAGAAGAGCTGAGTTCATTGATTTTCCTATGGTACCGAGCTTCGACAAACCGACTAAATGCTGGATCACGTTCTGCTTCCTGCCAATCCTGCTTTGCGAAGATATTTTCTTGGTTCTCAAGCCCTCTTTTAATCATCATCGTCTGACAGATTAACACATCATGTCCAGCATGAATATCACCAAAAATACTCTGGTTAGGCCCGTTGTTACCATTATTCTTGCCATCATCATGAACCCATGAGGGCTAAAACTGGATCAAGACAATTTCAGTAGCAAAATGCCGGGGGATAATGGCAAACCAAGTCTACTTTTCATGATGGGAATGTGTCTATGAATTTAGGTAATAAGTTTTTTTTGAAAAGATAACGTAAATCAATGATAATGCTGAATTCTTGTATTTATATCCTCATGTGAACATGAACAAATAACTGTATGTTTTCATGAAAGAACTCTATCACTTCGGCATCGCCCTCGCCTGCATTGCCTCCATTCCATTGCTGTCATTTCGGAAAAGCAGTCCAGGGCTCGTGGTAGGTTCGGCGTAGGCTCCAGTATCGCGGTGCTCGACTGACTGGCTGGCCGGCACAGTCCAGCACCTGAAAACCCACAGAAAAAAGCATAGTCATACCCGCGTTGCGGAAAGGGAACCCTCTCATCCCCTGAGGGGGGCGGCCAAGATACGCCAGTTTGCCTGTTTTGTGCAAGGGTCGTTCACTTCCGCTCTTCGTTTGTGCAGCTCACCTTCCTCCCTTGCGCAAAAAGTTTACCTGTCCTCGGGATTGCCTCTGTCCCCCCGGGGTATGATTTGAAAAAAGGTATAACTTTCTAAACAAGTCCGGTGCAAACCGGGCGTAACATGACAAACCATGCAAGTCTATCAGGTAGGAAAGCTATTTCCGCACGAGCAATACTGTACCGGCAGGGAACTGCAGGTTGCCCTTCCAACGCACAGCTTTTTCAATGTGCTGATGTCGTTCAGGAAGATATCGAAGCGGGAAAAAGAGCTGTTTTCAAATGGCACCCTGACAGCCTATCACTTCGAACAGGCAAAAAGGAACGCCTGCTTTACCATCTCATTTGGAGCATCTGCAATGCTTAACTTTTTGACATCTTCAATAGTGAGAAAATGGCGCTCAACATCATTCTTCTTGATATTAGATACCCTTGTCGTAAAATCAAGTTCGATATAACCTTCACGAAAAGCTCTTCGAATCACCGCTTTTACTACTGATAAGTATACCCCTGAAGTATTAGGATTCAGAGCATCAATACTTAAAATGTGCGTCTTGAACCGTTCTAACCAAGTTGCATTGATACTTGAAAAAGGAGCAAAACCACCAAAACACGTTTTCAGGTGCTTTGACGTGTTTAAGTAGGCTGGATATTTGTTTTTTTGTGCATAAGTATCAAAGTAAACAATGAAATCATCTGCTGACTTAGCTTTACGCCCAAAAAGCCCTGCAGGATCGCGTTGCAAGATCTTTTCTGTTTGACGAACCTTTTCTTGCGCTGAAGCAAGGGCCTCTCGGTATTCCTTGCGGTTTTTCGGATTTGCTTGTAAGCCGGTTTTTATTGAAAACCGCCCGAAATCTTTGTGGTAGGTATTAACGTAAAATGCAACCTCACCGGTTGCCAACTTTCTTTTCCTGATATTAACGCCCATAACACCCCTGTTTTAAACATTCCCTTTGCTTCGGTCACAAAAAAGTTACAAAACAAAGGGAATGTCTACAAAACAAAAGGAAAAAGGAAGTATCTAAGAGAAGATGTAAGTTGTTTTATTATAATTATTAACTGACGCAATAAGAAAATAGAGGTATTTGAGAAAATGCCTGTTTTGTGATATTGCGTCAATCATGATCTGTTTCAGGAAATTAAAGGTTTTCAACTACTGACTTGAAGATAGCGGTCATCTTGGGCTCTGCATGGTTCGAAACCTCGATGATCTCCTCGATGCTGACCGGCTGGAGGCTGTCAGGGAAACATTCGTCGGTGATGATGGACATACCGAAAACTTCCGTTCCCTGATGGACTGCTGCGATCACTTCGGGAACAGTGGACATGCCGACAACGTCTGCTCCGAGGATTCTCAGCATGCGGTATTCGGCACGGGTCTCGAGGCACGGGCCGGAAAGTGCGATATATACGCCTCTCTGGACCCTGATCTTGTGTTCCAGCGCAACCTTTTCGGCAATGGCGAGAATACGGGGTGAGTATGGTGCACACATATCAGGGAAGCGGGAGCCGATTTCGGGATCGTTCGGGCCGATCAGCGGATTGCCTCCAAGCATGTTGATATGATCGTCGATCAGCATGATATCACCTTTCCTGAATGAGGGGTTGAGCCCGCCGCATGCATTGGTAATGCCGAGGGTCCTGACACCGAGGTGTTTCATGACCCGCACCGGAAAAACAATCTGCTGCATGGAATAACCTTCGTAAAAATGGAAACGCCCCTGCATGGCAACCACTTTTTTGCCGGCAAGGGTACCGAAGATCAGCTTTCCATGGTGTGTTTCAACAGTGGAGATAGGGAAATTCGGTATATCGCTGTAGTCAAGAGAGAGGTCGATATCGATTTCCTTTGCAAGAGCGCCGAGACCTGTACCAAGAACGATTCCGACAGGGTAATCATCCTGTGTCTGTTTTCTTATGTAGTTTACGGCTTCCTGGATTTTTGCCCGCTGTGAGATCATGATTGGAGTGTTTATGAGTTATTGACATCGAAAGAAATATATTCCTGACAGGTTAGACAGTTCCGGAAGAACCTTTTCCGTGCGGGAACTGAATCCTGTTTCAATCGGATCCGGCAACCGTTCATGAAAGGTTTTACCGGTTCGCAGGCCGAAGGTTCCCGGGCATGAGATTCTGCAGGGTATGCACTTCATGTACAGCATAAATTCGGGCAGGTATCGAGCAATATCTTCCGGGGAAACCAGTTATTAAACTATCAGACCAAAGCCTGAAAAAGACCTTTAATATAAACTCTTGTTCTGTCAGATAAAAATGAAAGGGGGATCAGCAGGCAAGTAATATCAACGCCATCCGAAAATGGCTGTACCCACCCTGATCATGGTGGCACCCTCTTCGATAGCTTCTTCAAAGTCACCGCTCATTCCCATGGAAAGCTCTGAAAGTTTCAGCGGATCGGGAGCGAGTTTTCTCAGTTCTTCAAGGAGGAGCCTGAGTGAGCGGAATTCTCTCTTCGCTTCTGCGATGTCCGGGGATGCGATGGTCATCAGGCCGCAAAGCGTGATATTCGGAAGACTGAAAAGGGCTGCGGACAAAGGCAGCACTTCATCAGGCGGCATCCCGTACTTGGATGCTTCGCCTGATGTATTGACTTCAAGGAGGTAATCCACATGAAGATTGCGTTTAACCGCCTGGCGTGAAAGTTCTTCCGCAGTTGAATATCTGTCGATGCCGTGGATAAGCGCGACCCTGTCGATGATCATCCGGATTTTATTGGATTGCAGATGACCGATGAAATGCCATTTCACAGGGATGTTTTCAAATACCGGATCTTCTGATTTATGGAGGAACTCCTGGACGTAGCTTTCACCGAATTCAAGCTGCCCCGCATCGAAGGCTTCCCTGACGAGAGCCGCCGGCTTGGTTTTTGAAACGGCGACAAGCCTGACTCCCGAAGGGTCTCTTCCGGCTTTCAGGCAAGCGGCTTCAATCTGTTCATGGATTGCCTGCAGGTTCGATGCAATACTTTCCATGGCTCGGATATTCAGGTCCTGGCCACCGGTTCGATCGTTTCGATAACGACAGGCTCGATCGGATTGTCATTGAAATCGGTCTTCACAACGGCGATTTTTTCAACCACGTCCAAGCCTGACTCGACAAAACCGAATACGGTATACTGACCGTCAAGGAAATCGTTGTCGGCCTGGTTGATGTAGAACTGGCTTCCGGAGGATGCTTTCTGGGGATTGTTGTCCCTTGCTGCGGCAAGCGTTCCTTTTTTGTTCGGGTGTCTGATCTCTGCAGGGATACGGTACGACGGGCCGCCGGTGCCATGCATGCCGCGTTTGTCTTCATGCCTCGACAGCGGATCTCCGGTCTGGATCATGAATCCCTCGATAACCCTGTGGAAACGGATTCCGTCGTAATATCCTTCGCCGACAAGCTTGACGAAATTGTCCCGGTGCTGAGGGGTGTCATCGTAAAGGGCGATCGCTATATCCCCCTGGGTGGTTTTGATAATGAACTGTTCAGGCATGGTAATGATCAGGTATGGTCAATGGTTCAAAGATTTCCGGATATCTGCCAGAGTGTCTGCTGGGCTATTGCTGCCCCCTGCGAAAGCGGATAATCGGCAATGATTTTCCTGTCGAGTTCTGCGGCTTTCGCAAGCTGGTTCGCCTGCCTGAAGCAGTTTGCCTCTTTGGCAAGATAGAGGGATTTCAGGGCTGTTGTTTCAGCTTTTTTCGATGCCTCATCGTATGCTTTCCCTGCTTCGGCGTACTGTTTCTTTTCGAAATAGCATGCACCTGAACCGGCAAGGGCTGCAGCGGCAAGGTCCTTGTTATCGATGGAAACCGTTTTGAAAACGTTCAGCGCTGTATCGATATTTCCGTTGAGGTAATAGGCGTTGGCAAGCATGAGAGAAGCCATGTTGCCGCTCGAAGTGCCTGCATAATCATCTGCAATTTTTTTCAGGCCAGCCATTTTTCCCTGACCATTGATGGCGATCCCGAATTCCTTGTGGTCGTAAAAGGGTGCTACCTTTGAAAGCTGCAGTGCGGCTTCATTTTCCCTGTTCTGCTGGTTCTGGATCCAGAAAAAAACACCGCCGCCGATGCAGACAAGCAGAACGAGTGCACCGATAAGGGCATTTCTGTATTTGATCAGGATATAAAGAAGGTGGTCAGCCAGCTCTAATTTTTCATTGTTCTGAGCAGGTGCGCCTGTCTGTATTTCGTTCATGTTTGAATATATCTGGTTGATGCACCGGCTGAGATTACCCGGTGTGTTATGGCCCCAAACCTAAGCAAGTTTACTGGAAAAACAAAATCATTACATTGCGAGAGAGAGAGCAAAACCCGATGCTCTCAACAATCCGGTAATCTAAACAATTCAACGGTATTCCTTACTATTCCTTCAGCGGCTTTTTCGAGGGGAATTTCAAGGATTTCCGATATGGCCTGTGTAATCAAACGCACATATGCCGGTTCATTGCGTTTACCCCGGAAGGGAACAGGTGAGAGGTAAGGTGCGTCGGTTTCCGTAAGCAGATCTCCGAGCGATACCTCTCTGATAACTTCCGGCAACCTGGATTTTTTGTAGGTGACCGTGCCGGGAATGGAAAGTTTGAAGCCAAGGCTGATGCATATTTTGGCAATTTCCGTATCGCCGGAAAAGCAGTGCATCACTCCCCGCATCCCGGAATGCTTTTCTTCTTCGAGAATCGCGAGCATATCTTCCCACGCGTCACGGCAATGGATCACAAGCGGAAGGTCAAGGGTGCGGGCGATTCTCAGCATCCGTCTGAACGCCTCCTGCTGAAGCGCGGGATCGATACCGGGATAATGGTAATCGAGGCCGATTTCCCCTATTGCCACAACCTTCGGGGACAGTGCGAGCCGGGTGAGCTCGTCGAATACGCTGTCATCGAGAAGCAGGTTTGTTTCGTGGGGATGAAGGCCTACATTGGCAAAAATAAAATCGTAACGGCTGGCAAGTTCTATTGATTTAACGCTTGTCTGCACATCGGTCCCGGGATCGATCAGTATGGAAACCTTTTCTTCGATAAGCCGGTCTATGACCTCATTCCGGTCTTCATCAAAATCCGGGAATGAAAGGTGGCAGTGCGTGTCAACGAACATCGGGGGTTTCAGCCATGGTTTCGTGGGAAAAAACCCGGTTGTGGAACATGATCAGCATACATGCGCCGATCGTGATCGCGGAGTCTGCGACATTGAAAATCGGCCAGAGGGAGACATAGGTCCCCAATATTTTTCCATGGTACAGATCGAAATAGATGAAATCGACGACCTTTCCCGATGTGATGCGGTCGATCATGTTTCCGATACCGCCGCCAGTGATGAGCGCAAAAGGTACAAGGAAAATTGCGTCCTGTCTTTTCGAGCGAATCACATAGAAAAGTACCGCCGAGGTGATCAGGCCGGTCATCAGAAGGAGCATTGCCGGCGGCGCGAACTCCACGCCGAACGCCACCCCCCTGTTCTGGGCGAAAGTCAGTGAAAAAAGTCCCGGAATGATGGAAATGCCGTCCGGAAGATTGCTGAGATAATCGACGGCAAGTTTTTTCGTGAACTGGTCAAGGCTGATGACGAGCAGGATAATTGCAAAAAACCATTTCATGTGTGTGGTGCGGAATTCACGGTTTCAAATGGATAAAAAGTCGTATTAACAATCATTGATTATCGCTCTGGAGTACATCCAGGACATTTCGTCTGACTGTATCGAGAGGCATGGCGCAACCGGTCCAGAGCTCGAACGAGCGGGCGGCCTGCCCGATGAGCATTTCAATACCCGGTACCGTTATGGCACCCGCTTTTTTAGCGGCGCAGAGAAGCGGGGTTTCAAAGGGGTTGTAAACCATATCGTAGATTATCTGTTCTTTGCGGATGAACACGCTGTCGAGAGGCACGATGCTTTTCATTTCGTCCGGACGTCCCTTCGTTCCGACCGGGGTGGCATTCACTACAACGGCACAATGGCTCAACATGTCGATATATTGTGCATTTCCGGAATAAAGACCGTCCAGCGGAAAAGTTGTCACAGCATCCTTTGAGGCATAATCATCGAGCATCGCTTCTGCTTTTGCGGTATCTCTCGCGAACAGCAGGATTTCCGAAGGAGAGAAAAAAAGCAGGAACGCTTCGACAGCGGCAAGGGCGGCCCCGCCGATACCGAAAATACAGACGGGTTTCCCTGCAATTTCCTCTTTGAATGGAAGTAACGGTGCTGCGAAACCGGCTATATCGGTGTTATGCCCCGAGAGTTTTCCCTCTTTGTTGACAATCGTGTTGACGGCCATGATAGAGGCAGCTTCTGATGAAAGTTCATCGAGAAAAGGCACGACGGTCTGCTTGTATGGTATGGTTACATTGAACCCTGCAATTCCGAGGGCCCTGGCCCCTCTGAGTGCGTCACCGATCAGGGCATGATCGGCAACATTGAAGATGGTATAATAGTATGGCAGCCCGAGAGTTTCGCTGGCCGTATTATGAATAAGCGGGGAATATGAATAGTCTACGCCACGGCCGATGAGACCGAGGATTTTTTTCGCTTTTGCCATGCAGCGTGTCGGGTCAGGTCGTGATCATGAAATTCCGAGCATCCGCCTGATGGCATCCTGCTGATAGAGTTCCGGGAAGGTGCTCTGAAATAGCTGTTTCTTGTCCGGGTCTATCTTGAATGCTTTGCTCAGGGCTTTAAGTGTGCTGAGTTTGTCGCCGATTGCAAAATAAGCCGCCGCGATTTCAAAATGGGCATCGGCGGAAAGAGGCTGAAGCTTCAGAGAGCTCTGCAGCGCATCGATGGAATCGTTGATATGGCCGGCCTCCCTGAGCACCATTGCGAAATCCACCCAGATCTGATGGCTTTCCGCATCAATTTTGAGAATTTCCCGGTAGGTTTCGATTGAGTGTTCGAGATAATTGAGATTGTATTCGATTTCCGCTTTCAGGAGCAGGAATTCGATGCTGCCCGGAGCGGCTTTCAATGCCTGTACGGTCGCGGTGAATGCCGACTCGTATTCTTCAAGTGCTTCATAACAGCAAGCGAGGGCAAACCATGCATCTGCAAAATCGCTGCTGATATCGAGACAGCGGCGGTAACAATCGATAGCTTCGCTGTATTCTTCGAGTTCTTCGTAGGCAATGCCGAGATTATAAAGCGCATTGATATCTTCAGGTTCGAATTCGAGCGTTTTCAGGTAGCTTTCAACAGCTTCCTCGATACGTCCGGTAATAGCCAGGACATTAGCCCGGTTGTACCATGCCGAACTGAAATCGTCGGAAATGACGAGGGACATGTCGTAACACTCGAGGGCTTCTTCATACCTTTTCAGTTTACTCAGAACAAGCCCGTTGTTGTACCATGCATTGATATTGTAGGGATCGAGATCTATGGCTTTCTGATAGCATGCCGAACTCTCTTCCAGTTTGCCAAGCAGATCTTTACAATAGGCAAGTTCGTACCAGGCATCTGAAAAAACGGAGTCAAGGTCGAGAGCATACTCGAAATACAGTTCTGCTTCCATGAAACGTTCAAGGCGTTGCAGAACTATTCCCTTGTAATAATAATATTCCTTTTCGATGGTTGAATCGACCCTGATTTTTTCAAGCTCATCAAGCGAAGCCTCGAGGCTGCCGGTATTGAAGTAGGCGAGAGCCAGGTTCAGGTTCATTTCACTGTCTGTCGGACTGAGAATGGCGGCTTTTTTAAAAGCATCGAGTGCATCGTCGAAAAAGCCGTTCAGGGTCAGGCTGTTTCCGAGATGAAACCATGTTTCCGTGTTGTAGGGGGCAATTTCTTCAAGACGGCGTGCGACAGCAAGCGATTCAATGAGGTGCCCGTCTTCATTGTACTGGACAATCCTGTCAAGGAGTTCTTCTGAATCGAAAATCGAATCCAATCCTTCGATATCGGGTTGTTTTTTTTCAGGTCCTCCCGTCAAACTGTGATTCTCATCAAAAAAATCTGGCAGATTCATAATCGGTCGTAAAAAGTTACTTCATATCCAAATCACAATCATCAACAAATATATAAAAGAATTTCTTAAGAATAACATTGTGAAAGGCAGGCCGGTTTCTGAACACTCATGGTCTGAAGTAGCGGTAAACAAGATCGGCTGTTTTTGCGCCTGCAATTTCCTGTAATTCCCCTGTAGAGGCTTTTGCAACTGCATCAACCGAGCCGAAATGATCGAGCAGCCTGAATGCGGTTTTATCCCCTACTCCTTTAATTGATGTGAGTTCGGTCTGAATTGTCCTTTTTGATTTGAGGTTCCGGTGATAGGAAACCGCAAAACGGTGAGCTTCATCACGAAGCTGCTGCAGAAGTTTCAGGGCAGGAGATGTTTTAGGGAGATTGAACGGGTCTTTCGTATGAGGAAGAAAAATCTCCTCGATCCGTTTTGCCAGTCCTATGACCGGAATGGATATTCCGATAGAATGCAGTGCCTTGCTGGCAGTGTTGACCTGCCCTTTGCCTCCATCGACAACGATAAGGTCGGGCAAAGGCAGTTCTTCTGAGAGAGAGCCTCCATAACGCCGGATGATGACTTCGTTCATGGCGGCATAATCATCAGAGCCTTCAAACGAGTGCAAACTGAACTTTCTGTAATCGGATTTTTTCGGTTTTCCCTTTTCGAAACAGACCATTGAACTGACATAGTCCGTCCCTTGGTGATGGGAGTTGTCGAAACATTCGATTCTCTGTGGAATTTTTGACAGATGAAGCAAGGCTCCCAGCGCCGCAAGACCATGATGTTCACGGGCAGCTTCACCCCGTTTCTGTTTCTGGATCAGGTATTCCTCCAGATGATGCTCCGCGTTCTGCCGGCACATTTCGATCAGTTTGGCTTTGTCGCCGATGCGGGGAACAATGATTTTCGGTGCCCTGAGCTCCTGTTTTTCCTTTCGCTGTTTTTCAGTAACAAGTGCGCGAAGCGCCTCCTCTGCTTCCAGCGACAGCTGTTCCAGAAGGAGAATTTCATCCGGCACCATTTCCGGTGTTTCGAGGTAGTAGGTTTCAAGGACTTTCGCCTGCAGCTCGGTAACGGTTTCACCTTCGGTATTGTTCATAAAGAAACGCTGTGAACCAAGCAGCTTTCCTTCGCGAATTTTAAAAACGATCCCGCAGGCGTCGTCTTCTGCAGCTGCAACAGCGAAAACATCCCTGTCACAGCCATCCTCTGTTACGACTTTCTGTCTTTCCGAATATCGTTTGAGACTTTCTATCTGTGTTTTTATTTCTGCTGCCTGTTCAAATTTCAGCTCGGCGGCACAAGCACGCATTGTTTCGGTAAGCGAACGGATAAGGCTCGATGTTTTTCCTTTCAGAAGCTTGATGATCTCCGCGATCATCACGAGATATTCCTTTTCGGTCTGAAGTCCTTCACAGGGCCCTTTGCATTTATGGATATGGTAATCGAGACAGAGCCTGAATTTTTTCGCGGCGATATTTTCGGGAGTCAGACGGAATTTACAGCTTCTCAAGGGAAAAATGGTTCCTATAAGGTCAAGTATCGCCCGGAGCTGTCGTGCCTCGGTATAGGGCCCGAACCATGTGGAGCCGTCCCGCTTCATCTGGCGGCTCAGGAAAATACGCGGGAACGGTTCGTTTGTGATGACAAGATAGGGATAGGTCTTGTCGTCTTTCAGGTTTACGTTATACCTTGGCTTCAGTTCCTTGATGAGGTTGTTTTCAAGAATGAGCGCTTCGATTTCCGAGGAAGTGATGATAACTTCAAAATCGCGGATATGGCTTACCAGTACCAGAGTTTTGCCATATAGCTGCTGCGGAGGCCTGAAATAGGAGCGAACACGGTTCCTCAGGTTTTTAGCCTTGCCGACGTAAATAACTTTTCCTTTTGCATTCCTGAACTGATACACGCCCGGAGAGGCCGGAAGAGATGTTATTTTTTCCTGCAGTGCAGCTTTTATGTCCGTAACCGGAGGTATTTCATCGTGCTCGTTCATATTTGTAAGGTCCTGATAGCCGGTATTCCGATCCTTTGTGTACACCGGAAAACGATACAATAAAAAAAGGAAAAGCCGCATAAAAGTTGCGGCTTTTCCTCGGGAAAAAAGAACGGAGAGAATTCGTCAGCCTATGCGATGGTATCGTACTCGCCTTTCAGGGCAAATACCCCGAAAGTAATGAGGCTGAACGAGATGATGGGCATCAGTACCACGATAACGATCGACCAGAAAATCCAGTTCTCCTCACTTGGCTTTTCCGCGATCTCCTGCATGGCACGCAAGACTACGAAAGGGATGATCCCAAGTCCCATAGCTGCCCAGAGAAGTCCGAAAATCCTTTTTATTAAAGACATGATAAATTGGTTTAAAAGGTTCTTGGTTATTCGTTGTCAAGGTTGTTCGTCTTGTTCGAGATGTAAAGCGAACCGATTACGAAGCATACCGCAGCGATAATGATCGGGTACCACAGACCGAAGAGCGGGTCGGCAGGAGGTGCTCCCGGTGCCGGACGGGTGAACTCCACAAGTCTTGTTGAAATGAGCGGAACAAGGCCACCGAAGACACCGTTGCCTATATGGTATGGCAGCGACATCGAGGTATAGCGGATCCGGGTCGGGAATATTTCAACAAGGAATGCGGCGATAGGACCGTATACCATTGTGACGAAGAGCACCTGGATCAGGACAAGACCGATCATTTTGTAGAAGAGATCCTGCGGGAGGGTGACTTCCTTTTTCGTTTCCGGTTTCATCTTGTCTTTCGGCATGGCAGCCTTCAGCTCAGCGTCGGCAGGGAATTTCTTCTTCACGGTTTCCTTGAATTTTGTGCCGTCGGTGAACACTTTGGTTGTCACGGTCGTGATCAGCGAATCGGCGCCTTTCACTTCATTTTTCACCTTGATGACAGTTTTATCTGCGATCGCCTCTTTTGTCTTGATGTTAGCGTCGCTGTACATCATGGTATAGATCGGACGGTAGGCAACAACTGCGATAATCATACCGGCCATCATGATCCATTTGCGTCCGATTTTATCGGAAAGCGCACCGAAGACAATAAAGAAAGGCGTGCCGATGAGCAGGGCGACCGAGATGATAATATTGCTCTGTACGAACTCGATGTTGCAGGCGTTCTGCAGGAAAGAAAGGGCATAGAACTGGCCGGTGTACCAGACGACACCCTGACCGGCTGTCGCACCAAGCAGGGCGATAAGTACCATTTTCAGGTTGTCTTTCTTCTGGAAGCTTTCTGCAAGCGGATTGGCGGAGGTTTTACCTTCCTTTTTCATCTTTGCGAACAGCGGGGACTCCGACATTTTCATGCGGATAAAAACAGAAATTCCAACGAGGAATACGGAAAGAATGAAAGGAATACGCCATCCCCAGTCGGAGAAGACTTCAATACCGAGCGACTGACGGACAATGAGGATAACGCCGAGCGCAAGAAAGAGGCCCAGGGTTGCCGTCGTCTGGATGAAGCTGGTCCAGAAGCCTCGCTTCCCTTCAGGGGAGTGTTCGGCTACATAGGTTGCGGCACCGCCGTACTCACCTCCGAGCGCAAGGCCCTGAAGCAGTCGGAGAACAAAGACGATGGCCGGAGCGGCAAATCCGATGGTTTTGTAGCCGGGGACAAGACCGATGGCGAATGTTGAGCCGCCCATGATGACAAGGGTGACGAGGAAGGTGTACTTGCGGCCGATGAGGTCGCCGAGACGTCCGAAGAAGAGTGCACCGAAAGGCCTGATGACAAAACCGGCGGCGAAGGTAGCCAGGGTTGCGAGGAGCGCGGCGGTCGGGTTGTCTTTCGGGAAGAACTGCTCTGATATAATCTTTGCGAGAGTACCGAAAATATAAAAGTCATACCACTCGATGAGCGTTCCGACCGAGGAAGCAGCGATAACCCTCCGGGTGCTGGATACCTCTTCGGTCTGGGCAACGTTTGTGACATTTTGTGCCATAAAGGTTTACGTTGATTGTTGTTGATTGAATACTGATACTGACGTAAAATCTCGAATTGAAACGGTGAAAGATGCCGGTCCGTTTCAGTTGATGAATTCGTGCTCGTTTTCCTTTACAACAAGCACCGGGCATGGAGCGCGGCGGATGACATGCTCCGCGACGCTGCCGAGGATCATGCGTTTCAGGCCGCGTCGTCCGTGAGATCCCATGATGATGATGTCCGCTTCCTTGCGCTTTGCATAGTCAAGAATGCACTCTTCGGCAAAACCTTCATAGATCACGTAATCGGCGACGATGCCCGCCATTTTTTCCTCTTCGATCAGATTGGCAAGCTTCTGCTCCTCGTCGACACGCTCATTTTCGAGTCCGTGTGAGTAATTGATAGTCGGATCGTTCTCTACAACGCCGACAAGAAAAACCTCACCGCCGGAAAGCTTTGCGAACTCGTTGGCGTACTGAAGTGCCTTGCGGGATAAATCAGAGAAATCAACCGGACAGATGATTTTTTTAATGGTAATCATAGTACCGTTGTTGTGTTTAGTTATGGTTAATAATGCATTAAGCGATCAATTCGAAAAAGAACAGACAATGACATAACGCAGGTATGACTGTCATGGGAGATACCTGCGGTCAAAGACGCGAAGCACAAATCCTGCAACAACAAACATGATCGTTTTGCTGTGCGGCATTGACAAAAGGAGCGGATCGATTGCGTTCGCTCTCTGCTGAAAAAAATGTAAGGCTAAAAGAAAAAAGTTGACTTCAGCTGTCTGTTAAAGCGTCATTATCTGCTTGTCGCTGAAGAACTTTCTTAATATCGTAAAAAAAATCCGATGTATCAATTGTTAATATCGGGCGTATATCTTGTGAAAAATGATACACAGGATTCTTACGTAAATATAAATAAAAAAGCCGCAGTTGCCTGCGGCTTTTTTCAGGCTTGTATCCTTTAGAAGGTAACTGTTGCCCAGAGCTCGCCGCGGATCAGCTCATTATCCTGGGTTCCATGCTTTACGCCGACATTATCACCCCAAGATTTGCGATAGCGAAGAGTCGGGGTAACACTGAACGAACCAAGGGCTGACTCGGTGATGCCGATTTTGTACTGTGCCCAGACAAAAACGTTCTGGTATACGGCATCATGTGACCAGTTTGTTACGCCGGAACCTGTCGATTTATCGGCAGTCCTCTGGTAATCGACCCATGCCATGAAGGGACCGGACTCGGCTTTTGCCCTTAGGATGTAACCACTGTAATCAACATTCGCCAATGTGCCGTCACTTGGCTTTGTTGCACCAGTAGCACCCTTGCTGTCTTTGCAAACGGTATAGTAGCCGCTGAGACCGATTTTTGATTTGCTGACCGGTATGGTGAGCTGTGCGCCGAAAGTGTTCGGTGAAACTCTCTGGTAGGTGCCACCATATGCGTCGGTCAAAACGATAAGGGCCTGCGGTTCGAATGTTACATCACCGATCGTAGTTTTATACCAGAGATGCGCGGCATAACCGTCATTGAAAAACCCGTCGCTTGTTAAAGGGGTGTCCTGGGTGGTGGAGTGGTTATCGAGCACAACAAAAGTGGCATTGAATTCTCCGTTGCCTATTTTTGTACCGTAGTTCATTGCATAAATACGGTCAAAGTTCCACTGGAAAACCGGAACGTCAACTGCGTAGATACCGGTTGGAGTGAATGATGTGGGTACCGGATATAGGGCGACGTCGAAAATCGGGTTGTTGAAGCTGTTCAGCGGAAGACGTCCTACCATGTAATGGCTTTCGGGCATCATGCGTCCGATTATGAAGTTGGAAACTTCGAACTGGAAATGCTCAGAATTGTTGCTTGCTACAGTCGCCCAGCCGGGTGTACCGGAAACATCTTCATTGGCGATCAGAGTTTTGAAAAAGTAACCGTTGCCAAGGTCGGCTGATGCTTTAAGACGTACCCTGTACTGGAATTTAAGGTCATCCCTGTTATCATCGGCGTTACTTACGGCTTTCCATTCAGCCCTGATTCTTGTGCTTGCGTCGCCGCCGATTTTCAGTTCGGCATGTGCCGGTGATGCGAACGACAGTGCTGCAAACATTGCAGCAAGCGACAGCATTCTTTTCTTCATGAGACTTCTCCTTTGATTGGTTGTGTGTGTGTTTTTTTTACAACAAAAATCCCTGCCTGTTCCAAGGTTTTTCTGGAACCGGAAAAACCTGACCCGGCTGCAAAAATTCAAAAATGTATTAAAAAACAGCCAAAAAGCTGTCAAAATGAAAAAATACCGAAAAAAAAGGTAGTATTACTTTCGGTATTGTATTTATATGCTCATATAATAAGCGTTTCTGGATTGGTTTGCAAATAATTGTTAACTTTTCGTTTTGTTTCGTTAAAAAATAAAAAAGCGTCAAATCTTTATTATTTCTTTGATAATACGTTTTAAAGCTGTTAAAACAAAAAAAATCTTCGTCGCGTGTCAAAAGTCAATCTCAGGGTAAGTGCCTTATGCATACAGGACGGCAGTGTTCTGCTCATAGAACACAAAAGTTTCGCACCGGACGATCCGGTGCTGCCACAAACTTACTGGATTTTGCCCGGAGGTGTGGTCGAGCGGGGTGAAACACTCGACGAGGCCGTAAAGCGGGAGATGATGGAGGAAACGGGCCTGGAATGCAATGTCGGGAATCTGCTTTTTATAAAGGAGCTGCTCTATCCGTATCCAGGGGTGAAAGAGCAGGGAAGCCGCCATCATTCTGTTTCGCTCGGTTTTCACTGTAACGTGACGGGTGGTGAAATGATGACTGGCAAGGATCCTGAATTCCCTGACGACCGGCAGGTAATCATCAGGGTTGAATGGATTCCGATTGCCGATCTTGGTCGTTATTGTCTTTATCCTCCTTTTCTTGCAGATTATATTCTTGCTCATAAACAGGAAAAACTCCGGAATGCGGTTCCGGAGTTTTTCAATTCTGTACAGTGATATCGGGAGCTTCAGGGTAGCAGTTGCTCCCGGTATCACTGCAATGTTTCGGGTTGTCAGAGATCGACAATAACACCGACGGTGCTGAAGCTTTCGGGTCGGTAAAAGTACATGCCCTGACGGCTCATGCCGGTGGAGTAGTTGTATGCCACTCTCACTTTTTCAAGCCCGATTGATCCGAGGCGCATACCTGCCTGAAGGTTCCATGTGCCGCGGAAACCCCTCGTTTCATTGAACGATGCATCCCACGAGGGCAGAAGTTTGAAATCAGCGGCAAGATAGGTATCTCCGGGGGTCGAAAGCTCCGCGCCTGCCTGGAAAGAATGCGGATTTATACCGTCGGGCGAAGAGTGGTAAATGTACTGGTACCCGGCATATATCCTGTTGCCTTTGGAGCTGAGAGCAAGCACCAGGTTGAGAAATTCACGGCTGTAAACGAAGGGAATGGTGAATGGGCAGTCACCCTGGATCCAGTGCCCGGACGCATCGGTATGACCGTCTTCAAAATGGGCGGATATGTGACTGAGCCGCAGTTTTGCACTGAATGTATCGAAGGGCAGAGAGCTCTTTATCGGTTTTGTCATGCTTGCATTGACACCGAAGAGGTAATCGATGGTATCGACCGGAAACTTGAAATTGTCGCTGCGCTTCAAAAGGGAGAATGTTCCGAAATCGATACCTACGGCAAATTCCTTGTTTCTGCTCTGATAGATGTCGGCCGAGGTTCCGATGTCAAGCTGCAGGTATTTGTCGCTTGTCCAAGGCATGACGGCAATTCTCGGCTGAAGAGGGTCGGCGAGAATGGGCTGGAAAATGGTGTTCAGTGAAGGTCTCAGTATCGGATCGGCTGGTGCGTTTTTCAGTGTGATCACCAGGAAGGCTGTCAGTATCAACAGAATTTTACCGAAATTGTATTTTTTTTTCATTGTTCAGTATTGTTGTGGTTGAAAATTGAGCGCGAGCACCTGATCATGATACTGAACCGGGCGCAAGCAGTGTTTTGAGTACTGCCATCCGGACGGCAACGCCGTTGGTGACCTGTTCGAGCAGCAGGCTCTGTGAAAAACCCGGCGGCTGAATGCGGTCAGCGACATTGTTGGATATTTCGATCTCCCGGTTTATCGGCCCCGGATGGAGGACAAGCAGATGTTTCTGCACCCTATCGAGCTTTTCATCGGTCAGGCCATAATAGAACGAGTATTCTTCAAGGGATGGAAGATAGCCTCCTGTGGCGCGCTCGAGCTGCAGGCGCAGCACAATTGCCGAATCTGCCCATCCGATCGCTTTGTCGATATCGGTGAAAAGAGTCACTCCAAGCCTTGCCGCATCGGGAGGAAAGAGGGTGACCGGGCAACAGAGGCCGACCGATGCACCGGAGCTCAGGAGCCCGTATATATTCGAACGTGCTACCCTGCTGTGCAGGACATCGCCGATGATGATGACTTTAAGCTTTTCGAGTGTCCCGAAATATTCCCGGAGCGTGAACATGTCGAGAAGGGCCTGTGTTGGATGTTCATGTGAACCGTCACCGGCGTTGACAACACTTTTCGATGTAATTCCTGTGATGAAATCGGCGGCACAGGAAGAAGGGTGGCGAAGCACGAATGCATCCACTCTCATCGCTTCGAGGTTCCGGATCGTGTCGCTGAGGGTTTCACCTTTGCTTACGCTGCTTGTGGAGGCACTGAAGCTGAGAGTCCCGGCACCGAGATGACGGGCGGCTATTTCAAATGAGAAACGCGTCCGGGTGGAATTTTCGAAAAAACAGAGAGCAATGCGCTTGTTCTTCAGAGAGGTCTCGAAGGTCGGGTCTGGCGTTATCAACTCTTTCTTGAACCCGGCGGCCATGTCAAGAAGCCTGGCAATGCTGTCTGCCGGTACATTGCATAATCCGGTAAGGTGCTTCAAATCCGAGATTTATTTGAGGCTTTGAAAAAAGATGTTTTCTTTTGAAAGTACAAAAAAATTGATGATCAAAAACTACCTTAAGAAGCTGGTTGTTTTTGAAGTTTCCATCCGGTTCGATTTCTTTTTTATTGTAAATTAAAGTACTCTGATAATTCAGCCATGCATGAAATGAGCATTGCACTTTCAATCGTCGAGGCCGTGGATGCGAAGGCCCGCGAAGAAGGTGCAGCGAAGATAACCGGAATCGATCTGCTTGTCGGCAGGCTTTCAGGCATTGAAACCGAGTCTCTGAAGTTCTGTTTTTCAGCGGCGTCGAAAGGTTCGCTTGCAGAAGATGCGGTACTTGCAATAGACGAACGTGAGGGTGCCGGTGAGTGCACAGCGTGCAGGAGCAGCTTTCCAGTATCTTTTTATTATGCCGAGTGCCCGGAATGCGGTTCTCTGGCTGTATCTATCATTTCGGGTGAAGAGTTTCAGATCAAGTCAATGACCATAGAAGAAGAGGGGGAATAGAACCATGTGCGATACCTGCGGGTGTTCATCCGAAAGCGGGGCGGTGCTCCGCAAACCGGGCAACAGCGAATATCATGTTCATATAACCGATCACGGGCACGGCAACGGTCATGTGCATGACCATGACCATGAGCACAGCCAACATAACGAACATGATCACGGGCACACCCATCATCACGCCGAGGGGCGGAGCCGCAGGATTGCGATGGAACAGGATGTGCTTCTCAAAAACAACCTGCTTGCCGAAAGGAACCGCGGTTATTTCGAGGCAAGGAATATCGTGGTCCTGAATTTCCTGAGTTCTCCCGGATCAGGAAAAACGTCCCTGCTGGAAAAAACCATTCCGGAACTCCGGAAGCATTTTCCGGTCGCGGTCATCGAAGGAGATCAGCAGACCACGAACGATGCCGACCGGATTGACGCTCTCGGTGTTCCGGTCATCCAGGTCAATACCGGATCGGGATGCCATCTCGATGCCCTCATGATCAACCGCTCGCTCAGGGAGCTCGATCTGCAGGACAATTCGCTGCTCTGCATAGAGAATGTCGGCAACCTGGTCTGTCCAGCCATGTTCGATCTCGGGGAAGCCCTGAAAATCGTCATCATCAGTACGACCGAGGGGGACGACAAGCCGTTGAAATACCCTGCCATGTTCCATGAGGCGGATATCTGCATCCTCAACAAGACGGATCTGCTTCCCTATGTCGATTTCGATGCCGCAAGGTGCCGGGAGAATGCGATGAGGGTCAATCACCACCTTGAGTGGTTCGAAGTTTCGGTAAGAACGGGTGAGGGGCTCGAAGCATGGACCGAACGCATCATGAAGATGGTTAAACGGAACTGACCGTTGTGGAAACCGGTACTGAGGCCAGAAGGCGCTTCAAGGTCAACGGGATCGTGCAGGGGGTCGGGTTCCGTCCCTTCGTTTATCGTATTGCGGTTGCAAGGGGACTGAAGGGATTTATCAGGAACACGGCTTCCGGTGTCCTGATCGAGGTTCAGGGTGAAGCTGGTGTCATCGAAGGCTTTTCCCGGAAATTACAGTCCGAGTGTCCACCGCTTTCAAAAATAGAGACCTTTGAAGAAACCGCCGTTCCCTGTGTTCGGGAAGAAGGATTCACCATCGGAGCTTCAGGCGAGGGTGAAGAGGTTGAAACCCTGATTCCGCCCGATATCGCTCTCTGCGGCGACTGCAGAACAGAACTCCAGGATCCCTTGAACCGCCGCTTCCGTTACCCGTTCATCAACTGTACCAACTGCGGTCCGCGATATACGATTGTCGGACGTCTGCCTTACGATCGTCCGTTCACCTCAATGCATGGTTTCACGATGTGTCCTGAGTGCGAACGGGAGTATCACGATCCCCTCGACCGTCGGTTCCATGCCCAGCCCAACGCCTGTCCGGTATGCGGCCCTGCAGCTCTCCTGCTCGATGCTGCCGGTGAAAAGATCGAGTTTCCGGATGCCGTTGCCGGAGCGGCGGCAATGCTGCGTGAGGGAAAGATCGTGGCATTGAAAGGAGTCGGAGGTTTCCATCTCGCCGTAGACGCATCAAACGATGAAGCTGTCAGACGGCTCAGGGAAAGAAAGGGAAGGGAAGCGAAGCCATTTGCGGTTATGGTGAGGGATATCGGCATTGTTTCACGTTACTGCGATTGCACTCCGGCTGAAGCCGCTGCGCTTGCATCCCCGGAAGCCCCGATCGTTCTGCTCAGGAACAGGGGGACAGGGGAACTGGCGCCATCCGTAGCACCGGGAAACGACCGCCTCGGGGTCATGCTGCCCTATTCACCGCTGCATCTGCTGCTATGTGCCGATGCACCGGAAGTTCTCGTCATGACCAGCGCAAATTTCAGCGAAGAGCCGATTGTCACGGACAATGTCGAAGCGCTGTCTCGGCTTGGCTGTGTTGCCGATTGCTTTCTGATGCACAACCGTCCGATCTGGCTGAAATGCGATGATTCGGTTACGATCGAGCTTTCGGGAAAGCTCCGTCAGCTTCGCCGCAGCAGGGGCTATGTGCCTGCACCGGTTTTTCTGCGTGAGGGTGGACCCGTCGTCCTCGCAACAGGCGGCGAGCTGAAAAATACCCTTGCGCTGCTGAAGGGGACCCATGCGCTGCTGAGCCAGCATATCGGCGATATGAAGAATTACGAGGCATGGAGGCATTTCGAGCAGGCGGCAGAACATCTGCAGCATCTGTTTCAGGCAAAGCCGGAACTGATCGTCCATGACCTGCATCCAGGTTACATGACCACAGAGTGGGCGCTGAAGCAGGGGCTTCCGGTCCTCGGGGTCCAGCATCATCATGCCCATCTCGCCTCATGCCTCGCGGAAAACAGGGAAGACGGACCGGTCATAGGGCTCATGCTTGACGGTACCGGTTACGGAACCGACGGAACGATATGGGGCGGCGAGGTGCTTGCAGGCGATATCGCAGGAGCCGAACGGTTTGCCTCTTTCGAAGCCATGCCGCTGCCGGGCGGGGACATTGCCGTAACACAGCCCTGGCGGCTCGCTCTCGGTTATCTTCACCGGAGTTTTTCCGATATGCCGGAGCTGCCGTTCATGCAGGGAAAACCTGTCGGTCCAGTCCTCGAACTTATCGGCAAAGGGAACAACGTTCATGAAACTTCGAGCTGCGGGCGGCTTTTCGATGCCGTCTCCGCCCTTTCCGGGCTGAGGGATGAAATCAGTTATGAAGGACAGGCGGCAATCGAACTGATGCATGCCGCGAAAGGTGAAACCGGTACCGGGGCTTTTACCCATGAGCTGAGGGAGGAAGGGGGACGGTGGACCATGCTGGTTTCTCCGATTATCCGGGATGCAGTCCGGGCTGTCCGGCAGGGAAGTTCGTTGCAGGAAATCAGCAGGATGTTCCACCGGACCATGGTCAATCTGCTTCTCGACATTACCGGCAAGGCATCGAAAGCGTCGGGAATCAGGACAGTCGCCTTGAGCGGGGGAGTGTTCCAGAATGCTCTGCTGTTTGAAACGCTTGTCCGTGAACTTGAAACGGCAGGGTACCGGGTGCTTGCCCATTCACTGGTCCCGTCGAATGACGGCGGGCTCTCTCTTGGTCAGGCGGTCATCGGCCGGAGCTTTCTCGCAGGCAACTACAGAGGTATTCGCTGACAGTTGAGCGTCAAACCTATGCAGGTTGTTTGCGCATGAAGCGCCTTGTATTATCTTTTCCGGAACAGAATGCCGGAACCATTCACTTACAATTGTAATCCATGTGTCTTGCCATACCGGGAAAACTCATTGAAATATCCATCGAGAACGGCCTGAAAATGGGCGTGGTCGATGTCAACGGCTCGAAAACCAGAGCATGCCTCGAATATGTACCCGATATTCAGGCCGGACAGTACACGATCATCCATGCAGGATTCGCTCTGAAAATCATCGACGAAGAGGAAGCAGCCGAAAGCCTGAAACTCTGGCAGGAAATTTTCGAAAGCGGAGCGTTCGATCATGACGGTGAAATCCCTTACACGGTCATAACGTAATCCCGGCCATGAAATATATCGACGAGTATCGCGATCCGAAGCTTGCCAGGCAGCTGCTTCAGGAGATTTCCAGTAAGACCACACTGCACTGGACGATCATGGAGATCTGCGGAGGCCAGACGCATTCGATCCTGCGCAACGGCATCGACCAGCTGCTGCCTGCTGAGATAGAACTGGTGCACGGGCCCGGATGTCCGGTATGCGTCACTCCGCTCGAGTCCATAGAACGTGCGCTTGCCATTGCCTCGCAGAACAATGTGATTTTCACAAGTTTCGGCGATATGCTCCGTGTTCCCGGTAATTTGAAGGACCTGTTCATGGTGCGAAGTGAAGGAGGCGATGTACGGATCGTCTATTCTCCTCTCGATGCCCTTCAGATCGCACGGGACAACCCATCGAAAGAGGTTGTTTTCTTTGCCGTCGGTTTCGAAACCACTGCGCCGGCCAATGCGATGGCTGTTTATCAGGCTGCGCGTGAAGGTATATGGAATTTCAGCGTGATCGTCAGCCAGGTCCTCGTACCGCCGGCCATGCGTGCAATCCTCTCGTCGCCGGATAACCGTGTCCAGGGGTTCCTTGCCGCCGGGCATGTCTGTGCGGTGATGGGGTACAGCGAATACGAGCCGATCGCCCAGGAATTCAACGTTCCGATTGTCCCGACCGGCTTCGAACCGGTTGATCTGCTGGCAGGCATCCTGAAGACCGTCGAAATGCTCGAAGAGGGAATAACGGGGGTAATCAACCGTTACGGAAGGGTGGTGAGCCGTGAAGGTAACCCCGCCGCCCGGGAAATCATCTGCAAGGTATTCGAAGTCATCGACCGGCAATGGAGGGGAATCGGACTCATTCCAAGTAGTGGTCTTGGCCTCAGGAAGGAGTTCGAAGGGTTCGATGCCGAAAAAAAATTCGGAGTAATCCACATCACGGCAACAGAATCACCGCTTTGCATGAGCGGGAGTGTCCTGCAGGGAAAGCTTAAACCTGATGCATGCCCGGCTTTCGGCAGGGAGTGCACTCCGGCCCATCCTCTCGGAGCGACCATGGTTTCTTCCGAAGGCGCATGTGCCGCCTATTACAACTATCATCGAAACGTTACCACCTTATGAGCATCTCCCCGGCATGTCCAGCCCCCATACAGCAGCATGAAACCGTCCAGATGGCCCACGGTGCGGGTGGGCGCCTCTCGCAGGCCCTCATGCAGCGGATATTCATGCCGCATCTCTCGAATGCATTTCTCGATCAGCTCGACGATCAGGCAAAGTTCGATCTTCCGGCGGGCAGAATGGCATTCACGACCGATACCTACGTCGTGAGCCCGGTGTTTTTTCCGGGCGGCAACATCGGGGAGCTTGCCGTGCACGGCACGGTCAACGATCTCGCGGTGGGAGGCGCCCGTCCGTTCTATCTCAGCGCAGGGTTCGTGCTCGAGGAGGGTTTGCCGCTTGCAGAACTGGAGACGATTGTCAGAAGCATGGCTGAAGCCGCGAGGAAAGCCGGGGTGATGATCGTGACCGGCGACACGAAGGTGGTCGGCAGAGGCCAGTGCGACAAACTGTTCATCAATACGTCGGGCATCGGCATCGTCAGGGATGGCATATCGGTATCCTGCCGAAACCTGCAGACCGGGGACAGCATCATCCTTTCGGGCAGCGTCGGCGACCACGGCATGGCGATCATGACATCACGCGAAGGGCTTTCATTCCAGTCGAGCATAACGAGCGACACCGCGGCATTGAACGCGATGATCGAAGCCATCCTCGATGCTGTGCCTTCAGTCCACGCAATGAGGGACCCTACCAGGGGCGGGGTTGCCGCAACACTGAACGAACTTGCCGTCTCTTCTTCCGCCGGAATAGAGATCCGCGAAGGGACCATTCCTGTAAAACCGGACGTGAGGGGTGCATGTGAACTTCTCGGCATCGATCCTCTGCATGTGGCGAACGAAGGCAAACTGGTGCTTTCGGCAGCCGCAGAGGATGCCGAAAAAGTCATCGAAGTCATGCGGTCATTCGTGTGCGGCCGGGATGCCGCCGTTATCGGGTCGGTAGTCGGCGATCATCCCGGTATGGTGGTCATGCGGACGGCTTTCGGCAGCAGGAGGGTTATCGATCTGCCGCTCGGAGAGCAGTTGCCGCGCATCTGCTGAACGACCGGATACAGTAGGATCAGATTGACAATTTGTGCAAAACCGGATAAATACCTTTGATCGCCGGAGTAATAAACCAATATATCGCCCCTGTCGGGGCTGAAACCCAAATTTTATAATGCATTTACCCCGGTGCTGACGCATCCGGCTACCAATATGTCATCCCTTCGGGATTTGAAGATTAATGCTCCGGAGGAGCGAAATATTGGTAGGTAGGGGTGTCAACCCCTGTATCGAGGAAATATAATAATAATTTGGGTTTTCAGCCCCGACAGGGGCGGAATATGGGTAGCCGGATGCGTCAGCGCCGGGGAAGATAGCGGCATCACCCTATTTTTTTTCTTCTCAGCTCCAGAGGAGCGGCATTTCGGTATCGCGGGTTGACAACCCCGAGACTCTTGGATATGAGATTATTCTTGTCATTCTGAACGAAGTGAAGAATCCATGAAGGGCAAAGTCAGGCAATGGATGCTTCACTTCATTTCATTACGTTCAGCATGACAAACCGTGATGTCATTCTTCATTACGCTACGCTTCATTGCGGAATGACACTTATCTTTCAGAACAAACACCTTGCTTTTGTCATTCTGAACGAAGTGAAGAATCTATAAAGGGCAAAGTCAGGCAATGGATGCTTCACTTCATTTCATTACGTTCAGCATGACAAACCGTGATGTCATTCTTCATTACGCTACGCTTCATTGCGGAATGACACTTATCTTTCAGAACAAACACCT
>JAAXXY010000001.1 GCA_013334225.1 Chlorobiaceae bacterium
GAAAAAAAAGAGGGGATGACAACGAAGCTCCTCGACGGTCGTCTGAAACATTATTCCTATGACAATACCGCTCAGCTTATCCAGAAAATGCAGCACTATTCCACACTATGGGCCGAGGAAAACCTTGGCAGAAAAAAAACGACTCCGGTCAGAGCCTTGCTGAATGGATTGATTACTTTTTTTCAGTCATATGTACTGAAAAACGGATGGTTGTACGGCTATGAAGGTTTGTTGATTTCGATTTCAAACGCAAATGGTGCGTTTTACAAATATATCAAGCTGTATGAAGCGGAACGATACCATTAATTGTAGTCTTGTCATAACTACTTACAACAGGCCGGAGGCGCTCGAACTGTCAATTCGTAGCGCGCTTTCACAATCAGTCCCTCCTTTTGAAATCATCATTGCCGATGACGGCAGTACGTGCGAAACGGCGTTTCTAATTGATAATCTCAGTCCCCTGTCTCATGTGCCGCTGATTCATGTCTGGCAGGAAGACCTGGGCTTCAGGGCTGCCGCGTCGAGAAACAGGGCAATTGCCGAAACAAAAGGTAATTACATCGTTATCATCGATGGCGATATGCTGCTGGATACGGATTTCATAAGGGATCACAGAAGCATGGCGCTTGAAGGATCTTTCATTCAGGGATCCCGGGTGCTTCTTTCACGTGAAAATTCCGATATGCGCCTCGAAACGAAGGTTACCGATGTTTCTCCTTTTGAAAAAGGGCTCGGGAATCGCAAGAACACGTTGCGACTGCCGTGGTTGTCCGGTCGTCTGGCAATTAAAAACAGGTCACTCTCCGGTATCAGGAGTTGCAATATGTCTTTTTTCAGGAAAGACTGTATCCTTATCAATGGATTCAATGAGGATTTTGTCGGATGGGGCCGCGAGGACAGCGAATTTGCTGTCAGGATGATGAACAAAGGGATTTTACGTCGTAATGTAAAGTTCAGCGCCATTGCCTACCATCTCTGGCATCCGGAAAATTCGAGAAAACAGCTTGCTGAAAATGACCGGCTGCTTGAACGGGCCATCGATGAGCATGTGACTTTCTGCCGAAACGGCATCGATAAATATCTAAACCAGTAAGTGGCATGAAAATCAGTGCGTTTACTTTTATCAGGAACGGCTCTATCTTCGGGTTTCCATACAGGGAATCGATTCGTTCAGTGCTGCCGATTGTCGACGAGTTTGTCGTCAATGTCGGATATGGTGATGACGATACTCTTGAAAAGATTAAGGAGATAGGTGACAGGAAGATTCGCATCATCGAATCATCCTGGAACGACAACATGAAAGTTTCCGGCTATGTCTACGGCCAGCAGAAAATGATCGCGCAGTTCAACTGCACCGGGGACTGGGCATTTTATCTTGAAGGCGATGAAATTGTTCATGAAAACGATCTCCAGAAAATTGTCGATGCCTGCCGGAGCAATCTGCACGACGAGCGAGTTGAAGTGCTTGCCTTCGATTATATACATTTTTATGGCAACGCGAACAGTTACCTCGACTCACCAGGCTGGTATCGGCAGGCGGCAAGGATTATAAGGACTTCCGTCAGGTCATATGCTCCAGACGGTCTGTTCTGGCATGTACTTACTGATAAAAGCAAGGTCAGCCGCTATCCGCGGGCAGCGCATACTGGTGCGATGATTTATCATTACGGGTGGGCAAGGAGTGAAGAAGAAATGAACCGGAAATCGGCAAATGTGCAGAAGTACTGGGATAAAAACCATCAGAAGATTGATTACCGGGAAATTGACCAGATGATCATCCGGGAGTTTACCGGAACGCACCCGGCGGTTATCAAAGATTGGCTGCCAAACGAAAAGGGAGTGTTCCGGGCCAATCCGGCTCACAACCTGACCCGACGGGAAAAGAAGCACAGATTGATGAAGCGCATAGAGGAGTTGTTCGGTCTGGATCTGAGCAAAAAACATTTTATTCCGTTGAAATCATGAATCCGGCTAATGATGGTTTCGATGTTTACGGAAGGACATCGAAAAAATATTGACAATCTGTTTATCGGTATATATGAATTCTTCAGTTGTTCTCATGCCAAACTGGATAGGAGATATGCTCCTTGCTCTTTCGATTGTTGAGAGACTGCCTGAAAGACGCCGCTTGCAAACAACGCTGCTGGTGCCAGGTCATATGGGCGCTCTTGTCAGTCTGTTGAGTGACCTGCCCCAGATTGAGTTTGCCAGAACAGATGCGGATGAGAGGAACCGTACCGTGCATGACGTCCGCAGCAGGGGATTCCATACCATGTACCTGCTCCCGTTTTCATTCTCTTCCGCATGGTTCGCTATGAAGACAGGGGTTCCTGTCAGACGGGGTTTATCACTCGAAATGAGACGTTTTCTGCTCAACGAGCCTTTACCGGGAAAACTAAGAGACAAGTCAAGTCACATTACGCTTGAATATGCCAAAATCCTCGATACGCCATACAGCCCACCCGACGAGTGGATCGGTAAAAAGGTTAAGCCGGACCATAGTCATGCCGGTTCAATTGTTTTCTGCCCTGGCGCGATTTACGGTCCGGCAAAAAAATGGCGTCATTTTCCCAATCTGGCATTGCTGAAGGAGCGGGACAAGATCGTAATCCTTGGAAAACCCGAAGACCGGGAATCGGCAATGGAGATTGTCCGCATCGCGCCAGGAAGGGTCACGGACCTGACTGGAAATACCTCATTGACAGAAGCGGCATCGATAATGGCTGGTGCTCGTGCGGTTGTTTCAAACGACTCCGGTCTGATGCATCTTGCGGCATTTATAGGCACTCCGGTCATCGGTCTGTTTGGTTCAACGAGCCCGATATGGACCCGACCACTTGGAAAGAAAAGCATTGCGATGAACTTTCCTGAACCCTGCGCTCCCTGTTTCGATCATAAATGCAGATATGAACACTACAGGTGTCTTGAAAACATAACGCCGAATATCGTGGCAGAAGCGATAGATAAATTGTGCGTCTCGAATTGATAAAATCCTGTAATACGGTTTAATATAGAATAAATAGATGTCTATATATATTCATCCTGTCTCTGATGTAAAAAGCGGGGATATTGGTCAAAATACAAAAATCTGGCAGTATACAGTTGTTCTGGAAGGTGCAAAAATTGGAAATAATTGTAATATCTGTTCGCATTGCTTTATCGAGAATAATGTTATTATTGGCGATCGAGTAACCGTTAAATCTGGCGTTCAGTTATGGGACGGAGTCAGGCTCGGTGATGATGTATTCGTTGGTCCGAATGTAACATTTACCAATGATAAATATCCCAAAAGCCGCAATGCGGAATACACATGTTTAGAAACATGGATTGAAAACGGGGCTGTAATTGGTGGAGGTGCTGTAATTCTTCCTGGTATTCGAATAGGTGCGGGTGCTGTTGTAGGTGCAGGTGCTGTTGTAACAAAAAATGTTCCCGGGGGAGTTACCGTTGTCGGTAATCCGGCAAAAGCAATTAAAATAGATAAATGATAACAATGTCGTTTACTCTTGATTTATGCAAATTTATCGATCTTCCAAAGATACACGATCCACGAGGCAATCTCACTTTTATTGAAGGAAATCAGCATGTTCCCTTCGATATTCAGCGAGTTTATTATCTATATGACGTACCGGGAGGTTCCGAGAGGGGAGGGCATGCACACAAGGCTCTCCATCAATTAATTATTGCGATGTCCGGGAGTTTTGATGTTGTGCTTGATGATGGAAAAGATAAAAAGCGATTTCATCTGAACAGGTCTTACAATGGTCTTTATGTATGTCCCATGATCTGGCGAGAGCTTGATAATTTTTCATCAGGTTCCGTATGTATGGTTCTTGCTTCAAACAGATACGAAGAAGGTGATTATTATCGTGATTATGCGGAATTTATGCGTGCGAGGTGGAAAGCATGATGATCCAGTTTCTTGATTTACGTGCAGCTTATATCGAATTGAAATCAGAGATAGATGAAGCTGTCAATCGTGTACTGAGTAGCGGTTGGTATATACTTGGAGAGGAAGTTGACGCTTTTGAAAAAGAGTACGCTTCGTTTTGTGAAACGGACTATGCTGTTGGTGTTGGTAATGGACTTGATGCATTACATTTGGCGTTGCTTGCAATGGGAATCGGCGAAGGTGATGAGGTTATCGCTCCTTCAAATACCTATATAGCGACCTGGCTTGCGATCAGTCAATGCGGCGCCATTCCTGTTCCCGTAGAACCGTTAGAGCCAACATACAATATTGATCCCCGAAGAATAGAAGAGGCAATAACAAAAAAAACAAAAGCGATTATCCCTGTTCATCTTTACGGCCAACCCGCTGATATTGATCCTGTTCTGGGTATAGCGAATAAATATGGATTGAAAGTTCTTGAAGATGCGGCGCAGGCACATGGGGCCCGTTATAAAGGAAAACGTATCGGCGGGCATGGAGATGCTGTCGCATGGAGTTTCTATCCCGGCAAGAATCTGGGCGCTATGGGTGATGCCGGGGCTGTGACAACGAATGATCCTGAAATTGCCGATAGAATCCGTGTATTGAGAAATTACGGATCAAGAGTGAAGTATATCAATGAAATTAAAGGGTTCAACAGCCGGCTCGATCCAGTTCAATCAGCGGTACTGCGAGTAAAGCTCAGGTACCTCGATGAATGGAATACCCGCCGTAAAAAAATAGCGGAGAAATATTTTGCTGTCTTGAAAGATTTTGATCTTGTCCTTCCGGATGTTCCGGAATGGGCAGATCCTGTCTGGCATCTTTATGTTGTTCAATCAGAAAATCGTGATGCAATACAACGTATTTTAAAAGAGTCGGGGGTTGAAACAATGTTGCATTATCCGATTCCACCTCATTTACAAGATGCATATGCTGACTCAGGATATAAAAACGGATCCTGCCCTATAGCAGAAAAAATCAGTCAGCATGTATTCAGTCTGCCAATCGGTCCTCATTTAAAAGATATTGAGCAGGATTCTGTAGTGACTGCCATATCTCGTTATCCCTGAAATCCTGAAATGCCACGTTTTTCACTCAGTAACTGCTAAAAATATTCTTCAAGTCTGCCGGTCATTGCATTCATGGTGAAATTGTATTCACCCTTATGTAACCGGCATTTCCAAAATCGGAAAGCTGTGGCATAATCATGCGGAATCGAAATGGAATCAGGTTTTTCAGCTCCGCTAATATTGATGGCTGAATTGCAATTTTCATACCGGCAAGGCTCAATTTCTCCGGTTCTGATGATGATACTTGCACAATGGTCTTGTTAAAACCGGGAATTGTTGTAACTGTTCAACTGCTTGTGTTATGCTGAATCCGGTTTGAAGAAAACAACTGTTTCTTTTCCGTTCGATGTTCTATTGAAAATAACGGTAAAATGATTTTCGATTTGTTTTTTCCTGCAGCAATGTCTATCTGTATATAAAGAAATCACTTCCGGATGTTTTAAATGTCATGGCATCCTGAATTCGCTGATCATCGATGCAAAACGTGCAACTATCTGACTCCTTTGCCGGAAAGCGGCCCTCCTTTATCGTCAATACCATCGTGCTGATCGGTATCATGGCACTCTATCTCGTTGCAGGAGCAATGATCCTGATTGTTACCGGCATCGGCAGCAGCGGAGAACAGGTTTCAGGGCTGACACCTGAACTTGTCTCCCGGCATCTCGCATCAATCCGTCTGGCTCAGGTCTTTGGACAGATAATTGTTCTTGCGATACCGGTTATACTGCTTTCCGCGTTTCATACTGGATCCGGAAATCCATTCTCCCGGAAAAGCCTGGCATTTTTAGGTGTCGGCCGCATTCCGGATGGTAAAGTGCTGTTACTTGGTGTTTCAGGAATATTTCTTCTTCAGCCGCTTCTGCATACGATTTCTTCGCTTGAGCAGCTCTTCCTCTGGCCTGCCCTTGGAAAGGCGGGAACGGAGGTTCTCCGGCAGCAGGAACAAATGGATGCATTTATCAGGGAACTTGCCCAGGTTCACAGCGTACCGGAATTTTTCCTGGTGATTTTTGTTCTGGCTCTTACTCCAGCCATATGCGAAGAGCTCCTGTTCAGGGGATATGTTCAGCAGAATTATACACGTTCGATGTCGTCCGGAAATGCGGTGCTGCTGACCGGGGTGGTGTTTGCATTCTTTCATATGAGTGCATTCAATATTCTTTCTCTTGCTTTGCTTGGGTGGTTTATTGGCTATATTTATGCAAAAACAGGTAATCTTGCGGTTCCTGCTTTTGTGCATTTCGTGAACAATCTTGCCGCTCTGCTTGTCCTTTTTTTTACGGAGGGTACCGGCCCTGACAGTGTTTCAAATCCGGAGAAAGTCATTTATTCTGTCTGGTGGTGGCTTTTCCTTGCAGGGAGTTTATATCTTTTCATGACAGTGGTCCGGCGCCTGTCATCAGAAAATGTTACGAAGGGTTTTGTTTAAGATTGTGTCAGGGTTGATCCGGAAAAATAGGCAGTAATAAATACACGATATGGGCAATCTGTTAAGCATGAATCTCCTGCAGAGGGTTTTGGTGGCCCTTGTGGGAATTCCTTTTCTGTTATGGCTGATCCAGATTGGCGGAAGCTGGTTTTTCTGTTTTTTTCTTGTGCTTGCACTGGTCGCTGCTTTCGAGTTCCATCGTCTCTCTTGTCACAAGGCCAAACCGCCGTCATTATGGCTTGTCCTGTTCATAACATTATTGTTTCAACTGAACTTCTATCTCCATGTTCTGGAGGTATGGGAGTTGCTGCTCGCTGTTGTGATTATCCTTCTCGTGATAGAACTTTTTTTAAAGGAAGGCTCGCCGCTGCTCAACCTTGGCTCGGCACTGCCCGGCCTGCTCTACGTGAACCTGTCATTCGGTTCACTGTTGAGACTCCGTCTCGATTCAGCAGATGAAACTGGCAGAACCATGGTTTTTCTCATGTTTCTCTGTGTCTGGGCTGCCGATATATCTGCTTTTTTCGGTGGCAGCCTGCTTGGCGGCAAATTTATCCGTCGCAAGCTCTTTGAACGTCTCAGTCCTCATAAAACGTGGGAGGGGTTTTTGTTCGGTCTTGCGGGCAGCATTATAGCATCGTTGATTTTTGCCAGCTATAATCCCCATCTGGCATTGAAATCGGCATTTCTTACAGGTTCACTGATCGGGCTTGCAAGTCCGGCAGGCGACCTTATCGAGTCGATGTTCAAAAGAGATGCCGGTGTCAAGGATTCTTCAGCCCTGATCCCGGGCCACGGCGGAGTACTTGACCGGTTTGACACGATCATGTTTGTTTCTCCTTTCATTTACTTTATTACTTTTCGGCTTTAGATTGAAGGGATTCCGGTTCAGGAAATGAGGAAAAAATGTTTTTATATATTAAGGGTTCGTTTTAGCTGAAGGTACTCTTTAACAGGCCGAAGTGACTAACTGTATGAGGTTGTCAACATGAAAATAGAAGGTTTGCTTTCTGAAAAAAATATTGCTTTAAACCTTGACTTATCCTCGAAGAGTCAGGTGATCGATACAATGCTTTCCATAATAGCCGATCATGAGGGAGTAAACAACATTCTCAAACTCAGGACTGATGTTTTCAAACGTGAAGAGGAGATGTCAACAGGTATTGGAAAGCAGATTGCCCTGCCACATGCAAAAACTGATGCCGTAAAAAGGCCGGTACTGGCTTTTGCAACACTTGGCAATGATGTCAACTTTGATTCGATTGATAATTTGCCGGTCAGGCTTGTTTTTTTCCTTGCAACCCCGGAGAATATGCTTTCGGAGCATCTGAAACTGCTCGGACGAATAACGAGGTTAGCCGGTCGGGAAGAAGTCCGGCGGAAGCTTTTGCTTTCGCGATCACCTTCGGAAGTACTTGAATTGTTCAGAGAGGAAGAAAAAAACTTTCCTCAGATTTAATTTTTTTACCAGCAGGAATCATTAAGAATATGCCGCAGTATCAGGCAGTCAAAGGCGCCAGGGACATATTTCCTGAAGAGGCCGCACAATGGAAATATGTTGAGGGTGTCGTTCATTCTGTAGCATCGCTGTATGGGTTCAGTGAAATCCGTACCCCGGTGTTCGAGTATACCGAGTTGTTTCAGAGAGGGATAGGGGCGACGACAGATATTGTCGGGAAAGAGATGTTTTCTTTCCAGCCGGATCCTAACGGCCGTTCCATCACCCTTCGTCCGGAAATGACGGCAGGTGTCATGAGAGCTGTGCTCCAGAAAAACCTTCTTGCCTCGGCACCTTTGCACAAATTGTATTATATCAGCGAACTTTTTCGCAAGGAGAGGCCGCAGGCGGGCAGGCAGAGGCAGTTCTCCCAGTTCGGAGCGGAATTGCTCGGAGCATCTTCCCCTGCTGCGGTAGCTGAAGTTATTTCACTGATGATGCATGTATTCGAGTCCCTTGGTCTTCATGGCCTCAGGCTCAGGATCAATACCCTCGGAGGAACAGAAGACAGGATGCGTTACCGTGAAGCTCTGCGGGGTTATTTTTCGAATCACCATACAAGTCTTGACGAAGCATCGAAAGAAAGGCTCGAAAAAAATCCGCTCAGAATCCTCGACTCGAAGAATCCAGGGATACAGGAGATTGTTTCCGGAGCTCCCCGTCTTTTTGATTACCTCGGGGTGGAAGCTGTCGGCGATTTCGAGAAAGTTCTGTTCTACCTTGGAGAGCGGGGAATTGCCTTTGAAATTGATTACCGGCTTGTCAGAGGACTGGATTATTATAGTTATACGGCGTTCGAGGTTACCAGTTCGGAGCTTGGAGCTCAGGATGCTGTAGGGGGCGGAGGGCGTTATGATGGTCTTTCCCGTGAGCTGGGCAGTTCTTCTGATATACCGGCCGTCGGATTTGCGGTAGGCATCGAAAGGCTGCTGATGACCATGGAAAAACAGGGGCTTTTTGCCGCTCTCACACCTGATGCGCCTCTTGTTTATGTCATTCTGCAGCAGCAGGAATATTCGGACCATGCTATGCGGGTCGCCTATCGGTTGAGAAAGGCAGGAATCAGGACTGAAGTGGATCTGGTGTCGAGGAGTATGAAATCCCAGATGAGGGAAGCGAACCGTGTCCGTTCATCCTATGCCCTTTTTATCGGAGAAAACGAGATAGGAACAGGTCAATACACTTTGAAAAACCTTGTTACATCCGATCAGACAACCCTTTCACTGGATGCCATCATTGAAATTCTTCATGAACCGGCAATGAAGGAGTACGTGAAATCATGACAGGCAAACGTCACGCCATAACCTTGTACGGCAAGAAAGAGTGCTGTCTCTGTGACGAGGCAATGGAGGTGCTCGAAAAAGTTGCCTTATCACTCCCTTTTGAGTTTGAAAAAAAAGATATCACGGAAGATCCGGAACTGCTCGAACGGTTCGGAACTGTTATCCCGGTGGTATTTGTCGATGGCGAGCAGGTTTTCAGATACAGGGTGAATGAAAACCGTCTCAGGGCATTGTTAAGCAAAGCGAGATAGAATACCCTGCGATTTTCGATTTTATTACTACGGCGACATTAAGTCGAAAGGAAATCCATGCAACGGGACTGTCATTCCGCAATGAAGCGAAGCGGAATGAAGGATCCATTTTATTACTATACAATAATTTATGGATTCTTCGCCTTGCTCAGAATGATAAAACCGCAGCTATTGTTGCTAACCAGGATCGACAGTATTAATTGCCATAGTAATAATAACATCAATCGTTCGGGGACGATTGAGGAAGAATTTAGAAATGATTGAAATAGATTAGAGGCCTGCGTCATGCTGAAATTCATTCTTTTTCTCATCGTTTTATTTCTTGTGATCCGACTGGTGTTGAGAACATTCGGACTAAGGGTTCTTTTTCGTCATGAAAACCTTCGCGATCCTTCCGGGCATTCTTCAACGACATTTTCTTCCGGAAAAAGAGTCGAGGAGACTGATTACGAAATTGTCGACAGCCACCTTAACGATCCTAAAAGGAATGGTGATTGACATGTTTTGCTATTGCGATATTTTTTGTACATTCATGTACTTGATTTGGCAGCATGTGGAATTCTTTTGAATGAAGTGGGGGATCCCCACTTTTTTGTTTTCTGTTTATTGATTGTTGGAGGTGTTTATGCAGGAAGAACGTATCAGGCAATTTGTTCTCCAGGTTTTTTCAGAGTTTTCCGGAACGAAAAGCGAAGCAGCCTATCTTGTCGATCTCAGGATAAAAGGTCCGCAGAGAGGTCGAAAAATCGAGATTGTCGTTGATACCGATGCAGGCATCAGAATCAGCCAGTGTGCCAGGTTCAGCAGGCGGATAAGGGAAATGATCGAAAACGACAGTGAAGTGCTTTCCTGTGTCGGTGAAGATTTCGAGCTGATGGTTTCATCCCCGGGTCTTGGAGAGCCGTTGAAGTTTCCCAGGCAGTATATCAGACATAGCGGAAAACTGTTAAGAGTTACCTATACGGATGAATCAGGCGTTCAGTCGGAACTGTTCGGCCGTCTTGTCGATCTTTCACTCTCGGACGAGAGCAGGCAGTGGATTATGATCATGCCTGAAAAAACCCGCTCCAAAGGGGCAAAACATGATAAAAATCCGGTAACGCTGTACCTTGACCAGATTGTACGATCGGTTCCCGAAGCCGAATTATAAAGGGTGTTTAAGGGGAACTCAGGAATTTCTTTAAATAAGCACAATAAAGCAGAGAGATGGTTAGAAAGCAGATAAAAGATGAGGTGCAGGACAGGAGGTCCCAGATCGCGACCGCTTTCGGTGAGATCGAACAGTCAAAAATCTTTCTGGATAAACGCACGGAGAGTGCGGCTGTAAAAATGGATATCGCAGATCTGCTCAAGGATATCATCCAGAAACAGCTCAGAAAGGATTATGATCCGGAAGTGGATGCCAACATCTTCATCAATCCTGAGCGAGGCGATTTCGAGGTCTACATCCTGAAGAAAATTGTGAAGGAAATTGATATTCCCGCTATCGAGATCACTATTGATGAGGTGAGGAAAATCGATGATTCACTTGAGGTCGGTGATTTCTATGAAGAAGGTCCGATTAAACTGGAAGATTATCTGAGCAGGAAATCGATACAGATTATCAAACAGTCTGTCCAGAAGAAAGTTCGGGATCTTGAAAGGCTTGTGGTTTATGAAGAGTGCCTTGAGAAGGTCGGAGAAGTGGTTGCCGGGGAAGTTTACCAGATCCGCTCAAACGAGGTTATTTTCACCTATAATACATCAAAGGATCATCGTGTGGAGCTTGTCCTTCCAAAATCGGAGATGATGAAGAAGGATAATCCGCGCCGGACACCGAGGATGAAGCTTTATGTCAAACGCATCGAACGTGAAAAAGTCAAGGTCAAGCTCGATGACGGATCGGTTGTTGAAAGGGAAAAGCCGGACGGCGGCATGAAAGTGATTGTGTCGAGAGTTGATGACCGCTTTTTATACAAGCTTTTTGAACAGGAAGTACCTGAAATTCTCGACGGTCTGATTGTTATCAAGGCAATTGCAAGGGTGCCCGGTGAAAGGGCCAAGGTTGCCGTTGAATCGACCAGTGCCAGGATTGATCCGGTTGGAGCGACGGTCGGGTACAGGGGAAAACGTATCCAGAGCATTGTCAAGGAGCTGAACAACGAGAATATCGATGTTATCTACTATGCGGATGAGCCGCAGATCTATATATCGAGGGCATTGCAACCTGCAAAAATTGATCCGCTTACCGTTCATGCCGACATGAAAACCAGAAAGGCCAGGGTGATGCTGAAGCCCGACCAGATCAAATATGCCATCGGAAAGAATGGTAACAATATACATCTTGCTGAAAGACTTACCGGCTACGAGATTGAAGTATATCGCGATGTCATCGACAAATCCATGGAAGATCCTACCGATATAGATATTATCGAGTTCCGCGAGGAGTTTGGTGATGATATGATTTATCAGCTTCTCGATGGCGGTCTTGATACTGCGAAAAAGGTATTGAAGGCAGGGGTTGATGAGATCGAAAAATCTCTGATCGGACCTTCCAGGCAGGAAGAGACTGTTGTTTTCACCAAAGGCCGTAAAAATATTCAGAAGCCGAGAGAACGCAAATTGACCGATGACGAAAAGCGTTACTGGAGGAAAATTGCGGAAAACATCTATAAAACCGTAAAGGAACAGTTTACCGAATCGGATTTTCAGGATATTTTCAAGGACGATGACTTTCCGGTATTTGATCAGCCGGAGTCGAACGAGTCCGGATCGCCTGACGAAGAGTGATCTTTCGGATAAAAAGTAATGAGTTTTTTCAATCCATAGGAGGATGTAATGGCCGTTGAGGACATGGAAAAGAAATATCGGATCAGTGATATAGCGAGGGAACTTCAGGTTAGTCCGCAGGAAGTATTACTTTTTGTCAAGAAGGAAGGTGGCAAGGTGGCCTCTACCTCCTCTATGGTCATTGAAGATATACGCGATTTGATTTTCGACCATTTCAGCGTAGAGAAGAAAATGGTCGATGAAACAAAAAAAATCAGAGCGGAAAAACAGTTGAGATTATCGAGGCTCGAAGAGCAGTCCCGAAAAACATACGAGAAAGAGAAGCAGCTCAGTGAAACTCTTGCGCCGGCTGCAGTTGCTGTGCCTGTTGTTCATGAAGTTAAAAAAGATGCGGTTTCCCTTCCAGTCGCGCAGCCTCCTGTTGTGGAAAGTGTTCCCGAACCTGTCATCGAGCCTGAAATCCCGGACGTTGAAGCAACGGTAGTCGAGGTGCCTGAACAGGAAGAGCCGGTACTGGTTGTTGTGGAAGTGCCTCAGGAACCCGAGAAGAAGCCTGAAAAAGAGGAACCTCCAGTTAACGAGCAGCTTTTATCTTTTGATATTCCCCAGAATATCGGCGGCCTTACCGTACTTGGCACTCTTGATATGCAGGCAGGACGAAGTGCGGAATCGGAACGCCGCAAGAAAAACCGTAAAAAGAATTTCAAGGAATCGGCTGATGCGCTGAAAGATGAATTTGAGCCGAAAGTAGCTGAAGACCGTATAGAAGAGAAGGTAGTGCCGAAAAAGAAACCGGGCAAGCCGCCTGTTGAGGAAAAGCCCAAGGTTGCAACAACAATCGATGACAGTACCAGCCTGAGAAAGAAGAAAGGCAAGAAGAAAAAGAAACCTGAAGTGGATGACAAGGTGATTTCAGCAAACATCCGTTCCACGATCAGCGGCATGGATGATGCAGCAGGTTCAGGTTCCCGCCAGAAATTCCGCAGACAACGCCGTCTTGATCGTGAAAGGGAGTTGGAAGAAGCTGAAGCTTTCCGTGAATCACAGCAAAAAATTGTCAGGGTAACTGAATTTGTTTCTCCGCATGAACTTGCCGAGCTGATGGGCATTACGGCGAAAGACATCATCCAGAAATGTTTTTCTCTTGGAAAATTTGTCACGATCAACCAGCGTCTTGACAAGGAAACGATAGAGCTCATCGCACTTGAATTCGGTTTCGAGGCGGAATTCGTTTCTGAAATCGAAGCTACGGCCGTTTCCGTCGAGGAGGACGAAGACACCGATCTCCAGACCCGTCCGCCCGTTGTCACGATCATGGGACATGTCGACCACGGCAAGACCTCCCTGCTCGATTACATAAGGAGCAGCAAGGTTGTTGCCGGTGAATCCGGAGGCATCACCCAGCATATCGGCGCTTATGAAGTTACCGTGGAAGGCGACAGAAAAATAACGTTCCTCGACACCCCGGGTCATGAAGCATTCACGGCCATGAGGGCTCGAGGCGCACAGGTAACAGACATCGTTATTCTTGTGGTTGCTGCAGATGACAGCGTCATGCCCCAGACCATCGAAGCTATCAACCATGCGAAGGCTGCAGGAGTGCCGATCGTTGTTGCAATCAATAAAATCGACAAGCCTGAAGCCAATCCTGAAAAAATAAAGACCCAGCTCTCCGAAGCAGGCGTGCTGGTTGAGGAGTGGGGTGGTGAGCATCAGTGTCAGGAAATCTCCGCGAAGAAAGGTATCGGTATTGCCGAACTTATGGAAAAAGTTCTGACCGAGGCTGAAATGAGGGAGCTCCAGGGCAATTACTCCGACTACGTCAATGCCCGGGGTATTATTGTCGAATCGGAACTTGACAAAGGAAAAGGTGTTATATCCACAGTGCTTGTTCAGCGTGGACTTCTCAAGGTCGGTGATCCTTTTGTAGCCGGGAACACGATGGGCAAGGTACGGGCACTGATGGATGAAAGGGGCAAGAGAATTTCTTTTGCCGGTCCCTCCCAGCCTGTCAGGGTGCTTGGTTTCGAAGACCTGCCCCAATCCGGTGATGTGCTGACCGTAATGGATTCTGACAGAGAGGCGCGTGAACTCGCTCAGAAACGTCAGATCATCAGGCGCGAGCATGATTTCCGGCGTAGTACAAGGGTAAAGCTCGACAGCATCGCACGCCAGATCAAGGAAGGTCTGATGAAGGAATTGAGTGTGATTATCAAAGCCGATACCGATGGTTCCATACAGGCCCTCGCAGACGGCCTCATGAAAATCCAGAACGAAGAGGTGAAGGTTCAGATCATTCACCAGGGTGTCGGTCAGATCACCGAAACCGACGTGCTGCTTGCAGCAGCTTCCGATGCCATTATCATCGGTTTCAGGGTAAGGCCGAACGTGAATGCCAAGAAGCTTGCCGAGAAAGAAGATCTCGATATCCGTTTCTACAGTGTTATCTACCATGTGCTTGAAGATGTCGAAAAGGCACTCGAAGGGATGCTGTCACCGGAACTGCATGAAGAAAGTCTCGGTTCCATTGAAATCCGCCAGATTTTCAGAGTGCCGAAAGTCGGCAATGTTGCCGGTTGCTATGTGCTCGAAGGAAAGATTTTCCGGGATTCAAAGGTTCGGCTGCTGCGTGATGGGGTCCAGATCTATGACGGACAGCTCGATACGCTCAAGCGCTTCAAGGACGATGTCAAGGAGGTTGATGCCGGGTACGAGTGTGGATTGAGCATAAAGAATTTCGATGATATAAAAGTCGGTGATATTGTTGAAGCATACAAGATCGTTGAGAAGAAACGGAAACTGTGAACAGTGAAAGCTGAAGTATGTCAATAAGAACAAATAAAGTTGCGTCGCTGCTCCAGCAGGAGCTCGGCGCGATTCTTGAAAAAGAGCTGCCGAGGAGCGGGCCGATCATTACTGTTGTGGATGTGAAGGTTACGGCTGATTTAGGTATCGCACGCATATATGTTTCCATCATCGGTACTCCCGAAGAGAAGGAAGCAGCCATGGATTATCTGCATGAGGAAACCAAAAACATCAGAATGATTCTGTCTTCGAGAATCCGTCATCAGTTCAGACGTATTCCCGAACTCGAATTCTATGAGGATCACCTGTATGAACAGGCGAGCAGGATCGAACAGCTTTTGAATGAGGTAAGGAAAGGTTCGGCCGACAGGAATTAACAGAGAATGATTTGCAGATAGTGGTAAGAGATGAACAGCATATCGGGATGCCAATTCAGGATGAAGGTGCTATCCTGCTGATAGACAAGCCTCTTGACTGGACATCGTTCGATGTCGTTGCAAAAATAAGGAATACCTACAATCGCAGCGGTTTAAAACGGAAAGTCGGGCATTGTGGTACACTCGATCCTAAAGCGACGGGATTGCTTATTCTTGCTTCAGGCAGGAAAACCAGGTCCATTCCCGACCTTGAAATTCTTGACAAGGTTTATGAAGGAACCATCAAGCTGGGTGTCATGACCGAAAGCCATGATACCGAAACGGGAGAGTATGGTCATTGTTCCATAGAGCATCTGACTGAAGATCAGATCATTTCAGCAGCTTCGACGTTTATCGGCGTCCGTCTGCAGCAGCCCCCCATGCATTCGGCTGCCTGGCACAACGGTAAACGCCTGTATGAACATGCCCGCAAGGGTGAGGTGATCAAGGAGAGGAAAGCAAAACAGATAGTCGTACATCGTTTTGATATCACCCGGATCGAGCTGCCTCTCGTCAATTTCGAACTCCATGTTTCAAAGGGAGCCTATATCAGAGTTATTGCAGATGAATTAGGCAGGCTGCTTGGCGTAGGGGGGTACCTTCTGAGTCTCAGAAGGTTGTCGATAGGACAATATACCCTGCATTCGGCAAGATCAGTGACAGAGACCATAGACGGGATTCTCTGCCAGACTTCAACTTCCATAGGTTAAGGGGAGGGGATACGGATAAGCATGCTTATTGTTGAGTATGTCAATCATCAGGTTTTCACTTACGGTACCGGAGAACCGTCGGATCTGAAGCGTGAACCTTCTGCTGTAACGATCGGATCGTTTGACGGCGTCCATGTAGGGCATCGCAGGATAATTTCAAGGATGCTTTCCGTTGCACGGCAACGTTCACTGAGAGGTGTGGTTATTACCTTCGAACCTCATCCACGGAAAGTACTTAAAAATGAGGCGACCGGTTTTTTCGGATTATTGACTACCCTTGAGGAAAAAATTGAACTTCTGCGACAGCAGCAGGTCGATCTGCTTGTCATTGTACGTTTCACCAGGGAGTTTGCAGCAAGAAGTTCCGAAGATTTTATCTGTAACGTTCTTGTCAGGCTTATCGGCGCCAAAAGCATTGTGGTCGGGTATGATCATGGTTTCGGCAGCAACAGGAGCGGAAGCGGAAAAACACTGGCACATCTTGGTGAAGAACTTGGGTTCGATGTCGATATTATCGATGAAGTTCGTATCGGGCAGGAACATTTCTCGAGCACAAGGATACGTCGACTGCTCGAAGCCGGTATGATCGCCGAAGCAAATGAATTTCTCGGTTCTCCCTATATGATAAGCGGAACTGTCATAGACGGTGACAAAAGAGGACGGGAGATCGGGTTCCCGACCGTCAACCTGAAGTTGTCCGATCCGGACAAGCTGCTGCCACGTGCCGGAGTCTATGCCGCCCGGACTATGGTTGAAGGGATTTCCTGCGTGGCTATGATGAATATAGGGTTCCGTCCTACGGTTTCTTCCGAAAACATCAGGACAATAGAAGCTTATATTCTCGGTTTCAGCGGGGACCTTTACGGTGAACATCTTCGATTTACACTCTCTGGTTTTATCAGGGAGGAAAAGAAATTTGAGAATATCGAGGAGTTGAAAGCCCAGCTTGAAAAAGATAAAAAAACGGTGGAGTCGTATTATTATTAATGCTATATTACAGGTCAACCGATTTAACATAACAAAAGAAGAGATATGAGTCTGACTAAAGAAGATAAAGGGCATGTTATCCAGCAGTTCGGCGGTTCTGAAGCGAATACCGGAAAATCAGAAGTCCAGGTGGCAATATACAGCCGCAGGATTACCGATCTTACCGCACACCTTCAGCTTCACCCGAAGGATAAGCATTCCCGCAGAGGGTTGCTCATGCTGGTAGCCAAGCGTAAAAGGCTGCTGAATTACCTGAAAAATGTCGATATCGACAGGTATCGCAAGCTGATTGCCGATCTTGACCTTCGCAAATAAGACGGTAGTACGTTTTTTGCCAGATCTCTGCAGGGCTGCGCTCTGCAGGCTATCTTTTTAACGAAGTAAGCAGCAGGGAGCCAGGATGCTGGAAAGTATGACCGGATACGGCAGTGCGGAGACAGTTCACAGCGGCGTTCGGGCTCTTGTCGAGCTCCGGTCGGTGAACAACCGTTTTGCCGAGATCAACGTCAAGCTTCCCCGCCAGTTGCTCGCATATGAACTTGAAGTACGTGAACTGATCAGGGCTCAGTTTCAGAGGGGAAAGATATCTGCTTTCGTACAGGTTCAGCTTGACGATGAACAACCTATTTCTGCCAGTGTCAATGCTTCTAAAGCGAGAGCTTATCGGACCCTGCTCGATGAGCTGCGAAATGAGGCCGGTATCGATACGCCTGTCAGTCTGGAGCATCTTCTCCGTTTTCCTGAAGTTTTTGACAATGGGGCTACTCCGCTCGATAATGCTGAGCAGATATGGCCAATGGTAAAGAACCTCATTCAGGATGCTGTTGCCCGCCTGAAGTCCATGCGACGCCGTGAAGGCGAGGAGCTGTCCATTGATTTCACCAGCAGGATTACCGAGATTGAAAAAACGCTCGCTCTTATAAAAACACTTGCAGCTGATAATCTCGAGGCGATCAGAAAACGGCTTTCATCGAAAGTGGACGCAATCGCTGGAAAGGATCTTGCTTACAGCCGTGACCGTCTTGAAATGGAGCTGGTTCTTGCGGCGGACAAACTCGATATCACCGAAGAGCTTACCCGTTTTGCCAGCCATAACAAGTTTTTTCTTGATGAGCTGCACAATGATGAAGCCGGAACAGGCAGAAAGCTGAATTTTCTTCTTCAGGAGCAATTGAGAGAAGCAAACACCATTGCTTCAAAATCCCAGAATGCTGAAATTTCACAGAAAATTGTGCATGTCAAGGAAGAACTCGAGAAAATCAGGGAGCAACTGCAAAATATAGAGTGATTTCATGGCTGGAAAGAAAATACGGCAGGGGAAACTTATTGTTTTTTCAGCTCCTTCAGGTACGGGAAAGTCAACCATTGCGAAAATGGTGCTCAAGCGGTTACCCGATGTCAGGTTTTCAGTGTCGGCCACTACCCGCAAAAAGCGGGAAGGTGAGCAGGAAGGGGTCAACTACTATTTTCTGACGCACGGAGAGTTTGAAGAGAAAGTCAGGTGCGGCGGATTTATCGAGCACGAATATTTTTTCGGAAATCATTACGGAACCCTGCTCGATAAAACAAGGGAAGTTATCGAATCCGGAGCAAGTATTCTTCTTGATCTTGATGTCAAGGGTGCGATGAACCTGAAAAGGATTTTTTCCGATCAGGCGCTTCTCCTCTTTATCATGCCACCAGACATGGAGGTGCTGGAGCAGAGGCTTAAAAACCGGGACAGCGAAAACGAAGATGAGCTGAAAGTGCGTCTCGAACGTGCACGGCTTGAAATGGAATACGCTGATAAATTTGATAAAGTAATTGTCAATGATGATCTTGAGCAGGCAGTTGATGCGGTTACTTCTATCATGAGTGAATTTATATCAAAAACGTAAATATATATTGTGATGTCTGTTAAACCTGTTGATCTGAACAAGCTGAGAAATACTCACTCCAATTTGTACGAAACGGTGGTTGCCATTGCAAAAAGAGCAAAGAAAATTCATGACGAAGAGCGTTCGATGCTCGAAGAAAAACTGCTTCCATACAAGGAGATGATCCGCAATCCGAGCAGTGAATCCGAATCAGACAAGATCTTTCCTGAGCAGATTGCAATCAGCCTTGAGTTTGAAGGGCGTGAAAAAGCATCACACAGGGCCATTGCTGAATATTTCGATCAGAAATATGACTATACGCTTGAAAAACCTGCTGAAAAAAAGATAATTCAATCTGAAGAAGATGATGAAGCTGACGGGGATTAATCAGATTACTCTTCGGGTCAATGACCTTCGTCTTGCCGAAGATTTTTACGGAACTATTCTTGGTCTCAAACTCGATCACCGGGTTGGTGCCAATATCAGTTATCTGAGAGTAAACTCCGATATGCTTGTGCTTGTCAAGGCGGAAACACCCGGTTCACCTGAAGCAAGGGACATCAGGGTTGATCATTTCGGTTTCAGGCTCTCTTCCGATGCAGAAGTGGATGCCGCTGCCGAATATCTTGACAGCAAGGGAGTGCACTTTGTAACACGTCCGGCGCATCGAAGGGAAGGAAGGGCTTTCTTTGTCATGGATCCCGACGGCAACCTTATTGAATTTTATTCGATGCATGAAACCGGGATATTGAAGGAGGGCCAGGGAATAGATTCATCATCCCCCGGAAGCGTTGCGACCGGCACCCGCAAGAAAATGAGTGATGACATAGCTGTCACAAAGCCCCGCCGTTCAAGAAAATAAGCATCTTTTCCTGTCAAGCAGGCATTTCAATGATGCCTGCTTTTTTTTATGCAATCCGACCCTCTCTTGAACGAAGTTCCTGTTCGACTTCCTGAAGCTGTTCCGGCGTATTGATACCGAGGATTTCAGCAGGATTGTCTGTCTTGAACGCACACACTTTTTGACCGTTTCTGAAACAGATTCCGAAAACATCCGTCAGATAATACTCTTTCTGGGCGTTGTCGGTAGTGATCTGGCCAAGTGCCCTGAACAGCATCCGTGCGTCAAAAACATAAACTCCCGAGTTGATCTCCTTTACCATCCGTTCTTCTTCGGAAGCATCTTTGTGTTCAATAATTTTAAGGACATGTTCCGTGCCGTTTTCCCGGATTATCCTTCCGTATCCTGCAGGATTTTCGAGATCGGCAGTCAGGACGGTGGCAACGGCATGATCCGCACGATGCAGCGAGATCAGTTTTTCCAGTGTGTCCTTTCTGACCAGCGGTGCATCACCTGATAGAATAAGTATGTCGCCATTGAAATCGTGAAGGGTGTTTTCCGCCTGCATGACAGCATGACCTGTTCCAAGTTGCGGTTCCTGGACAACCGCGGCAACAGGGTACCGAGAAGTGGCATTTCTTACCAGTTCGGCAAGATGGCCGATAATCAGAACAGTTTGAGATGGTTCGAGAGATAGTGCCGTATCGATAACATATTCAATCAGGGGGCGACCGTTGGCAGAATGAAGAACCTTTGGAAGGTCCGATTTCATTCTGGTTCCTTTGCCGGCCGCCATGATAATGACTGCAAGTGCCATTGATGAGGGAATTATGAAATTATTGATGTTTCAGGATAACGGTTCATCTTCCTCACCGATACGATGTCGTCTTTTTGGATTGTTCTGGCGGTCGACAATCAGTACCATTGGTTTGAAATTCCTGGCTTCTTCCTCGTCCAGGACAGCGAATGTCATGATAATGATTTCATCACCGACCAGGGCACATCTTGCAGCAGCTCCGTTCAGCTGGATCTCCCGGGAACCGGGTGCACCCTTGATAATGTATGTTTCGAAGCGCTCTCCGTTATTGTTGTTGACCACGAGCACTTTTTCATTGGGAATCATATCGGCAAGTTCAAGGAGCTCACTGTCAATAGTGATGCTGCCTTCATATTCAAGGTCACCACTCGTTACGATAGCGTTATGGATTTTTGATTTTAACAGCTGTAATTTCATGAAAAGAATGACTTCATTATTTATTTATTGATAACTGCTTCTCCGCTGACCTGGAATATGCGGTATTTTTTCAACTCCTGATCACTTTCAAAACCTTTTCCGGATATAGTCTGATTGGGCCTCGTGATGGTAACCAGCCTGTTTGAGCGAATCATTTTGTCCTTGACTGTCCATATGGCATACTCTGTTTTTACAACGGTATTGTCCTTTGAAGTCATGATAACATTACCAAGAATTTCGATATCCCGGTTATCATGAATCACGGCTTTTCGAGCGGTTAAGGTATTAGTAGTGAGACCGTTGACATCGAAAAAGGTTACTTTCAGCCCGTTTTCAAGGTGATGTTCCGTTCCTGCTTTTGTCCGGAATTCAGCTCCATACCCGGCTTCGACGACGGCACGCCTTAAACCCGACTTGGTTACGGTAAGCCGGAGGTTCCAGCTTTCATGCAAAGGATGATTGATCCCGATATATGAGGTTTCCTGAGACGGGCGATCCTTTTGCGGATCGCCGCATCCCGATACCGTTATCGAAACAACAGACAGAAGCAGAACGCAAGACCTTTTTAAAGCTGTCTGCAATTACTTGACGTTCAAGCGGTTCATTACCTTGTAAGTGAGGTCATTTTCAGGCAGTACGTAGAGTGAAACACCTTTGTCCACAATAACTGCATATCCTTCCTGCTGGGCAATAGCCTCAATGGCGCCGAACTCTTTCTGACGTATTGGAGCAAGCAGTTCCTGCTGCTTTTTCTCAACAACTCCGCCACGGCCGAACTTTTCCAACTGGTATTTTTCAATAGCCTGTCCTTTTCCGATAAGCTCTTTTTCTTTCTGATCCCTGGCGGGTTTCGCCATGGATGCAGCCTGCTGCTTATAAGCCGCAACTGCTTTCTGGTATTCAATTTGCATGCGCTCGAGCTCTTTCTGAAGAGGTGCAACTGTCGCATCAAGTGTAGCTTTGGCCTGTTTTGTTTCCGGCATGAGCTGCATGATTTTTTCTGCATCTACAACACCGACTTTTTCAGCTCCCTGGGCAGCAAATGTTTGAGGAACTGCAAAGACAAAGCTCGTGACAATCCCCATAATGATACGGCGTGACTTGGTCATAATTCTTTCTGAATTGTTCATCAATAATCCTGTTTAAGGTGTTTTCATGTTATTTGGCCAAATTCGTATAACGTTTAAGTGATCACAATTATACATTCAAAAGTAATAATTCCCCATAAAAAAACTATAAAAAGCCGAAAGAGCCTTGAAGTTGGCTATCAGAGTATTGGTCAACGGTATTTTTTCTGGAAAAACTGTCCGGGCAATTGGGTAATGGTACCTTTCAATTCCAGTTCGAAAAGATGGACAAGGAGAGTCGGGATATCAATGCCTGATTCAGCGGCGAGCACATCGATATGAAGGCAGTTTTTATCCATATGGCCAACGATTTCCTTTTCCAGGGGAGTAAGGCTCTCATCCGGCCGGGTGGTTAGCCGCTCCTGCTGCCCGGCAATACCTGTGCCGAATTGCGGACCAAGTTCGGTTATAATGTCTGCGACGCTCACAACGGCTTTCGCTATACCTTTCTGGATAAGGTCGTTCGTTCCTCTCGATGTTTTTGAAAAAATGTTACCCGGAACAGCAAATACTTCCCGGTTCTGTTCGAGCGCAGCAGCAGCGGTTATCAGTGAGCCACCTTTCAGATCGGATTCTATTACGAGTGTTCCTGAAGTCAATCCTGAAATGATTCGGTTCCTTTTAGGGAATTTTGCAGGTATAATTTCAGAACCGAGCCATTCTTCCGAAACAAGTGCACCCTGCTCGATGATTTTCGGCCACAATGTGCCTTTCGGATCGGTATAGACACTGTCCACACCTCCGGCAAGGACGGCGACTGTGGTTCCTCCCGTTTCAAGAGCTGCAGCGTGTGCTGTCATGTCGATACCGTATGCCAGCCCGCTGAATATGACAAATCCTCTGCCGGTAAGCTCCCGGCAGAACATCGAGGTGCACTGTTTTCCGTATGGAGTCGCTTTTCTTGTTCCTACCACGGCTATTCCGGCTTTACCGAGGCATTGAGGATTTCCCCGGACAAAGAGACAGGGAGGAGGATCGTAAATTTCCCTGAGCAGGGAGGGGTAGAAAGGGTCGGACAGCGTCAGCAGACCGGCACCGATACGATCAAGCTTTACAAGCTGTTCTTCCGCGGCTTTTTCAGCATTGTCGAGCAGTTGCCGGTTACGGAAAAAATCATGGACCTGACGGGCCAGTGGCTCGCCGATTCCGTGTATCCGGGCAAGCATCCTGATATCGGCGAAAGGCAGGTCTTTCAGGTCAGGGAAATGGCTGGCAATAGCCTTGATTCTTGCCGGTCCGATGCCCGGAACAAGAGAGAGTAAAAGAAAGCGTTTACTGGTTTCCATGTCAACATATGCCTGTCACGAACAAGCTTTTCAGAAATCCCTTTTCATGAGCATATTGGCAAACCCTTTAAGATACTCCCGGCCTTCCGCGTAGGGCAGCGAGTCAATTGCGCAGAGAGCTTCCTCGGTTGTGCGGTTGATGAGCTCCGCCGTTTCTTCAAGCACCCCGCAGCGCTCATAGACCGATTTCACTTCGGAAACTTTGTCCGGACTTATTCCCTTGTTGGTGAACACGGATTGCAGAAGATCATGGTCTTTGCCTGAAGTCAGCTCGAGAGAACGGAGCAGGAGGCAGGTTTTTTTACCGTTTATGGTATCTCCGCCGGCAATTTTTCCTGATTTTCCGTCAGCTGCCATAATGTCAAGGTAATCATCCTGGATCTGGAAAGCTTTGCCGATATTTTCTCCGAAAATGACAAGGTTCCGCAGCTGTTCGTCAGTTCCATTTCCGGCTACGCCGCCGGCTTCGAGGGCAGCGGAAATAAGGCGCCCCGTTTTTTTTGCGATCATGTCGAGATAATCCGAGATGGTTGCATCCTGCTTGTTTTCAAGCTCCATATCGAGCGCCTGACCTTCGCAGATCGTGATATTGGCATGGTTGAGGATATGGATCAGTTCCCTGTGCCTGCTGCTTTCCGCCTTGAGGGCAAGATCATAGGCATATGCGATCATCATGTCCCCGGTCAGGATAGCGGTATTGACATTCCACTGCTTGTGAACGGTCGGTCTGCCGTGGCGAAGATCAGCCTGGTCCATGATATCGTCATGGATAAGGGTAAAATTATGCAGGATTTCTACTGCGAGGGCAACATTAATGGCATTTTCCGACGATCCGCACACCGCTTCCGAAGCGAGTAACGTCAGGAACGGTCGGATTCTCTTGCCCTTTCCATCGAGAATATACCTTGCAGGGGCATATAGTGTATCAGGTTTTTCTATATCGAAGCAACGTGTGAGCGCCGAATTTATTCGAGCATGATAGAGGCGGTATTTCTGTTCGACGAGATCCTGTGTTATATGCATGTTCATACTGAAATCAAGGTTTTATAAAAAGGTGTTTATTCCTGAGCTGTTCTATTGTGGCTGCACCGCTGAGGAACATGACCGCTCTGAGATCGTTCAGCCAGGTTTCAATGGTTTTTTCGAGGTTCTCCGCATGGAGGGCCTTGAGTATCTGTCCGGCGGATGCCGCGATACGGGCACCGAGCACCAGGGATTTTGCTATATCGATTCCCGATGAAATGCCGCCTGAAGCTACAACTTCAAAACCGGCGTGTTCCGGAAACTCATTTTTCAGTTCATTCATGGCAGCCAGGCATTGTGCCGTAGGTATGCCCCAGTTCAGCAGTTCATCGAGAGCTTCGAGGCTGAAACGGCTTTCCTGGCCGAACTGTCTGGTATAACGGACCTCCTCGACTTTCTGCCAGCTGATCCCCCCGGCTCCGGCAACATCGATAACCTTTACGCCTGCCTGCAGAAGTTTATGTGCGGCTGATTTGGAAATACCGCAGCCGACCTCTTTGGCAATGACAGGTACCGGAATGGTGGCGGTGATATTGCCCAGTTGTTCGAGAACATGCCGGAAATCGGTATTTCCTTCGGGTTGAAAAAGCTCCTGGGCGGGGTTCAGATGCACAATCAGGCCATCGGCTTCCAGCATGTCGAGCATGGTGCTGATTTCCTCCCTGCTCAATCCCCTTGCAACCTCGGGCGCACCGATATTGGCGAAAATCTGGACGGAAGGAGCGTATTTCCGGACAATCGAAAAACTTTCCCGGTATGATGCATTTTCAAGTGCCTGGCGCATACTGCCGACACCGAGAGGAATACGGAAATGTTCGGCAGCCTCGGCGAGGCGCTGATTGAGACGGGAGGCAGCACTGTATCCACCGGTCATTGACGAGATCATGAAAGGTGCGCCGATTTTTCTTCCGAGAAATGTTGTCGAGAGATCTATTTGAGCGAAAGAAATTTCAGGAAGGGCATTATGAACGAATTCATATCGTTCAAAGCCGGTGGTTTTGCCATTGAATCCAACATCCTGATGCAGGCATATTTCAACATGGCTATGCTTCCGTTCGATTGTTATATTGTCCGTTCTCTCTATCATGCGGACGGGATATGTTAAGCTTGTTGGATTTGTTATACTTGTGGAAAAATAAAAGGTAATAAAAATATCCGATATCTTTCTCTGCATCAACATATACGCCGAGAATGCTGAAAACATTGTTCAATATCGCCGTCCGTCACCTGGTCGGCCGCCGCAGGCAGACACTGACAACTATTTTTGGTGTTGCGGTCAGCACCATGGTACTTATCACGACCAATTCACTGACCCGTGGTCTGCTTGATTCTTTCATAGATACGATTGTCAACGTGGCGCCCCACATCACGATCAAAGGGGAAAAAATTAATCCCGTGCCGGTCAATGTCATCGAGGCTGTCAAACCCTCATCGATAGCGTTTGTCGATAACAATATCAAAAAACAGGATCGTGATGAAGTGATCAATTACCGCCAGATCCTCGGTCTGCTGGGATCGCGGGAATACAGTAAACGCGTGCTTGCAGCTTCGCCTTACGTCGATTCACAGGTAATGGCTGTCAAAGGAAGCCTCAATGAGTCTCTGCTTCTGAAAGGTATTCTCTTAGAAAAGGAAGATGCTATCAGCGGAATCCGGAAAAAACTGGTTCGTGGAGAGATCTCCATGTTCGAGAAAACGCCAAACGCTCTCCTTGTCGGCCGTACTGTTGCGAATAATATGGGCCTTGAGGTCAATGACAACATTACAATTATTCCTTCTTCGGGAAAAAGCCTGCAGTGTAAAGTAGCCGGTATCTTTTTTTCAGGTGTCAATGTTGTCGACAACAGTGTTTTTGTCTCCCTCAAGCTCGGGCAGATCATTGAAGGAATGCCGGTAAACAAGGTTACCGGGATTTCTCTCAAGGTCAGTACTCCACTCGACGACGAACCCCTGGCAAAGGAACTGGAACATGCTACGGGTTACCGCTGCATAACCTGGCAGGAAGAGAGCGCAAGCATTCTTTCTCTCTTCGCTCGTATCGGATATATCGTCTTTTCGCTGGTGGCTTTTGTGGGAGTTGTTTCCGGATTCGGAGTGGCCAATATTCTTGTCACTACGGTATTCGAGAAGAGCAGGGACATTGCCATCATGAAATCATTCGGATTTTCAGCTTCACAGATTATTTTCCTCTTCGTTCTTGAAGGTTTCATGGTCGGTCTGGCCGGAGCGCTTACGGGAGGAGTGCTGGCTGTCGGTTCCATAAGCGTGTTGGCTAACCTTCCCATCGAAAGTTCACAGGGACCTCTTACCAAAACAGGCTTCAGCATGTCTTACAACCCGATCTATTTTTTGCTTGTCATAGGGGTGACTGTTCTCATCAGCACGCTTGCCGCTATTCTGCCTTCTGCACGGGCTGCAAGGCTTGAACCGGTCAGTGTACTCAGGGACAGCAGTCTGTAGATACCGTCTGTTCAGGATGCTGCAGGAGGTAAAGTTTATAATAGAGACCTCTTTTTGCAAGCAGTTCCTGGTGGTTTCCCGTTTCCCTGATGACTCCCTTGTGCAGGACGATAATCCTGTCGGCTTTCTGAACGGTGGATAGCCTGTGTGCGATGATGATCGATGTCCGGTTGCTCATGAGGTGCGCGGTTGCCGCATCGATCAGGATTTCCGTTTCGGTATCGACCGAACTGGTAGCTTCATCCAGCACAAGAATCTGTGGATTGTACAGAAGCGCGCGGACAAATGCGATCAACTGTTTCTGTCCTGATGAGAGGCCGGTTCCGTTTTCAAGGACGCGGTAATCATAGCCGCCGGGTAGTTGACTGATAAAACGGTCGGCGCCGACTATCCGTGCAGCCTCGCGTATTTTTTCTTCCGGAATATCAGGGTTTCCGAATGCGAGGTTTTCCCTGATGGTTCCTGAAAAAAGAAATACATCCTGCATGACCACACCTACCAGTTTTCTCAGGGCGTGTTCTTCAATGTCCTGCAGATGAATGCCGTCGAACGTTACTGATCCTTTTGAATACGTGTAAAGTTTCGAGAGAATATTGATAATAGTGGTTTTCCCGCTTCCGGTTGCCCCGACTATCGCAATTTTTTCCCCATGCCTGATTTCGAACGAAATGTCTTTAAGAACCCAGTTTTCCTCGTCGTAAGCGAACCAGACATTTTCGAACCTGATACACTCGCAAAAAGACGAAGGAGCGGCAAGGCTGATACGGCTCTCAATACCCTGTTTTTCATCAAGCAGTTTGATAATGCGGTCGGAACTTGCGATAGCGGTCTGAATGACGTTGAACCTGTCGGACAGATGCTGCAGAGGGCGGAAAAAAAGCCAGATATACTGAACGAAAGAGATAACCACCCCGATGGTGAGATCGGCCTTTATCAGGCGGATGCCGCTGTACCATATCACCAGAGCTGCCGCAATGGAGCTGAGCACTTCAATAAGCGGGTAATAGATCGAAAAGTACATGACGGTCCTGATATTTGCGTCCCTGTAGTCTCCGACTATAGCCGCATATTTTTCCGATTCCCGGTGTTCCCTGTTGAACAGCTGAACTATGGACATACCGGTAATATGTTCCTGGAAAAAGGTATTCATTCTTGCAAGGTGGGTGAGTACATCCTGAAAAGCAACCCTGACTTTATTTTTGAATGTTATGGTTGCATAAACCATGAGAGGAAGGATTGAGAGCACGATCAGGGTAAGCTGCCAATCGATCCAGATCATCAGGACTACGATGAAAAAGAGCTGCAGGAGGTCTCCGAGAATGGTGATGATGCCGCTCGACAGCATCTCGTTCAGCGATTCGACATCATTGGTGGTTCTGGTAATCAGTCTTCCGATCGGGTTCCGGTCGAAAAACCTTGCCGGCAGTTTCTGCAGATGGCTGAATATATCCCTGCGAAGATCAAAAACGGCTTTCTGGCCGATTATCGATGTCAGCCACGTCACGATATACTGCCTGAAACCATCAAGAACAATAACCCCTGCAAGAATGACGCTGATCATTGTCAGGCCCCGGATATTACCGTGTGCCATATAGTTGTCAACAGCGATCTTCGTAAGATAAGGCCTGAGCGGCCCGAGGAAGGAGCCTGCGATGGTGACTGCTATCGCCGTGGCAACAAGCGTTCTGTATGGTTTGATATAGGTTATCAGGCGCGAAATGATATAAAGGTCCACCGACCCTTTTTTCTTCTTTTGAAGGGTATCGTCCTGCTGGGTTGTGAAACTTTTCCTTTTCGGGCTCTGGCTCATGTATTTCTTTCTAAGCGATCTGTTCTGTTCCCGGCGATCATTTCACGGGGATTCTCTCTTCAATGTTCCGTTTCAGCAGGCAGGCAAGTTCTTCTGCCCGGGCTTTCGAAGGAGCTTCCGCATAGATCCGGACAATCGGTTCCGTATTTGAAGGCCTCAGATGCACCCAGCTGTCCTCGAAATCAAGTTTCAGTCCGTCGATGGTACTGGTTTCCGCAGAAGGATACAGACCGGCAATCTCGGAAAAAATAGTTTCGAGCGAATCCCGGCCTTTCGATCCGATATCGATTTTCTGCTTTGACATGAAATAGTCAGGGAACTTTTGTCTGAACTGTGAAAGCTTTCCGCCTCTGTTTTCCTCGCGCCAGAGAGTGAATGCCTGGACAAACAATGCTATTCCGGCAAGGGCATCACGGCCGTAATGGAGCTCGGGCAGGATAACTCCGCCGTTACCTTCTCCGCCAATGACCGCCTGTTTTTCCTTCATGACTTCAGTGACATTGGCTTCGCCGACTTTTGCGCTGTAGCAAGGGACCCCATGCCATGCCGCGATATCCCGAAGCGCGCGGCTGCTGGAAAGATTGTTCGCGACAGGTCCGTTTCTGTGCCTGAGATAGAAATCGGCACAGGTAACCAGGGTATACTCTTCTCCGAATAACGATCCGTCTTCACAAATCAAGGCAAGCCGGTCTACATCCGGATCGACGACAAGGGCAAAATCGCAGCCGCTTTCCCTCAGCGTCGCGATCGTTGCCGTAAGGTTTTCCTCTATCGGCTCAGGGTTGCGGGGGAACAGGCCGTTTCCTTTGCAGGCAACTTCCCTGACCTGTTCAATACCGAGCTTCCTGCAGAGCCTGGGGACGATCGAATATCCCGCCCCTTCCACACAATCCACCAGAACCCTGAAATGCTGGGCGGCGATAGCATCAGTGTCAACCCACGGGCGTTCAAGGATTTTATCGATATGTACATCATCATACCGGTCGCTCTGCTGCACGGAGCCGATTTTATCCCATGAGGCAGTGTAAAAAAGTTCTTTTTCAGCAATATCGAGCAGTTCCCCGAGCTCTTCGGCATTCAGGAATTCTCCCTTGTGGTTCAGCATTTTCAGTGCGTTCCATGCAACGGGGTTGTGCGAAGCTGTAATGATCAGTCCTCCATCCGCATTTTCTCCGGGCACAGCCAGTTCGACTGTCGGTGTCGTTGCAATACCGAGGTCCGTCACATCGCATCCACAAAGTACAAGGGCATTGCTGACAAGATCGCCGATCGCCTTGCCGGTAGGCCTCGTGTCCCGACCGATAACGATCCTCGGTTTTGCGGTCTCGGGTGCATTTATACGCTGCTGTTTCCTGCGGGTAACCCAGGATGCGAAAGCCATGGCAAATGCCGTGAGATTTTTCGGGGTCAGGCTTTCGCCTACAATACCCCTGATACCGGAAACGCTGATCATCAGGCTCATAACGGTTCGATTAATTGTGTTGGAATAATGCAGCCAAATATACTGAAAAAGTGGGGGAAAGTCACCGGAGGTATATAGATGTATACGATATCGACTGTTCTCCATTGCATGACGGAGGAGACCGGAGAATGTCCTGATATCCGTCCGGATTTTTGTTGTTTAACTTTTGATTTCTTGCTTGTTTCTTATATATTGAAAGCCTTTTGTTATGGATCAAGTATTCCTTGATAAAAATTCTATTTATTTTAACAGCAACCGTATATGCCTTTACACAAATCCGCTGAAAAAAGACTGCGGCAGTCGGAAAGAAGAAATGCCAGGAACAGAGCGAGAAAGAAAGAACTCAAGGTCCTTGTGAAAAATATGCAGAAGCTCATTGACACCCGTGCAGACAAGGCGGACGTTGAAGTTGCTTATCGCTCGGTTGTTCAGAAGCTCGATCGCCTCGGTGTGAAAAATTACATTCATGCGAACAAGGCATCCCGAAAAAAATCCCAGTTGACCCGTCTTTTCAATAATTACACGAAAGCCGAGTAAGAGCTTGCAATCGTTGTACGGTCGCTACTGATTTTCATTCTCAGACATCCTGCATGAAAATACTGCACCCTGAAGTGTGCGGTTTTCTTATGCAGGGTTTCCATATCAGCTCTCATGTTTGCATATTTTCGAGGCAGGCTGGTTTCGGTCCTGCCGGAAGAGGCTGTCGTGGAAGTTTCCGGTATCGGTTACCGCTTCCTGATTTCCGCCAACACAAAACGACGCTTGCCTGAACCCGGCAATGAAGTCTTTTTGTTTTCTCATCTTGCCGTCAGGGAGGATGCCTTTCAGCTTTACGGCTTTTCAACCCAGGAAGAACGGCAATTGTTCCGCTTGTTGCTGCTTACATCAGGAGTTGGCCCCAAGCTTGCTCTTGCCGTATTGTCGGGACTGGAAGTACAGGCAGTTCATGAGGCTATCCTTGCAAATACACCCGAACGGCTTTATGGAATAAGCGGTGTAGGTAAAAAAACCGCGGCAAGGATAATTCTGGAACTGCGCGATAAAATCCTGAAACTATCTCCGCTTTCGGGTATTTCAGCCGCCGGATCGGCACAAGCTTCACAGATGAGAGACGATGCCGTCAATGCACTGGTCACTCTCGGGTTTTCCCGTACCGTCGTTCAGAAAGCAGTTACCGCAATCCTTGAACAGAATGCCGGGCACACGGTCGAAGATATCATCAAGTCCACTCTTGTTTCAATTCACAATGCTCAGTAAACACCGGTGACTTATCAGGAAGCTCTCGATTTTCTTTTTCCCCTTCACAGGTTCGGCATGAAACCCGGTCTCGAGCGTGTTCTGGAACTCATGGAAGTTCTCTGCTCGCCTCACGAACGTCTTGGTAAGGTTATACATATCGCAGGGACCAACGGGAAAGGTACCGTGGCAGCTGCAACAGCCTCTATTTTTCAGACAGCAGGCAGGAAGACGGCTTTGTATACTTCACCTCATTTCGTCGATTTTACCGAAAGGATCCGCATTGACGGGCAACAGATCCCGAGGGAAAAGGTTGCATATTATTGCTCAAAGCTCAGAGAAAGCGTGATTGAAAAGCATGCAACTTTTTTTGAGGCAACGACCGCGATCGCGTTTGCCTGGTTTGCCGATGAGGGGGTAGAGTGTTCAGTGATCGAAACGGGTATGGGCGGCCGTCTCGATGCAACCAATATCGTCAGGTCAGATTATGCGGTTATTACAAGTATTGGGCTTGACCATACAGCCTGGCTGGGCGGCACCGTTTCAGATATAGCAGCAGAAAAAGCCGCCATTATCAAAAAAGGGTGCCGTGTATTTACGGCTGTTGAAAATCCGGATGCGTTTCAGCCGATTGCCCGGCAGGCTGCCATGTGCGATGCCCCGATATGTATTGCCGGAAGGGATGCTGTCTACCGTGTCGTCAATTCGGAAGAAATATCGATTGAGATCGCAATCAGAACAGCCAGACAGAATTATAATACATTGAGAGCGCCTCTTACAGGATCATTTCATGCTGCCAACCTTACCCTTGCCGTTATGGTGGCTGAAGATGCCGGTATCGATCCCGTGCATATTCAAGCCGGAATTGAACGGCTGAAACAGACCGGCTACAGGGGGCGGCTTGAAAAGATAAGTAAAAATCCGGCACTGTTTCTCGATGTTTCGCATAATCCGGATGGCATGCGCGAGACAGTCAATGCACTGCTTCCGTTCCGGCATGCCTATCAGGAGGTTTACATCATGCTCGGGTTGGCTTCCGACAAGGATGCGCTGTCGATTGTAAAAGAGCTGTGCCGTCTCGGCGGTTCGTTTGTCACAGTTGCCATTCCTTCCGAACGAAGCATTTCCCCGGATGAACTTGGTGCAATATGCAGAAACGAGAGGGTTCCCGCGGTTGTCTTTGAAAGCGGAAAGGAAGGTTTGCACTATCTCAATGAAAAGGCGAAGCCCGGAGATCTGGTTCTCGTGACAGGTTCGTTTTATCTTGCAGGAGATATTATTTCACAATATGATAAAGCGATTTGTTGAGTCGTATTTTTTTATGGAAATATTTTATATTGGAAGCAGGCTCACAAAAATATCCATTTGCGACAGGGAACATCCCGTTGCTTTAATCCTTGTTTGTGCTTATCCCTTTTACAAGAATAGATTGTCATCCCCTGTCATCTTCTTTGTCCTGCTTTCATGTTATATCGCAAGGCGTTACAAATGCTGTCCGTTAATTATTCCGGGCATGCCCTTCTGAATTCCTGAATGTTCAGTAATGGTGTGCTTGCCGGCTTATATTTCGTTGCTTATCAAATAACAAGCGTTGAAAACAAATACAATGTCTAACAATTCGGTTGTTAAAGGTCTGGACATCAACATGCTCCAGAAAAAGAAAGTTCATGAGCTGCATGCTCTGGCAAAAGAGATCGGCGTCAGTGCAGCAGGTTTGCGCAAAGAAGAGCTGATTTTCAAGATTATCGAAGCACAGTCACAAAAGAATACCGACACGGAAAACGCTACGGTGATGGTCAATACCGGCGTACTCCAGGTTATACCGGAGGGCTATGGATTTCTGCGGTCAGCCAATTACAACTACCTCTCCTCACCTGACGATATTTATGTCTCTCCTTCGCAGATCAAGCGCTTCAATATGCGTACCGGCGACACGGTTTCCGGGCAGGTGCGGGCACCCAAGGAGGGTGAACGGTTTTTCGCCCTGTTGAAGATCAATACGATTGATGGAAACGATCCGGAAATTACCCGTGAGCGGCCTTATTTTGAGAACCTGACCCCGCTTTTTCCACGCGAGCGTCTCAAACTCGAAACCAAGCAGTCTGAATATTGCGGTCGTATCATGGACATTTTCACTCCTATAGGGAAAGGACAGAGAGGCTTGATCGTCGCTCAGCCTAAAACCGGTAAAACCATGCTGCTTCAGATGATTGCAAACGCTATCATCAAAAATCACCCGGAAGTCTTTCTGATCGTTCTCCTGATTGACGAGCGACCGGAAGAGGTTACCGACATGGCGCGCAGCGTCGAAGCGGAAGTCGTGAGCTCTACATTCGACGAGGACCCTGAACGGCATGTGCTTGTTGCCGATATGGTCCTTGAAAAAGCAAAACGGCTTGTCGAGGTCGGAAGGGATGTTGTCGTACTGCTCGATTCGATAACAAGGCTTGCAAGGGCGCATAATACCATTATTCCTCATTCCGGCAAGATCCTTTCAGGTGGTATCGATGCCAATGCTCTTACCAAGCCTAAGCGTTTCTTCGGCGCAGCCCGAAACATCGAGGAAGGCGGTAGTCTTACAATTATAGCTACTGCACTTGTCGATACCGGATCGAGGATGGATGATGTTATTTTTGAAGAGTTCAAGGGTACCGGCAACATGGAGCTTTTACTGGACCGAAGGCTTTCAGAACGCAGGATTTTTCCGTCGATCGATATTCTTCGTTCCGGAACGAGAAAAGAAGAGCTGCTGTTTACACAGGAAGAGCTTTCGCGGACCTGGCTGCTCAGAAAATACCTTGCTGACAAAAACCCGATTGAATGTATGGAGTTCATGCGGGAGAAAATGGCCGAGACGAAAGACAACAGGGAGTTTTTCAAATATATGAATGCCTGACCTTTTTACCGGTATTCATTTCATTACAATGAATTACGGTCCGCTCAGAATAAAAGTTTGCGGATTAGAAAAAACTTCCTATATTATCAGCCTTTAAAACAAGCGCAAAGAGATTTTAATACATGCCCTGCGGAAAAAAGAGAAAACGTCATAAAATGGCGGTGCACAAGCGCAAGAAGGCGCGCCGTAAGAACCGGCACAAGAAGCGTCAGAGATACCAGAACAAATAAGTTCCGGTAGCGTTGCTGTACCCTGGTCATTGGTTGAGAATATAGCTCAGTCGGTAGAGCATCTGCCTTTTAAGCAGAGGGTCGAAGGTTCGAGTCCTTCTATTCTCACTGGATTATTCATATCCTGTATTGTAGCCCGAGTGGTGAAACTGGTAGACACACCATCTTGAGGGGGTGGCGCCGAAAGGTGTAGGAGTTCGAATCTCCTCTCGGGCACATATGGAAAAAGTCGCTTACGGCGGCTTTTTTTGTTTCCGTTCTCCGTTTGCCGTTTTCCTTCACTGCTTTCAATCCTTTCCGAGGTGCATATTTCCCATAAACTGCTTATTTTATAAGCAAAGCTGGAAAAAACGTTTATCCAGAATGAAGAGATGATATGAATATAGCAGTAACTGTCTGTTTTGTTCCGGATACCGCTTCCGTTATTGAAATATCCAATGGAGAGCTGGACCGTTCGAGGATAAACGATGTAATCAATCCCTATGACGAATATGCGCTTGAGGAAGCCGTGAGATGCAAGGAACGTGCAGGAAATGGCATGGTGACGGTATTCAGCGTCGCCTCGGAGTCCTCGAAGGAGCTTTTGCGCAAAACACTTGCAAAAGGAGCTGACAGAGCTGTTCTGGTCAATAATGCAGCACCAGCGGATCCCGGTGAGACAGCACTTATCCTGAGCCGTGCAATTATGTCTGTTTACAGAGGAACATTGCCGCACCTGATATTTTGCGGCAAGCAGTCCACTGATTTTCAAAGTTCGCAGGTCCCTCCGATGCTTGCGGAACTGCTCGGCATCAATTCTGCCAGCGGAGCGAGTGTTGTGAAGCTTTCCGGCGACAATCTTGAAACAGAACGGGAAATTGAAGGGGGCATTGAATATACTGACCTGAAACTTCCCGCATTGCTCAGTATTGAAAAAGGTCTGAACACCCCCCGCAACACCACCATGAAAGCAGTCATGGAGGCAAGAAAAAAGCCTATTGACCTTGTAACTGTTGAAGTGGATGCTAAACCGTTTGTACGTCTTGAAAGACTTGATGCTCACGATCAAAAAAGAAAATGCCTTTTTTTATCCGGCGAGCAGGAACTTGTCCGCCTTCTCATTCAGGAACGGAAGCTGATGTGAGAAACAATGACGGCAGGAAATGTTGTAACAATGAAAAATATTCTGGTATTTCTCGAACAGCGCAATGGCATTGTGAAACAGGCCGCTATTGAAGCCTGGAATGTTATTAAGGCATGTGCCGGAACGGAACCGGGCAATATAAAGATATTCGGTATCATTGCAGGACCTGCTGAAACAGGAGGCCTCGAAAGCCTGCTTGCCGGCGAAGGCATAATACACCATGCGGAAGAGGATGATCTGGCGCTTTATAATTCTGAAAACTATATCGGTATTGTATCGGAGCTTTTTGAAAGGGAATCCTGTTCCGCGCTGTATTTTGCCGATTCCGCAATGAGCAGGGACCTTGCACCAAGGCTTTCCATACGTCTTCAGGCCGCTCTTCTTTCCGGATGTGAGCCGGAGCACCCCTTAGTTATGGGTATTTGCCATCGTCCTGTTTATTCCGGTACGGCTATGGCTGTATTTACCGCACAATCCGACCGGACAATTTATACCCTGGCATCTACGTCAGGAAATACAAAAACACTGACTGATGGCAAAATCGTTTTCAAAAAGTATAAGAAAGGTTGTGTAACAGACCTGCATCCAGCTTCGATTGTCCGCAACGTTGTCATGAATCAGGACAGGCCGGATATAGCGGAAGCCCGGATCATTGTAGCAGGCGGACGGGGAATGGGCAGCAAGGAAAGCTTTGGCGTGCTCGAAGAACTTGCAGATGTGCTGGGTGGTGCAGTCGGTGCAAGCCGTTCCGTCGTTGATGAAGGCTGGAGACCTCATGCCGGGCAGATCGGGCAGACAGGGAAAACGGTGGCACCGTTTCTGTATATCGCATGCGGTATATCAGGAGCGGTCCAGCATCTTGCCGGAATCGGATCGGCCGGAACAGTGGTCGCCATCAACAACGATCCTCATGCACCGATTTTCACCAGGGCCGATTATGGTATTGTCGGTGATGTACATACGGTTATCCCCAATATAATCGGAGAATTCCGGGATATTTTGAAGAAGAAATGATTAACGCTACATTTCTGTTTAAGAACAGGGAATTATGCATCATATAACCTTCCCTGTGCAATACAACATAGTTATCAGACAATGGGTAAAATTCAGGTAGATATTCTCGGGCTTTCCACAAGCCCCCATACGAACGGAGCATATGCCCTTATACTTTATGAACTTGACGGAAAACGCAAGCTTCCCATCATCATCGGCGGTTTTGAAGCCCAGGCAATAGCACTGAAGCTTGAAAATATCAAGCCGCCCCGTCCGTTCACTCACGATCTCTTCAAAAATATAGCCGATGTTTTTCACCTGCATGTCAACGAGGTCATTATCGATGAACTGCACAATGAGACTTTCTATGCCAAGGTGGTTTGTGAAGCCAACGGTGAGGTTCATGAAATCGATGCCCGTCCGAGCGATGCAATCGCTATTGCCGTTCGTTTCAATGCACCGCTTTATGTCACGGAAGAGATCATGAACGAGGCAGGAATCCGCGAAGAGCAGAAGGAAGAAGGCGAGGAGAGCGAGATCCCCCAGGAAGTCGAAAAGCCGGTATCTCTTCCGGTAACATCCGAAACGAAGCTCGATGAACTGCAGAACGCCCTCAGCGATGCTATCAGCAATGAGAACTATGAAGAAGCTGCAAGGCTCCGCGATGAAATCACCAGGCTGAAAAGCAGTTCATGAAGGTAATGTTTTCCTGAACAGGACAAAAAAAAGGAGGCGGTTGCCTCCTTTTTTTTTGTGAACATCAAAGCATGTCTCAGATGTTGACTCTCAGGCCGAGCAGGACGCTGTGGCTGGAGATGTTTGTATTTGTTTCATAGTAGTATGGAACAAAATCACCGTGCCAGTCCATAAAACCGCCAGAACCTGCCATTGTAAAGTCGGTTGTTGCAAAGTAACGGTATTTGGCATCAAGCATAACACCCTTGCTGATGGGGACTGCGATACCTGCACCGAACTGATAGGCAAGTGTTGTTTCATGAGTGTCATGATGGGTAGGGATGTAATCAGTGACCCACGTTCCATTATTGTTAAATGATTTTACCTCTGAGTTGTTTGGTACATAATGATGCCATACTTCCTCATCATCACCGCAGATGTTAACCTGAGCTACACCAACACCAGCCATGCCGTAAATTTCAACACCCTTTCCGAGAGGGATATCGTAGTAACCGTTAGCCATCAGGGAGTAAACACTTGCTTTGCCGGTATCCCAGTCCTTGATAGTGTTTCTCTGGTAGCCCATTTCAGCTTCCAGCCTGGTGGAGCCGTAGTCGCAGCCAATAGCTGCGGTTGCGGTAAAGCCAGCATCAAAAGCTATTTTATCAGCGGTATAAGAAATTGGCTGATAAATCAGTTTGGTGTCGCTGTCCTGGAACCAGGAAATACCTGCGGCTGCGCTGACATAACGCTGTGAAGCGTGTGCCGGTGCTGCGACGATACCTGCGGCAGCAACGACAGCCAGTATTGCAAGAGTCTTTTTCATTATAACCTCCGTATTTTGTGTGTGTGTGTTCGTATACGATAGTTCTTTGTAAAACGAACGTAAAAAACAATAAAGAACTATGATTAATAATAATATAAATCAATGCGTTATCCAACCGAAACATGGAAATTTTTTATCAATCTTCCTGAGTGCCGAAGCTGAATGTAAATTTCCATCCCGATTTGGAGTTGTTGTTGCTTTCGACGGAATCAAAACCGTAACCGTAATCGAAACCGATTTGTCCTATAATCGGGATGAAAAGGCGCAAGCCAAGACCGGCAGACTTTTTCAAATCTCCATAGCTTATCGATTTCGCATTTTCCCAGAGCCCGCCGGCTTCCGCAAATGCAAGCCCGTAAATGCTGACATCTCCGGACAGAGTAAGAGGGTAGCGCAGTTCCGTTGTAAACTTTGAGTAAACTCTTCCGGCATAGAGGGTTGATGTCGTATTGGATGGATCGAGTTTAACGCCGAGGCTGCGGTCATCATATCCGCGCAGAGGAATGGTCGGAAGAGTTGACATACCGCTTCCACCCATATAGAAGTAGTCCGTATAGGGTATGTAATCATCATTTTTGAACGTTGCGAGATAACCGTGCTGGGTTGAAACGTTCAGTACAAGTGCTCTTGTAATCGGGAAAAACCAGCTTGAACCTCCGGTGAACTTGTAGAAATCGACCGTGCCGGGGAGCGGTCCGCCTGAAAGCTGGGCGGTGATCCAGTTGTTGCTTCCTCTCCTTGGAAAGATGGGACTGTCGATACTGTTCCGGCGAATGGTCTGCGAGATGGAAACTTCGTCAGATTGGTCCGGCGCATTGGTGGGGTTCTGAATAAAGGCAAGCAATCCACCATCCGTATGGAGGTATTTCAGTTTCCAGCCGATGCTTGTGTAGTTGTCGGGCCAGGTAAGACGCCGTCCGATGCCAAGCGTTGTACCATATTGCTTGATAGTGGTCGGGTTATCTTTACTGTCATTGGTAAAATCATATGCCATGCTCGTTTTAAAGGCGGTAAACCCGAGAGAGGTTGGTCCTCCGAATGCCCATGGCTCGGTAAACGAAAGCGACAAGGTGTTATAATTATTGCTTCCGAACTGCCACTGGAACCCAAGCTTCTGTCCGTCACCATGCGGAAGCGGTTTGTAAGCACTCCGGTCGAACACATCCTTCAGAGAGAAATTGTTGAAGGTTACGCCGAGCGCACCCATGAAACCGGTACTGCTGTATCCAACAGAAGCATTAAAGGTATCACTCTGTTTTTCTGTGACATTGTAGGAGATGTCGACCGTATTGTTCTCCATGTGCGGGTCGATATCAGGGTCGAGCTTTGACGGGTCAAAGTAGTTGAGCATGCTGATTTCCCGGAGGCTGCGTACAACATTCTTCCGGCTGAACATCTCTCCGGGTATCGTGTAAAGTTCGCGCCGTATGACATGATCTTTCGTTTTTATGTTGCCCTTGATGCTGACGGTATTGATCTCGAAAGCGTCACCTTCTCTCATGGTGATATTGAGATCGACCGTATCGGGATTGACAATCTGCTCCTCGATTGTCGCTTTGTAGGCAAGATAACCCCGATCGAGATAAAGTGAGGTCACGTCGGTGTTGTCCTGTGCAAAGTTCAGCCTGTCCTGAATCAGCTTTGCATTGTAAATATCGCCTTTTTTGACCCTGAATGTTTTTTCAAGAATTTCAGTCGTGGCAAAATCTTTTGTGTTTCCGGACCAGGAAATGTTTCCGATATGGTAAACAGGCCCCTCCTCGATATAAATATCCAGAAGGATCCCTTTTTTGTCGGGAGTGTAGCTTATCTCGTCGCGCACAACCTTTGCATCACGGTATCCGTTGTTCCGGTAAAATTCGACCAGAAGGTTTTTATCCTGGTTGAATTTGTCTTTATCGAGTTTTGGAGAGCCGAAAATTTTACGCCACCATGAATTCTGGTTCGTTTCCTTGAAAACGCTTCTCAGCTTGTTCTGCTTGAATGCGGTATTGCCATGGAATGTTATTTTTTCAATCGACATTTTCGATCCTTCGGTGATCGAAAAAACAACCTTGACATGGTTTTTGCCATTCTCCAGCAGCTTGTATTCGGCCCCTGCAGTCAGAAACCCTTTTGATGCATAATGTTTTTCAATCTTGTTGCAGGCAGTGATCAGATCCTGTTCGACAATCTTTTTGCCGGTCACCAGCGGGGTGATGCGCTTCAGCTCATCAGATTTGAACTTATGGTTTCCGTTGAATGTGACATCATCAAGGACCGGAAGTTCGGTAACGATAAATTTCAGGGAGATCCTGTTCTCGCCGAGATCGGTTTTTTCGACTGCAATATCGCTGAAAAGCTGGAGTTGCCAGAGGTATTGCATTGCTCCGCTCAGTTCCATGCCAGGAATTGTAATCCGGCTGCTGGTTTTAAGCGGTATGCTGTTGATCAGCTCTTCTTCCTTGACGGATTCAAGACCGCTGAAAGAAATATCCGTTACGGTATAGAGTTCTTTTTTTGCAGCTGTTGTTTCAGTCTGTTCAGTTTTGTCTGTTTTTTTCGTGGGGCGAGTTTTAGCTTCGACGTTGCTTGCTTCTGTGTTCAGGGCAACGGCAACCAGGAGTAAAGGAATCAGTTTTTGTGAATTTTTCATGGAATTTCTGGTATCAATCAAGTTAAAGCTTGCTGGCTGCGATTGTCTGTTTATGAATCTGCTCGCTTGTCTGTCCGAATCTGCGTTCCCTGTTCTGGAATTCCCTGATGGCATCGTAAAGCTGGGAACGACGAAAATCGGGCCAGTAGGTATTGGTAACGTAAATTTCGGAATATGCAGTTTGCCACAGCATGAAATTGCTTACCCTGAACTCACCGCTGGTTCGGATGAGAAGTTCCGGGTCGGGGGTGGTGGAGGTGGAGAGATAAGATGTAAAGAGCTGTTCATTGACAGACGCAGGATCGAGGCGACCGGCCGATACTTCATAAGCTATTGATTTACAGGCCTGTACGATATCCCATTTACCGCTGTAACTGAGAGCTATATTGAGAGCAAGTTTGCTGTTGTTTTTCGTGAGCTCGATGGTCCCGTTCAGAACTTTGCGTACTTTTTCAGAAAGCTGGTTCATGTCTCCGATGACATTGAATCGGATGTTGTTATCGTGCAGTTCCCTGGTTTCTCTTCCGATAACTTTGATGAGAAGCTGCATCAGTGCAGAAACTTCTTTTTCAGGCCTTTTCCAGTTTTCCGTTGAAAAGGTGAACAGCGTAAGGTAGCCGACACCAAGTTCGGCACATGCTTCAACAACATCTCTTACGGAATCGACTCCGGCTATATGCCCTTCAATCCTTGTTTTGCCTTTCATGCGCGCCCAACGGCCATTGCCATCCATGATAATTGCAACATGCCTCGGGATTTCACAAGTTGCTTTCAGCTCTTCCTGGATTCTTTTATCGGCAGCGTCAGGTCCAGATGAAAACCAGTGGGGTTTAAACGTCGACACTAAATCCATTTGTTTTATCAATGCCATAAATCATTTTACATCTTGTCACAAGGTCATTGGACCCCAAATATACCATACGTGGAGCTTCTTCCAGGGTAAACAGCCTAAATTGAATAATATGCAGTTATTTCTTATTATACAAACTTTAGACGGAACGGAAATCCTGCATCGACAGAAAGACAGGCCCCGGATATTCTTATCTTAAAACAATTCAAAGACAACGTGCATTTAAGTAGTTATGAAGAGCTGCGTTACAGGCTGCTGACCCAGGCTGTCACATGTGAAGAGGCGGTGCGTTTCTACCTTGATCGTATCGATGACAATCGCCATGACAATATTTTTATAACCGTTTTTCATGAAAAAGCACTTGAGCGGGCAAGAAGTCTCGACAGGAAGCTCAGGGATGGAGGCGAGCCCGGAATACTTTTCGGCATGCCGGTTGCGATAAAGGACAATATCGCCATGAAAGGCGGCCGGTTGACCTGCGCATCGAAAATCCTGAGCAATTACGAGAGCGTGTATGACGCTACTGCGGTTTTAAGGCTCGAAGAGGAAGATGCTGTTTTTCTTGGCAAAACAAATATGGATGAGTTTGCCATGGGCAGCTCAAACGAAAATTCCGCTTTCGGTACCGTGCCGAATCCTTTCGACAAAACCAGAGTCCCCGGCGGCAGCTCGGGAGGTTCCGCTGCCGCTGTGGCCAACGGCCTTGCCATGGTAGCCCTTGGTTCCGATACTGGAGGGTCTGTCCGTCAGCCGGCAGGTTTTTGCGATATTGTCGGGCTTAAGCCCACGTACGGGAGGATTTCCAGGTACGGGCTCGTCGCGTTCGCATCTTCGTTCGACCAGATCGGCGTGCTTGCCCGCAACAGTGATGATGCGGCTCTTGTACTTGGAGTTCTGGCGGGCAGGGACAACCATGATGCCACCTGTTCCCTGCGTGATGTTCCGGATTACGGTACCGAAATGACCAGTGTTCGTGTTGAAGGATTGAAGATCGGTGTGCCGAAAGCTTTTTTTCCTGAAAACCTCAATTCAGACGTTTCCCGGATCGTAATGGGAAAACTGCATGAACTGCGCGAAAGGGGAGCGGAGCTTGTCGATATCACCCTTCCCGAAAGTGATTATGCTATTGCGGCCTATTACATTCTTGTTACTGCTGAAGCTTCATCGAATCTTGCCCGTTTCGATGGAGCACGTTACGGTTACCGTTCATCAGAGTCAGGAGACCTGTCGTCCATGTACGTGAATTCGAGGACCGAGGGATTCGGCAGGGAGGTTAAACGCAGGATAATGCTTGGAACTTATGTGCTGTCTGCCGGATATTACGATACATACTATAAAAAAGCCCAGCAGGTAAGGCGGGTATTTCAGGACAGGTACCGCGAAGCTCTGGAAAAAGTCGATGTTATTGCCGGCCCCACCTCACCTTTTCCGCCTTTTGGTATCGGCGACAAGATGGCCGATCCTCTTGAAATGTACCTTGCAGATGTTTTTACCGTACCGGCAAGTATTGTGGGTATGCCGGCTGTCAGTGTACCGGTCGGGATGGATTCTCTCAATCTTCCGGTAGGTATGCACCTTATCTGTAATTTTTTCGAAGAGGGAAAACTTCTCGGCATCGCAAAAATGATGCAGCGAAACGACTGATTTTCAGGGATTTAATTCGTAACCATTTAATCAACGCTTCCATTATGAGTGTTTTAGTCAACAAGGATACCCGTCTGCTTGTTCAGGGTATAACCGGTTCTGAGGGCACCTTTCATACCTCCCAGATACTTGAGTACGGCACCAACGTGGTTGCCGGTGTGACCCCCGGAAAGGGTGGAATCCTCTACAACGGAAACGACAGGGACAAATTCTGCCGGCCGGTGCCGCTTTTCAATACCGTCAAGGAGGCTGTCGAAAAAACAGAAGCCAATGCATCGGTTATTTTCGTTCCTGCAGCATTTGCCGCAGATGCCGTCATGGAAGCTGCAGATGCAGGGCTGAAAGTGATCATCTGTATCACGGAAGGAATTCCGGTCAATGATATGATGAAAGCCTATGCTTTCGTCAAGGCAAAGGGCGCAGTGCTTGTCGGGCCGAACTGTCCTGGCGTTATCACCCCGGGAGAAGCGAAAGTCGGCATCATGCCGGGCTTTATCCATAAAAAAGGCACCATCGGCGTGGTATCGCGAAGCGGAACCCTTACTTATGAAGCTGTCCACCAGCTGACAAACGTCGGTCTCGGCCAGTCTACCTGTATCGGTATAGGCGGTGATCCGATAATCGGCACCAGGTTTATCGATGCCGTCAAATTGTTTGCCGAAGACGAAGAGACGGAAGGTCTTATCATGATCGGAGAAATCGGCGGAAGCGCCGAGGAAGAGGCTGCCGAGTATATCAGGGAGCATTTCCGCAAACCGGTTGTCGGATTCATCGCAGGCAGGACAGCTCCTCCGGGCCGAAGAATGGGCCATGCAGGCGCTATCGTGTCCGGCGGCAAAGGGACTGCAGAAGATAAAATAAAGGTTATGGAAGCCGCGGGCATCCATGTAGTCGAGAGCCCGGCCGATCTTGGTGAAGCAATGCTCAAGGCACTGGGCAGATAAATGTTGGGTTTCAGGTGTTGGATATAGCGAAAAGGCTGCCGGAAAAGGTGGCCTTTTTGCTTTGCAGGGTAATGGGTAATGGGGAATGGGTAGTGGGGAATGGGTAGTGGGTAATGGGTAATGGGTAGTGGGTAATGGGTAATGGGTTCAGCCCCGGAGGGGCGGAATATGGGTAGCCGGGGGTGAACCCCCCGGTAAAAGATAAATAAAAAACGGGTTTCAGCTCCGAAGGAGCGGCATTTCGGTTTTCTGGAGAGATTTGTCCGATTGTTCCCATCGGAACCGATCAGTCCGATTAATTATTCGCTATCGCCACGAAACGATGCTGCCCCGGTTTTGCTTCCGGGGCAACAGATCTGTGGGATTGGGTACTGGGTACTGGGTACTGGGTACTGGATACTGGGTACTGGATACTGGGTACTGGATACTGGATACTGGGTACTGGGGGGGCTGCCTGATTTCAGCACTTAAAACTTAGCACATTCCACCCCTCTCACCACTTTCCAGACCCCAGTACCCATTCACACCTCGATGCCTTCGAGGCGGTCTTCCAGGTCGGAATAGATTTCCTGAAGTTTTTCGATCATGTCCGGGTCAGCATTCCACATGCCTCGACCGCTTGCTTCGAGCATTCTGCCTACAATGTTCTTGAAGGCTTTCGGGTTCACCTTCATGAGTCGCTCGCGCATTTTCGGATCAAATGCGTAAGTCTCGGCAGCTTCCTTGTATACCCAGTCGTCGACGCCTTTTGTGACAGCGTCCCAGCCAAGCATGTAAGTGAAACGGTTGCTGATCTCTGTTGCACCGCTGTGCCCCTGTTCCAGCATGGTCTCGAACCATTTCGGATTGAGCAGCTTGCTGCGGAACTCGACCTTGAGTGCTTTGTCGGCATCGTCAATCTTGACATCGGCTGTAAATGTTTCCACGTAGTTCAGCTTCACACTGTCGCCTTTAGGGTTGCGACGGCGGGCTGAGAGCTGGAGAGCTCCCGATGAGGAGAAGTAACGGTCGATGTCTGTTATCCCGAACTCGGCAGAATCGACCTGTTGCACGACACGGTCCACGGTTCCGAGAAGGCCTTTCAGAATGTCGGTCTGCTGGTCGCCGTAACGGTTGCCGCCGTAGGCGAATCCGGTACGTTTGATGAACATGTTGTCGAGATCTTCCTCGGACTCCCATGCTGAATCCTCGACAAGCTCTTCCACCTGTGAGCCGTATGCGCCTGGGGCCTGCGTGAAGAGGCGTGAAGTGGCGCTTTCGAAATCCTTGCCCTCTTTAATGGCGGCATCGACATGCTTGCGGATGCTGTTCATCTCGTATGGCTCGATCGCTTTTGCTGCATCCTTGACCAGTTTGTCGAGGTGATCGACAAGTACGCCGAAGGTGTCGCGGAAGATGGAGCTGATCTGGATCAGTACGTCGATCCTCGGACGTCCGAGCTTTTCGAGAGGGATGAGCCGGTAATGGCTGATTTTGCCCTGGGCATCGTAAGCTGGTTCCGCTCCGACGAGGCTGATGATGACCGCAACGGCTTCACCTTTGCTTTTGATGGTATCGAGGCCCCAGAGCACCTGGGCGATGGTTTCCGGGTACTGGCCGTTGTTTTCCTCGAGATGGCGCTGGATGATGGTGTTCGCTATCTGCCAGCCGCGCTTGAAAGCCAGTTCGGAAGGAATTCTCCACGGATCGATGGCATGGATGTTGCGGCCGGTCGGCAGGATGCCTGCGCCGTCTCGCACAAGGTCCCCACCGGCTCCTGACGGGATGTATTCTCCGCAGAGGGCACGAAGGAAGTTCTGCATCTCATGTCTGTTGTCCTGCAGGGCACGTTTCAGTGCCAGGCCATCCTGAAGTGCAGCGTTGATCGCGTCGACCATTTCCGTTGTGGGTTTCGTTCCACCCGCAATCTGGTTGAAGACGCTTGAGGGGTTGCTGTTACCGAAGATAGTGCCTTCGATGAAAACCCTGGTATGTTCGTCGATCTTCTCGCGAACTTTCATTGCCTGCGGTTCACCTTTGCGGGCGCGGGTTGCAAGTGCGGCGTAATCGCCGAATGATGTGCTTGCGCCGGTCGCCTGCATGATGATCGAGGGAAGGGACTTTTCGTTGCCGCGAACTTTCAGGTATTCGGTGATGGTGGTGACCTGCGTGTCGAGTTTCGGTGTTTCACCGAAGACGTGCAGAGAGTTGGAGATCAGTCGTCCCTCGAGTTCCATGAGGTAGGTGTAGAGGCGGCTGATGTAGTTCATGAAGGTCTCTCCCTCCACGCGTGGGCAGTCGTCTGTGAGGTTGAGCTGCTGCGCCTTGTTGATGATGACCTCCTCGGTTTCAATATCCACAATCTTCTCGAGCCCGCGCTCGCGGTAGTCGTTGAGCATCTCCTTGAACGCCGGAAGCTCCTTGTAGAGGCCTGCGCGGGCGAGCGGAGGGATGTTGTGCGATATCATGGTTGCGTAGCCGCGGCGCTTTGCGATGTTGGCCTCGCTCGGGTTGTTGATCGGGTAGATATAGAAATGCGGGACTTCGCCGAGCAGCGCGTCCGACCAGCAGTCGCCTGTTACGCCGAGTTGAAGGCCCGGCATCCATTCGACCGTGCCGTGCATGCCGACATGCACCATGGCGCTGGCGTTGAAGACACGGCTGATCCAGCGGTAGAAGCCGATATACTGGTGGTGCGGCGTGTTCTCCTTGTCGAAAAGCAGGCGCATCGGGTCGCCCTGGATGCCGAGGCGGGGCTGGACGCCGATGAAGATGTTGCCGAGGGTGACGCCGCCGATAAAACAGTTGTCCGGCTTGACAGGAGCGACCTCGCCAGGGAACCCTCCCCAGCGGGCTTCGATGCGTTCGCGCTCGCGCACGGAGGTTATCGAATTGTATGTTTCGCGGTTGATCGAGAAGCAGTCCGGTTCATGGGCCTGGATCTCGAAATCGGTCGCCTTGTCGAGCATGGCGAGCAGGGCTTCGGGCGATTCCGGAATCTCTCCGACGTTATAGCCTTCTGCACGCAGGGAGAGCAGTATATTGTAAATGCTCTTCGGGACGTCGAGCAGTGCAGCGCTGGCTTTCTTGCCCATACCCGGCGGATAGTCATAAACGACGATGGCCAGTTTTTTATCCCTGTTCGGCATTTGTCGAAGGTCCGAAAACTTTTTCGCTATCCCCGAAAGCCTTTCGAGGCGGTCCGGAACGGTCTGCAGACGACCGTCCTTGATTGCGCCGAGCACGACCGGGCAGACGGCGCCGTCCATTTCAGGAAGCGAGTAGGTCATGGCCGACTGCAGCGGTACGACGCCCTGTGACTTCCATGAGTTGAAATCCTGTATGAAAAGGGGTTGCGAAACCACGTATGGAGCGTTGATCTTGCCGAGGATCTCGTCGCGTGCCGCGGCTGAAGCTCCAGGCGTGGTCGCGCCGGCCGGACCGCCAACGAAACCGAACCCCATCATGTTCACAAGCATGTCGATGTTAGCATGCGTGAACCACTCACGCGCAGCGACGTGACCTTCCACACCCATCACGAATACCGGCAGGGGGTTCAAGCCCTTTGCCTCGATGGCCCGGATGGTGTTGTCGATATACTCCTTTTCCTGAAGCAGGTGCTTGCGGAAAAAGAGCATGCCTATATTTCTTCTTTTAGAAGAGTTTTTATCGCGTTTATGCAGCCACTTTTCGTAGTGGTGCAGATCTTTCTGGTATTCCGGCGCATCGGGATGGTAAAATCCCATGGTCGGGACTTCCTGCACTTTCTCTGCTTTAATGCCCACCTCGAAATACTCGGCCATGATGTAGTTGAACATCGAAGCGAGATTGTCTGCAGTGGGGTGCATCCAGTAGGTGTAAACCTGCATCCAGTTCTTGAAATCCTTCGCTTTTTTCGGGATCAGCGGCAGCATGGTGCGCATGATCTTCAAAAGCTTCATGTATCCGTAGAGCGCATCCTCGTCGCGCCCTTTCACCAGCATTTTGGCGACTTTCTTCACGATATCGGGCATTCCGCTTCCATCCCCGGCTACGACGTAGTTGCCTACTTTCGTCATCTGCATCACTTCCGGCATCGACTCGTAGGCAAAAATAACTTTCACCCGAGACTGGTCGAGCTGTTCCTTCATCCAGTCGGCCTGTCCCTTGAACTGGATCAGGGTGGTGAAGACACAGTCAGCATTGTGGATCGCATCGGCTGCTGCCGGGTTCTGATGCTCCAGGTCCTGATCGGTCCATTGAGTGAGTTCGGCATGAGCGGAGATTTTCTCGGTCACCTCGCGCCAGACCCGCTGGTTGCATTGCTCCATCCCGACAATTGCGGCAATTCTGATTTTATCGTGCATAGAATTACAAAAAAGATGTGCGGTTGTTGGTTTTAACAGGATTGCGAAATGTAATAAAATCCTCTGATGATTGCTAAAGATTAAAAAAAGAGCCGGCCCCCTTGCGGGAGCCGGCTGTGGTTTAGCGAATGTACTACGTCGGTCTTGCGTCAGAACGTAAAGTCAACACCTGCTACATAGCTGCGGTTAGGAGCACGGAACCACTCGGACTCTTCATACAGTACGTTGCCGATGTTCTTGCAAAGCAGGCTGAATGTAACTTCTTTCACTGGCTGGTATTTCAGGCCGGCGTCAAATATGATGAAATCGCCAGGATAATATTTTCCCTGAGGATTAGTATAGACGCTTACAGCTTTGTACTTGCCGACATACCGGCCACCGACATTCATTGAGAGCTTGCTGACGGGCTTCCAGGTTATACTTGCGGAAGCGGTGTGTTCTGGTCTGTAGGGAAGCCATTTCGGATCGGGGTTGTTGTCAAGCGTTGCATCCTGGCCCTTGACATACGAAGTGTTCTGGGCATTCAGATACGTGTAACCAAGATTCATGCTCCAGTGGCTGGAAGGCCTGATGTTCAGGCTTGTTTCGATACCCCAGATACGTGCTTTCGTGACGTTCCGGTACATGAATGTGTTTGTTTTCGTATCAATAATTGACTGGATAAGGTTATCGTAATCATTGATGAATCCTGCAATGTCAAACGATACCTTGTCACCAAACTGTTTGAACATACCAATTTCATAAGCGGTCATGGTTTCCTTTGTAAGATCAGGATTCGGCGCACCGATGAATATTCCACCCTCTCTCACGAATCGCTCATAGAGTGTTGGTGCACGGAAACTCCTGCCCCAGGAGGCGCGGAAGGACATGTCATCAGTTGCCTTGTAATTCAACGCAACACGAGGGCTGATGGCATCGACACTCTTGTTATTGAGATTGATCCATGTTCCGGGTGATGTTTCTGCCCGATCAGCATTGATTCCGCTCCAGTCGTAACGAGCAGAGAGCAAGGCGGTAATTCTATCAGACAGTTTCCATTCGTCCTGCAGGAAAACCGAGAAATTTTTTTCCTGGATATCATGGAAAATATTTGTTACAGGAAACTCAGCGGCAACCTGAGTTGTCGAAACATTGACGATATTGCCATCGACACCGAAGAGGAGCCTGTGATTGTCGGTTGCGCGCCAATCCAGTTTAACTCCAGCTCCATAACGGTTGGCATCGGTATCATTGAATTGACCAGGCACCCTCATGCTGGGGTATCCGGGACCATTAAAGGGATAAGGTAAAAAGCCTCCACCTGTCGGATACATCTGAGGTGCTGATGTCAGGTTGTAATCAATCCGGCTGCTGTTGAAGGTATAGTAAAGCTTCGAATCAACACTCAGACGGTCACTGATCATATTGACATAGTTAAATCCGACAAGTGCGTTGCTTCTCTTTATCCTGTCGTCTTTATAGACATCATAAAGCGGGCTATAGAAAGCAGGAACCAAACCGGTACTACTGGTAAATGTTCTGTATACATCAAAAGAGCGGTTTGGTATAGGAGTGAATGTGATCGTAGGCGGCGGCGGGCCAAACATCGAGACATCGGTATTGAATGGCCACTGATAGGCATAACCGCCGATTGTTTGATCATAGAAAGCGGTCAGCTGGATATACTGCCTGGAATCGATCTCATATCTTGCTTTCAGTTTGATATCGTTCATGTAGTTCTCGGCGTTTTGCCTGTAACCATCATCACTTGCATGGGAATACAAGGTGCTGTACTGCCATTTGCCGCTTTTATTGCCGATACCCACATAGCTGTTCCACATCCAGGGAGTGTAATCTTTTCTGTATTCGCTTTTATCGCTGGATGGAGGGGCATCATAAAATCCAACGCTTGCCCCTGCTTTTACCTCGAATGTTTCCGGCAGATGACCGAAAACGTTAACAACACCACCCATCGCACCCGATCCATAGAGTGTTGCAGCAGCGCCTTTCATCACTTCGACTTTATCGGCGGCATTCATATTCACAGTCTGCCATACGATTTCTCCGCTTTCCGGACTGTTGATCGGGAACCCGTCATAAAGGCATTGTACCCTCGTACCGATACCTCCGCCCTGGAACGTGTTTGAGCCCCTGATCTGTATAGTGGATGTGGCTACACCGCCAGCACGATTTACAACAACGCCAGGGACGTCTTCTATTACCTTGTCAAGTGTCGGGTTTGGTGCCTGCCTGATCTTTTCTCTTGAAACCACGTTTGTGGTTACAGGAACTTCAAGCCTGTCCTGCTTGTAGAGAGCGGCACCGACAACGACTTCCGAAGCCATGATGGTGGTCTGTCCGATAGTGATGTTGAGGGAGGCTGTCTGGCCGGGGTTGACGGTTACGATCTGGCTGGCCGGGGTATAGCCGACGATGGAGACGGAGATTTTCTGCTGCTTTGCGGGAACATTCTGCAGGGTGAAGTTACCGTTCATGTCCGTAGCCGTGCCGAGAGTTGTCCCGGCGACCTGGACAGAGGCTCCGAATACGCCTTCGCCGTCAGCCTTGTCGGTAATCTTGCCTTTTACCGTACCGGTATCGGCCCCGTAAGAGGGCAGAGGAACCAGCATGGTCATAAGACAGAGTGCCGAAAAGACAAAACGGAAGGCGCGGTACAGATGCGCGTGTTTTGCTTTCATGGTTGTGTGTTGTGTGTGTTTGCAATGTTAGAACAAAAAAAAGGTTTAAGCCTCGTTTGCTTTCCATGATCATCAACACTCTCTGTATGTAACCGTATATGTAACCGTGAATTTCATCCGCTCATCCGTAGTCATTCCGGTAAATCTATTAAAAAAAAATAAAAAGGCGCAACAATTAACGTGAAAATGTCCTTTGGCGGGACGTAATTTCTTTTGGTATGTGTGTGATTACCGGAAAAACCTGTTCCCCTTTCAGCCAGGGGAACAGATGTGAGGATGGTTATATAACGCCGATTTCGCGGCCGATGGTGCAGAATTCCGTGACGACTTTATCGAGATGTTCGCGTTCGTGGGTGGCCATGAAACTGGTGCGAAGCGCTTCATGACCGGGCATTACACCGGGACGGATGAATGCGTTGACATAAACGCCTGCCTCGAAAAGTTTTTTCCAGAAAAAGAGCGTCTTCATCTGGTCGCCGATCAGGACAGTGACGATGGCTGTTCGTGAGGGCATAAGGGTGAATCCGGCATCGAGCAAATGCTGTCTGACATATTCAGTGTTTGATATGACCTTTGCCTGAAGTTCCGGCTGGGTGCGAATGATGTCAAGAGTGGCAAGAACTGCCGCAACGCTTGCCGGAGTCGGGGAAGCGCTGAAAATAAGCGATGGAGCGTGATGTTTTATGTAATTGATGACACTGCGGTCGGCTGCCACGTATCCGCCAAGCGAGCCGAAGGTCTTCGAGAAAGTGCCCATGATAAGGTCGACCTCGCTGACAAGTCCGAATTCGGAAGGCGTTCCCCGGCCGCCTTTGCCGATGATGCCGACAGCATGGGCGTCATCGATAAGGACCCTTGCGTTGTATTTCTGTGCAAGCTCTACAAGGTTCGGAAGGTCAACGATTTCACCGGAAACGGAGAAAACGCCGTCGGATACGATAAGCCTGCCTGCAGAATCGGGAATTTTCTGAAGCACCCGCTCCAGGTCTTCCATATTGTTATGGTTGTAACGCAGTAAATTTGCTCCGGCGCCCTGTGCCATGATGGATGCGGCAACAAGACTTGCATGGTTGTCACGGTCGGAAATGATATACTCACCGCGCTGGACGAGGGTCGGGATTATGCCCTGGCCGGTCTGGTAACCGGTACTGAAAAGCAGGCACCGCTCTTTTTCAAAAAAGTCGGCAAGCTTCTCTTCAAGCTCGATGTGCAGGTTTACGGTACCGGTCATGTAACGGGAACCGCTGCAGCTGGTTCCGTATTTGTTGATGGCGTTGATCGATGCGGCCTTGACTCTTGGATCGGCGGTAAGTCCCAGATAGTTGTTGGAGCCGGCCATGACAAGTTTCTTGCCGGCAAAACAGACCACAGGGCCTTCATTTTCATCTATCGGCTGAAAAAACGGATATAGGCCCTGAGCCTTAACCTCGTCGGCCAGGGTAAAGTCAAAGCATTTTTTAAACAAATCTTTTGTTATTTCCACAGTAGCAAACATTTACTTCAGCTTTCGCAATCAGAGCTGGAATTTCTTGTTTATACGGTCATCTGTCTCAGCTGTGACCGGGTTTAAGAATAGAAGGGCTATGCCCGGAAGACGTAAAGAACCGCAATATATTTATTTTTTTAAAAAATCACGATGCGGTTTTTTCTTGCCTATAGTCTTTATCGGAAATAGCGGCGAGTATTATAAAAGTAAATAATGGTCTTAAATGAGTGAAAAAATATTGGTAACCGGCTCGACAGGTTTCATAGGCGCAAGGCTTCTGCAATACCTTGCCGGAGAGGGAACAAGGGTAAGGGTGCTGCTCCGGCCTGAGAGTACCGGAGATGCATTGCCGGGTACGGTCGAGATTGCAAGGGGGAGTTACTTTGATATGCAGGCGCTGGGACAGGCTGTAAAGGGTGTTGACCGGATTATCCATCTTGCCGGAGTTACAAAAGCTCTTGACGAGGCAGGATACGATGCCGGGAACATCATGCCTGCAGGGAACCTGCTTGCTGCGGTTCAAAAAGAAAACCCCGGACTGCAGCGTTTTCTTTTTGTATCGTCGCTTGCTGCAGCCGGTCCTGCGGCGGAAGGAATAAAGGGTGTCAGCGAGTCGGACGACCCGAGACCGGTAAGCGCCTACGGGCGAAGCAAATTGCGTGCGGAAGCGCTTTGTTTCGATAACGCGGGGGACGTTCCGGTGACAGTTGTGCGTCCGCCGGCTGTTTACGGTCCCGGCGACAGGGATATTCTGCAGGTTTTTCAAATGCTTGCAAAGGGTGTGCTGGTATCGCCGGGAGATGTGATGAGGCAGCGCTTCAGCATGATTCATGTCGATGATCTTGTCCGGGGAATCATGATGGCGGCCCGTTCGGATAAAACGGCAGGAAGTACCTATTATATCACCTCATCAGCCGCACTTTCATGGAACGATGTTATTGAAGCGGCCCGGCCCGTTCTCGGATTCAAAAAACTTCATACGATTTCCCTGCCGAAGCAGCTTGTATTTCTTGCAGGTTTCATGGCAGGTGCGGCGGGCACACTGTCACGAAAGCCTTCGATCATCAACCGTGACAAGGCATATGAACTGGTACAGGATTACTGGGTATGCCAGTCAATACAGGCGCGACTCGATTTTGATTTTGAAGCAGAGATTCCGCTCGAAGAAGGGATAGCAGAAACGATAGCGTGGTACAGGAACAAGGGGTGGATGTAGAATATCGAATAGAGAAATATGCCGGTTTATCCGAGCAGCTTCTGCATAAGCCGGAGGAGCAGGTATTTTTCATCCGGATAAGGCTTTAAGCCCTTCAGAGAGGCATCCGTTTCTCTCAGCGCTGCGATAGCCTGCTCCGTATCGCGTTGCGAAAAGGATTTTGTATAGGCGAGATAGTTTTTAACGAAATATTCCTGCTTGCCGTACATGCCGAGAATTCTGGCAATCTCTGAAGGTGGCAGCTGCCGGACTTCAGGGAGTGAAAGTTTCCATAAACGGATATAGAATGTTGTAAGGAAACGAACGATATTGCCCAGCCCTTCCTTTTGTCCCTCCTGGTCCATGATCATGAGAGAAATACCACTGCAGAGCCTCAGGTTCCTGGCCGCGAGAGCTTTTTCGAGTTCAAAGACATTATAGTTGCGCGAGATGCCGACACAGTCGTAGACATCGTTTGCCGTAATCCGTCTCTCTCCGTCTCGTGCGGAAGCGTAGATGATCAGCTTTTCGATTTCCTGGCATAATTCCCTCGAGGACGGTTGTATATAGGCGATCAAAGCCTTGAGAGCATCCGGATCGAATGCCCATCCGGCCATTTCAGCCCGTTCCGATGCAAAGATATCTGGGTTCTGGATAAGGGGGAAATCATGACGGTATTGTTTCAGTGCGCTGAAAGGAAATTTTTCAAGTTCTTTTTTGTCAGCCGGCTCCGCGTCCAATACGAGTACGGTGAATTCGGCCGGGTTCTGTACATAGCGCATGAATTTTTCTTCGTGCTCCTGCTGCAGTTGCTTTGATCCGGGTTTTTTGATTTTTTCGGACTGCCGGACAATGATGAGCTGTTTCGGGGAAAACATGGGGTACTCGGAAGCCTTCGATATCAGTTCGCCCGGAGTTGTTTCGGAACCGTAAATAATATGGGTGTTGAAGGAAGCATCGCTTTCCGAAGGAAAAAGCACTTTTCTGAGGCATTCGGCAATTTCCTCCTTGAGATAGCTTTCAGGGCCGGAAAGAAAATAGATCGGAGCGATTGCGCCGGAAAGAATATTTTTTTTCAGTTTGTCCATCGGGTAAATAAAGGGAATTAGGCTGTCTCAAAAGCATGTCCAGGGTATCTTTTTGGTTACAATCCATTTGCCCTCCGGTCATTCTGAGCCCCCTGTATCCGGCCGCTACCGTACACCGACCATGAACAATAAATCCGTAAATTCTGGGCAGTGAATATGCTAAAAGCAGTACTTGTTCATGGAACGTCTGATGAAGTCGGTTGAAGAGTCCGGAGAATTCCAGTAAGATATTATCGGTTGATCAGATAATGTTGCTGTCAGAATACGGGATTCTTCACTTCGTTCAGAATGACAATCAGATCGAATCATAGATAACTCATGGCATAAATCCATTTTGAAACAGCATCGCCGGAATAAGGATATTCAGAAAGGCAGATCGTCCTTGTCGCTCTCAAGCATTGCTCCCGATGATGATTCGGACTGCTGGTAAAAATTGGAACCGGATGGCTGGAAGTCCCGGCGATTCTGGCCGTAACCCTGCATACTACCTTCATTGCCGCTCTGATCCCTCTGTCCGCCAAGCATCTGCATATCGGAGCAGACAATTTCCGTGGCATATTTTTTTTCACCGCTTTTCGTATCGTCCCAGCTTCTTGTCTGGAGGCGACCTTCAATATATACCTGTCTTCCTTTTTTCAGGTACTGGCTGCAGATTTCGGCAAGTTTTCCCCAGACAACGATCCTGTGCCATTCGGTTCTTTCCTGAAGATTTCCGCTGCTGTCCTTGAAATTTTCGTTGGTTGCCACCGTGAAATTGACTACCGACTGACCTGACGCGATTGTCCTCAGTTCGGGATCGTTTCCGAGATGGCCGATAAGCATTACCTTATTTAGTCCTTTTGCCATGATATATCTTCTTCTGTTTTCTGTTCGGAGAAACTTTTCAGTAATATTGCTCAATATAATATAGTTCGGGCGTTTATTCTACAAGCAGCTCTGCATCGATAACCGGTCCTTCCCTGCAGAGCAGGATCGTGCGTTTGCCTCCATCCGGACCGTTGATTTCCACGCTGCATCCGTAACATATGCCAATACCGCAGCCCATGACCGATTCGAGCGAAAGTTCGCAGGCAAGGTTCCGTTCACGGCAGAACCGGGCAAGTGCTTTCAGCATGGGAGTGGGGCCGCAGGCGAACACTTTAATGCTGCTATCTTTTTCAAAATCCGGCAGTGTATTGCCAAGCAGTTCCACGACGGTTCCCCTGAATCCTTCGGAGCCGTCATCGGTTGAAACCCTGCAGTTTGAAAGATTGCCGGTGAGCAGATCTTCCGCGGAACGTCCTCCGATCAGATTGACCACTTTTTTGCCGTACTTCGCGAGGGTTGTTTCAAGGAAACGCATGGGTGCAGTTCCTATTCCTCCGGAAACAAGTACAGCGGTATCGAACCTGTTTTTTTCCAGATTGAAGCAATTGCCGAGAGGTCCGAGCACCATCACGCTGGAACCTTCGGGAGCATTACAGAAAAGCGCAGTGCCGCATCCTACGGATTTCACCATTATGTCGATATTGGGCCCTTCGACATGATGTATGGAGAAAGGCCTCCTCAGAAGCGGTTGGGTGGAACTGTTGATTTTTACATTGACGAAGTTACCCGGCTTTGCATTGATTGCAATTTCAGGACAGTGGAGGGTTATGATGCTGACATCCCTGCTTATGCAGCGGTTTTGTATGACTGTTGACCGGATATCGGTGATAAGGTTTGTTTCTTGCATGACATTGTCTTCAATTTGGCAGCGAGATGATAACACCGGAAATCAGTCAGCAATTAAACGAGCCTTTCGTTCATTTGCAAACGCATAAGGATTTATTGATCCTGCAGCATGACTTACCGGATACAAAGTTTTTGATAGGTAGTGTGAATCCTTGTTTTTCCGTGGCATTTTGCAGTTGGACAATAATGACCGGGCATAAAAAGTGAAAAACTGTCTCAAAGAAAAAAAAGAAAATCTTTGTTTATTGTCTTCAGTCTAAATTCATTGTCGCATCCATGTTTTTTAATGGATTATGGTTATCATGGATTTAAACGGTGCAGTGTGACCCTCACGATTTCATCTTAATTGTATGTATTTCTGTTCACTATATTTTTTTACTGCAGAAGGATGAACTATATATGATACATCTTTTGCAGAGTCAGAAGAGAGTCATATCTTAAACCTCTATGATTTTCCTTGTAGTCCAAACATTTCAATATCCGGTTCATGCGTATTTTAACGTTCACAGGTAAGGGTGGAGTAGGAAAAACAAGCGTTTCTGCAGCTACAGCTGTCAGATTGTCTCAGATGGGATATCGTACGCTTGTTTTATCAACAGACCCTGCTCACAGTCTCTCGGATTCTTTTAACCTTCCTCTCGGTGCAGAACCCACCAAAATCAGGGAAAATCTTCAGGCTATCGAAGTCAATCCTTATGTCGATCTCAAACAGAACTGGCAGTCGGTACAGAAATACTATACCAGGATTTTCATGGCCCAGGGGGTATCTGGAATCATGGCAGATGAAATGACAATCCTGCCCGGTATGGAAGAGCTCTTTTCACTCCTGAGGATCAAACGTTACAAGGCTTCCGGATTTTATGACGTACTGGTTCTCGATACAGCCCCAACCGGTGAAACCCTGAGATTGCTTTCGCTTCCTGATACGCTTTCCTGGGGCATGAAAGCCGTGAAGAACGTTAATAAATATATCGTCAGGCCCCTCAGCAAGCCGTTGTCGAAGATGTCCGACAAAATAGCGAATTTCATTCCACCTGCGGATGCTATTGATTCGGTTGATCAGGTTTTCGACGAACTTGAAGACATCCGTGAAATTCTCACAGACAATGCCAAATCCACAGTCCGTCTGGTTATGAACGCCGAGAAAATGTCGATCAAGGAAACCATGCGAGCGCTGACGTATCTTAACCTGTACGGATTCAAAGTTGATATGGTACTTGTCAACCGCCTGCTTGATACAAAAGAAAACAGCGGATATCTGGAACACTGGAAAAGCATCCAGCAGAAATATCTTGGAGAGATAGAAGAGGGATTTTCACCGTTGCCGGTCAAAAAGCTCAGGATGTACGAACAGGAAATTGTCGGTCTCAAATCACTCGATCAGTTCGCTCATGACATGTATGGTGAAAGCGATCCGTCGGATATGATGTATGACGAACCGCCGATCAAGTTTGTACGCAATGGCGATGTCTATGAGGTGCAGATGAAGCTCATGTTTGCCAACCCGGTCGATATCGATGTCTGGGTTACCGGGGATGAACTCTTCGTGCAGATAGGAAATCAGCGCAAGATCATTACCTTGCCGATAAGCCTGACCGGCCTTGAACCGGGCGATGCCGTTTTCAAGGATAAATGGCTGCACATTCCGTTCGATCTCGACAAGACCGAACAGAGCCGCCTGCAGAAGGTACAGAGGGAGTCACACGAATCAAGGGAACAGAAAGTCTGTCATTAGACTGTTTTATTACTCTGAAGAAGAGTACTTGATTTGATTGTTTTTTATGTTTAACTTTTTGCAATTAATATTCTTGGCTTTACAATCAACAACAGGGGCTTCGTTCATGCAAGCCTCATTTCCAGGGAGAGTAACATGTCGGAATCGTACCAGAATCTGCGTAAGGATTTCAAGGAACTTGAGTTGACAGACCGCCTTACGTTTCTTGCTGAAAGCGTTCTGTTGACCGGGCAAAGCGCTGTCGTCAGTGGTTTGAATCTTGCCGGCAGTGTTTTTGATACCGTAACCGGAACTGTCGGCGCTCTTGTCGATGCAACCGGAGTCGGAAGGATTTTTGGAAGCAGCACCGGTGTTGTCGGCGAGACCATCGATCGGGTAGCCATTACCGTCAAGGATGCTTCGAGAACAGCTAACGAGCTCTATACCAATGCTGTCGAGACTGTGGAAAATGCTGCAGGTAACATGGCTACAGCTGTCGGTGATGCAGGACAGTCAGCATCAGAAGTGGTCAAGAATTTTGCCGGGTCTTTCCAGAAAGGTCCAATTAAAAAATAAGTGAGCGTTCCTTTTTTTTAAACAAACTGTTTTTCAAAGGGCAATCTTTTTCTTGTGTTTTTTTATTTATTGCTGTAAATTAACGTAAGGTAACTATTCTGAATTATTAAAACTTTCCAATAATTAAATCCCAAGGAGGAATTATGAGTGGTGGTGGCGTTTTTACCGATATCCTGGCAGCAGCCGGCCGCATCTTTGAGGTAATGGTTGAAGGTCACTGGGAAACCGTCGGTATGCTGTTTGATTCTTTAGGCAAAGGTACCATGAGAATCAACCGCAATGCTTATGGCAGCATGGGCGGTGGCGGAAGCCTTCGTGGCGGATCACCAGAAGTAACAGGATATGCTGTTCCTTCTAAAGAGGTTGCTTCAAAATTTGCAAAATAAGCAAATCAGGGTTCCATTTATTCAAGGCAGTGAAAAGCTTGTGTTTCACTGCCTTTTTTTTTACCGTAAAGCCAGCCTTCAGTAACATCCTTCTTTTCCGGTTATCTTGAACACAGTACTCGGCGATTGTATTTCTCATGCTTTCTGATCGGTGTCTGATCTTTAGAAAGAGTGCTCGCAGGCTGATTAGCAATTTCTGTTTCTTCTAAAATTTTAATAGATTTCATTTCAATTTGCCGGTAAGAAGTGTTAAGTGAAAAGCAATAGCTAATGGCTAATTTATCTTTGTACATATCAGGACAGACTGAAGAGAATGATGTAGCTGAATTTTTCCAGAAAAACCTCATGAGCGCCGGTGAAAATCCGATCGCTTTTTTTGACGGGGTTTTTTATGAGTCACATCAGGAACGTGTTGGCAATATTGCTTTTCAGGACTATCTGATCTATTCCGACAAGGCGGTTTATCTTTGGGCAAGAGGGACGACAAAGGATTATCTCGACCGATTTGAACTCGGTTCGGTCTCCGTTAACAGCCGGAATAAGGATTACGATTTCGCAACCGTAAATCTCAAGGTTCGCCGTGAAGGCAAGGAACCTGTCTATGTGATATTCGATATGGTCGAGTTACGGGAAGCCGATCTGATTGTCAGACTGCATACCGTTATAGAATCGGTCATTGAACAATATATGGGCCTGAATTACCGGGCAACACTTCCCGACAACGTCGCAGACATTGTTCTTCAGGAAGCGAGGAGCGTCTGTATTCCCCAGGCCATTTCACTTCGTCTCGATGCTCCCGGTGCTACTCAGCAGCAGACCAATATCGGATATGGTCAGGACCTGCTTGAGCAGTACAAGGCCTCCATCGGTTACGGCGGTACCGAGAGGCAGCCGCAACAGGCTCCCCAGAGGTCACAACCTCAGCAGCAGGCAGGGTACAATCCTGTTCCTGCATCGCCGGGCGGCACACCGTATCCGGAAGGCTTTTCTCCAACCGAAGTGTTCAAAAAAATTGAAGGCATGCTTCCCGGTGCTGATTCCGGTTCTCTGAAAAAAGTTGCCGAATCGATCAAGGACATGCTTGGTGAGGTTCCCATGAAGCTTCGGGACCAGTTCGTCAGTGATATGCAGCATGTCCCGGGTATGCTTTCCGCCCTCAATGAGCTTCTGACAAACCTTTCGGATAATCCCCAGGCAGAACGTTTTGTGATGAATATCGTCAAAACGGCAGTTCGGAATGACGGGATGATCGGGTCGGTAAGCAAGCTTATCAAGCTCTCTTCCAATTTTGGCTCATCAGGCAAGAAAAAAACTGCTCAGCGTCCAGCGCAGAGACCGGCTTCAGGAGCTCCTGCCTCTCAGAAGGAGAAGGATAATTCCTTCGATGATTTTGACAGTCCTGTAAGGAAAAAGAAAATTCAGATCAAAAACGATAGTGAGTCCTCTTTCAGTCGGGATTTTTTCAGCGACGATATGACAATGGATTTGCCGGAAAGCGGATCGGATTCACCTGAAAAGAGAAGACCTGTAATTGAGGATATGGACGATGCAGATACACCTAAACGAAAGAAGATATCGGTCAAGGCATCTGAAGATCACATGTCTTCCCTTGTGAAGGACATGATGGACATGGATGATACCGATTCCGGAATTTCCGCCAGGAAGCTGGTAGAGGATGAAAAACCGGCCGTAATGTCAATGGAAAACGGACAGGCGCCGGTAACCACAAAAAAAATCAGAATTGTTCCTGAAGCCATTCCGTCAGAACTTCCTGAAATAGAGTTTTCGGAAGAGGAACTCCTGCAGGTAATGGCTCCGGATATTGAAGTTCCCGAACTTGAGGCACCAGGACATGAGGATCCTGAGGCGGATTTACCTGAAGTTGAAGCTCCCGCCATGGAAGAACCGGAACCACCGGTAGTAGAAGAACAAAAAGCTGAAATACTAAAGACAGAAGTCAGACCATCTGAAAGCAGTGCTGCGGAAAAACCGGATGTGCAAATTCCAACTGCACCGGTTATGCAGACAAAAAAATCGGATTTTACCGGTAACAGTGCTCAAAGGAAGAAGTTCAACGCACCGGGAAAACACGGAAGGCGGTGATGGCTGTATGCAGTTTCCGGCAAAGAATTCAATCGGACGTTCAGTCAAGATCAAATCTACTTAATAGCTTTTATCACAAACATGAGAATTATTCTTTACCTGGGTAAAGGGGGTGTCGGTAAGACCACCGTTTCAGCCTCGACCGCAACATCAATTGCACGGAGAGGCCAGAGGGTGCTTATCATGAGCACGGATGTGGCTCACAGTCTTGCCGATGCATTCAGCGTTGAGCTTTCATCTACCCCTCTCGAGGTAGAAAAAAACCTTTTTGCCATGGAGGTCAATGTCCTTGCTGAAATCAGGGAAAACTGGAATGAGCTGTATTCCTATTTCTCTTCGATTCTCATGCATGACGGTGCCAATGAAATCGTGGCCGAGGAGCTTGCTATCATGCCGGGTATGGAAGAGATGATCAGTCTCCGCTATATCTGGAAGGCTGCGAAATCAGGTGATTATGATGTTGTCATTGTTGATGCAGCACCGACCGGAGAAACCATGCGCCTGCTCGGCATGCCTGAATCGTATGGCTGGTATTCTGACAAGATCGGTGGCTGGCATTCGAAAGCCATTGGTTTTGCAGCACCGCTCCTGACCAAGTTCATGCCGAAAAAGAATATTTTCAAGCTCATGCCTGAAGTGAACGAGCATATGAAAGAGCTTCACGCCATGCTGCAGGACAAGAGCATAACGACATTCAGGGTTGTCCTGAACCCCGAGAACATGGTTATCAAGGAAGCTCTCAGGGTACAGACCTACCTGAACCTTTTCGGGTACAAGCTTGATGCTGCCATAGTCAACAAGATTCTGCCGCCGAGTTCAGCTGACAGTTACCTGCAGAGCCTTATCGATACCCAGGCAAAATACCTCAGGATCATCGAGAACTGTTTTTATCCGGTTCCTATTTTCCGCGCACAGCTTTCTACCGAAGAAATTATCAATACGGACAAGCTGGACAACCTCAGCAAGCAGATATTCGGCGATAAAAATCCTGCCGAGGTGCTTTACATCAACGACAAAACACAGGTGCTCGCCAAAGTCGACGGCAAATATGTTTTGAGCCTTTATCTGCCGAATGTTGAGGTAAAGAAACTGAACGTCAACATTAAAGGCGACGAACTGCTGGTCGATATCAACAATTTCCGCAAGAGCATTATTCTTCCCAATGTGCTTATTGGCCGCAAAACAGAGGGCGCGGATTTTTCAGAGGGCAATCTCAGCATCACATTCTCAAGCTGAACCGTTTTCCCCGGAAATTAAAAAATAAAGAGGCTGTCCCGGTTGCAAAACTGAGACAGCCTCTTTTTATGTATAGGACCGATCGGGCTGAACAGTCAGATCAGGCCGATTCTTTTTTATGGTGAGTTTTTTTTTCAGCTTTATCAGTACAGAGCGGTCGCTGCAGCTATCCAGAAGCTGTACTGCAGTTTGCCCGATAGAGGGATGGAGCGGATTGGCGATATCGAGCAGGGGAACAAGCACGAATTTGCGGTTATGCATTTCATGGTGTGGAATGGAAAGCGTTTCGCTCCTTACGCACCAGTCATCATAGAGGATGATATCGAGATCGATCACTCGCGGACTCCAGCGCCTGTAGGCTTCGGGTCTTCCAAGTTCCCGTTCGATTGTTTTGCAGTACGATCTGAGTTCTTCCGGAGGAAGCAAGGTTTCTATCAGTACAACTCCATTGAAAAACCTTTCCTGCCCTGTTTCACCAACCGGTTCGGTCATATAAACCGCAGAAATTTCCAATACCGTCGTATGTTCGTTAAGGCTGAGTCTATCAACTGCTTCCCGAAGATTTTCCAGCCGGTTGCCGATGTTGGAGCCGAGCGCGATAAATGCTTTGTGTAATCTCATTTGTTCAGCCGCGGGATGCGCTGTATGAGGCTTCTGCATAATCACAGATACCGTCAACCGGCGGGTTTCGTTTTCTGACTTTTATAACGGCATGATTCACAACGGGAAATTCTCTCAGAAGGTCGATTGCAATTTCATAAGCGACCGTCTCGATAAGGAAATATTTTCCAAGTGTGAGAGCTTCCCTGATTTTTCTGTAAACAGCGCTGTAATCGACTGTTTTAGTGAGGTCGTCATTTTTTGCCGCTTCTGAGAAATCGAAATAGAGTTCAGCGTCGACTTCATATTTTGCTCCAACAGCATGTTCTTCCTTAAGTACCCCATGAAAGGCGTAAAATACCATGTTGATAAGCCTGACGCATGAAAGAGAGGGAGACATCATATAGTTATCAGGATCAGCGAGGAATTAGAGATTTCTTGAGGTTTTACAAGACCGACAATCACTCCAATCGGTCCGATCGGTCATATCTGGTTACATCTTCACGTTCTTGTCGAACTTGCTGCCGATTATTTCACAGTCCGGGATGCAGTACCAGAGGAAGAGGTCGGAATTCCCATCATGAAGGGCTTTGAAACTACCGTGTTCATAGATGACTTCAAATATAGCGCAGTTCCATTTCAAAAGGTCTCCCTCAAAAATATCCTGCTTGTGCCTGTCGTGGAGGCCGGTGAATTGAAGCCATTCTGACTTCTGACGATACAGGAGAAAATCAACGTCTTTCGTATTTACCGTAGAAAATTTCCAGACATCCTTGTTCGTGGCAATTTCCTGAAACAAAGCCTTGAATTTAATATTGTTGATATGCATGTTTACTGTACCTGAAAAAACCCGTCTGCCGGGAATGGTTCTGATGGGATACTACGAAATGAAAAGATTCAGTCAGCCATTAATATAATAATTTCTCAAACTCCTTGTGCTTTTTGAAGTAAAATCATTTTTCCAAAAATATTCTCCTCCGGACGGGAATGTAATGTTCATGAGGATCTGTCTGGAAAAAATCATGACGGGAATCTTATGTCGGAAACCTGTTGCATAATGCACGAAAAACGGTTTAAAAATCGTAAAATTCACTACCTTGAAAACGAAAATCGATTTATATAACATGTATACGTATGGGGCATGATGAAGAACAGTACTCGACAAGATTTTTTTGAGGGTTGCCGCTCAAGGGCTATAATGCTCGCTCTCGAGGAAGATCGTTATACTGGCGATATTACCACTCTTGCAACGATCGATCCCGGTCAGCTTGGACGTGCCATCATCAGGGCAAAAGAATCCGGAGTGGCAGGGGGTATCGATGTCGCTGTTCATGTATTTGCAGCCTGTGATCCATCCCTTTCAGTTGTTCTTCATCGAAAGGATGGTAACTCAGTACATACGGGTGAAGAAATTCTTGAAATAAACGGAAAAGTTGCTCCTCTGCTGGCCGGTGAACGTACAGCATTGAACTTCATGCAGCGAATGTCGGGTATTGCTACGAGAACAAAAGAATATGTCGATCGTATCAGTCATACGAAAGCCAGAATTCTCGATACCCGGAAGACGGCACCGGGGCTTCGCTATTTTGACAAGGAGGCTGTCAGGATCGGTGGTGGTGTCAATCATCGTTTCGGTCTGTTCGATATGATTCTGATCAAGGATAACCATATAGATGCTTCGGGGGGGATTGCCAGGGCGATCCGGCGGGCACAGAAATATCGTGAAAAGCAGAAACTTGATGTGAAGATAGAAACAGAGGTCAGGACAATGGACGAACTGAGCAAAGCGCTTGTCTGTATGCCGGATGTCATTCTGCTCGATAATTTTACTGTCGATCTGATGAGAGAAGCCGTGGATTATGTGAAAACGGCTTGCAGCAGCGTTGTCATTGAAGCCTCAGGAAATATAGGTCTTCACAATGTCAGTGATGTAGCCGATACAGGAGTGGATTTTATCTCGGTCGGCGAACTGACCCACAGTGTGAAAGCACTTGATTTGTCAATGACAATCGATCTTTCGAAGGAATAACTGTCTGAAACATGATCGGAGAGGCTGGAATGGACAATAAAATAGAGCTGTCTCAAAAGGATTGCCAACGAAGTAAAAAAGGCTGCCTTTTCAGACAGCCTTTTTTGCTTGGTGACGGAACGGCAAGTTGGCGTGTCAGAACAGTCATGATAAATCACATGAGCAGACGATCGCATACTCTCTGAGCGAAGCGAAGTATCCAGTCATGCAGCGGGATGGTTCCGGATAGTTCGCGAGACTGCGCCGGTATCAAAATTACCACAGTCGCAATCCGGATTACTGCTGATAGATTGCCGGAATAATATCTTCGTAATTGAAGTAAAAACAAAAGGCAGTCTCATAATCCACATTATGAGGCTGCCTTTTTAATCTTTTACAGTTCAGCCGATCAGCCCTGATGTACCGGAATTGACTTTTCTTCTTCAGAGATCGTCACTTTGGATTTGATGATATCATAGATTTTCTCTTTGAAGATGGTATCGGTGATATAATCCCTGAATTCAGCCGACATATAGGAATTCAGCAGTTCTTCCGCATTCATGGCTGTATTTTTTGCAGCTTCTTTTTCTGCATAGGCACGGATGTCGTCTTCCGAAACGGAAAGATTTTCCAGTTCTGCAATTTTCTGTGTAATGAGGAGCCACTGTGCATGTTTTTCCGCATTTGGCCTCAGGCTTACTGCAAACGATTTTTCATCGAACCCTGCCGGGAATTTTCCTCCGAACTGGCGTTTTGCATTTTCCATCAGCATTCTCGAAAAGGACTCTACCAAAGCGTTCGGTGTCGGTACCGGGTTTTCCTCGATCATTTTTGCCGAGATGGCCTCAAGCAGTTCTTCCTCAGATTTCATCTGAAAATGCTGGTCGAGCTGTATGCGGATATCAGCCGTAAAGTCGGCTATGTTATCGAAACGCTGTCCTGTGATTTCCTTTACCAGATCGTTTGTCAGTTCAGGCAGTTCGAGCCGTTTGATTTCGCTGACTGCGACACGGAAACGGGCAGGTGCGGCATCCGGATTGTTCTGAGCAACTTCTATATCCACGGTATCTCCCGCTTTCTTTCCGGTAAGTTCTTTTCTGAACGGGTTGTCTTCCGGCAGGTATTCGAGATTGAAATGATGATTTTCGGTTTTCTGATTGTCGTCCGGTTCTCCGGCTTCATCGAGCCTGGTAACATCACCGATGACGGTGTCGGTCAAAGAAGCAGTTTCATCGACACTGATCATTGTTCCGTGCCCTTTGAGAATCAGGTTTATTTCGCGCTGGATATCATCGTCGGTGATGAGATAGCGAGGCTGGGTGAATGTATACGGGCTGTAATCCTTCAGTTCGAATGCAGGGTGGATTTCGTAGGAGAGCTGGATGGTGAGTTTATCCGGCTCGAAAGAAAAGTTTACAAGCTGTGCCCGGCTTGCCGGTTTGATTTTTTCTTCATCGACAATGGGGCCGAAATGCTTTGAAGCCATTTTTTCGGCAACCGAGGCTTCAATGGCCGGCCCGGCCAGTTTTTTAATCAAGCTTTCCGGAGCGTGTCCTTTTCTGAATCCCTTGATCTGTACGTTACGTTTTGCCTCTTCAAGTTCCTGGTTGTATTCTGTACCGAACTCTTCGGTGGAAAGGATGAGTTCCATTTCCTGTTCGGTTTCGCTGATATTCTTGATAATCTTTTGCAAGGCTCTCTGTGGTTGATTGATAATTGTATTAAGCTAAAATTAAAAGTCTATAAGATACGAATAAATCCTGGTTTTGTAAAATCAGCTTTCCTTATCGGCTCCTACCGTTTCGGTTTGTAGACAAGGGTTGAAAACGGGGCATTCCTTAGAACCTCTGCGGCAGCTGCGGCGATATCGTCCACACTTACCGAAGCTATTCCTGCGGCTTTTTCTTCAGGAGTGATATACCTGCCGAAATAGGAAAGATCGGATGCTGTCTGTGACATGCGCCGGGTCATTTTTTCCATACCCATGACAAGCGCACCCAGAATCTTTCTTTTTGCAGCTTCCACTTCATCCGGGTCCGGTTTATGCAATGTATCGCTCTTCAGCAGTTCGGTAACAAGTTCAACAGTTGTATCGATCTTGTTGCCGTCTGTTCCCGCGTAGATATTCAGGGCGGTGAGATCGTCAAAAAACGTCAGAGAAGAATAGATATTGTAGGCAAGGCCTCTTTTTTCCCGCAGTTCAATGTTGAGCAGGGAACTCATGCCGTTGCCAAGCATGGAGTTGAGCACCATGAGACTGTAAAACAGCTGATCACAGCGTTCAACGGCTGTTCCAAGAACAATCTGCGCCTGGTAGACCTGTTTTTTCAACGATGATTTGAATGGCTTGTAATCACCCGCAATGAACGGTTTTCTCACATAAGTGTTACAGGGCTGTTCCTCGAGATGGCCGAGATATTTTAAAGTCAGGCGGGAGATTATTTCATGTTTGATGTTTCCGGTAGCCGTGACCAGCATTTTTCGGGGAACGTAATGTTCCTTCATGAACGTTTCAAGATGTTCACCCGTAAAGTTTTCGATACTTTTTTCGGTGCCGAGAATGGGTTTTCCGATAGGGTGATGCGGAAAGGAGCGCATGTCGAACTCTTCGAAAATCAGTTCTTCAGGGGTGTCATTGACGCTGTTTATTTCCTCGATAACAACCTCTTTTTCCTTTTCTATCTCTTCGGGGGGGAAAACAGGGTTGCTGACCAGATCGGCGAGCAGGTCGAAAGACGATTCGATATGCCTGTCGAGACAGCGCAGATAGATGCATGTATGTTCCTTTGTCGTGTAGGCATCGAGGTATCCGCCGTTGTTTTCTATGTCTTTTGCTATTTCGAGGTAACTCCTCCGGCTGGTACCTTTGAACAGGGCATGTTCGATAAAATGAGCGAGGCCCGGGTTTTCATCGGGGTCATCCCGTGATCCTGCTTCGATCTGGATACCGAGAGTGACACTCTGGACATAGGAAACTTCATCAGTGACAATCTTCAGCCCGTTAGGCAGCGTTTCCTGAACCACGGATCCTTTCGAAACGGGAAGAGAGTGAGTGCGGGATTTTTCTTTTGCCATTGCGGAATAATTTTCTGATGCTTGTGACAGGAATTGAATGCAATGTAGTTTTAATTATTATTTTTATAAACAAAGAAGTTGGCGTAATTTATATCGTAATTCCGGATGCTTTTTCATCTTTTCCGGGCCTGAAAAAACGGTTCCGGTTCTGGTACGTTCACGAAGATGCGGATAGATTCATCAAGTAATGCAGAAGTTTTCAGTTGCCATAACAGGGGCTACCGGCTATATAGGGTCACAGGTTTTGCTTGCCCTGCTTTCCAGATTTTCCGGCCGTATAAGCTGCAGGGCGATTGTCCGGCAGAGTTCCGATTGCGCGTTCCTTGAAAGTCTGCCGGTAGAAATCATACGGGCGGATCTGCTCGATCCTCTGGCGCTTCAGGAAGCAGTCAGCGGCATGGAGACGGTATTTCATTGTGCAGGCCTGATATCCTATACGAAAAGGTATCGAAACCATCTCTACGATATCAATGTGATCGGTACCAGAAATGTCGTGAACGCATGCCTTGCCGGAAAGGTGAAGAGACTTGTCATGACCAGTTCCATCGCGGCACTCGGGGTAACCGATGACGGTTCCCTTAGCAGCGAGACGACATCGTTCAAGGATTGGCAGAGAAGAAACGGCTATATGGAAGCGAAGCACCTTGCGGAACTCGAGGGCCAGAGGGGTGTGGCGGAAGGGCTTGAGGTAGTGCTGCTCAATCCGGGTGTGGTGATCGGTATCGACCGCAACAATCCGGCATCGGTCAGTTCATCCAACGATGTCGTACGACTGATCTATGAAGGGAAACTCCCGTTCTGTCCTTCCGGCGGCACCGGTTTTGTCGATGTCCGTGATGTTGCCGAGGCGCATATCGAGGGCTGGGAAAAAGGTATTTCCGGTGAACGCTATGTTATTGTTGGCCGGAATCTTTCTTTCAGGGAATTGTTCGAGAGTATTCGCTGCATTGCGGGCAGCAGAACCGGCACTGTCATACCTATTCCGAAAGTTGCCGGTCTGATTGCCGGCATTGGAGGGGAGTTATGGTCTCTGCTTCTGAACGCACCCTCATTCATCAGTCTTGAAAGCCTTCGCCTATCTTCAAAACCGGTCAGCTATGACAACAACCGATCGGTTGGTGAGCTTGGTCTGCAATACAGGGAGTTCTCCGAAACGCTCAAGACAATAATAGCCTGAAGATTCTTATGTTATTTCTTTACAATTTTATCATGATTGTTCCATGGATACAGTGAAAACCGAACAGAAATCGCCCGGCATCGACCCGGCAAAGCTCAAGCAACTGAACATGGCGGTGGAAACGCTTGAAAAGCAGTTCGGAAAAGGGGCGATCATGCGTCTTGGTGACAATTCGGCGGTAATGAAGGTGCATTCGATTTCAACCGGATCGATGACCCTCGACTTCGCTCTCGGTGTTGGTGGACTGCCAAGGGGCAGGGTTACCGAAATATACGGTCCGGAATCTTCCGGCAAGACAACCCTTGCACTCCATGTGATTGCAGAAGCCCAGAAAGAGGGCGGGATTGCGGCCATCGTGGATGCCGAGCATGCGTTCGATCCTTCCTATGCCCGCAAACTCGGTGTCGATATCAACTCACTTCTCATCAGCCAGCCTGAATCAGGGGAACAGGCACTTTCCATTGTTGAGATCCTCGTCAGGAGCGGTGCGGTCGATGTCGTGGTTGTCGACTCCGTTGCCGCCCTGGTGCCTCAGGCCGAACTCGAGGGCGAAATGGGCGACAGCGTCGTGGGACTTCAGGCCCGTCTCATGAGCCAGGCGCTGCGCAAGCTCACCGGTGCCATTTCGAAGTCGAGCTGCGTCTGTATTTTCATCAACCAGCTTCGTGACAAGATCGGGGTTATCTACGGCAGCCCCGAGACCACGACCGGTGGCAAGGCATTGAAGTTTTACGCATCGATACGTCTTGATATCCGCAAGATCAGCCAGATCAAGGAAGGAGAGGAGAATACCGGGAACCGTACGCGGGTCAAGGTAGTGAAAAACAAGGTGGCTCCGCCATTCAAGGTTGCCGAGTTCGATATCCTCTATGGGGAAGGAATTTCCGCTATCGGGGAACTGATCGACCTTGCGGTGGAGTTCGGTGTCGTGAAAAAGGCAGGTTCGTGGTTCAGTTATGGACAGGACAAGCTGGGCCAGGGACGGGAAACCGTAAAGAAAGCATTGCGCGAAGACCGGGCACTGTATCAGAAGATCCATGGCCAGGTCAAGGAAATTATGACCGGAAATCCGGAGCCCGTTAAATAGAGAATCATGAAGATCGGGAGCATCGACATAGATCGTCCGGTCATTCTCGCACCGATGGAGGATGTGACCGACCGGGCCTTCAGGCAGCTCTGCAAGCGGCATGGTGCCGATATCGTCTATACGGAGTTCATCAGCGCAGAGGCCCTTCGCCGGGGTGCCGAGAAATCGGTGCGCAAGCTCATGGCGGATGAAATGGAGCGTCCGATTGCCGTTCAGATTTTCGGCAGCACCGTCGAGTCGATGGTCGAAGCTGCCACGATCGCCGAGGAATTTTCCCCGGACTATCTCGATATCAATTTCGGATGTCCTACAAAAAAGGTTGCCGGAAAAGGCGCAGGCGCGGCTCTGCTCAGGGAGCCGGAAAAAATGGCTGATATCGCTTCGGCGGTTGTCAGGGCGGTCGATATTCCTGTTACGGCAAAAACAAGGATCGGCTGGGATCACGAATCCATCAACATTCTCGATGTAGTGACCCGTCTCGAAGATGCCGGTATCCAGGCAATCGCTATCCATGGCAGGACCAGGAGCGATATGTACAAAGGAAAGGCTGACTGGAACTGGATCCGCAGGGTAAAGGAACATGCACGTATTCCCGTAATCGCGAACGGAGATATCTGGACAGCCGCGGATGCTCTCGCCATGTTCGAAACGACCGGGGCTGACGGGGTGATGATCGGTCGAGGCTCGATAGGAAATCCGTTCATTTTTTCGGCCGCCAGGCAACTTATAGCGACAGGGCACCCAGGGAAATTACCGGATTTCCGTGAAAGGATCCAGGCAGCTGTCGATCATCTGCAGCTTTCGGTACTGTTCAAGGGAGAAAAATACGGAAACCTCGAGATGCGTCGTCACTATTCCACCTACCTGAAGGGGCTGCCGAAAGTTTCAGTGGTCCGCAACAAGCTGGTGCGCGAGGAGAAGTGGGAGCAGGTCATCGACATCCTGCTTTCTTACAGGCAGGAGTGTGAGGGGTATGCTGCCGAAGGCAGGATCCATTGTGATACGGAATATCTCAACGATCATTCCGATAAACTGGTTTTGAACTATCAAGTATAAAATAAAAAAGTTGATATGAGTAGTTTGGATTCACAATGCAGGGTCGCGGTGCTTGGGGCAACCGGCCTTGTAGGCCGCACCATGATTCAGGTGCTGGAAGAGAGGAATTTTCCCGTCACCGAACTGGTACCGATCGCATCCGCAAGAAGTGCCGGTCAGGTTGTGCCGTTCAGGGGGAAGGATTTCATCGTGCGGGAGCCTTCTGGGGAGACTTTCCGCGGGGTCGATATCGCACTCTTTTCGGCAGGCGCGACTGCAAGCCGTGAGTGGGCTCCGGTAGCCGCGGCACAGGGCGCTATTGTCATAGACAATTCATCGGCATTCCGCATGGACCCGGATATTCCTCTGGTCGTTCCCGAAGTAAATCCCGAAAAGATTTTCAGAGAGGACGGAACGCCTGAAAAAATTATAGCCAATCCTAACTGTTCGACCATCCAGATGGTTGTCGTGCTCAAACCGCTTCATGAACACTACGGTCTGAAGCGAGTTGTCGTTTCCACCTACCAGTCGGTTACGGGAAAAGGGAAGGCCGGGCGTGATGCCCTCGAGAGCGAGCTTGCCGGCGAGCCGCAGGAGCAGTTTACCCACTTCCATCAGATCGCTTTCAACGCTGTGCCGCAGATCGATGCGTTTACCGAAAACGGCTATACCAAGGAAGAGATGAAGATGGTGAACGAGACAAAGAAGATCATGGGTGACGATTCGATAAGCGTTTCACCGACGACGGTACGTATCCCGGTATACGGAGGCCATGGTGAGTCACTGAACATCGAGCTTGCAAAGGAGTTCGACATCGACGAGGTTCGCAGGCTTCTCGCCGGTTCTCCTGGCATCATCATGCAGGACGATCCCTCAGCCCGCATCTACCCGATGCCTCTGACCTCCTATGAGCGCGACGAAGTGTTTGTCGGCAGGATCCGCCGTGATTACTGGCATCCGCAGACCCTGAACATGTGGGTCGTTGCCGACAACCTGAGAAAGGGTGCGGCTACCAATGCCGTTCAGATCGCCGAGGTCATCATTTCGAAACGGCAGCGATAGTTCCTTCCGTAAAAGCCATCAGCGCCGTGCTGATGGCTTTTACGGCTGCAGGTGAGGTTATGGAGAATTTTACGAGGTTGCTTATCGGTATCGAAGAAGGGATCCCGAGCGGTTTTGTCTTCAGCGATGTTTCTTTTCCTATAAGCGTTACAAGGGCCTTGTCAACCCTTGTTCCGGTTATCTGAACACCGGTTTCCCTGAGGAGAGGATTTCCGGAAAGTTCTTTTATGGTAAAAAATATGGCTTCCTCGCGGCTTCTGACCTGACGGCAGATAAATTTTTCCAGCCTGCCATGCTTCGATACCGAGATCAGAAAATAATTGTTTTCCAGTTCAATCGTTGCCAGCGGCGTGTCTCCATGCATTGACAACTGAAGAAGCGACAAGTGGGGAGAGCAGCTGTAACGAACCCGGTAATCCGCAGAAAACATATCCGAAACAGTTCGGCATGGTTCGGCGGGGTAGAAAAGCAGAAGTTTTTTTTCATGCAGGCTTTTTGTCAATTCTCCATAACCGGTAACATCACAGTTGTAATCGTCAGGCTGGTTCAGGAAATGCTCCGCTTCCATTCTGCATAACTCCTGATACTGTGAGGGATCGGCATCTGCCGGAAAATATGCGGGAAGAGGCAGATAGGTTTCAGGTGCGATACAAAGCACAATTTCTTCACTCTGCATTTTTCCAATCTGACGGACAATTTTTTTCAGCAGACGTTTTCCTTTTTCTGAAAGCAGTTCCCTGATACCGAAAGGAAAAGTTTTGCAGCCAGTAAGCCTGTAAGCAGCACCTCCGGAGGATTCAAGCCCGATCAGCGCGCATTCGCTGGTATCTATGGTACAGACTGTCTGGCTTATGCCCATTAGTCAAGAGTGAAATGTTTTTTTAAAAGCTCGAGCTTTTTTCTGCCTATGCCTTTTACTTCCAGAAAGTCCTGAAACTGTTCAATCCTGCCGCCTTTTTCTTTCCGGAAAGCGATAAGCCGGCCAGCCATGACCGGACCTATGCCCGGAATTTTCTCCAACTGGCTTTTACCTGCCTTGTTGAAGGCTATTGTTCCGGTAAACACTTTTTCCGATGAATGAGCTTCCCGTCGTCTTGCAACAGGCTGGCCGTTTTCTTCCCCGGCAGCATCCTGAAGAACCTCTTCCCGTACATGTTCCTGATCGTCGGCGGCCAGTTTTATGAGGCTGTCGACTTCCGCTTCACGAAAACGGGATTGTTCGGCTTGTCTGACAAGCACGGTTTCCTTTTCGATCGATCGGATATTTTTCAGGATCCCCCCGAGCACGAGAAATCCGATGAGTATTGTCGCAAGCGTGATTTCCGCTTTTGTAAGGCTCAATGCCCGGGCTGTTTTTTCAAGACCGCTCATATCGCTTGACGGTATCAATTTACACAAAAATACGTTTTACTCTCGAAGAAACCGAACAGAGGGTTTCATAACTGATTGTCCCGTAAATATCCGCGATATCCTCCGCGGTTGGAGTATCCCAGCCGAAGAGAACGGCCTTGTCTCCTTTTTTGACCTCCTGATCCGTGCCGAGGTTCACCATGATCTGGTCCATCGTGACTGTTCCGATCTGATTATAGCGCTTATCGTTTATCATGATCGTAGCGCGGTTGGAAAGAGCCCTTGGATAACCGTCGGCATAACCCGCTGCGATGGTTGCAACCCGGCATGGTTCCATTGCTGTCCAGGTGCGGTTGTAACTGATTGTGGTGCCCGCCTGGACCTCCTTTATGAAGATCACCCTCGCTTCGACTTGCATGACCGGTTTGACACAAAGACGCAATGATGTGTTTTTTGCAGGATGGTAGCCGTAGAGGAGGATTCCGGGCCTGACCATATCGAACCAGGATTCCTGTGCCGTAAGGATGGCCCCGCTGTTTGCGCAATGCTTGCAGACGGTTTTCGATGCAGCATGTTCGTATTCTGCAGTGAGGTTCTTGAAGGCAGCAAGCTGTTTGCCGGTAAAATCATCGGGTGACGAGCTTTCTGCAAAATGGGTATAGATACCTTTAAGTTCAAGGTGAGGCGACGAATCTATTTTACGCAGGAGTTCCATCGCAAGGGAAGGGGGGACTCCGAGTCTTCCCATGCCGGTATCCACTTTGAGCTGAACGCCGAGCTTCATATTCTCTGCGCAGGCGATTTCTTCTGCTGCCCGGACAGTATCAGCGTCGCAGACGGTCATTTCTATGCCGTGCTTCAGATACAGGTCGATCTGCGAAGCGAGAGGTGAAGAGAAGGCAAGAATCGATGCTTGATTTTTGTGGGCAGAGCCGGTTCTCAGTTCAATCGCTTCATGGATATTTGCAACACCAAAGTCAGCTACTCCAAGCGATTCAAGAGCAGAGGCGACAGCGAGGGCGTTGTGCCCATATGCATTAGCCTTTACGATGCCCATCATTCGTGCTTTTCCTCTGATTCTCTCCAGGATCAGTCGTGCATTCCATAAAAGGTTTTCACGTGATACAAGGGCTTCCGTCATGTTTTCTGCCTGAAAACCCGTTTCATTAATGCCCATGTCACGTCTGCCTTTATATTTATTACTGAGATGTTATCATTATATCCCGAAACTGCCTGTAAAGAAGCGTATTCAGGAACAATTTGTTTAAAAAACATTTTTTTTTCTGATTTTCAAGACAAGAAGCAGCGTCTCCCTTCGGTATCTTTCATTGATCAATTAATGTATATTTTCCATGGTGTGCAATCAGGTTTTTGTTGTTTCCTTTAATCCATTTTTCTCTCTACCATCATGCCGAACAACGATATATTCGGGCTGACAGCAGAAACGCCGCTTGTCATCATCAAGCGGATGGCTCGCAGCATCCCGCCCAGGGTAATGGCGAAACTCGAGTATATGAACCCTGCCTGTTCTCCATACTACAGGGTTGCCTCCGCCCTGATTGCCGATGCAGAAGAGAGGAACCTTATTCACCCCGGTATGACGCTTGTCGACTGGACGTACGGCAACAGCGGCATTGCACTCGCTATGGCTGGTGTAAGCCGGGGGTACAAGCTGCTTCTGACCGCTCCGGAAAAAATTTCGAAGGAAAAACAGGACCTGCTGCGGGCAATCGGTGCCGAACTGGTCATAACCCCTTCCGATGCATTGCCCGGAGAGCCCAGGAGCTGTATGAACGTCGCCGAAAGCCTCGTCTCGAATATTTCCAGCGCTTTTTTTGCCGGCATGTATGAAAACCCTGTAAGCCTCAAGGTTCACAGCGATGTGACCGGGAACGAGATTTTTCGTCAGACGGAAGGCAAGGTTACGCATGTCTTTATTCCCCTGGTGTCGGGGGCAATGATCTCGGGTATCGGGCGCTGCCTGAAAGCCAGAAACCCCGCTATCCGTATCATCGGTGTTGAATCGCAGGGCTCGGTTTATTCCGGACTTTTCAGGGATGGCAGACCGGGCAGCTATTCCTTTTCCGAAATCGAGGAGATCGGCGCGCTGCAGGTCTCGAATCTGTGGGACCCTTCTGTAATCGATGATGTCATGCAGGTAAGCGATTATGATGCGTTCAACTGCGGCAGGGAACTGCTCCGTATGGAAGCGGTTTTTGCCGGCGGGGCTTCAGGTGCAGTCATGTCCGCGGCTCTTCAGGCTGGCGGGAGCTATCGAGAGGATGACTGTGTTGTTTTGCTGCTGAATGATTTCGGAGGTTATTATCTCAGCAAGATGTATTGCGACGACTGGATGCGAAAACGCGGCTTTTACCGGAAAATGAAAACGGCAGTCGAACAGATCACCGCTGAAGACATCCTCCAGCTGAAGGCACGACGTGACCTGATTTTTGCCGGTCCGGAACACACACTTGCCGAGGTGTTCGAAATGATGAAGCAGAATGACGTTTCACAGCTGCCGATAGTATCCTATAACGCTCCGATAGGCAGTATCAGCGAAAACAAGATTCTGTCGATACTTATAGAAAACGATGAAGCAATGAATTCAAAGGTGGTCGGGTTCATGGAACAGCCGTTTCCGGTCTGCATGCCCGATGCCACCATATCCGAACTGTCAGGCAAACTGCAGCAGAATGCGTCCGGTGTGCTGATAAGTCTGACCGATGGACGATTGCAATTGATTACCAAATCTGACCTTATCGATGCACTGACCCATAAATGAAAAGAGAGAAAATTATCCGGTTGTTTTTTTTGCAGGATTTACGTAATTAGGCACTCTTGCATATTCCTCTTTTTATTGAGGAATTCTGCACTATATTGCGCAATGCAGAAAAAATGCCGGGGGTTGTCCAGCATTGGACAATTACGGAAGATGATAAAACATCGAAAAGCCAAACTGCATTTCAGCGGTTAAAAAACCAGCGGTAGAATATGAAGGTAGAGTCCAGAAAAAGGCAGTTTATTTTGGATGGTAAAATCGAGGCCTGCTTCTGCGAAGGTTGCGGCCGGATTACAGAAAAGGTGTTTGTCGGTGAGTGGATGCCGAGTGACAAACCTAAGGACGACGATTTGCTGACATCCTCTCCTCAGAAGAAGAACAAGGCGGGGAAGGGCGTTTCCGGAGATGCAGTTCCTGCTGCCGAAAACCAGTACTGGATCCGTTGTGCGGAGTGCAATCAGGTTTATCTTCTGAAAGAATGGCAGATACAGATCGATCGTGAAGTGAGCCCTTGTGAACTGAACCCTGAAGAGTGCCAGGTTTACTCACCTCATGGAATTTATGCGAAAGGAGACGCACTTTATCATCAGTCAATAGGTGAAGTCGGTGTGGTAAGGGAAAAACTTGCGACCGGCAGCGGTGCATATGTCATTATTGTGGAATTCTCGAAAAGCGGCAGAAAACAACTGCTTGAAAATGTCCGCATGAATCCTGTCAAAGAGCAGAGCACGGAGAGTATTACCGATCTTATTAAAATGAAACTTAGACGCTGAAATTGTAAAAGGGGGTGAATTTTTTGGTTAGTGTGCAGGTCAATGAGAACGAATCGATCGATAAAATGCTGAAACGCTTCAAGAAGAAGTATGAGCGCGCAGGTGTTTTAAAGGAATTTCGTAAAAACGCATACTTTGTTAAACCGTCGATCGATAACCGTCTGAAGCGTTCGAGATGCAAACGCAGAGCACAGCGGGCAAATGAAGAACGCAATTCATGATCGATCCGGAGGGAACAGATTATACGAAGCAGCTCCTTTACCGGGGTTGCTTTTTTTTTGTCAACTATCAATCCACTGACTCATGAGAGTTTTCAAAGGTGAAGTGACGGCTTTGCCGCCGGACAAATCGATATCCCATCGTGCCGCCCTTATCGGCTCCCTGTCGGAAGGGGTTACCGAGATTACCAACTTTTCCGGAGGTTTCGACAACCAGTCGACCATCGGGGTTCTGAAAGAGACCGGAATAACGCTCAGGCAGGAGGAGATAGATGGTGCCTATGGACGGAGGATTCGCAGGGTTGTCATGGAGTCTTCGGGCCTGTGGGGATTTCAGCCTCCATCCTCACCCCTGAACTGCAACAACTCGGGAAGTACCATGCGCATGTTTGCCGGCATTCTTGCCGCTCAGCCATTCGAAAGTGTACTGATAGGAGACAATTCACTGATGAAGCGTCCGATGAAACGGATTGCCGATCCCCTGCGCATGATGGGAGCCGAAATCGAACTCTCTTTATCAGGAACAGCACCGGTCCGGATCAGAGGCAAGAAAGACCTGAAGCCTGTCGAATACCGGTTGCCGGTCCCGTCTGCGCAGGTCAAGTCCCTTGTGGCTCTTGCCGCACTGCATGCAGAAGGCGAGTCACGGATTATCGAAACGCTCCGATCCCGTGATCATACCGAGGTGATGCTCGGTCTCCAAGCAATTGAGAAAGAAGGGGAGCGCATCATTGTGGTGCCCGGCAGAAAGCGGCTGGAAGCAAAACCGTTCCTTGTTCCTGCGGACCCTTCGGCAGCCTGTTTCATTGTTGCGCTTGGTCTCCTTGCCAGAGGGTCGGAGATCATCATCAGGGATGTCTGTCTTAACCCGACAAGGGCGGCTTTTCTCGATATTCTCAGGGACGCGGGAGCGGGTATATCGATCGAGAACAACCGGGTTATCGGTGGGGAATCCATTGGTGATATCGTTATCGTCAACAGCACGGGAATCGAGCCGTTATCGATCAGCGATCCGCAGACAGTCGCGTTCGTCATCGATGAAATTCCCATGCTTGCCGTACTTTCGGCTTTTGCATCCGGCAGGTTCGAACTGCACAATGCCGAAGAGTTGCGAACTAAGGAGAGCGACAGGATCGATGCTCTCGTAATCAACCTGCAGCGGCTCGGTTTCGAATGCGAACAGTATCCGGACGGGTTCATCGTCAAGGGGCGCGATACCATACAGCAGGGAACCACGGTTATCGAAAGTTTCGACGATCACAGGATCGCCATGAGCTTCGCCGTAGCGGGAAAAGCTTCTGGATGCGCGCTCGATATAACCGATATCAATGTCGTGGGAGTATCGTTTCCGAACTTTTTCGATATTCTCGACGGGCTGGAAGTCCGATAGTCTCCAGGCCAATCAGGCCTGGCTTAAGGCGCGCAGGTATTCAAGTAGCGCGCGGTTGAAGGCATCGGGCTGTTCCATGTTCGAAATGTGTCCGGCTCCGCCAAGCAGGATCAGCCTTGAACCGCGGATACGGACACTGATGTCTTCGGCGGTCTGAGGTGTCGTCATCCTGTCTTCCGTACCGCATATGACCAATACCGGACAGGTGATTGAGCCGAGAAGCGGCGTGGAATCAATGCGTGTCATAATGGCATGCTGTGCTGCATTGATGACGTGTGCAGGCTGTCTCCGGATGATAACCGATACCTCTGCAGGCAGTTCCGACTTTGAGAGATAGGTGTCGCTTGAAAAATAGTTCGGGACCATACGCCGGACAGCTTCGTCCGCCCCGGCAGTTTCGACGGCTTTCATGAACTCACCGCGCTGTTCCCGCGCAGCTTGAGTGTCACTTTCAGCCCTGGTATCGCAGAGAACGAGGGATACGATTTTCTCAGGGTAGTTACGATAGAACTCGAATGCCTGGTACCCGCCCATGGAAAGACCCGTGATCGTTGCTTTCGCGATGCCGAGAGAGTCCATGAGGGCAGCCAGTTCATGAGCAAAATCCGTGAAATTCCATTCGGCTTTTTCATCCGAACCGTCAATACCGAAAGCATTCGGAGCGATCACCCTGTAACCGGCTTTACCGAGCGCATAGAGCTGCGGTTTCCACATTTCTGCGGAGAGCGGAAAGGCGTGAAGCAGAATGACTGTGGGTGTGCCCGGCTTCTCAGGGCCGGCTTGCAGGTATGTCAGCATGGCTCAACTTTCCTGGGGTTTCGGATAACCCTTGATTTCCCTTATGATGCTGTTTGCTTCATTGAGGATTTTTTTCGCTTCGTCGCGGGCTGTGTCTATAATTTCCTGAGAGCGTTTTTTTGCCTCGTTGCTGTATACGACATCCTGCTCGCTGCTTTCGTAATAGTCGCTTGCCTTGTCGAGTGCGTTTTTGATCGTGCCGGTTATGATCTGCTGGGTTTCCGTTCCTTTGTGGGGCGCGAAAAGCAGGCCCATGATTGTTCCGGCAACTGCGCCAAGAACGGCACCGAAGAAAAGCCCCTTGTAAAACTTGTCCTGTTGCTCCATGGTAATCGAAGTTTTTGTTTACCGGTAATATACGATTCTATCGGCGTATCATGTCCATAATCTCTTCACTTGATTCGACTGTCCTTTCAACCAGATCAGGCCGGCAGAGAAGGCGGAATTTCTTTGTATAACGTTCAAAAGACAGAATAAAATCCGAACGGAAAACCGATTCATTAAGATCGTCGAAACGGATATACTCTGAATCGAGCTGCAGGGAATAGTGGATATGTTCCGAACGGGTTGGATAGACTCTCAACTCTTTCAGATCCGCATAGTCGAAAATATCCTTTTTTGATGGCGGATCTATCAGTACCTCATGGCCATGCAGACCAAGATGAAATTTACGGTCAAGCAGGCGGCATATATCGAGTTCCTTCGCTCGTCTCATTGCGCTGTCGCTGCTGTACATGAACCATTGTTCGTCAGCCTCCTGTGAATCTTCGAGGTAAGGCTGGAGGGTAACCGCCCGTTTATAAACCCTGCGCATCAGGATATCCTCGAGAAGGGAGTTGAGGGGATGTGATTTGTCCGGTATCTGCTGTTTCAATTCATGAAGTACCCTGTCATCGGCGTTGTCATAGAAGAGCTCCCTCATTGCGGGCGCTGTCATCAGTTCTTCCTGTGCTATATCCTGAAGCAGCCTGCGAAGCATGGCAGAAAGCGCTCTGCTGGTGTGATGCCAGTAGACGTTGCGCATCATCATGTACTTCGCGAAAAGAAGGCTTTCGAGCGGTGCGATCCCTTTTTCCGTTATGGCGAACCGTTCCCGTTCCGGGTCGGGTACGAACGATTCGATCAGTCGTTCGATATCGATACTGCCGTACGGAATGTTACAGTGGTGCGCATCGCGCATGAGATAGTCCATTTTGTCCGGATCGAGTGTCCCGCTGATCAGTTTGCCGAATCTGCTTCCCGATGCGCCTGTTATAAGCTTGATGACCGATTCGGGCGAGACTTTCCAATCTTCGTGCAGAATTTCAGCTATCGAGGGAAACGAGGAATTTTTCTCGTGAATGAACCGCCGGCAAAGTTCCTCATGATGAGAGAAGACAGGTTCACTGCCATAGCGGGGGATCTGCTCCTCGATGATGTGTGCATGCGGATAATGGCCGATATCATGGAGAAGGCAGGCGGAAAGCAGCACCCTGCAGTTGTGGCTGTCGAACATGAAACTGTCGTTCTGCAGGTTCTGCGCAAGTTCGCTGGTCAGCATCCGTTGCAGTATGAGCTTCATCAGATGATAGACCCCGATGGAATGTTCGAAACGGGTATGGGTCGCACCGGGATAGACCTGCTGGGAAAACGAGAGCTGCCGGATACCTTTAAGCCGAAGAAACGAGGGGTGGGAAAGAATTTTTTTCAACGGTATGCTGAGCGGAATGTGGCCCCAGATCGGAATACGGATGAATCCTCCATCGGATTGAAAAAGCAGATGTTCGGCTATCATTGAACTGGCGAGGTTGTTGTACTTCGGATTTTTCCAAGATACGCAACAAAGTAGATCACGCAAACCGGCATTGGCATGAGATCGGCCGGTTATTTCTGGCAATTGTAGCTCTCAGACGGGTATGAGTCTGCAATAGCGGTTATGGGGCAAAAAAAACCACTGACTTGCGGCAGTGGTTTTTTTTATTTCCGGAGGATAAAAGGCTTAATACCTTGAGCGGGAAACAGGACGCTCTTCGCGTGGCTTAGCTTCGTTCACTTTGATGGTTCTGCCGTTCAAATCACTGTTGTTCAAAGCGTTGATTGCTTCTGTAGCTTCATTGTTATTGGGCATTTCAACAAATCCGAACCCTTTGGAGCGTCCGGTGAATTTATCGCTGATTACGTTTGATTTCGAAACTTCTCCGAATTCACCGAATGTGTTACGGAGGTCTGCTTCAGTTACGCTATAATCAAGATTGCCAATGTAAATATTCATTTTGTCTCATAGTAGTTCGTGCTTTTATCAAAGAGAGAAAGACTTCCAAATAATCAAAAGCACAAATCACTTGAGAGCTATCAGGCCAACTACTGGCCTAACATTATATGTTACTCATTTTTTTTGAAAACAAAAAAGAAAAAATAAATTCACGAAATACTTTTCAGAAAATGAAACACCTTCGCTTCAGGCTTGCGCGGTTGATTTTTGTGCCTGTTTGAGGTGAAGCTGGCAGACTTTCCTGAAATGGTGACCGTAAATGGCCAGTGTCACGGCAAGAGGAAGGGACTGCTGCCGGTTGAAAAAGGTCCAGATCATCATTTTCCAGTACTGGAATCGTTCCCGGCCTATCACGCCGAGCAATACGACCGAACGGGCGAAAGCCATCAACTGGCTCACTCGGAACCTGCTTTTGAACCGTGGGGCCTGGTACTCCATGAGCAGTGTTTTGATGCGCTGATAATAGTGCTTAGGTGCATACAGATACTCCATCATCTCCCTGTACCCTTTTCTCAGAATATCGGGGTCCATCTTCGGAATGATATTGGTGTTGCTGTCTGCATTGTCACCGCTCGAATTATGCAGCAGCCGCCCTTCTTTCTTCATGCGTTCATAAAGCCTTGTGCCGGGAAGTGCCTGAAGAATGCCTACCATAGCCGTCACGATGCCGCTGTTCTGGATAAATTCGATCTGTTTCTGGAAGATCGAGCTGGTATCGGTATCGAATCCCACGATGAACCCTCCCTGAACCTCCATGCCTGCCTGCTGGATTTTCCTGACATTCTCGAGCATGTCCCTCGAAGTGTTGTGCTGTTTGCCGCATGCCTGAAGCGCAGTGTCATCAGGAGTTTCTATGCCGATGAAAACCTGGGTGAAACCGGCCTGTGCCATCAGGCTCATAAGTTCGGGATCGTCTGCAAGGTTGATAGAACATTCCGTATAGAGCTTTGTTGTTGTCTTATTGCCTTTCTGCCATTCTATCAACTTCGGAAGCAGTACTTTTTTCAGGTATGATTTGTGGGCTATGAAATTGTCATCGACAAAAAAGATGCTGTCCCTCCAGCCGAGTTTGCGGAGAGCGGCAAGTTCGCCTATAATCTGGTCGCCGGTTTTTGTACGGATTTTATGGCCGAGCATCGCCGTGACATTGCAGAAATCGCACTTGTAGGGACAACCTCTTGAAAACTGCACGGCCATCGAGGCATATTTGTGTATATCGAGAAGATGCCATTGTGGAGCAGGAGTGAGGCAGAGATCGGGAAACTGCTCTGTAGAGTAGCATCTCTTCAGTGCTCCATTCTCAAGGTCCTCGAGGAAAGGCCGGAGGGTGAGTTCGGCTTCGTTCAGCACGAAATGATCCACGGTGGGGAAGGCCTCGTGCTCGGTGGTAAAAAGAGGGCCTCCGGCGACGACCTTCAGTCCGGCCTGGTTGCATTGAGCTATCACCTTGCGCGCGGAATCCTGCTGAACGGTCATCGCACTTATCCAGGCCATATCGGCCCAATCGATATCCTTCTGATCAAGTTTAACGGCATTGAGGTCGATCAGTCTTCTTTCCCAGCTTTCGGGAAGCATGGCCGCTACGGTCAAAAGTCCAAGCGGCGGGAGGGAGGCCTTTTTATTGACGAATTTAAGGGCATGCTTGAAACTCCAGAACGTGTCGGGGAATTCAGGATAGATCAGAAGGATTTTCATCGTAACGTTGCCTCCGGGCAATAACAGCTTTTCATTGAAAATGGTGGGAAATCAGATACAGAATGGATCTGATTTTATACTGATTAAACGCATGAAGCTTCGTTCAAAGTTCCATAATGACTTATTGCTCCGGTAACAATAAGTCGCAAGGAGCTCCATGCAAAGGAGCTGTCATTCCGCAATGAAGCGCAGCGGAAAGAATCCATTACTACAATAATCAGTATTGATCGCAGGGAGTGATAAGACCGTTCCGGAAACCCGGGTCAAAAGGGGGACGCATTACCCCGGGGTTTGCACCCGGGGCTACCGATATGTCTTCCCTGCGGGAATGGGTAATGGGGAATGGTGAGTGGGGAGTCCTCGGTACTGTTTCAGTACCTGTCGAGGGAAAACTTTTCGCCAAGGTACATTTTTCGGACCTCAGGATTTGCGGCGATCTCTTCAGGGGTTCCCTGCATGAAAATGCTTCCATCAAAAAGCAGGTAGGCATGATTGGTGATGGACAGGGTCTCATGGACGTTATGATCGGTGATGAGAACTCCGATGTCTCGTTTGACGAGCCCTTCGACAATCTGCTGGATATCCTCGACCGCAATTGGGTCGACTCCCGCAAAAGGTTCATCGAGCAGAATGAATTTAGGGTCGAGTGCAAGTGCCCTCGCAATTTCAGTCCGGCGGCGTTCTCCTCCCGAGAGTGCGTATCCTTTGCTTTTGCGAATGCCGGATATGCTGAGATCTTTCAGCAGTTTTTCAGTTTTCTCTCTTCTTTCCTCTTTCGACAGGGTGGTGAATTCAAGGACACTCAGAATGTTTTCTTCAACCGAGAGGTTCCTGAAAACCGATGCTTCCTGGGGAAGATAGCCGATGCCGAGTCGGGCCCTTTTGTACATGGGAAGCTGGGTGATATTTTCCGAATCGAGGAACACATCGCCGCCGTCAGGCCTGACCAGCCCGACCATCATGTAGAATGTTGTGGTTTTGCCTGCGCCGTTCGGTCCGAGAAGCCCCACGATTTCACCCTGTCCGACTTCAAGGGTTGAACTTTTGACGACCTCACGCCGGTTGTAGATCTTTTTTAACCCGCTGCATCTCAATTTTGACTTCATACCGGTGCTGAAATAATAACTTTACTCTCTTTTCTTGCAGTTTATCGGTCAGCCGGAATTTTATCCGATTCTTCCAAATGTACAATTAATAAGCACAATTCGTCCTTTTCGCGTTTTTTTTATTCCTTGTAAAGGTACCGGATCGAGCTTCTCAGTATAAAGTGAGGTTAAGCTGAGCGATCAGAGGTAAAATGAGAAAACCTGAACCGGATTGACAATTTTGTTCTTATTGCTCCGGCAACGACAAGTCGGAAGGAAATCCATGCAACGGGACTGTCATTCTGCAATGAAGCGTAGCGGAATGAAGAATCCATTTTATTACTATACAATAATTTATGGATTTATTGTTCATGGTCGGTGTGCGGTAGCTGCCGGATACCGGGGGCTCAGAATGACAATTAGCGGAGCAATTATTGCTAACCGGGATTCTCAGTTTTAATTGCCGGAGCAATAAAACACAAAATGCGGCCGGTCAGGAGAGACAGGCCGCATTTTACAGTTGCTTCAGAGCATCAACCCGGTTTTACCGCTTCGCACAGAAGATGTTCGTATCTCCTTACGATCCGGACATTGGTGAAGCCGATCGATTCGAGGATCGTTTTGTAAGCATCCTGCTGTTTGAACCCGAGCACGCTGAAAGGCATGCCTGCGCCGAGAATATAGTGGCTGAGGTAGTCGAAGTTCGGTTTCTTTTCATCGTCGATGATCATGTCGAGGATGAGCACCTTGCCGCCGGCCTGAAGTGCATCGTAGGCTTTTTTGCACATCATGGCGGTAAGCTGTTCGTTTGCCGAATAGAGGATACGGCAGAACATGACGGCATCTGCCTGCGGATAGACATCTTTGTAGATATCGACCGCGGTGCCCCTGAGGCGGTTGCCGAGCCCTTTTTCAGCTGCGTTTTCGTTCACCAGTTCAATGGCTCCGGGCAGGTTCAGGATCGTTGAATCGAGCTGGGGATATTTTTTCAGCAGTGCGGCGGAAATATCACCGATTCCGCCTCCGACGTCGACAAGGGTTTTTGCATTTTCCAGTTCGGTTTCCTCGAGGAGAAGCTTGATGGCGAAGTATGCATTGCTGCGGTGAATTTCCTCGAAATACCAGTTGTCCTCGCGCGTTACGGGAGGATAGGGGACTTCGCCCTTGAAGTTCAGCGTGCCCCTTACGGCGCTGGCCATATCCATGTAGAAATTGTCCGCGAGGTGGGCCATGGCTTTAGCCACAGGGGTCATATAGACGTTCGGGCGGTCCTTGTCCGGAATGAACATGTTTTTCGCGAAGGGGCTGAGGTCCCATTTGCCTTCTGCCTGCACGGTGATTCCGATCTGGCGGAGCGCTTCGAGAAGCATGCCGAGCCTTGGAGGGACTGCGCCGGCAGCGGCTGCAAGGGCTTCCGTCTCTTTCGGCCCGTCGGCAAGGTGGTTGAAAAGGTCGAGGTCGAGGGCGGCTTTCAGACAGCCGAACTCGACAAGCCCTTTGAATATGAGTTCGTTGGCCCTGTCGGTTTGCTGAAGCAACTCAATGTCATTCATGGTACAAGATTGGTTTTCGGATTTAAAGAAAATGGTGCGGTTTTAATCACAGATTGTGCTCCTTCCGGAAAATTTCAAGCTCTACACGGATATTCTTGCGGAACGCCATGCTGGTGATGAGATTGAGCAGCTTGTATGGGTTTCTTCTTACCCTGTTGGCAATGTTCTTGAGCGAGTAGGCTTTATAGTACGTTTTCATGAACTTGTACTGGAACTGGACCGGGTCGTATTTTTCCGATCGGATGACAAGGTTCAGTGCGTTGTACCTGTCCCAGTCCTCGTCGGTGATGAGCCCCTTCGCCTTGTACTCCCAGTACATCGATGTGCCCGGGTAGGGTGTGATGATCTGGAAGATCGGCATGAAGACGGCGTTGCGGGCAACGAAATCGACCAGGTTGTCCATGTCCTCGAAGGTGTCGAGCGCCGGGTTGAACAGGAAATTTCCCTGGATGTTCAGTCCTGCCTGTCGGCACTCCTCGATGAGGCGCGAGTACTTTTCGGCCGAGTTGACATGACCTTTATTGTATGCTTCCAGCGTCTTCTGGTTGATGGACTCGAAGCCGACAAGCACCATGATGCAGCCTGAATCGACCAGCTTCTTCACGGTCTCCTTGTCCTCGAGGAAGTTGATGCTGAAGAAGACGCTGTAGTTGATGTCGCACTCCTTGATGAGGTCGAGCGTATCCCACAACCGTTTCTTGCTCACACCGAGGTTTTCATCGCAGAGCATGAACCACGGTTTCGAGGATTTGCCAGTCGGCTTGAAGAATGCTTTCTTGGCTGCCAGGATCTGTTTCCTCAGTTCATCAGGCTTCTGGGCGCGGTAGAGTTTACCGGTGAAGTTCGGCGTAACGCAGAACGAGCAGTCGAACGGACATCCCCTGGTGACATAGATGGGAATGGCCCTGGTGCCGTCGACTTTTTCGCGTTTCGACGCTTTGGCGATCCTTGCATAGTCGATAGGAGTGATTTCCTTGACAGGCGGGAAATCCTTCGAGTCGTAGAGAGGCTTGAGGCGGCCGTCTGCTGCTTCTTCGAGCACGGTCTTCCAGAGGTTGTCGGCTTCGCCGCAGACGAGACAGTCGGCATGGGGCCTGGCTTCTTCGGTGTTGAAGGAGACGTGCAGTCCGCCGAGGATGACTTTTTTGCCTTTTTTTCGGAATTCGTCGGCTATATCGTAAGCCCTCTTGGCATCGATGGTGCGGGAAGTGATGCATACAAGGTCGTAATCACCGTCGTAATTGATGGCGTCGTCGAAATGCTCGTCGACGATTTCAATATGGTGGTGTTCCGGGGTAAGGCTCACAAGCACCCCGATAGCCATGTTGAACAGAGGTTTCTGGTTTGATTTCGAATCCTTGTTTCCCATCGGAGCGATGAGCAGCAGCTTGAGTGGCCTGGTTGTGCCTGGTAATTCGGGGTTACTCATGTTGTTTCGACCGGTGTTGAACGCTCGGTTTTACAGATTGCCTGATCGTTTTATTCTTATCTGATGTTTTCGTTGATTGCATGATTACAGGAACGGCGCAATGTTGTGAAATACCGTACGATGCATCAAGATCGAATGTGCTAATCAGAATAGTTGTTATTCAGCACTTTATTGTTCTCTTTTTCAAGCAGACTCTGTTTGTGGTTGTTAAGATCAAAAGGTATATGGAGCCATTTGCCTTTGAACACTGCATCACCTGGTTCCAGGCCGGTCAGGCTTATCGGCAGCGTAATGATCTTGCGCTGATTGCCTATCTGTACGAACAGCTCGTCGCCGGTAACCCATATATCGATATCTACCGGGTTGGCAAACATCAGTTTCAGCTGAACTTCATAAATATCACCCTGCCGGACGAATTTGATGGGCGGTTCGCCATACATCATATCGGACGGATCGGTATCGCCGTAGATATCATGGGCGAACCGTTCCAAAGCTTTCAGTCCGACGATCTCCTTCTCATACATTCTCAGTTTTGCAACCGGCAGCGGGGCAAAGCCTTCCTCTATTTCACCAAGGTATTTCTGCTGGATCGCTTTCCATTTTTCAAGGTATCCGCTGTTTTCCTTTGTATCGAGCAGGCGGTTGACGAGCACCATATCGACCTGGAAGCCATAGAGGTTCAGGTAGGTAAGAGCCCGCATGGTTTCCTTTATCGACATTTTCTCGGCATTCATGACCAGGCGTACCGTAGATTTTTTCGTATCCGTAAGAATTTCCCGGATGCCTTCCAGCTCATCGAAAACGTGGTCGACCGAGTCGATTGCATCTTCAGGAGGAATATAGAACGCAATTTTGTCGGACATTTTCGAAAGGGGTTTGCTGAGAGGCCGGACTATATATTTCGTGACGTTTTTCACGGCCTTCATGCCCCATGACAAGGTGTCCGGCAGGGAGAGCAATCTCAGAGTCTCGCCGGTTGGCGCGGTATCGAGCACCAGGGCGTCATAACTTCCTGCGGCTTTGTAACGTTTGATCCTCAGCAGGGAAAAAAGCTCTTCCATTCCCGGCAGGATGGTCATTTCATCAGCAACTACGCCGGAAACGCCCTGTGCCATGAAAATTCTCGTGTAGTACTTCTGGACAGACTGCCAGTTGTTTTTAAGATCAACGTAAGGGTTAACTTCGATGGCATGGAGATTTTCCCTTATCCTGGTCGGCTCAGCTCCCAGCGGCAGATTATATGAATCCGAGAGGCTGTGGGCGGGATCAGTTGAAAGAACGAGCGTACGATATCCCATTTCCGACAAGCGGACAGCTGTAGCTGCAGATACACTGGTTTTGCCTACTCCGCCTTTACCTGTGAATGTTAAAATACGCATGAAGCCGACTGTGATTTTTTAAGTCAAAAAGGAAAATCTATAAGCTTGAAAGATAACATTTTGAGTGTAAGTAGCAATGGACAGAAAATATACAGGTTGAAACCATATTTGCAAGATGTGAAATTGCGGCTAAGACGGCGATACCTGTCATGAACGGATAGAGCCGGTCAGAATAATCTGCCCGGCTTGCATCTGAGCCTGTTGGACCAGGCAGGGGAGATGCACGTCACTGCTGCTTTTTTGAGGATGATTTTCCGATGAATTTATTAAGCAGCATGACGATGAAGATGCCCGAAACAAAGAAAATCACTGGTGCGTAAATGGTCGTATATTTGGCAAATTCCGGCATTGATGGTTTGTGTTTGATGATTGACGGGTAATTTAGAAAAATCAAGTTAGTTGTAAGAGCCCTTTTTCGAGCCTGTAAAGTTTACAGATTGTGCTCCTTCCTGAACGTGCCTAGCTGTTCGCGGATATTCCTGCGGAACGCTATGCTGGTGATAAGGTTGAGCAGCTTGTACGGATTCTTTCTGACCCTGCCGGCAATGTTCTTCAGTGAATAAGCCTTGTAGTAACTCTTCATGAACTTGTACTGGAACTGGACCGGATCGTATTTTTCTGAACGGATGACCAGGTTTGTCGCATTGTATCTGTCCCAGTTCTCGTCGGTAATGAGCCCTTTCTCCTTGTACTCCCAGTACATCGATGTGCCTGGATAGGGCGTGATAATCTGGAATATAGGCATGAATACATTATTTTTGCTGACAAAATCGACCAGGTTGTCCATGTCTTCGAAGGTGTCGAGTGCCGGGTTGATCAGGAAGTTCCCCTGGACGTTCAGTCCCGCCTGACGGCACTCCTCGATGAGGCGCGAAAACTTCTCTGCCGAGTTCACATGGCCTTTGTTGTAGGCTTCAAGTGTGCTCTGGTTGATGGACTCGAAACCTACAAGCACCATCATGCAGCCGGAGTCGACCAGTTTCCTGACGGTTTCCTTGTCTTCGAGGAAGTTGCTGCTGAAAAAGACACTGTAGTGGATGTCGCACTCCTTTATGAGGTCGAGTGTCTCCCACAACCGCTTCTTGCTGACACCGAGGTTTTCGTCACAAAGCATGAACCATGGTTTCGATGATTTGCCGTTCTGTTTGAAAAAAACCTTCCTGGCGACCTCTATCTGTTTCCTCAGTTCTTCGGGCTTCTGGGCACGGTAGAGCTTTCCGGTGAAGTTCGGTGTGACGCAGAAAGAGCAGTCGAAAGGGCATCCCCTGGTGACATAGATAGGGATGGACTTGGTGCCGTCGACCTTTTCGCGTTTCGAAGCTATGGCGATTCTTGCATAGTCGATAGGGACGATTTCATTGACCGGAGGGAAATCCTTCGAGTTGTAGAGCGGCCTGAGTCGGTTGTTCGCTGCATCATCGAGCAGGGTTTGCCAGAGGTTCTCGGCTTCGCCGCAGACGATGCAGTCGGCATGAGGTCTTGCTTCTTCAGTGTTGAAAGAGACATGCAGACCTCCGAGAATGACCTTTTTTCCTTTTTTTCGGAGTTCGTCGGCGATTTCATAACCCCTCCTGGCATCGATGGTGCGGGAGGTGATACCGACAATGTCGTAGTCTCCGTCGTAATTGATGGCGTCGCCGAAATGCTCGTCGACGATTTCGATATGATGGTGCTTCGGAGTAAGGCTGACAAGCACCCCGATAGCCATGTTGAACAGCGGCTTCTGGTTTGTCTTCGAATCCTTTTTCCCCTTCGGGGCTATGAGCAGCAGTTTGAGAGGCCTTGTTGCGTCTGGTGATCCGGGGTTACTCATGTTCTTTCGACCAGTATGGAATGCTCGGTTTTACAGATTGCCTGATCGTTTTATCATTGCCTTGCGGCTTCGTCGATCATAGTCAGGAAGTAACGCGATTACAGATTGTCCGACAGAAACAAGTTTCGAAAACAAGCTGTGAAGACAACCCGACTGTACGCTAATGTAAAAATTATTGTTTTAAAACGAGACCATTTTACCGGTTTTCTCACAGGAGTTTTTTGTGATTTTCTTTCTGTCATAAGCGGCTTGTCTGATGCTGAAGAGGGTTGTGACAGAATAGTGCCAAGGATATCAGTGAGAATAGAGATAAAAAAATCATATGTTGCGTGAAACGGTGTTCGACACCATCAGATATCCGGGTAGTTCGAGACGTTCAACTCCCGGGATGTTGATTCCGGGAGTGGCTGATGTATTCCGGACCTCTTTCAACTTCAATCATATGATGACCGTATGGGAAAAGTTCTTCCTTATAAAGGTATCTGGCCTCAGCTGCATGAAACGGTTTTTATGACCGACGGTGCTTTTGTTGTCGGGGACGTTCATATCGGGGCCTATTCGAGTATCTGGTTCAATGCCGTTGTGCGCGGGGATGTCTGCCCGATACGTATTGGCGAGAAAACGAACGTTCAGGATAACGTAACCCTCCACGTGACGCACGATACCGGACCGCTGAATATCGGCAACTGTGTAACAATCGGTCATGGTGCGGTCCTTCACGCCTGCACGGTGAAGGACAATGTCCTGATCGGCATGGGTGCGGTACTGCTCGACGACTGCGTGGTCGAGCCCTGGTCGGTAGTCGCTGCAGGTTCACTGGTCAGGCAGGGTTTTACGGTGCCGTCCGGTATGCTTGTGGCCGGTGTTCCTGCAAAGGTCATCCGTCCCATTACCGAGGACGAAAGACGCAATATCGAGGAGTCGCCCGAAAACTATATCAGGTACTGCAGAAATTACCTGGAGGGGTAACTTTCTGCCGGCGGATGTTTTATTCCTGTCCGGTCAATATTTTCATCGTTGTTTTTTTCATATTTCGCTAAATTGTTCCGGATTCAATTGATTGTTGGGGTAGTCAGGGTATTTGTCCTGCTTTTTCAACGAACCATCAGAAATTTTTTTCAGTTATGATGCAGAATGATGTTGTTGTCGTAGGCGGCGGGATCAGCGGCCTCAGTTTAGCGTATTACAGTGTTCAGGCCGGAATGAAAACGACGCTGATCGAAAAAAACGACACAACGGGAGGTTCCTTTGCTTCACCGCAGTACAAGGCCGGGGGCAAAAGCTTCTGGCTTGAACTGGGAGCCCATACCTGTTACAGTTCCTACCAGAACCTGCTCGGGATTGTCGAGGCCTGCGGGCTCATGGGGTCCATCACTCCCCGTGCCAAGGTACCGTTTTCGCTTTACATGGATGGCCAGGTCAAATCGCTTGTTTCCAGTCTCAACATTCCCGAACTGCTTTTTTCCGCCCCGAAAATCTTTTCCCTGAAGAAAGGCGGCATGAGCGTGAAGTCATATTATTCCCAGATTGTCGGGGAAAAGAATTACCGTAACGTTATCAGTCATTTCTTCAATGCGGTCCCTTCGCAGTTGACCGATGATTTTCCGGCCGACATGATGTTCAAAAGCCGCGAGAAAAGAAAGGATGTGCTGAAGAACTACACATTCGCCGAAGGTTTGCAGAGCATTGCCCGTGCCATTTCCGCAAAAAGCGGCCTGAATGTCTTTACCGGGAAGGAAGTGGTTTCATTGCGCAGGGAAAACAACCAGTACGTGGTCACCACTTCCGATGGCGGTGAATATGGGGCCAGAGCGCTAGCCCTTGCCATACCATCTGCTTCGGCTTCGAAGCTTCTGAGTTCCATCAGTTTCGATCTTTCGGTTCACCTTGGAAAGCTTAAATCCGCAGATGTCGATTCCATCGGAGTCGTCATCCGCAAGGAAAATATATCCATGAAGCCGGTTGCAGCGCTTATTTCTCCAAACGACCTGTTTTTCTCGGCTGTTTCACGTGACACCGTTCCTGATGATAATTTTCGTGGATTTGCATTCCATTTCAAACCCGGCCTCGACGAGAAAACCAGGACAAAGCGCATCACCGAAGTGCTTGGCGTGAGTGCTTCAAAGATCGAGCATACTTTCACGAGGCTCAATACGGTACCTTCACTTCGTCTCGGGCACCACGAGTGGCATGAAAAAACCGATGCTTTGCTGAAGGGGCAGAAAAACCTGCTTTTGACCGGCAATTATTTCGGAGGTATGGCTATCGAGGATTGTGTTTCACGTTCCAAAAGCGAGTTCAGCAGGGTCAGCCGGTAACTCCGGATTTGGAAAACACCCCGCGGCAAAAAGGTCCGGTGTAAGTTTCTGTTTTCCGGTGCTATGGAAATAAAGAACTTTTTCGAAGCATTCCGTCAGGATATCTGGGTCCCTCTTCTTTTCGGGGCAGCAGCTCTGCTGTTGTATCTTGGCGCTAATTCGTTTTTCGGGAATGTAACCTCAAAAATACGCCGGTCTATACGTGAAAGCGCAATTCCGCTCGATATTCTGCTGTGGCCTTTCCGTTATCTTGTCGTTGCAGCTCTCTTTGCCGCGCTTGTCAATGTAATACAGCTTCCTCCCTTTTATCTCAATCTTGCAAGACATGCGCTCATTGTTTTCTCGATCATCGGGATTGTCTGGTTCTGCATGCGGCTGCTGGTCGTATTCGAACAGTTTCTTCTGCAGCACTACCCTGAAAAAATCAGGGAGAGCGAAACAGGCAGGAAGAATGCAACCTACATAAGCCTTGCACGCAAAATCCTCAATGTCCTGCTGGTGCTGGTCGGTGTCTCCGGAATTCTCATGTCGTTCGATACCGTTCGCCAGGTTGGTCTCAGTATTCTCGCGTCTGCCGGCATCGCCGGGGTCATTCTCGGTTTTGCCGCCCAGAAAAGCCTTTCAACGCTGATATCCGGGATACAGATCGCCGTGACCCAGCCTATCAGCATCAATGATGTCGTCGTGGTGGAAAAGCAATGGGGCAGGATAGAGGAGATCACCCTGACCTATGTTGTCGTCCGGCTCTGGAATGAGCACCGGCTTATCGTTCCTATTTCATGGTTTCTTGAGCGTCCTTTCGAGAACTGGACAAGAACATCGCCTGAACTGCTTGATACGGTTTTCATCTATACCGATTATGCCGTTCCGCTCGATATGCTCAGAAAGGAGCTCGAACGTATTGTATCGGTCAATCCGCTCTGGGACAGGCGGGTCGTTAAAATGCATGTAACCGATTTTTCGGATAAATCGCTTGAAATACGTGCTCTCGTAAGCGCAGCAAACGCTTCCGATATGTGGGAATTGCGCTGTCAGGTAAGGGAACAGCTTCTGGAATTCATCAGGCAGAATATTCCGGAAGTCCTGCCGAAAGTACGGATGGAAATGGACCAGTCAGGATTTCCCCGCACTGGAACGGCTTCGGAATAAAAAAATGAATTTTTACGGTTTTTCCCTTAAATTCGCTGATCATCCTGATCGTTATCCTTTTTTCGCTGATCTGTCGGTAATGATTCCGGATTTCGTTAAATGATTATTTTTTGTACAGATAAAAAAGGAGAAAGATATGGCACAAGCCAAAATAGGGGATGTGGTCAAAGTTCATTACACCGGTACACTCGATGACGGCACCGTATTCGATACGTCTGCGGACCGCGATCCGCTGGAATTCATTGTCGGAAAAGGCCAGGTCATTCCAGGGTTCGACAGTGCGGTGATCGACATGGTTCCGGGTGAAACCAGGGTAACGGTCATTCCTGCCGATGATGCATATGGTGCTCACAGCCCTGAGCTCGTGACCGATGTTGACCGTGAACGGTTTCCGGCCGATATGGAGCTTGAAATCGGACAGCAGCTGCAGGTAGGGCTCGCCGACGGACAGCAGGCGATCGTGATGGTGGTCGATCTATCCGACACCGCGGTGACACTTGACGCGAACCATCCGCTCGCCGGACAGACCCTCACCTTCGAGATCGAACTTGTCGAGATCGTCGAAGGATAAAACCTCATCCGCTTCAACAGTTATCTTATTCCCGGCCTCCGGCGCATGCTGCAGGCCGGGATTTTCATTTGTGCTAAAACAAGGCATATACCCGGGTTGCATAACTTGAAAATCAGCCCTATTCTTCGTACATAGAACTGTCAGCCATACCGTCGGGCTTATATTTCCTTTCCCTGCCGACGATCATAAGCATTTGCAGACACCATCTCAAAAAATGTCTTCAGATAACGAAACGTCACATCAGGATATTCCTTCCTTGGTAATACACGGCGATATCGCTGCAAAAATCAATTTCGCCTGCCAGCAGAGTTCATTTGCCTTTCTTCGAGATTTGCGCATTGAAAACAGCGATGTTGAGTCGAGCATTGACGACCTCCAGGTAATTCTCCACTCAAATCCGGCGTTCATGAAAGAGAAATCCTGGCGGATCGACCGGATTGCTCCCGGTGAAATCGTAACCCTTAAAAATCGTGATATAGAGCTTGATGGCGGTTTTCTGTTGAACCTTGTGGAATCGGTTCAGGGAACAGCGACGTTCAGCGTGGAAACGGGAGGTCGGGTTATCGGCGGGAAGAGCCTGCCGGTCGAACTGTTGGCCTATAATGAATGGGGGGGTATCGGGTACATGCCGGAACTTCTTGCCGCATTCTCGATGCCGAATGATCCGGCTGCAGACAGCCTGTTGAACGAAACCGTCAAGGTGCTCAGGAAAGCTGGAAAAGCGGAGGGTATCGACGGGTACAAGTCCGGCAGCCGGGCTCGGGTATGGGAGCTGGCCTCTGCAATCTATACGGCGATAGCCAACCTCGGTATCGGATATACCGTTCCTCCGGCGAGCTTCGAGCAGAACGGACAAAAGATCCGCCTGCCGGGGCAGGTGCTTGAAAACCGTGTGGCGACCTGTCTCGATATGACAATGCTGTTCGCTTCGGTTTTCGAACAGGCCGGTCTCAATCCGATAATCGTATTACCTCAAGGGCACGCTTTCATCGGTGTATGGCTGCAGCCTGAAGAGCTTTCAACTATCGTAATCGACGAAGCGGAGACCTTGCGCAAACGTGTGCAGCTCAAAGAGCTGTTGGTGATAGAGACCACGTATGCAACCCGGCATCCTGCACTCCCGTTTTCAAGAGCCATCGAGGCTGCAGTCGACATTATCGACACTGAACATGATCAGACCTTCAATGCAGCGGTCGATATTCGAAGGGCGAGGGCACACCGGATCAAGCCGCTTGCTCTCCAGATCGAACGGCAGACTGAAACCGGCGGACCTGAAGATAGTCCGGTTGTCGAGCAAACCATGGAAGAATCACCTGAACTTCCTGATTTTACCGGAGAAATCGAGGAAGAACAACAGAAAGAGACTCCCGCCGGTCGCCTCGAACGCTGGCAGCGGAAGCTGCTCGATCTTTCAACACGCAACTCGTTGCTCAGCCATAAATCCTCTAAATCCAGCCTGCGTTTTATCTGCCCCGACGTGGCTCTGCTCGAAGACAAGCTTGCCGGCGGCATCAAAATTTCGATCCGTTCGGTTCCGCGTCCGAGCGGAGAGCGTCAGGATGAGGAGCTTCATCGTCAGCGGACAGGTGAAGTTATAACAGAAGAATATGCCCGTGAGGCTCTTGATCAAAGCCAGGTGTTGGTTGACATGGATGAAGAAGAGCTCTCGAAGCGAGCCGTGGATATCTACCGGAAAGCCCGGACTTCGCTGGAAGAAGGCGGTGCCAACACGCTTTACCTTGCCCTTGGTTTTCTTCTCTGGAAGCATGACGACAAAAAAGATGAACGGCGTTTCCGGGCTCCACTCATTCTGCTGCCGGTTACCCTCGAACGCAAATCTGTACGAAGCGGCTTCCGGTTGTCCGCACATGACGATGAACCGCGATTCAACACCACTCTCCTCGAAATGCTGAGGAAGGATTTTCATCTCGACATCAGGGGGCTTGACGGACCTTTGCCGACCGATGAGAGTGGCATCGATGTGAAAGGAATCCGGGACCGGATCAGAAGAGAAGTCAGAGATGTTGCCGGTTTTGAGGTGGTGGAGGAGGTTGTGCTTGGCCATTTCTCTTTTGCCAAATATCTCATGTGGAAGGACCTTGCAGATCGCAGCGATGAACTGCGGAAAAGTCCGGTTGTCAGACATCTTATCGATTCGCCTCGAGACATCTATCCGGGCAAGGCCGCTTTTGTTGAGCCAGCCTCCCTGGACCGGGAGTACAAGCCTTCCGACCTGCTGACACCGCTTCCGGCAGATGGCTCCCAGATGGCTGCTGTCGCGAGTGCCGACAGGGGAAATGATTTCATTGTCATCGGGCCGCCCGGTACCGGTAAAAGCCAGACCATCAGCAATCTGATCGCCCATCTGCTTGGCAAGGGGAAATCGGTTCTTTTCGTCTCTGAAAAAACCGCTGCTCTCGATGCCGTTCATCGCCGGCTTGAAAAGGTCGGGCTTGGCCGTTTCTGCCTGCCGCTTCATTCCAATAAAGCCCGAAAAAGCGATGTGCTTGGGCAATTACATAAATCATGGCAACAAAACCGGCAAACATCCGTCGAGGAGTGGGAAAAAGAGGCGGAACGGCTCAGGCTGGTTCGCGATCAGCTCAACCTTCTGGTCGACCGGTTGCACCTCCGCCGTCGCAATGGTTTGACGGCTCATTATGCCATAGGTGTCAAGGTCCGGGATGAACAGTATGCATCGAGGGTGATCTTTTCATGGCCCTCGGCAGACCATCATGACGAAAACCAGTTGGCCGGGATGCGTGAAGCCGTCGAAAAGCTGCGTGTTCAATACGCCTCTGTCGGCGATCTTGCCCGAACTCCTTTCAAGCTTGTCAGTACAGGTGCATGGTCTCCGAAATGGGAGGTGCAGCTTGCAGAAGAGGCAGTCAGGCTTGCTGCGGCTGCAGACAAAGCTGACAAAGCCTGCGCCGCGTTACTCGAAAGTGCAGGAATCACGTTGCCCGATCTGACAATCGAGCGCCTCGATGCAGTTTCGGAGTTCGCCTCTTTGCTCGCGGAATCCTGGCGCAAACAGACTTCCTATGCCCTTGAACCCGATGGACAGGAACGAATCGAAACACTCGAAGAGGCTGCAGGTCGGCTCAAAGCTTATGCCGAAGCGCAGGCTTCTCTCAGCTGTGCCTACGATCCCATGGCGTGGCGTCAACTCGATGGCGAAGATATCGCCCGGCGCTGGCAGGAAGCTGAGCAGTCCATGTGGCCAAAAAGCGCATTGGCCAAGCGTAAAGTGATCAAGGAGATGAAGGCGGCCGGAGCGCACGGCGACCCTGATCCATCGCGCGATGCCGAAACCTTGAAGCGCCTGCGTGAAGAAGGGGAAGCAATCGATCGTCTTGACAGCTTGCTTTCCGGGTTCAGGGACTGGAAAGGCCACACTACCGATGCAGATGCAATGAAAGCACTGGAAGAGATCGGTAAACGGATGAGGTCGGTCGTCGGTCGCCTTGTCGAAGATACGACGGCTCTCGTCGAATTACGAGGCAAGGTCCGTACCCTGTTGTATGAAGGCAATGATCTTATGGCTCCCGACGCCAAAGTTGGCCGGGCGGCAGCGCTTTTCCGTGAAGCCAACAGCCATCTGCAGGAAACATGTCTCACATTCGAAGCCCTTGCAGGCTGTTCCATTCGCGAGCATTTTGCCAGTCACGGGAAAGCTCTTGAAGCCATCAGGGAAACCGCCGATGAGATTGCCGGACATCATCTGGAATTGCGTTCATGGTGTGCATGGCGGAGGTGTCGCGAGAACGCTGTGGATATGGAGCTTGGACCGTTCGTCGAAGCACTCGAAGCCGGGGGTATTCCGGTTGACGAGGTTGAGAGGACGTTTGAGGCGGCCTACTGCGCATGGTGGTCGGCCATGGTTATCGGCGAGGACGAGGTGCTGCGAAACTTCTCTACGCCCCAGCATTTCGCAATGATCAATAAATTCCGTGAACTTGATGACCGTTTCCAGAAGCTGACGGCAGATTATATCTCTGCCAGGCTTTCAGGTAACATGCCCGATCCTGAGGATATCGAGAGAAGATCTTCATGGGGTCTCTTGCGGCGTGAAATCCAGAAGCGCAGCCGCCACAAGCCCGTAAGGCAGCTCATCCAGGAAATTCCTGATGTGCTGACGGCCCTGGCTCCATGCCTCATGATGTCGCCGCTCTCCATCGCCCAGTATCTGCCAGCCGATCAGGCGCTGTTCGACGTCGTCATCTTCGACGAAGCATCGCAGATCACCGTCTGGGACGCTGTGGGTTCACTCGCACGCGGTAAGCAGGTCATCATTGCCGGCGACCCGAAGCAGATGCCGCCTACCAACTTTTTCGCGCGGTCCGAAGATGATCCCGACGGCGATATCGATATCGAAGGCGATCTCGAAAGCATTCTCGATGAAATGATAGGTGCGAGCATCCCCCCACGTCTGCTCAATATCCATTACCGTTCCCGTCATGAAAGCCTGATCGCTTTTTCAAACAGCCGCTACTACGATAATTCTCTCGTCACATTTCCCGCTCCGGTCCATCCTGACCTGGCGGTAAAGCTTGTTCGCCCTGACGGTTTTTACGCTCGGGGAAAAGCTCGCCACAATGAAGGCGAGGCGAAGGCAATTGTCGCGGAAATTCTCAGGCGTCTGACCCATACCGATGAGCAGGTCCGCAATCAATCCATCGGAGTGGTGACCTTCAACACTGAACAACAGGGGCTTATCGAGGACCTGCTTGACAAGGCCCGTTCTGCGAATCCGCATATCGAACCGGCATTTTCGACCGATCACACCCTCGAACCGGTTTTTGTCAAGAATCTTGAAACCGTTCAGGGCGACGAACGTGACGTTATCCTTTTCAGCGTCACCTATGGTCCCGACCAGTCGGGCCACGTCACCATGAATTTCGGCCCGCTCAACCGGGACGGCGGTGAAAGGCGTCTCAATGTTGCACTGACACGCGCCCGTCTTGAGATGATCGTGTTTTCAACCCTCAGCCCTGACCGCATCGATCTTTCCCGAACATCAGCAAGAGCTGTTGTCGACCTGAAGCATTTTCTCGAATATGCCGAACGAGGTCCGGCTGTACTCGGGGCCGCCGTCCACGGTTCAATGGGGGATTTCGAATCTCCTTTCGAAACGGCTGTTGCACGGGCATTGCGAAGCAAAGGATGGTCGGTGCAGCCGCAGATCGGTGTTTCGGCCTATCGCATCGATCTCGGCATAGTCCATCCCGAATATCCCGGACGCTACCTTGCCGGGATTGAATGCGACGGCGCCATGTACCACAGCTCGGCTTTTGCGCGCGAGCGCGACAAAATCCGTCAGTCTGTGCTCGAAGACCTTGGCTGGAAAATCCTGCGCATCTGGTCAACCGACTGGTGGACCCATCGGGTAAAAGCTCTTGATGATCTCCATCGGGCACTTAACGCCTTACTGGAATCCGAGAGGCAAGAGTATGTGAAAGAGCCGGAAAATGATTTTGTCCCGCTCCGGACGACAGCTGTCGAAAGCTTGCAGGCTCCCCCTGCCGTCAGATGGCAAACATCCGCTGTTCCAAATGATGATGGAACTCTTGAAGAAGCTGAACATTCCTATGAAGTTGCAGAGCTGGATGCAGAGCGATTCAACCCCGAACCTGATCTTTTCTACACTGACGAGTATACTCCTCGCCTGACTGCAATGATCGATCAGGTCATCGAAATTGAAGGACCGATACACGAAGAGGTTCTTTTCAGGAGGATTGCCCGCTTTCATGGTTTCAAACGTGCCGGAAAAAATATCCAGGACATTGTGCTCGCCATCGCCAAACGCCGTAACTGCCACAGCAGGGAAAAAGTCGGCCTCTTTTTCTGGCCCAAAGAGCGTTATGAGCAACGCAAGGCTCCCGCCCGCTGGAAAGGTCGGGATGATGAAATGCGTAAAGTCGAATACATCTGTACAGAAGAGATCAGGGCGATTGATAAACTCCTTGCAACCGGTGGCGATACGGTTGAACTGGCCCGATATATCGGAATTGCCCGTCTCAGCCAGTTTGCAAGAGAGAGGATGGTGGAGGCGATGGATAATAAACCGTAAGATGCATATTCAATGCTGGTTTTTACTGACCAGTATAACCCAGATGGATTCAGTTTTTGTTAATTTTGTTAAGGTTTAAAATGATGAGTTGTTACTCTGTGATTGTTATTATGAAGAATATTATTCAGTTAAAGTCGTCTGCTACTTGTATTGGCAGATCATTCTAAACATTGATTTTGATTCAGGTTTGAGTGTAAAGTGGAAACCATGTTCATCGATATCATCAATTGCACAAAAAAGAGCGAACTTGAAAAGCTGTGCAAGACTTCTACAATCAAGATGTCGGATTTCGTAGACTATATAATGGTTTGCGAAGCCGGACTGACTCATCTCAATCACATTATTCACTTTGTAGACTTCGTTCCACCGGATGTTGAAACAAAGGATGATGATTGGAAAATCCTGGACGCTGACAGAACATTCCAAGCAACGAAGGAAGGACAGCAGGCTTTTCGACGGCTGTTCAAAACGCACGGTATGCGGCAATATCGCGTTGGGCATATGTTCTTCACCAAGGAAATATCTCATCCACTTCACGAGTGGCATTTTTTCTTTTTCGAGGTAAACGAACTTCAGGCAAGAGATAATCACTGGAGGTTTGGGTCTCATGTTCATCTAACAAATTATTTATGGCCCAAACTCTACTGTCAGAAAATCTGGAAAGATTTTATATTTACGAATGCCTTTCCTAAATCAAAACTTCATCTGTCTTGTATTGATGACACCTAATTCATTATTCAACATTGATAGTCTTGATAAATTCTCACCAAATGGTTTATTCAAACATTAAGTGCAAACTATTGGCAGGAGGTTTGATATGGTAGACAAGATTATTCAGGATAGAATATGCCGTAATACTGATGGGCGGATGCTCGTTGTTCATTCAGTAGATCAGATGTATGGGAGGCGATTATATTATATCATGGACTTTGCGAATGACAGATGGTGTAGTGTACTCGATCGTGAGGCAGTTAATTTATACTCTTCTCATCCAAATTATTGGGATAAAAGCGATCTGTTACCCAGCGGAAACGGAGTGGATACATGTCCTGGATATTCAGTTTTAAGAGATGATGTCAATTTGAAAAGTTCGCCACAGCGGCCTGTAAAAATGATGGACGGTGATTTGTTGTTAGTTGAATATCGGGGGGAAGTATATTCTGTTCGAGCGATTAATGGACAAGTCGATGTGTCAAAGATGCTATCAGAGTAGAGGAGGTGTATATGAAGTTCGGTTTTTTAATCGATAAAAAAGAGTTCAACTGTAGTGATTTTTCAATCATAACGGTGGAGGAATTCGATAAGATAAAGACTTCTTTTTTCGAATGTGTTCAAGTTTGTGATGGTTGGATTTATGGCCCTGAAAAGAAATTGAATAAATCACAAAGAGAAAAAGAAGAATTTAAGCAGCCAGACCCGATTGTTCGTGATAGTTTTTATCGTATGTCGGCTACCCATAGGATTAAGACGAATATTACAGACGATGAACATTTGAGATTTCTTGTTCTTGGATATGGCTTTTTACAAGGCTTATATCTACTACCTGAAGGCTATTTCTACTTTGGTAGGACACCATATGAGCCAGGTAAATTGAATGGGCTGCTTTTAAAAAATGATGATTATGTAAATGGGATGGAGATTATAAATAACTACTACAAGTCATCATCAAAAGAAAACAGAATTCAAATACTTGCCTGTATACATTGGTTTTCTATTGGTCAATCATTTAACTTCGAGTGGGATAAATTTGATGCCCAATACAAAGTATTAGACGGTATATATCGATTGTCTGGATTGCCAAAAATGATCCATGCTGAACGCCCAGTAAAGCTTGCCAGTAAATATAATATTATACTTCCTGAATGGGCTGAGCTTAATTCTTCAGGAAAGAGTCAGTTGAGTATCCTTAGAAACGAGTTAGTTCATGAAGCCAAGTTCGCAGGCACCCCAATTGGATATTCTTATCCATCCGAAAATTATTCTTTAGAGTTTACTTCATTCAATACGAAATTGATTGCAGCGGCATTGGGTATTGATACACCCTATTTAAAAGCTGATTACAACACTCGTTGCCGGTGGGCATGGGATATCAAAACATAATAATGCAAATTGGGAAAAGAAGTGGGGTGCATCCTGAAATCATGAACTTATAGTGACCACAATCCAGAGTTATCTTTCTACGATACTAACCAACCTTTAGAGGCATGTCGAGTGGTCCGAGACTCGATTCGCCAGGCACATTGCATCATGTGATCATACAGGGGATCGAAAAAAGAGAGATCGTTGCCGACGATAAAGATCGCGATATATTCGTAGTCAGGATGGGAACGCTTGCCTTGAAAACAGGAACGGATTGCTATACCTGGGCGCTGATGGACGTGCCCCAATTTAACAGACCACTTTTTTTTGGAAACATTCCATTTCACGAAGCCGAAATTCTTCCGGTGTAAAGCACCCTAATCCACTATGTGGCCGGATCGACTGGTAATCATCACGCCACTCGCCGATAACCTCTCGTGCGTCATCCAGACTTACAAACCAGTTCATATTCAGACATTCATTCATTCATTAGCCTGCAGTTTAAGCTTTCAATATAGCTGTTGCCGACCGGTTTGCCGGGTCGGAGGAATGTGGGCGGTATGGTGTGATCATGGTTCGATGGGTATTCGGATGTTTGTAAAATGTAAATATGGTGTTACATTATATCTCATTAAGGATATACAAATATTGCATATGCCGACACCACATCTGCCAAATTCCGCAGTGCGCAAAGCGCTGCGCAAGCTGGGTGCAAATATTCATGAGGCGCGGATGCGCCGCAGGCTGCCTATGAGTGTGGTGGCTGAGCGGGCTTCGACCTCGCGTCCAACACTTTCCCGCCTTGAAAAAGGAGATCCTTCAGTGAGTATAGGTATTTATGCAGCAGTACTTCAGGCCCTTGGCTTGCTCGACGATCTTGCATTGCTTGCTGATCCAGCGCGAGACAGCGTTGGTCAGCAGCTTGCGACGGAAGCATTACCCAGGCGAGCCCGTATAAGCGGAAGAAAACAGAATGACGGTGATGCCTGAGGTCGAGGTGTATATCGATTGGCAACGCTCATGCCGATTGATAGGCAGGCTTTACCGGCAGCCCGGCAGGGGGCGGGAGACGGTTTCATTCGAGTATGATGACGCTTGGATTGCAGATGCCGATCATTTTTCGATAGATGTTTCACTCAAGGTGGGGCGTGGTACTTTCGTTCCGCCTTCCGGCAGGGAAATGTTCGGAACATTGGGAGATTCCGCCCCGGATCAATGGGGGCGGCGTCTCATGCGTCGTGCCGAGCGTCGCCGAGCCGAAAAAGAGCACAGGGCCCCGCGAACGTTGTTTGAAACAGACTTTCTGCTGGGGGTTGCCGATGAGACACGTTTGGGCGCCTTTCGCTTCAGATATCCGGGCGATGAGGGTTTTCTGTCATCGACAGAGAGCGGAGTTCCAAAGTTGGTCGAACTTGGGAAATTACTGGGAGTGACTGAACGGATACTGCGTGACGAGGAGACCGATGAAGACCTTCTGATGATTTTCGCTCCAGGTTCATCACTTGGAGGGGCGCGTCCGAAAGCATCGGTTATTGATCAGTATGGGCATCTTTCGATAGCCAAGTTTCCGAAGGAAAACGATGAATACAGTATTGAAACCTGGGAAGAGATTGCGCTGAGACTTGCCGCAAAAGCAGGGATAAGGACACCGGTCCATGAACTGAAGAGGATCGCCGGTAAATCCATTCTGCTTTCGCGGCGTTTCGACCGTCAGGATGGTGGACGTGTTCCATTCATCTCTGCGATGTCCATGACCGGATCTAAGGATGGTGAGGGAGGGAGCTATCTGGATATTGCCGATGTGCTCGGTGAGTTTGGCGCCCAGGCGCGGACAGATCGATACGAGTTGTATCGGCGCATGGTTTTCAATGTGCTGATCTCAAATGTTGACGATCATTTGCGGAACCACGGCTTTTTGATGACGAGCAGGCATGGATGGATATTATCTCCGGTATTCGACCTCAACCCGACACCTCAGGACCTGAAACCGAGGATCCTTTCGACAGCCATCGACCTGGAAGACGGGACCTGCTCAATCGGATTGGTTCGCGAGGTCGCTCATTATTTTGGATTGAAGAAGGCCGATGCCGATCGAATAATTTCTGATGTTGCCCATGTTACCCGGAACTGGGGCGATGTGGCAAAAAATGCTGGTGCACGACCGTCAGAAATTAAGCGGATGGAGAGTGCTTTTGAGCATGATGATCTCGGGCTTGCTTTACGCTTGTGAGTCTTTGTATGTAAGGAGGATCGAAAAATAGAGATTGTTGCCGATGATGTTAATTCAGGAAGGACGCTGGTGACCATGTAAACTATTGAAAAGAGAACTGATCGTCCTCATGTGGCACCATCTCTGCGAGTATCTCATGCATGAAGCGGAGTTGAATAAAATATCGCAGAACAAAGCGTTACAGTAGATGTGGATTGGAGTCGATATGGATTTTTTCAGGTATCCCCGTAATGGCCTCGCAGGGAAAGAATGTAGACGACAACAACGGCGTCATCGATGCTATAGATGATCCGGTCTTTTTTATTGAGCCTTCTTGACTTCCCATAACTGCCGTGGATCTTTGACCTTTCGGACCCGACCTTCAGCAATATCTTCTTCAGCCTCTTTCAGTGCACTGATCAGTGCTGGATTTGAGAAGTAGTCATCGTTATCACTGATCTTGCGAGCAGGAACGATCTCGTAGGTTTCAGTCTTTCCGCACTGAATAATGACCCGCTCTGTCTGGGCCAGATTAAGATATTTTCGCAGGTTTTTCCGCAGTTCTGTTGTGCTTATTGCTATCATATAAGATTATACATTATATGTTACCTGATAATGTACAAATATAAATCAAGTCCCGGGCAAAAAGTTCTGCAGTTACATGAGGCATGACGGTATGTTGTTACCACGTACATAGTTTCGAAATTGATCTGCCCGCGTTCAATGCTGGAGGTTAGGCGGGTAAATGATGGATGCGGATGATGATCAGTCAGAGTTTCCTGACCGTGTCTAATGGCAGGAACAATGTTTGCGGTGCACCTTTACAGGGAATGAATCCATGGTGCAGGTAAAACTTCAAGGCGTTCTCGTCTTTTGCATCGACCAGCATGGCATAGACAGTAATCGAAGAACGTGATGAACGTTTCAGCGCGTCGGCTATGAGTGTACTGCCAAGTCCATGCCCCTGACAGCTCTTGTCGATGGCGAGCCACCCCAATCTCAATGCCTGTACAGCATGATAATGTGGCATCTTGCCGGCCAGTTTTTCCGGCAGTTGCAGCAAAGGAATCTGGGCTGCTGAAAGTGTGTAGAACCCTGCAATTTTCTCGTTACTGCAATCGATCGCTACAAAGCACTTCGCGAGATTTCTTTTCACATCCTGACCGGCACGTTCAGAAAAATACCGGTCGAGCAGTTCTGAATCGCTGCAGAATCCGGACTTCTGATGTTTACGGCTCAACGGGGTTATCGAGAATCGCGGTAAGCTCATGCGCACTGATAACCGCTCAGCCGTTCATGCCTGTAAGCGCCGAATGTCTTTCGAAAGCTCGTCTGAGAGCGTCATTCGGTTCCGGTGGATTAAGCAGGGCTTGGGCAAAAGCCTCTTGTCCTTCAACTGACAGCTTAACGACAAAATTCTCTTCGATTGCCTTTGTGGCAGCTTCGAGAGCCGCATGAATGACAAAATCGGTTACGGTCCTTCCCTGAATCTCTGCAGCAAGTTTTATCCGGGCATGGGTTGTCCTGGAGATTCTTGCTTCAAGACGTGCTTTGCTGTCAGTGTTTTGCTTTTGATCTTTGCGGACAGCGGACTTAGGAGTTTCGGCAATCTTGCTTTTTTTTTCCGTACCGATCATGATTCCTGACTGCCTTGTTCCGGTATCTGATGATTTTCGATCAGCTGTTTTGCCTTTTTCATTGACGTTAGTCTTCATGTTATCTCTTATTTTGTACGGCAATTTACCGGAATATACGGATTTCAATGAAAATGAAGCAAACAAGTTGGATGTTGCAGATCGGAATTATCCGTGTAAATTGAAAACAGGAAATTCAGATTGCATGGATAATGAATGTTTTCTCTATCGATTGCGACTTAGCTGAACACGTTAGGCTCGTGCTGAAACATATCCCGGCTCGGGCGAGGCAGTGAAGAAAAAATACCCAACAGTAATATGAACCCGCTCACACTCTGCATAACAGGAAGCACTGACGGTATCGGGCTTGCAGCGGCGAAGCGGTTCGCTTCTGCGGGGCATGGGGTCATCGTGCATGGCCGGGATGCTTCGAGGATCAGGAACGCATGCTCGGATATTCTCCAAGCCACAGGTGTGGAACCGATTGGGGCGGTCGAAGCCGATTTCACCGACCTCGATGCCGTTCATGCCATGGGCCGGGAGCTCTGCGAACGCTACTCCAGCATCGACCTGCTGATCAACAACGCTGCGGTCTACATGCCCGAACGAACACTTGCAGAGGAAGGATACGAGACGACGTTCACGGTCAATTACCTTGCCCATGTACTGCTGACGAACATGGTCAAACCTCTGCTGATCGCGAACGGGGGCTCGGTGCTCAATGTAAGTTCGGTCGACCATCACAGCGCCGTGTTCGATCCCTCGAATATGCAGGGCGAACAGAGTTATTCGGGATATGACGCCTACGCCCGGAGCAAGCTTTACAACATCATGTTCACGCTGGATACCGCGTTCGGAGACAAGCCATTGCGCTCGAACTCCCTCGACCCCGGAGTGATTTCCACCAAGCTGCTCCATGCCGGATGGTCCCTCGGAGGCGACGATGTTTCAACCGGTGGTGAAGAGCTCTATGCAATGGTTATGGAGATTGAAAGGAGCGGGTATAACGGCGAGTATTTCGAGAACTTGCACCCTGCAAGATGTTCAGCTGTTGCAAGGGATCCTTTTCAGAGAAAGGAACTTGCCGAACTGACCGGGAACATGCTGCAGCGCTTCAGATTGTGACGGTATAATGGTAACGGTACTTCTGAAAAGTTATTGTGTATCCCGATTGATATACCTGATCCCTTTCTTTTCTCTCCTCTTTTTCAGGATCTGTTTTGCCAGTTTGTTGTGATCAGTGCATGTATTGGTTTTGAGCTTCCAATGCGGTTTTTCACGTCACTCTGAATATTGCCAGCTTTCTTCAGTTTTATCGACAGTACCGGATGATATGTTGTAAAGCAAGTATTAAACGAGAAGATTCATGCCTGTTTCATTCGTTATGTTGTCAAAAAGTATTTGAAATGTTGTCAATAAGTTCTTAAAATGTTGTCAATATTTATTTGAATTGTTGTCAGCATAAGGTAAAAATCAGATTGTCTTAATGAGAGCCAGAAGTAAGGAAATACGAAACTACATGTTAAAAGCGTGTAGAGATAAATCGGTCAATGTTGCTGCAGATACTGCGAAGCAATTCGGAATATCCAGACAGGCAGCATCAAGGCATCTGCATGTATTGGAAAGTTCGGGACTTGTAGTGTCAACCGGCATTAAGAATACAAAAAGATCGGTGCTTGTTCCTCTTCAGACCCGGTCATGGAAACTCACTCTTGCTGGTCTCAAAGAAGATGTAGTATGGCGGGAACATATTGCTCCGCTGATTTCTGATCTGTCGCAGAATGTCCGTGACTTGTGGCATTACGGGGTGACCGAGATGATCAATAACGCAATTGATCATTCAGATGGTGTGTCGCTCATGATCCGGTTTTCAAGAAATGCGATAGATACGGAAGTGACCCTTGTCGACGATGGGGAAGGTATATTCCATCGCATACAGAGATTGACCGGTCTCTACGATGCCAGGGAATCCATTCTCGAACTGGCGAAAGGAAAATTGACTACCGATCCGCAACATCATACGGGCGAAGGTATTTTTTTTACATCGAGAGCCTTCGACCGGTTCGTTATCATATCGAGAAATCTTCACTTCTCTCATCAGGCAGAAAAAGATGACTGGTTGATCGATAGTGATACGGATTTACCCGGCACGGGCATATACCTCAGATTAAGTAATGACGGTCAACGGACAATCAAGGAGATTTTTGACGAATATGCAGAACCGGACGAACACTCATTCAGCAAAACAAGGGTACCTGTAAAATTAGCAAGGCATGAAGGGGAAAATCTCGTTTCTCGTTCACAAGCAAAACGGCTTGTGTCGAGGTTCGATAAATTCAAAAAAGTAATTCTTGACTTTGAGGGTGTTGAGGAGATCGGACAGGCATTTGCAGATGAGATTTTCAGGGTCTTCGCCTCGACACATCCGGAAGTAACACTGATCTATGACAATATAACACCAGAAATAACCCGGATGATTGAGAGAGCCCTGCCGGTTAAGTAAAGAGGCCTGATTGTCTACTGTGAGATAAAAAAGCTGTCTCAGTTTTTTTGCAGTGACAGTCTTATATCAAATCAGAAAAGCCTCTAATGCACCGAGCATGAAATGCAGGGGTCGTAGGAACGCACCAGCATTTCGCAGAGCTTTTCGGTTTCCCTGTCGGTTTTTCCATCCTTCACGGCTTCGGCGGCGAGCGCCTGCAGGTCGTAATGGATGTTGGCGTTGTTCTGGGTCGTCGGGATGATGCAGTCGGCTTTCACTACCTTGCCTTGATCGTCTGTTTCCATGTGATGGTAAAGCACGCCCCTCGGTGCTTCGACCGCACCGGTCGCCTCGCCGGCCTTGAGTATATATGGTGTTCTGATCTCCAGCAGGTCATCGTCAAGCAGACTTTCGATCAGCATTTCGGCGTTTTCGAAAATGTGATGGCACTCCACGAGCTGGGCGATGTTGTTCATGAACGGGTTGTGGCAGACCGGTTCGAGTCCGAACGATGCGGCAATCTCATGAGCGCGATGCCCGAGCAGCCTGGAATTGTTGTTGAACCTGGCCAGTGCGCCTGCCGCGGATGACTGGCGGCTGACACGGGTGAACTTCGATGTGGAGAAATCGGTCAGGTACTCGTTGGTCATCAGCAGGTAATCGTTCTCGTCGCGCACGACGCCGTCGGTCGAAACCAGGTCGCCGCCGATGAACGGATAGTCTTTGCCGTTGCGAAGTGAAATGAACTCGGTTTCACGGACGAACTCCGGAATTGAGAGCGTCCTGAAAAAGTCGGTGGTCCTGTCGAGGGCCGTCCTGCGTTTCAGGATCATCTCCTTCAGCTCCTTGAGGCGCTGTTTCGAGGGAGCTTTGCTCACGCCTCCAAGCACAAGACTGACCGGATGGGTCGCACGGCCGGTGGTGGCGATGCTCAATTCGTTGCCAAGCTCCTTGAGCAGGAGCCCCGCTTTCACGATTTCGGGATGGGAATGCAGGATCGGTACGGCGCTCGGCATGTCGAGGAAGTCCGGTGCAGCAAGGAAGAAGAGGTGCAGAGCATGGCTTTGCAGCGTTTCGCCATGCATGGCCAGCAGCCTTATCGTTTTTGCAGCTTCCGGCGGCTCTATCTCCATGGCGCGTTCGAGGGTTCTGATGCTGGCCAGCGAATGGCTGATCGAACAGATGCCGCAGATACGGGACGTGAGGAATGAGGCCCGTTCGGCACTTACACCCCTCAGCATCATTTCGAAGAACCTCGGTGTTTCGATCACTTCCCATTGGGCTTTCTCGAGCGTTCCGTTCTTTACGGAGACGTGAATGTTTCCATGCCCCTCCACCCTTGGCAGGTGGTGTATATCGATGTTGAAATCAACTTTCATGGTCGAGGTAATCTGCGAAACCGTTGTAGAATGCCAGTTTTTCCTGCATTTCATCCAGGCTCATGTTTTTTTCTTTCACGATCTGGATGAAGGAGGGGAAGTTCATGTCGTCGGATGGTCCGCGGCAGCCGAGGCAGGGTGTTTTGCCTGTCGGGCATACAGCGTCGCAACCAGCCTTGGTGACCGGTCCGAGGCACACTTCGCCGAGGTCGAACAGGCAGGTGTTGAGCTTCTGTTTGCAGTCGACGCAGACCGGGTATTTCGGAAGGTTGTTCGGGGAGCGCGTCACTACGCCGACCACGATCCGTTCAACCTCGGCCTTGGAAACCGGACAGCCGGGGATCATCAGGTCGACGGAAACAATATCGCTGATTTTCATCGAAGGCATTGTCTCGACCTTCTTGTCACCGTATACCCCTTTGACTGCTTCCTCCTGCGGAATTTTGTTCTTGAGGCTGTTCACTCCTCCGAAACAGGCGCAGGAGCCGAATGCCACCAGCACCTTCGCCTGTGCGCGTATCGCCCTGAGCCTCTCGATCTCGTCGCTTCGCGTAATGCTGCCCTCGACGAGGGCGATGTCGTAGTCGTCGTGCCTTTCCGAGGATATTTCCCGGAAGTTTCGGATGTCGAGCAGTCCGAGGAATGCCGGCAGGGTTGATTCCTTGTTGGCCAGCTGCAGCTGGCATCCTTCGCAGCAGGTGAAATCGAACGATGCGATCTTCACCTTGTCGATTTTGAAACCGAGATGGTTCATGTGATACTCCCTAAATCGCTTCCTTGAGGTTCATGACAGACCAGTAATCGAATACCGGACCGTCCAGACAGGTGAAAGTCGAGCCGACCATGCACCGGCAGCATTTGCCCATACCGCAGTGCATCCTGCGTTCGAGGGACACGAACATCCGGTTCATCGGAATGCCCTTGCCGTCGAGGTAGTTGCATACAAACTTGAACATGACCGGCGGACCGCAGACGATAGCGAAAGTCTTCTTCGAGTCGAAAGAGAATTCGTCGAAGAGCGACGTGATCATCCCCGTTCTGCCTTTCCAGGATTCGTCCGGATTTTCGACGATGGTCATCAGCTGGACATTGCTCACTTTCTGCCACTCTTCGAACTGGTAGCTGAAGAGCAGCTGGGAGGGTTCCTTCGCTCCGTAAAGGAGATAGACATTCTTGTACTTGTCCCTGTGATTGCTGATCCAGTAGAGCGGGGCTCGTACGGGGGCTATGCCGAGGCCGCCGGCAACAAGAAGCACGCTGCTCCCTTCCATCGCCTCCATCGGGAATGCGGTGCCGAAAGGCCCCCTGATGGAGACTATCGCTCCCTGTTTGGCTTCGAACATGGCCGATGTCACATGTCCGGCCTTCCGGATGCAGAGTTCGATGAACTCATGATTGCTGTTGTCGCTCGAAATGGAGATCGGGGCCTCACCGTAACCGGGCACTTCAAGCATGAGGAACTGGCCCGGCCTGAAGTTGAAAAGTTCGCGTTCCAGAGGGTCGATGATGCGCAGGAGGAAGAGCTTCTCCTGCGAAGAGATGGGGACGGTGTTGGTGATCCTGCACTTGTAGCCCCGGTCGGTGATCATGACTTCACATTTTTTCTGGAAGTCCGGAGATTTCATCGCGAACGGTTCGCGGTTCAGGTCCTGTCCGGGGAGGGTGAAACGCATATCATGCATGATTCTCGCTCCAGTCTGAGATCGTTGATGACGTCTTTGGGGTTGATATCTGCAAGGCAAGCACGGCCGCAACGGTTGCATCCCACGCAGATCTGCTGGTTGTCGTTTGCAGCGAACCCACGGTAGTGGTGGTAATAGCGGTATTTAAGCCGGTCGCCGTTCCTTGGTCTGAAATTGTGTCCGCCGGCAACCTGGGCGAAATCGATAAGGTTGCACGAATAAAGATGATTCTGCCGTGAAGAGCCTTTCAGGTCTATATCGAAACGCTCTTCGACGCTGTAGCAGTAACAGGTAGGGCAGACCATCGCGCAGGAGCCGCAGCTCAGGCACTTGTCACCCCATTTCTGCCAGATGGGTGAATCGAACTCGACGTCGAGGAAAACGGGAAGGCCGGTCACCTCGATATTGGTCTCGAAGCTGTGTTTGATCGTTTTTCGCCGTTCGATCAGGAGGCAGTTGTCCTCGTACGACGGATCCTCGAGCATGAATTCCTTGAGGAAAGAATATGCTTTGGAGGAGTTGATCAAGAGGTAGTATTTGTCGCCGATGTCCGAGCAGAATAGGTTGAAGCCATGGTTGACCGTATGCCGGTTCATCGATTTACAGAAGCAGTCCGGCAGGGGCAGGTGGTCCATGCCGATGATGAAGGTGTTTTTCCTGCGGGCGAGGTAGTATGGTGACGGAAAGGGACCGTGGAGCATGACCTCGTCGAGCATATTGATTGCACTGATATCGCATGGCCTGAGCCCGATCAGGATCAATGGCGGCGCTTCGTAGCGCACCTCCTGTTCCCAGTTTCCGTCCTGAAAGTTGAATCGCGACAGCTCGTCGCGGAAAGGCAGGAAGAAATGCTTGGCTGATGAGTGGGTTACCGAATAGTCGAAATCAATTTCATCGGCAGATTTTACAGGCATGAACTGGTAGATCGGTTTTCCGCCGCTTCCCGTATCTACCTGCCGGGGACCGTAAGCGGTGTTGTGCTTGACGAGAGCATCGATGAACTTGCTGAACTCCGTTTTTGAAATGACCTTGTATATCATTGTACATACTCCTTCTGCGTACGTTCTGAAAAGGTCAGTACCGACTCGTTAAAGGTACGCAAAAGCATTCGGCAAGAAAAAAATATTCTTTCCGTAATGTAGATTAATTGCGTTTTTCAAGTACGTATACCTGGTCTTTTTTCCTCACCTTCGGACATTTTACGGTCACGCTGTCGCCTTTTGAAGCATCCTTTCCAGGGATGTCGTTGGTGAAAAACGTCTCTGCAGTGCAGGCGATCACTCCTGTTCCGGGACCGACAATGGAAAGCTTGTCGCCTTTTTTCAGTCCTCTCGCCAGAATGGTTATCTCGGCTACTTCGGCTTTCGGGAAATATTTTTTCACTTCTCCGATGTAGGTCTTTTTTTCTGTGGCAAGTGAACCATATTGCCTGACCCAGGCATCGAACGGCTTGCCGAAGTAGAACCCCTCAGAAAAACCCCTGTTGTAAACCAGGGCGAGCTCCTTTTTCAGCTTGCCGGTCAAATTTCTGTACTCCTTCCTGAAATCCTGATCATTACGGTGGGCTATGCAGAAATCGATAGACTGACGGTAGGCGGACGTTACCGTATGGACATATTCGGGGCTGCGGCTTCTTCCTTCTATTTTGAACGAGCAGATTCCGGCTTCCATAAGAACATCGAGAAATTCTATGGCACAGAGATCTTTCGGGCTCATTACGTAGTCGCTGCCGATTTCAAGCTTCTCATCCTCTTCCGGGTCGGTGATGATATAAAGTCTGCGGCATGGCTGCAGGCACTGCCCGCGGTTAGCCGACTGGCCGAAGAGTTCCTGCGACATGAAGCAGCGGCCGGAAACAGCAACGCACATCGCTCCGTGAACAAAACATTCAATCCGGACATCGAGCCGGTCTTCTTTAATTTTCCCTGTGATATGCCTGACCTGCTGCAGGGTGAGCTCACGTGCGAGCACGATCATTTTTGCACCGAGCGAAGCATAGAATTTTACCGCATGGTAATTGCTGACCGATGCCTGGGTTGAAATATGGAAGGGAATACCTTCTTTCCTGCAGGCTTCCATGACGGCCATGTCGGAGCAGATTACGGCATCGAAACCGGCCTTTTTCGCAGCGGCGACGGTACGGGTCATTTTTTCCAGTTCGCGGTCGTAGATGATGGTGTTCAGGGCAAGGTAGGCTTTTGCCTTGTACCGGTCACACAGTTCTCTTATCGAGGGAAAATCAGCATCGCTGAAACTTCTGCTTCCGGCCCGCATGTTATAGCCTTCAGCGCCGAAATACACGGCATCCGTTCCTGCTTTCAGCACGGTCACAAGACCGGTCATATCCCCGGCAGGCGCTATAAGTTCGACACTTTTTTCCGGCATTGTATATTGTACAGAGTTCATTTTATTGCATAATAACACTTAAATTCGATGAATCGTCAACGCCGTGAAGAGCGTAGATGCTATTCTGTTCCAGCGATTATCTGTCAACGCCGAAGTTATGAATGAACGTTTTTTTCTGAAACTGCTGCTTGGAATTTTTTCAGGACTTATCGCAGCCGAACTTCTTATCGTGATTCTGGCCGGTTTCCGGCTTGAACTGATACTTTTCTGCTTTATCATCGCAGCCGCTCTCGGCGGGATCGTCATGGTGCTGCGGTTACTTGCCAATGAACGGCCTGAGGTCGATTCTGTTTCCATGCGGCGCGCCAGGGCGGTCCGGGAAGGCGCCCTGGGGGAACGACTACAGCATTACGAGATTGATGAAGAGTTCCTTTCCGGGAATTCCGAAAGGTCAGACAAAGGAGGGAAAGCCGGAAGAGGCCAGTCAGCAAAAGTGCCAGGGGTGACAGTCGAGGAGGCCATCAGGACGCATGCCGATATGTGCGGAGGGCTCAGCCAGCTTCTAGTGAAAATGGAGTCCATCGACGATGTTTCCTTTTCCCGCCTGGTGACGGAAGCCGGTTTCGGGACTGTTTCCAGAAATGACCTCATAAGACGGATCCAGCTGATGGCCGCCGTGAAAGACCAGGAAACCTGCAGCACAATCAAACGCTCCCTTGATGAAGCGATCGAGGCTTTTTCAAACGACCGGGAGAGCTTCGATGATTATATACGGCGAAGCATGACCTCTTCGGAGAGCCATGTCCAGCCGGAAGATGAAGGTTTTTCAGTCGAACTTGACAATACAGGATTATCAAATCTCAACGCTTCCATCCCGAAGGATTTTTCCCATGATCCGAAATCGGTGATTTCCAAACTGAAAAAATCCGGATCATCGTCATGAAGTTATCCGGGCCGGCTGAATTGAGCAAGTCGAAGTTGAAGCTTTTTGCCAGGCTGCATCAGAAAAAATTTCGGGATGAGCAGGGTCTTTTTCTTGCCGAAGGCTTTCGTACCGTCAAAGAACTCTGTATGAACCTGCCGGACGCCGATATGCTGGTGGCTCTTCTTGTCAGGGAAGGAGAACTTGAAGCGTTGCGTTTCGCTCAGCGGTGGAAGGATAAACTGTTTACGGCAGGAGAGAAGGAGTGTTCTCTGCTTGCCGGGACGGCAACATCACAGGGAGTATTCGGTGTTTTCAGAAAACGGAAACTTGAGTCCGACTTAGCGGAGACTGCAGGGAAACAGCATGAAACATCGTTCATCGTAGCATTGGACGATGTCCAGGACCCCGGCAATGTCGGCACGATCATGCGCTCGGCAGTCTGGTTCGGCGCGGATGCAGTCATCTGCAGTTCGGGAACGGCTGATCCCTATAACCCCAAAACCGTCCGTTCATGTGCGGGCAGTATCTATGCACTTCGTCATTACAGTGTGAACAACCTTGAAACGGAGATCCAGCGACTTTCCGGAAAAGGGTATACGATTGTGGCTTCCTCGCTGGATGGCCGGGATTTTCACGACTTCGCAGTGTGGCCTGAAAAACTGGTGCTGGTAATCGGCAATGAGGCCAACGGAATCAGCCGCCCGGTTCAGGCACTTGCCAAGAGGCTGGTACGGATTCCCCATGCCGGAGAGAAGCCCAGGGTGGAATCGCTCAATGCGGCGGTTTCGGCAGGAATACTCATGGAAAGGATGTTCATGAGGTAGGAGCGGGTTCCTTTGTCCTATCTATACACATCGAAAGCCATTGAAATTTCTGCTTTCTGTACTTTATGATTATGGTTCGGTGTCATGACAATCTGCAATGAACACCTTCTGATATGATGAAAACCGCAGCCATTGCATTTGCGACCTTCTTCGCCACGATCGGGCCGCTTGATCTCGCAGCCCTTTTTGCAGCGCTGACCCCGTTTCATACCGCTGCGGAAAGAAGGGCGACAGCGATCAAGGGGACTATGCTGGCGGCAGTGATCCTGCTCTTCTTCGCATTTTTCGGCACGGCACTTCTCGATTACCTTGGCATTTCTCTGGCCTCCATGCGTATTGCTGGCGGTATTCTCCTGCTGCTTTTCGCGATCAATATGGTGTTCGGTGACCAGGCAGGCGGGCAGCGCTCTTCTGAAGAGGAAAAAATCGAGGCCATGCAGAAAAAAGATATTTCGGTATTTCCACTTGCGATGCCGCTTATTGCCGGTCCTGCTTCGATGGGTGCGATGGTACTGCTGATGGCAGGAACAGGAGGCAATCTCCTGCAGCAGGCTGCAATAGTCGGGGCATTGCTTGTCGTGCTGCTGCTCACTCTGCTCTTTCTGATGGTTGCTTCACAGGTTCAGAAACTGCTTGGCGTGACCGGACTTCACGTTATAAGCAGGACAGTCGGTATCATTCTCTGTGCCCTTGCGGTCCAGTTCATGATCGACGGACTGAGGGAAAGCCGTCTCTTTTTCTCCTCGTAATGCAGGGCTATCTCCTTACAAGCAGAACCGGATAATCGATATCGCATACAAGGCTGTGAACGGTCTCAGTTGGAATGTTCATATGATCGCTGAGCACGAGCAGGCCCGATCCCGCCATTCGTATATACCTGGCCAGGATCTTGCTGTCGGTTACATCCGGAGGCAGGAAATGGAATTCGACACGAAGCATGTCTGACGGAATGAGACCTGAAACTTCTTTTTCAAGCATGTTCTCATCTCCATCGGCTTGCGGCAGCAGGAGGATATGCAAGGTATTGCCTTTGTGCACAAGGCTTTCGGCAATGCCGAGCGCAGTTTTCGAAGCCTTGGAGCCGTCGTAGAGAACGAGTACCGATTCCTGTTCCTGTCTGAAACCTGTCCGCATGAAAAGGATATGCTTGGCACTTTCCGAAAGGGCCCATCTTGCGGTAGATCCAAGCCCTTTACGGCAGGAAGGTGACCGCCCGCTGCGCCCGAGGACAAGAAGGTCCGCTTCGACCGATGCAGCGGTAACTTCGGCAGGAACCATTCCCCGGCAGACCCTGAAGGTGTGGCGGACCATAAGCTGTCCGGCAATCCGTTCCAGAGCTTCTTCTGCTTCTCTTGCCTGCAGTTTCAGCGAGCGTTCGAGACGCGAAAGGTCTATCTTTTCAGGTTCGGGCGTATAAATCCGAATTTCATGCGTGAAAGGCAGTTCCGCCATTCGCAGGAGGTTGATGTCCTCGACAAAGATACCGGTAAGATCGGCATCAGTCATCCGGGCGAGTTCGGCTGCAGCCGACAGTGATGCCATACTTTGCGGTGAGCAGTCGAGGGCTACCGCTATATGACGGATAAGGATATTTTTAAACTGTTCAGGCATAGAGTTACTCCTTGTTATTTACAGCCGATGCCTGGAATCATTCCTCTTCATCCTCAGAATCTGCATTGAATTTCCTGAGCTTTTCCGCCATTTCCCTGAGCCTGGCCACCGCCATGCCGTTGATGGTATTTTCAGGGTACCGGCCCTGCTCATCCGGTTCTCCCGCCGGAATACCGGTCAGGATTTCAATGCCCTCATCGACGTGTTTGATGGGATAAATGGAGAACAGGCCGTTTTTTACCGCTTCAACGACATCATGCCGGAGCATGAGGTGATCGATATTGGAGGCCGGTATCAGTACGCCATGTCTGCCGTTCAATCCCCTCGCCTTGCAGAGATCGAAAAACCCTTCGATCTTTTCGTTGACGCCTCCGATTGCCTGTACCTGGCCATGCTGGTTCACCGAACCGGTAACAGCGAAGCATTGCTTGATCGGTGCGCCTGAAATCGCCGACAACAGAACGTAAAGTTCGGTGCTTGATGCACTGTCGCCTTCGACACCACCGTATGATTGTTCGAAGACAAGGGATGCGGAGAGTGATAGAGGCTGATCGACAGCGAATCGTGCGCCGAGAAAACCGGAGAGGATCATCACTCCTTTAGAATGGATCGGCCCGCCCATCTCGACCTCCCGTTCGATATCGATCACTTCTCCTTTTCCGATCCGGACCCGTGCCGTTATTTTTTCAGGCTGTCCGAAACTCTGTTCTCCCATCGAGTAGACGGCAAGGCCATTGATCTGTCCCGTTGTTTCGGAATCGGTATCGATGAGAATGACGTTTTTCAGGGTCGATTCCCTGATTTTTTCCTGGATCCTCGATGAACGGAGCATTTTTGCATCGATGGCACGCTGGATGTCCTCAGCTTCGACGATATCACGTTTTGCGGATGCGGCATAGTAATCTGCCTCGTGGACCAGGTCATAAATGCTCTGCAGATGGGCGGTAAGCTTTGTCGCATCCTGGGCGAGGCGGCTTCCATGTTCGACAACCCTCGCGACCGCACCCTTCGAGAAATGACGCAGAGCGTCCTTTCGAACCATTGAAGCTATGATGCCCGCATAGGCAAACCTGCCGTCTTTGTCAGCCTGTATTTCATTCTCAAAATCCGCAGCAACTTTGAAGAGTTCGGCGAAATCAGGGTCATGGAAATTGAGCAGGTAGTAGAGAGAGCGTTCTCCAAGCAGGATCACCTTGATGTCGAGCGGTATCGGTTCCGGTTCAAGCGAGACCGTGCTGATGAGACTGTAAAGTTGTCCGAGTGATTCGATCCTGATCTGGCGCATGCGGAGGGCTTTCTTGAGCGCCTCGTAAGCGAATGGTTCGAGAAGGAGCCTTCTCGCGTCGATAAGCAGATAGCCGCCGTTTGCCCTGTGCAACGCTCCGGATTTGATGAGGGTAAAATCGGTGACAAGCGTACCCATCTGTGAGGTATGTTCGATATCGCCGATCAGGTTCTGGCAAGCCGGTTTGTCTTCATAGATGACCGGTGCACCCACGGTTTTGCTGTTGTCGACCACGACATTGACCCGATACCTGTTGAACGAGGGACTTTTAAGGCTTAAACGCCCCTGTGGCAGTCCAAGGAAATACTCTCTTGCATCGGTTTCTTTTTCAAGGAACTGGTCAAAATTTTCTATCAGGTCGTTTTCAAGGGTTTTCAGGTAATCCACCACCTCTTCGAGTGACTGGTAATTACTGATGATTTCTGCTATCAGCGGTTTTACAGAGTAACTCGCAATATTGCGATTCAGCTCCTTGATCCTGTCCTGGGTTTCCCGCTGCCATTTCGGTATCTGGCCCATGATGGACTGCAGCGCAGTTTTCAGGTTCTCGATCTCCCTTTCTATGGTATCCTGTTCTTCCTTGCTGAGCAGCATGAATTCCTCCGACTTGAGGACCTCGCTTTTTTTTACAGGAGCGAAAGCAAATCCGGCAGGTGTTCTGATGAGTGCAATATTTTTTTCGGTTGCTTTCTGTTCGAGTTCACCGATCGCTTCCGCCTGCTGTTCCTGAAATTTTTCGCGGATATTTTTTTCCTGTGCCTGATATTCTTCGCTGCTGAATGCTGCAGGAATCACTGTAAAAAGAGCCTCGACAAGATGTTCGACATCACGGGAAAACGGGAGCGCTTTTCCGGCTGGAAGTTTCAGTGCTTTGGGGTGCCGTGGTTTTTCAAAATTGTTGACATAACACCAATCCGATGGTACACTCGAACCCGGAGCGATACCGTTAAGGAAACTGGTGATGGCTGTCTGTTTCCCTGTGCCGTTGGGGCCGAGGGCGAACAGGTTGAAACCGTCATGCCTGATACCCATACTGAATGTAATGGCATCGAGTGCTCTCTGCTGGCCGGTCGTTTTTACTTCGCCGTCAAATTCGGCGGTCGTTGAGAAGCCGAACTCTTCAGGGTTGCATGTTCTGTAGAGCTTTTCAAGTGGAAGTTTAGCGGGAAGTAACATGAACGATTGCTCCTTTTGGTAATATTGTTCCTTCAGGCTGCAATTGTCTTTTCTGCCTTGTGATCTTCCCTCACGGGTGTTCGGCCGGACAATAACTCTATCAATTATTGCCCGACTTAAAAAGATTTTACGTTACAGGCAGCGATTCAGAAAAATAACGTTAAAAACCTGATACAAATTCCTTTGCGGAAAGGAGAGTTCAATATTTTTTATCGGGGCTGAACGGGAATTCATGCATTTTCGCCATCAACATTGATCGTCGGGTGGAGACGCACAGGTTCAGATGATTTCCTTCGAATCCGGATGTTCAGCATCTCGACACAAACAGAAAATGCCATGGCGAAATAGATATATCCTTTCGGAAATTCGAACCCGGCTCCTTCCGCAATCAGCGTAACACCGACAAGGATCAGGAAACTCAGTGCGAGCATCTTGATGGTGGGGTGCCTCTCGACAAAATCGTTGATTGACCTGGAAGCAAGCATCATGATGGCGATGGATATCATGATGGCGATGATCATCACTGCGACATCTTTTGCAAGACCTACTGCAGTGATGACGGAATCAAGGGAGAAGACAATGTCGATGACCGCGATCTGTATCATGGTGAATGCAAAGCTGCCTTTTCCGCTGCTTTTTTTCGCTTCTTCTGAGCCTTCGAGGCTCTGGTGGATTTCATGGGTGCTTTTTGCCAGCAGGAAAAGTCCGCCTCCGATCAGGATCAGGTCACGGCCCGAGATAACTTCCTCGAAAACCGTGAAGAGTCCGGCTTTGAGCCCCATCACCCAGGTTATCGACAGCAGCAGGGCAATTCGTGTCAGCATGGCGAGTCCAAGGCCAAGTATCCGGCCTTTGCCGCGCTGGTTTTGCGGAAGCCTGCCCACGATGATCGAGATGAAGATAATATTGTCGATGCCGAGAACAATTTCAAGAGCAGTCAGTGTCAGAAGGGCAATCCAGGCTTCAGGTTGCAAGATCCATTCCATGTTGATGGTAATTCTGTTGATATATCAGCTATTTTTTGTGCAATTTAACCAACATGATGGGTTTTTCAACTTTAGCGGGAGCAAAAAGATCATCCACGGATATGGATCTGCAGAACATGCATGAAACGCTGCAGACACTGCGGCAAACATTCAGGGCAGGCGGAACAGCGGGCATTGAATGGCGCCGTTCACAGCTTCTTGCACTTGGCAAATTTCTCCATGAACAGGAACGGGAGATAGCAGATGCGGTATTCAGGGATTTCGGCAAATCTTCTGCAGAGACGTTTCTGACGGAATCCGGTTTTATCGATGGCGAGATCCGCTACGCTCTCGGGCGTCTTAAAAAATGGATGAAGCCGGAGAGGGTTCCCATACCGTTGTATTACTATTTCGGCAAGGCCGAGGTGCAGCGAGAACCATTCGGGGTCGTCCTGATTATCGGTGCATGGAACTATCCCCTGAACATCTGTCTTGCTCCCCTGGTCAGTGCCATTGCTGCCGGGAATTGTGCCGTAGTGAAACCTTCGGAACATGCCCCATGTACCTCGAACATTATTGCCGAGGGGTTGTCCCGCTACCTTGACAGCAGTGCTTTTGCTGCTTTTCAGGGTGGCGTGGAAGAAACAAAAGCTTTGCTGCAGGAACGTTTCGACTTTATCTGCTATACAGGAAGCCGTCAGACAGGAAAGGAAATCATGCTGGCAGCTTCGAGAACTCTCACTCCCGTACTGCTTGAACTGGGAGGGAAATGCCCCTGTATCGTCGAGCATGACGCGAACCTCAGGATTGCGGCAAGGCGTATTGTCTGGGCAAAGTTTCTCAATGCCGGTCAAACCTGTATTGCGCCTGATTATGTGCTTGTTCACAGAGATGCGGAGAAAGAACTCATCCGGCTCATGAAGGAAGAACTTGCAAGGTTTTATGGAAACGATCCGAAAGCAAGTCCCGACTATCCGCGCATTATCAATGAAAGGCTTTTTGATCGTCTTGCTGAACTGATCAGGGACGGCATTCCTGAAGCCGGAGGCGATATCGACAGGGAAGGACGCTATATTGCGCCTGCAATTCTCAGCGGAGTCTCAATCGATGCTCCGCTCATGCAGGAAGAGATATTCGGCCCCCTTCTTCCGGTACTCGTTTATAACTCTCTCGATGAAGCCATATCCATCACACGGAAAAACCCTGATCCCCTTGCCTTGTATCTGTTTACATCAAATTCCTCATCCCGTGGAAAGGTCCTGTCGGCGACCCGTTCCGGAGGTTTTTGCAGCAATGACCTGCTGTTTCAGTCAGCTATACACGATCTGCCGTTCGGAGGAGTCGGGATGAGCGGTTTCGGCAGGTACCATGGAAAAGCCGGATATGAAGCGTTTTCATATGAGAGAAGTGTGCTTTACCGATCGCTTTACCCTGACCCTCGCCTGCGTTATCCGCCCTACGGCAGAAATAAATTCAGCTTGCTCAGGCGAATAGTCACATTGTTTGGATGATCCTAATTCCAGCTGTTATTCAGGTATCGGGAACCATTTATTTGAACGTCATGAAAAAAACAGGTCTTGGCCTCGGAGGAGGAGCGGTGCTCGGTGCGGCTCATGTGGGCGTGCTCAGGGCTATTGATGAATTGTCCGTACCTGTTTCCATGGTTAGCGGTACAAGTATCGGTTCATTCATTGCGGCTCTCTATGCATTCGGTAAAACCTGGCAGGAGATCAGGGATATCACCTTCAGTCTTGACTGGCTGGATATGTCAGGTCTCGTGCTTTCCCAGTACGGTCTTCTTTCGAACAGGAAATTCGGAGGGATTGTCACCGAACTGCTTGGCGATAAAAAAATCGAAGAAGCACTGATGCCGCTTTCCATGATTGCCACCGATATCGGAACCGGCCGGAAAGTTGTGTTCAGAAAAGGGGATGTTGCCGATGCCGTCATGGCGAGCAGCTGCATTCCCGGTATTTTCAAGCCGGTCCAATATTCGGATGCACTGCTTGTCGACGGTGTCCTGGTGGAAAATGTACCGGTTTCTCCCCTTTTTGAAGAGGGGGCTGAATCGGTCATCTGTGTCGATCTTCTTGCCTGTCACTCTTTCAATAAACCTGAAAATATTATCGGAGTATTGCTGAATGCGTTTTACAGCGCGGTGACCAACACAACGTTAATACAGACAGAACGGGCTGATTTACGCATATGCCCGGATCTCTCTTTTTTCAATCTTGTCGATACCCGCAGGGTTCCGGAGATAATGGAGGCAGGGTATCATTCGGCGCTTGCGGCGCTGAAAAACTGGATTGATATCGGAGAATGATCCGGTAAGTTTGGTTTTCTCTGCATGTTTTTTCGGAAGAACACGTCTAAAATGATGTAATACGATTCATTTTTCCGTGGCCATATTTCCTGAAAGACAAGATATACCGGTCGTCCGAATCCGAACTTCATGTACAAGAGGTAATTGTGTGTCTTTTTGTTTCATTATCTGTTATACCTGTCTTTTCCTCGGGTTACTCGATCAGGAAATGCCGGTATACGTCCATTATTGCTTCAACAATTAAAAGTATCAATTGTATATGGCAGCTATGTTCCTTTCCCTGTCATTCTGAGTCTGGTGCACCCGGGCGAAGAATCCATAACTTATTTTTCTGTAGAAAGATGGATTCTTCATTTCGCTGCGCTTAATTCAGAATGACCGTTCATTTTATTATGTCTCTTTGGTGCCTGTTGTTTCAGGAGTATTAAACCTTAAAATGGAGCCATGTCATGCCAATCCGCAAATTGAGAGAATTTCTTGACAGCCATGGAGTGAAATATTTTGTGGTCAGTCACTCGCGCGCCTATACAGCTCTGGAAATAGCCGCTGTTTCTCATGTTCCCGGAAAGGAACTGGCCAAAACGGTGATGGTGATCATTGACGGTAAAATGGCTATGGTTGTCCTGCCGGCATCCCGTCAGCTAGACTTCGACCTGTTGCGCCAGGCGACCGGTGCCCGTGATGTTGAACTTGCAAGCGAGCGTGAATTTGCAGATCTCTTTCCTGATTGCGAGATAGGCGCAATGCCTCCTTTCGGAAATCTCTATGGCATGGACGTGTATGTTTCGGAAGAGCTGGAAGATGATGAAGAAATTTCTTTCAATGCCGGTGCTCTCACGGAGCTTATGCGCCTTCCCTATAACCAGTTCAGGAAGCTGGTGCATCCCAGAGTGGCAAAACTGTCCCGCAAGTTTTGAAATGATGGTCCGGGCACAATGGATTTGTCCATGGAAATGTTACCTTAGCTTCATCATTGCCCGTTCTGCCGTGAGGCGTTTATGGCATTGTTTGCATGATAACAGATTTGTCTGTCTTTTATGAAGATTGCCTTGTACGCGGGTACTTATGTCAAAGACAAGGACGGCGCGGTAAAATCCATCTATCAGCTTGTTTCTTCATTCAGGAAAAACGGCCATACCGTTGTTGTATGGTCACCTGATATTTCGGCCCAGGGTAACCAAAACGGAATAACGGTACACAAAATGCCTTCCGTGCCACTTCCGGTTTATCCTGATTATAAACTTGGGTTTTTCAACAAGGAAACAAGAAAACAGCTTGACGTTTTTGCTCCCGATATCGTTCATATTTCGACACCCGATATCATAGGCAGGAGATTTCTGCTTTACGCGAAAGCGAATTCCATTCCTGTCGCATCCGCCTTCCATACTGATTTTCCTTCCTATCTGCATTACTATCGGCTCGGTTTTACTGAAAAAATGGTATGGAAATATCTGGTTTGGTTCTACAACACCTGTGACATCGTTCTGGCACCCAGTCATAGCGTATTGCGCAAACTTGAAGCCAAAAAGATCAGAAATGTCGAAATCTGGTCACGGGGAATAGACCGGGAACTGTTCGATCCTCTGCGCCGGTCGGAGAAACTTCGCGGTAAATGGAATGCTTCCGGCAGAACGGTTTTTGTTTATGCAGGACGTTTTGTGCCATATAAGGATATTGAGATTGTCATGCAGGTCTATGCACGGTTCATGCAGGAGGGCAAAAGCGATCGTGTCCGATTTGTGATGATCGGTTCCGGTCCCGGAGAGGAAGAAATGAAACGGAGAATGCCGGATGCCGTATTTACCGGTTATCTGACCGGAACCGATCTTCCTGAGGCTTATGCAAGCGGCGATGTTTTCTTTTTTCCATCATCGACCGAAGCATTCTGCAATGTCGCACTTGAGGCCATAGCTTCAGGTCTTCCTTCCATTGTCTCGGAGATCGGAGGATGCAGGGAACTTGTCGAGAAATCGGGAGCAGGTCTCGTAGCTCCGGCCGGTGATGTCGATTGTTTTTACCGTCAATGCCTGAGCTTTCTCGAGGACCGGGAAAAATACCTGGACATGCGGTTGAAAGGCCTTGCCTTTGCAGAGAAGAAATCATGGGCTGCGGTGAACGGGGCGTTGATAGCCCGATACCTTGAGCTGACCGCTAAAGTTGCCGGATCTGCAGTTGCGCCGTTGAAGGAAGATTTTCAGGATTTCCGCTGATAACCAGGCATTTTTATGTTTTTTTCATACTCCATCGAACAGCCCGGTTTTTCTTTTTTCGTGTCATTCCGCAATGAAGCGTAGCGAAATGAAGAATACATTTTATTACTATACAATAATTTATGGATTCTTCGCTTTGCTCAGAATGATAAAATCAGAGCTATTATTGCTAACCAGGATTGTCATTTTTAATCGCCGGAATAATAATTGAGGCATACAAACATCCGGAAGGAATGATGCGGTTGCTCCGGGATGCTGTAATAGTTACTTTTCAATGATAGTATTTTGGCGATATAAAACTAAAACCCGGCAGCCATGAATACCAAACGTACTCAGGAAGCATTCATTCTCGGATCTCTTCTCTGTTTCGGGCTGATCGTCATGGGTTTTCTCCTGTCCCAGTCAATCACCAGGTTCAAGGCGCTTGAGCGGATAGTTTCGGTAAAAGGACTTTCAGAAAGGGATGTACCGGCGGATGTTGCCATCTGGCCGATCAAATTCGAAGTGGCTGCCGATGATCTGCAATCGGTTGTTTCATCGATAGAGGAAAAAAACGCGGTTGTTCTCGGTTTTCTCAACAAAAACGGTTTTGACCCGAAGGATATATCTGTATCCGCTCCGGCAATCATAGACCGCCAGGCCCAGGGGTACGGTGAAGGCAACCGTTTCAGCCTCCGTTATGCAGGAAGCTCGACTATCAGTGTCTATACCAGAAACGTTGAGCTTGTCCGGCAGACCATCAAGAAACTTGTCGAACTTGGCAAGATGGGCGTTGCGATTTCAGGCGAAAACTACGATGCCAAGACGGAATTTCTGTTTACCGGCCTGAACAGTCTGAAGCCGGTCATGATCGAGGAGGCCACCAACAATGCAAGGACAGTCGCCCAGAAATTCGCCACAGATTCGAAGAGCCGGCTCGGCAAGATAAAAAGCGCAACACAAGGACAGTTCACGATCGAGAACAGGGACAGCAATACTCCGTATATCAAGAAAGTCCGTGTGGTATCAACACTGGAGTACTATCTGTCCGATTGACGATTTTTCTCAACTCATCCACCTGATCGTTACGGTTTGTTCCCCGTCACCGTAACGCATCATGAAATAGCCTTTTAAGGTTTTTGCTACGGCTATGCCTATCCGTCCGGCGACATGAATTTCCGTTGCGGAAACGATGGGTTCACTGCCGTTATCCGTAATACTCATGATCCATTCCATCGGGGACAGCATTTCCCCCTCTTTTTCGGTATTGCGGACAAGGTTCAGGATGTCATCATTTACATCCGCTTTTTTTTAAAAAAATCTGCAGCGGACAGGCAGATATTAAGGAGTTTTTTTTGTTGGAAGTTAAAAGAAAAAATCAACCCGTTTTTATTCGGGGTCATTCATTAACGATCATGCCGGAAGCACATATGAAAGCAGGTTTTGTAGGTCTGGGAAAAATGGGGTTCAGTATCGTGCGGCATTTTCTCGAATGCGGTCATGAAGCAGTTGTTTTCGACGTTTCGCAGGATGCAGTAACCGGCCTTGCGGAACACGGGGCCCAAGCTGCGGGTTCGCTTCGGGAACTTGTCGTGGAATTGGCATCTCCAAGGATCATCTGGATGATGGTACCTGCCGGAAAACCGGTCGATTCCACCATCGGGCAGTTTATGGAGCTTCTTGAGCCGGGTGATGTAGTTGTAGACGGAGGGAACTCGCACTATACCGATTCCATGCGGCGTGCTGTTGAACTCGCCGAATCCGGGGTCCGCTTTCTCGATGCAGGAACCAGCGGAGGTCTCGAAGGAGCCCGGCAAGGCGCATGTGTCATGATTGGAGGTGAGAGGAGCGCGTTTGAACTGGTCGAACCCATTCTGAAAGATATATGCGTCGATAACGGGTATGCCTATCTTGGGTATTCAGGTTCGGGACATTATGCGAAAATGGTGCACAACGGTATCGAGTACGGAATGATGCAGGCAATGGGCGAAGGCTTCAATCTGCTTTCATCGAGTGAATTTGATTTCAGCCTCGAAGAGGTCGCAAGGGTCTGGTCGAACGGCTCCGTTATCCGGGGCTGGCTGATGGAGCTTGCAGTGCGTGCATTTAATAAAGATCCGAAACTCGACTATCTCAGCGGAAGGATCGCCGATTCAGGCGAAGGCCGCTGGACTATCGAAGCTGCTCTCGAGCAGGAGGTTTCAATTCCCGTTATTGCGGAATCCCTTTTCAGCCGTTATCGATCCCGTTCGGAAAACAATCTCTCAGACCGGCTTGTCGCGGCGCTGCGCCATGAATTCGGTGGCCATGCTTTTTCAGGAAAACAATAACCAGGGGACCATATGCCGGTAAAACCTCTCAATTGCACGATCGTTATTTTCGGCGCCAGGAGCGATCTCGCTTCCAGGAAACTTTTTCCCGCTCTTTATGATCTTGCCGCATGGGGGCATCTTCCGCATGACTATCTGATTCTCGGGGTCGGGCGCGTGCCCGTTTCCGATGAGGAGTTCAGGCAGCAGGTCAAAAACAAGCTGGCGATGTTCTCACCTGAATCCCTGCAGCATGGTGATTATTCTACGGCATTTTTTGAACGGCTTCGCTATGTAAAAGCGGATTTCATGAAAGCCGATGACTATAGCCTCCTTCAGCAGAAACTCGGGGAGATTGCGCGAGAAAAATCCGAAGTTGCCAATGTGCTCTTTTATCTCTCAACTCCCCCTGGACTTGCACCAGTCATCGTAAGGAATCTCGAACATGCGGGCCTCGGGGGTAAAATGTCAAATCTCGGCGGATGGCGTAAAATAGTCATAGAAAAACCATACGGTATCAATCTTGAAACGGCCCGCGAACTGAACGCTGTTGTTGGAGATGTTTTCAGGGAAGCGCAGGTGTTTCGCATCGATCACTATCTCGGCAAGGAAACGGTTCAGAACATTCTGGTTTTCCGTTTCTCAAACGGGATTTTCGAGCCCCTTTGGAACAGGCATTTCATTGCAAATGTATCCATTACCATTTCAGAGGACTTCGGTATACGTGACCGCGGGGCTTTTTACGAGGAGACCGGGTTGCTTCGGGACATATTCCAGAACCATGCACTGCAGCTTCTTGCCGCTGTCGCCATGGAGCCACCTGTCGATCTTTCAGCCGATGCCGTAAGAGATGAAAAAGCGAAGCTGCTCCGCTCCATAAGGCGGCTTTCTCCTGAAAATACAGGCAATTCTCTGGTGCTTGGGCAGTATGAAGGATACCGTTCCGAAAAAAACGTAGCGCCTGATTCCGTGGTTGAGACATTTGCGGCAGTAAAGATTTATATCGACAACTGGAGATGGAAAAATGTGCCTTTTTTCATTAAAGCCGGAAAGAACCTCGCAGAAACTATGACTGAAATTGTGGTGACCTTCAATTGTCCTCCCCAGAATTTTTTCGGTCCAGCCGAAAGCTGCAGTTATACCGCCAACCAGGTGATTTTCAGGATTCAACCGGAAGAAACGATTTCCATCCGGTTTGGTGCAAAACGTCCCGGTGAATCCCTGATTACCGATCCGGTCTATATGAAATTCGATTACCGCTCCTCATTTTCAGAAAAAGGGCTGACTGCTTATCACCGTCTGCTGCTCGATGCGATTGCCGGAGAGCAGATGAATTTTATCCGCCAGGACAGTGTCGAGTACTCCTGGGCGATTGTGGATGCTATCAGGGAAGCTGCTGGAGGCAAACCGCCGGAGCCCTATCCCGTGCACTCCCGGGGGCCGGAATCCGTGGAGCATCTCTACGGCTGAGCACAGTACCAGTAAAGATTTCCACTGGAAGGTTTTACACGGCTTGCGGGCACCTTGTTTTCCGTTCCGAGGAATATTTTTTCTGAAAGGAGCGCTTTTTTCGAACCTGTGGTGAAAAACAGGATGTTCCGCGCATGATTTATTACCGGAAGGGACATCGTCAGCCGTTTTACACGCGGTTCTGTATCTGCCGGTGCATCGACGGCAAGCACCCATCTTCGGGATTCATGAAGCGCCGCTGTATTGTCAGGGAACAATGATGCTATATGACCGTCCTCGCCCATACCGAGAAGGACAAGGTCGAAAACCGGAAAACGTGCCGGATTTTCTGCATTTTCAATATGAAAAAAATTCCTGAGCGTCTGCTCGTAAGATGCTGCCGCTTCTGAGTATGGTTCCCGGTCAGCGGGCATCCTGAAGATGTGGCTTTCTTGCGGGTGCGAGTGATTCAGCAATGTTTCTTCCGCCATACGGTAATTGCTGTGATGATGACCGGGAGGTACGCAACGTTCATCCCCCCAGAACATCCAGGTATTCTCCCAGGGCATGCTCAGGAGATCTTTGTCTCCATGGTTTTTGTGCAATCCGGGCACTTCCAATCCGTAACGAGCCGACAATTGTGTCGATATCCCTTTCGAGATCAGAAGATAAAGCGGTCGTGGAGAATTGCCTCCTGAAAGGACCATTGAAAATCTTCCACGATTGTGTATTGACCGAAAGGCGATCGAGAAGACGAGAGCGGCTGCGTGTTCCGTGATTTCTTTTTCATTGCCGCAGTAACGGAATGTCCGGGTTGGTTCGTTCATTTGCCCGGTTCCTTTTTCCGGAACAGCACCTTTATTTCCGATACGAGATGTTCTGCGGTAAAACCGAACTCCCTGAGAACGGTATTGCCCGGAGCGGAAGCGCCGAAATGGTCGATGCCGACAATGCGTCCTTTTTCGCCGGCATATTTGTGCCATCCGAAAGGCGATGCGGCTTCGACGACAACCCGGTTTTTAACCTGCGGAGGAAGCACTGCCGTTCTGTAGGATTCAGGCTGTTCATCAAACAGTTCGATCGAAGGCATTGAAACAACTCTTGTAAAAATTCTTTCACTCTCGAGCATTTTCCTTGCTTCGACAGCTATATGCACCTCGGCTCCGGAAGCGATGATGATGGCTTTTTCATTATTTCCTGTGGATTGATCCTGCCAGTCGCAGAGAATATACCCGCCTTTGCGCGCTCCCTCCCTGACGGGATAGTGTTCCGGGTCGAGAACAGGCAGGGCCTGGCGTGACAGAACAAGCACCGTCGGTGTTTTCCTTTGAAGGGCTTCCTGCCATGCGCCGGCGGTTTCATATGCATCGGCAGGTCTGATGACGGTCATGCCGGGTATGGCACGCAGCATTGCGAGCTGTTCCACCGGCTGATGGGTCGGGCCGTCTTCGCCGAGAGCGATGCTGTCATGGGAGAAAAGAAAGATCGCATGCAGTTTCATCAGTGCGGCAAGCCGCAGAGCAGGCTTCATGTAATCGGCAAACACCAGGAATGTTGCACCGTAAGGAATGATGATTCGGGAAAGTGCCATCCCGTTGATGATGGCTCCCATTGCGTGCTCCCTGACTCCGAAGTGCAGGTTCGTTCCTGAACAGTTGTCAGGGGCGAAATCCGTTTCGGTTTTTATGATGGTACCGCAGGACGGACCAAGATCGGCAGAACCGCCGACAAGAAACGGGATACTTGTTTTAAATAATGAAAGAGTCTCTTTTGATGCCTGCCTCGTTGCAATGGAAGCCGTCGAGTCAAAAGAGGGCACAAGGCCGACGTGGTTCTGCACTGTCCGGTAGTGCAGCCTGTCCTCGACGAATTGAGCCCGGTCTGGAAATTTACTTCTGTATTGATCCCATAGTGCGTTCCATCCGCTTTCAACCATCTGCCCTCTGGCTTTTACCATGAGAAACAGCGCACGGACTTTTTCTGAAATATGAAAAACGGCATTTTCAGGAAAGCCGAACGCTTTTTTCACCAGTCTCGTTTCTTCGTTTCCGAGCGGTTCTCCATGTGCCGCCGAACTGTTCTGCTTGCCGGGGCTGCCATATCCGATAATGGTTTTTGCAATGATCATGGATGGCTGACCGGTAACGGTTTTTGCACGGAGCACTGCTTTTTCGATCGCAACGGCATCATTACCGTCCACATGATCGACATGCCATCCATAGGCAAGGTAGCGCTGCTCGATATTTTCGGTGAAGGTCAGCGTGGTCGATCCTTCGATGGAAATTCGGTTGCTGTCATACAGGCAGATCAGTTTGCCGAGCTTCAGGTGACCTGCCAGGGATGAAGCTTCGCTGCTGATGCCTTCCATAAGGTCGCCGTCGCTGCAGATGACATAGGTGAAATAATCTATCGGGTTCAGACCGTCCCGGTTCAGCATCGCTGCACAGTGGTTTTCCGCAATCGCCATTCCGACTGCGGTGGCAATACCCTGCCCAAGCGGGCCTGTTGTCGTTTCGACCCCGGGAGTGAGTCCGTATTCGGGATGTCCGGGGGTTTTGCTGCCCCATTGCCTGAAAGATTTGAGCTCGTCAAGGCTCAGGTCGTACCCGGTAAGATGGAGAAGGGCGTAAAGAAGCGCCGACCCGTGGCCGGCAGACAGGACGAAGCGGTCCCTGTTGATCCATTGCGGGTTGGCCGGGTTGTGGTTCATGATTTTCGTAAACAGTACACATGCCATTGGCGCGGCGCCGAGCGGCAAACCGGGATGGCCGGACCTGGCCTTTTCAACCATGTCGACGGCAAGCAGCCTTATGGTATTGATGGCTTCGGCATCCAGGGTAATATCCTGAAATGAGTGAGTTGTATCTGAAAGTTCTCTTTTCATAACTGAAGGTGTAATGCAATTCAGTTCCGGGACACGGTTTCCGGTAACCTCTGCGGTATGAAGTTTACGTGACAGGATGTTGGCTCTCTGCTTTCAAAATACAAACACGGTGACAGAAGGGAAAGGTTCCACACCAATAGCGCTTTGCAGGAGCGGTAGAGTTGCGTAACTTTCAGTAAAACTTTTCGATAACTGATTTCCGGCCGCATGGTTTAATATATGCCTCTCAAGGACGGTTATGGTGTTCTTGTTGGAACCCTGCATAAATATTTCTGCGATCGTGCTGTAAGCGACCGGAATTACTACCATTGCAACATCAAGGTCAGGGCGGGTAAAACAGTTTACCTTTGTCCGGTGGATCTTGACAGCAAGAAAGATGCGGACGGGATGCAGTGGAGGGTGGTCGAACTGAAACCTGATGATTTTGAGCCTGTTTCCGATTTCCGGGAAGGGTGGCATGATCTCGATCCTGTACCCGGCTCCGGAGCTCTCGATTATTACCGGGACGGGAAACTGCGCCCGACCGGAACCTGTATTTCTTTCAAAGACAGCCATGAGAAACAGAAGGGAAGTGATGAAAAAGGAGTTCCCTGCGAAGCATGGAAACACGGAACCGGTATCGAGGCTTTCACCGACCTTGAAGCACTGCTCGGTCAGGCGGAAAAACTTTTCATATTCGGGGAGGCTTTCCGGAACGGGAAAGGCGTGCATAATATTCATCAGAACCAGGGGGACCCGCCGGGGAGCAGATGGCATCCCGAAAACGGCATATGGCAGGACGGTGCGGTTGTTGTTCTTCGCGCCGATAAAACCGCTGCAGCTTTTCTGTGCAAATTCAAAACCCAGCATTTTTTCCCTGAACCACCCTCATTTCGCTGATTTTGCCATATCACTTTTCATCCTTTTACCGATATCTGTTGGCGGGATGAAACTTCTTGCATAAATTTCATTTTAAGTTGCTGTAAATCATGCGAATCCAGTGAACAAGTTGCCCGTACACGGACCCCGGACTTTTTTTAGTACACTGATAATCTGAAAAAGGAGAACTTCCATGGCAGCTTTTGATTTTGGTACGAAGGTCGATCCCGAGCTTTTTGAAAAATACCTTGGTTCCCCTGTAACGATCAATGTACAGGAATATATCGGACAGGCATGGAAGATGTTCAAGGAGCATGTCGGTGAATTCGTGGGTTTCACGCTGATTATTTTCGTCGCTTCCGCACTCAGTTCAAAGATATTTGCCGGTTCCATTGTCATATCTGCAGCGGCATCTTCATTTTATGCAGGTTATGCCATTGCTGCTTTCAGGATCCTAACCGGCCAACCTTTCGAGTTTTCCGATTTTTTCAAAGGTTTCAACTATTTTCTTCCCCTTTTCCTTGCAGGACTTGCAGGGGGATTTCTGGTGATGATCGGGCTGGCTCTGCTTGTTATTCCAGGCATTTATCTTGCCGTTTGTTACATGTTTACCACTTTCCTTATCATCGATTACCGTATGGAGTTCTGGCAGGCCATGGAAACGAGCCGAAAGATCATTACGAAACACTGGTTCGCTTTTTTCGGATTCACTTTTGTGCTGTTTCTTGTAAATCTTCTCGGTGTTCTTGCTCTTGGCATCGGCATACTGGTCTCAATTCCTGTAACCGCCTGTGCGTCAGCTATCGCTTACAAGGAGATCATGGGACTTCATGCAGCGGACTGGTGACGGTGTTTTGGTCATCCAGGCTTTTTTCAGCTATTTTCGGTTAAACTTTAAAACTTCAGACTTATGCCAGAAAACACATCCGATGCAAAAGGCCTTCTGTCCCAGCTCGAGGCCTTACTTGACGAGTACATGGTGAACAAGGCGCCGTTTAATTTACCGAAAGAGGTCAAAGAGTTTATCGCCAATGTTTCACCATACCTTGTCATTGTTTTTGCAGTCCTTGCATTGCCGGTCATTTTCGCGGCTTTGGGGATTACAGCTTTCCTTTCTCCGTTTGCGGCGCTTGGAGGCTATGGGTTTTATGGATTCAGCTGGGGATATCATGCCATTGTCGGTCTTGCAGTAGCGTTAATTACGATGGTTCTGGAGATTATTGCCGTGCCCGGGATGTTCAAACGCACCAGAAAAGCATGGACGCTTCTTTTTTATGCATCCGTTATCAGCCTCATCGGCAGTGTTATTTCATTAAGCGGCATTATCAGCGGCATAATCGGAGCCATAATCGGCTGGTACATCCTGTTCCAGGTGAAAGAACTCTATACCAATTAACTGACGGAGATCAGCCTTAAATACGAACAGGCACCTTTTTTATCAAATGATCTATCAGCAGAACCCCTTCTTTTAACAATGACTCTATGCAGGGAAGCCGTGATAACCCCTTGAAATCTGCATGTATAAAATCGGAAACCGTGATGGAAATGAAAAAGATGTTAACAGTAAAAACAAGGCTCATCACATACTCTCTTTTGATGCTTGCCGGTATGTGCTGTATTTCCTCTCATGCAGAGGCTGAAGAAAGCCGGGTACTGGTGAGCGCTGTCGGCAAGGTTTCGGTGAGACCGGATATGGCTGAATTCGCGGTTGTCGTGAAATCGGATGCAAAAACCTCTGAAAAAGCGGCTTCTGAAACTGCAGATAAATATCGCTCCGTCCAGAATGCACTAAGAACGGCGGGAGTTGCTCCTGAAGATGCAACATCAGCGACTTATACCGTATCTCCCCGCTGGGAATGGGATCAGTCGCTTGGCAGAAGCGTATTGAAAGGCTATACGGCGCGTCATACCATCATGGTGAAAGTCCGCAATCTCGGTTCGATCGGAAAGGCAATCGATGCATCGGTGCAGGGCGGTGCCGATGAGGTCCAGAACATCAGTTTTTCATCGAGCCGGTATGAATCACTTCGCCAGCAGGCACTTGCCGCAGCCGTTGAAAATGCGCACCGCGATGCGGAAATCATGGCAAAAGCCGCAGGGGGTCACCTTGGCCAGCTTCAGGAAGCGGTAATAAACGAGCAGCCTCAGAGAGTTCGCCCATACCAGGATGTCATGGCTATGAAAGCAGCACCGGAAGCGGCTCCGACCGAGATCGCGCCATCGGAGCAGGAGATAGCGGTTACGGTCAGTACCCGTTGGCGTTTTATCGGGGCCTCTTCCAGGTAGCATAACTGTTTCGCATGAAACCGGTGATACTGAATGAGCCCTGTAAAGAAAAGAATTCTCGAGCGGTATGAGAAAACGGCAGATGGCCGGATTATCATTGATGTTGCGGCAGGCAGGGTGGAAGACCTTTATGAAAATTTCGACAGGACCGCTCCCTATCACAAAAAAGACCTCGAAGAAGACCTCGTTTATTATCTGACCGAATGTGTCCGTGAAATCGGCAGTGCTGATTTTGTGATCAGCTTTACTTTTGATCAGTTGCCTGCGGCGGAACTGATGAAGCGCGTGCGCACCAGTGTTCATAAATTTTTTATGTACCAGAAGGAGCTCGAGAGCGCAGCCATGAAAACAATGCTGAGAACATCCCTGATGCTTTTCTTTATCGGGCTTGCCATTCTTGGTTTGTCTCTCTGGCTGAACCTTGACATATGGTCTTCCGGCAATGTTTCGTTTGTCAATACATTGTTTTCCGAAGGCCTTACCATTGTTGCCTGGGTTTCCATGTGGGAAGGGCTTGCAACCTTTCTCCTGAATTGTGCCCCCCATCTCTACCATATCAGGCAATACAGGAAAATTGCCGATGCCGAAGTGCTTTTTTTTCAGCAGCAGGTTACCGTACCGGATACGGCGGCAATTTTACTTGATCAGTCAAGGGTTTGATGGTTAGGGGAAAAAAATATATCTTTTCAGCCTGTTGTGTTTTCACAGCACACTGTCCCTGGAAAATATCCTTAAGGACTCTTACAGCCTTTCATTCGTAAAAGGTAATGGCTGGCTGTTTTTGCCTGGTTGACTGATATGTCCCGGATGGTTACTGTGATATTTTTTATGAACGTACGTTGAATGACCTGTTTTTATGAACATGCCGGCTGATACCGCTGGTTTAAACTTTCCGGGTGATAATGATTATGAAACGATTGATTGTAATGCTCTCCTTTGTACTTGCCTTTGCGCTACCTTTACAGGGTAGTGCCATTTCTTTTGACAATAATATTTCTTCTAATATCACAACCACTTCCGTCCTTTCCCGTTTTTCAGAACTTCGAAACAAAGTCAGCCCTTCTGCGCTCAATTTTGCCCTTTCAGGTTATTATGCACTGAAATCCGAAGGGAAACTCGTTCGAGACGGCATCCTTACCATTATCGATTTCAACAAGCCCTCATTCGATGACCGCCTCTTTGTTATCGATGTCAATGAAGGCCGTATTCTCTATTCCGGACTTGTCGCACACGGTAGCGGGAGCGGAGAGATATTTGCCAGTACTTTTTCAAATCATCCGGGTTCTCACCAGAGCAGTCTCGGATTTTTCACCACAGGTGATACTTATGACGGAAAACACGGTTACTCTCTGAGGCTTCTCGGCATGGAGCCGGGTATCAATGACAAGGCTGAATCGAGAAGCATAGTGATTCATGGCGCAAATTATGTCTCTTACGACTATATCAGGAGGACCGGCCGTCTTGGAAGAAGCCAGGGTTGCCCTGCAGTCTCATTCGAGAATTTTCAGCATATCATCGATCTTATTAAAGGAGGCAGCTGCCTGTTCATTTTCAAGAGTGATCAGGGCTATGCCGATAAATCATCAATTATCAACTCCGATCTTGCCCGGCTTCTTTCCGTGCCCGATCCTTTTTCATAAAGTATCTTCTGCCATATGACCGGTATTCTGCTTTTTTTGCTTGCATTCAGTCCTGTACAACCGCTTCCGGGAAAACACGCTCCAGTCGATCAGGAGAAGGGAACGCGCCATAGAGTGACATCTGTTCACCATGAAAAAGGTTCCCGGAGCTACACGATAGTCGATGCGATTCAGAATTATCTCAACAGGGCTTCCAGTCAGCAAATTCAGAAAGGCGGCGGGCAATTAAAACTGAACTCACAGCTTTACAGGTTTTACGCTTCCAGGCATTTCCATACAGTCTGGACAAAACCGGCGATGGTTTCCCAGCTGCTTGCCGCAATTGAAGCGATACAGGAAGATGGTCTCGATCCCGCGGATTACCATATCAGGGAGATAAAAGAACTTGTCAACCGCTTTCCATTATCAGTTGAGCAGCAGGCCCAGTACGATCTTCTGCTCAGCGATGCCTTTCTGACACTTGCCAGCCATCTTCATTTTGGAAAAGTTGATCCTGAGAAACTTGAACCAACCTGGAATCTCGGCGATTCAGAATCGCACTCTGCTCTTGAAGCGAAGCTTCAGCATGCAATAGCTGCCGAGCAAATTTCAGCGGCCTTGCAGGAGCTTCGTCCGAAAAATAGTAAATATGGAGAGTTGAAACGAGGTCTTGCCAGATACCGTGAAATTGCCGCTTCAGGTGGGTGGCCGGAAGTACCTCAAGGGCCCAAATTGCAGGAAGGCGACAAGGACAGCCGTGTCAAGTTCCTGCGCAAGCGTCTTGAAGTGACGGGTGAACTCGCCGTTTCGACTCCCGATAGTTCTAATGTATATAAGGGTGAACTTGTCGAGGCTGTAAGGCAGTTTCAGAAACATAACGGCATTGATGCTGACGGAGTGGTCGGTAATGCCACCATCAAGGCATTGAATGTTCCGGTCGAACGGCGGATCGAGCAGATCGGCATCAATCTCGAACGGTACCGGTGGTTTCTCGGCGACATTGGTTCAACCTATATGATTGTCAACATTCCGGATTTTACCCTGCAGTATGTGGAAAACGGCCGGAATCGCTGGAAGACAAGGGTCATTGTCGGCAAGCCCTATCGTGAAACACCGATATTCAAAGCCGATATGCAGTATATCATTTTCAATCCCCAGTGGGTTATTCCTCCGACGATACTCGACAAGGACGCTCTTCCGGAAATCCGTAAAAGCACATCTTATCTTGACAAGAAAAAGCTGAGGATCATCGACAATGACGGAAATACGGTCGATCCATCTTCTGTAAACTGGTCGCAATATTCAGGCAGGAACTTTCCATACAGGCTTCAGCAGACAGCGGGTGACCATGGTTCTCTCGGAAGGATCAAGTTCATGCTTCCGAACAAATATATCGTTTATCTGCATGATACCCCTTCTAAGGAACTGTTCGAGAAAAATGTCCGAACATTCAGTTCCGGATGTATCAGGGTCGAGCATCCATTCGATCTCGCACAGATCGTGCTTCGTGACAGTGTCAAATGGAGTGCCTCGAGGATACAGGCGGCTATCAATACCGGTAAAACTTCGACGGTATTTCTCCCGAAAAGGATTCCTGTTTTTATCCTCTACATGACTGCAGTTCCTGAAGGAGATGAAATGTTTTTCCCGGAAGATGTCTACGGCAGGGACGATGCATTGCTGAAAGCGCTCAACCTGCATATTCCTGAACTGAAACCGTCCGATCTTGCTCTCTAAGCCGGATTTCGAAAGATTCAAACAAGAGAGGCTGCCTCAGAGTTAAAACTGAGACAGCCTGTATTTTTTCGCTTAAAGACTGTTCCATTCAGGCCTCCAGACCCGCTTGTTTTTATTTATACCAGGTCATCTTTTTTCCAGGCCGCCTTCCATCTTGTTCTTCCTCCGTTACAGCGCCATCTTCCTGCAAGAGCGGCAAAAGCATTCGACGGAAGCAGGAAAAGCCCTGTCAGCATCAGTGACACCGGCAGTTTCGTCACTTTGTTCTTCGATCATTATTTTTGAAAACCGGATTTCGGGAATAATGTACCCTTATTACAGATCATCGAGAACTATAGGAAAGCTTTATTACATCAAAATTAATTCTCGAATATCATGTGAAACAATATTCGTTTGAATTTTGTGTTTTATTGCTTTCAATTCACTTTATATGTGTGGGACTATAAGTTAACGAAGTGAAAAAAGATGTTGATTTTATAAATGTAAATCCATATAAATAAAAGTATTTCATGTGTGTCCCGTATTAAAAACGAAATGGTTTAGAAAGTTTTGATTTTATAACAATTGTTAACGTATTGTAACTGAAAGACTTATGATTTCTTTTTATAAAAATAAATTTGCTTGGGTGCATTTTGCTTTTGTATATTTGCGACATGTAGTAGGTAGCCGGTATATACCGGTAAATGTTAATATATAATGTATGCCGGAAGGCAACATTATTATAAGTTGTAGTAAGTAAAAAACGGAGTATCTTATTATGAAAATGACAAAAGCACTCGTGGCAGCTGGTCTGGCAGTTATGCTCGGCGCAGGGACTGCAATGGCAGAAGATGGAAAAATCGGTCTTGGTTACCAGGGTATCTTTGGTGGCGATCCATTGAACCTCAATGGTGTAAGCGCCCGTTACTGGTTCAACAAGAACGTTGGTGGAGAACTGAACGTATTCTATGGTGCAGTTGGTGCTTCACACAATAGCGTTGATGCTGGCAATGCAGATCTTTTCCTCGGAACAGCAAAAGTGCTCTACGCACCTGTTGTAAAACAGAACAGTAAATTCTATGTCGGTCTTGAAGGCGGGTACGGCTCTGTATCCGGTGACTGGATTCCTTCCAGTGTTGATGTGACACTCTGGACCGTCACTCCTTTCATGGGCGCTGAATATTCTTTCGCAGGTCTTCCTGAGCTCGGACTGAACTTCGAAGTCGGCTACAGAATGCACCACGTTGACACAAGTTGGCCAGGTTCTGACTTGAACGTACACGTGAACGGTACATTCGTATCTCTTGGCGCTCACTACTACCTCTAAACCGAGAGGAAGAAATGTATAGAGTCAGTTGCTCAGGCCGCTGACCGGAAAAGCCCTGTCAAACGCAGGGCTTTTCTGTTATGCAATTTGCTTACTGATTTAATGTGAAGCGGAATTCCCGGTCAGGTGTCATCCATTGCCTGAAATCCTCTGCCAGAAAGTAACAGAAAGTTGCCATACCTATCCCTTCAATCCTCTTGCCGATTATGAAGCGATAACTTTTCTGCTGTTTATACCTTTTTGTAATCAGGGGGTATAATTCAGTACGGGAGCCAGCCATTTTTCCGCTTCTTTCACATCCATTCCTTTACGCCGGGCGTAATCTTCGACCTGGTCCCTTCCAATCTTGCCGAGTACGAAATATTTCGATTCCGGATGGGCGAAGTAGAATCCGCTCACCGAGGCGGCCGGGTTCATGGCGAAGGTTTCGGTAAGCGTCACACCCGTTGCGGCTTCGGCATTGAGCAGGGTGAACAGTTCGGCTTTTTCTGTATGGTCGGGACAGGCGGGATAGCCTGGCGCAGGACGGATGCCGCGGTATTTTTCCGCTGTCAGTTCATTCGGAGTAAATTGCTCATCCGGTGCGTAGCTCCAGAACTCACGCCGGACTTTTTCATGGAGCATCTCTGCGAACGCTTCGGCAAGCCGGTCTGCAAGCGCCTGTGTCATGATTCGGCGATAATCGTCATGTTCCTTCGTGAAAAGCTCAAGCGTTTTTTCTATGGCGTGTCCGGCAGTTACAACGAAGCATCCGATATAGTCCCTGATGCCGCTATCCTTCGATGCGATAAAGTCTGAAAGCGCAAGGTTGGGTTCCCCTTTTTTCTTTTTCTGCTGCTGCCGGAGGGTGTGCAGGGTAAGCTGTAATTTCGTCCTTTCCTCGTCGGTATAGACTTCTATATCGTCACCAAGACTGTTTGCCGGGAAAATACCGGCAACACCTTTGACCCCGAGCAGTTGATCTTTTTCGATCCTGTCGAGGAGGATGCCGGCGTCCTCGTAGAGTTTTTTTGCTTCCGTGCCAAACCTTGCATCATCGAAAATGCCGGGAAACCTGCCGTGCAGTTCCCATACTGCGAAGAATGGTGTCCAGTCGATATAGGGGCGAAGTTCCGCTACAGTGACATTTTCAAGAAGTGTTATGCCGGTTTTCAGTGGCTTTTGAACCGATGATGTATCGAAGCCGGCATGAAGTCGGTTGTTGCGTGCTTCATCGAGTGTGACGAATGATTCCGAAGCGTTGCGCGCTGCATGACTTTCTCTCAGCGCGGCCTGATCGGTTTTCAGCTGAGCAAGGTATCCTTCTTTCAATGCAGGGTTGAGCAGGCTGCTCACGACAGGAACGCTCCGTGAAGCGTCGAGCACCTGGATGACAGGACCGGAATAGACCGGGGCGATTTTCACGGCGGTATGCACTCTCGATGTTGTAGCTCCTCCGATAAGAAGAGGGATTTTCATGCCGCGGCGTTCCATTTCAGATGCCACGTGGACCATTTCGTCAAGTGAGGGTGTAATGAGGCCGCTCAAGCCGATAACGTCGGCTTTTTCACGTTCTGCGGCGTCGAGGATCTGCTCGCATGGCATCATGACGCCGATATCGACCACGTCGTAGTTGTTGCAAGCGAGGACAACCGAGACAATATTTTTGCCGATATCATGCACATCTCCCTTGACTGTGGCAAGCAGTATCTTTGCTGCAGGGCGGCTCTCTTTCTGTCCGGCTTTCTCCTCTTCGATGAACGGAAGGAGCCAGGCAACCGATCGTTTCATGACACGAGCGCTTTTGACTACCTGGGGCAAAAACATTTTTCCATCGGCAAAGAGGTCGCCGATATCGTTCATGCCATCCATGAGCGGGCCTTCGATTACCTGGAGGGGGCTCGGGTAGAGTTGCCGGGCTTCTTCTGTATCCTCTTCGATATAATCGACGATGCCTTTGATAAGCGCATGTCGAAGTCTTTCCGCAACCGTGCAGTTTCTCCATTCGGCGGCTTTGGCTTCGGCTTTGTCGCCGCCGTCACGGACAGTTTCGGCGAAAGAAACGAGGCGTTCAGTTGCATCCGGTCGACGGTTCAGAAGCACATCCTCGACATGTACCAGAAGTTCAGGATCAATTTCCTTATAGATGGCAAGCTGACCTGCGTTGACGATGCCCATGTCAAGGCCTGCATGGATGGCATGGTAAAGGAAGGCGGCATGCATTGCCTCTCTGACAGGTTCGTTGCCCCGGAAAGAGAAGGAGACATTGCTGATGCCTCCGGAAATTTTCGCATAAGGCAGATTTTCCTTTATCCAGCGTACCGAGCGGATGAAATCGAGCGCGTAGTTGTTATGCTCTTCGATACCTGTCGCTACGGTAAGCACATTAGGGTCGAAAATGATGTCTTCTGGCGGGAAGCCGAGTTCGGTCAGAATGTCGTATGCACGTTTGCATATCTCGATGCGTCGTTCGAACGAGTCGGCCTGGCCCTGTTCGTCGAATGCCATGACGACGGTTGCAGCACCATACTGCAGGATTTTTTGTGCACGTTCCCTGAAAAGGACCTCTCCTTCCTTGAGGCTGATGGAGTTCACGATGCTTTTGCCCTGGACACACTGCAGCCCGGCTTCGATGACCTGCCATTTCGAGCTGTCGATCATTACCGGTACGCGCGATATTTCCGGTTCGGATGCCACGAGGTTCAGGAACTCTTTCATGACTTTCTCCGAATCGAGCATGCCTTCGTCTACGTTCACATCGATGACCTGTGCGCCATTCTCTACCTGCTGGCGGGCAATTGAGAGTGCTTCATCGTATTTGGATTCCTTTATGAGCCGGGCGAATTTTTTCGATCCTGTCACGTTGGTGCGTTCGCCGACATTGATGAAGCCCGTGGTGCTGTTGACACTGAGTGGCTCGAGTCCTGATAACAGCAGTTCATGGCTTTTTTGCGGCCTGCGTCGCGGTTTGAGAGTCCTGACGGCTTCCGCAATCGCCCTGATATGGTCAGGAGTTGTACCGCAGCATCCTCCGACGATATTGACGAACCCGGATTCGGCAAAACCGGCAATCTGGGCTGCCATATATTCCGGTGAGTCGTCGTACTGGCCGAATTCGTTCGGCAGCCCGGCATTGGGATAGACGCTGACGTAGCTCTCGGCGATGCCGGCAAGGGATTCGATGAACGGGCGCATCTGCTTCGAGCCGAGCGCACAGTTCAGTCCGACACTCATGAGATCGGGCATATGCGCGATCGATATCCAGAACGCTTCGGTTGTCTGTCCGGAAAGCGTGCGTCCGCTGGCGTCCACGATGGTTCCGGAAACCATCACGGGTACCCGCCAACCGGTAACTTTGAAAAACTCCTCTATGGCAAAAAGTGCCGCCTTGCAGTTCAGGGTGTCGAACACCGTTTCGACAAGCAGGAGGTCGACGCCCCCTTCCCTGAGACCTTCGAGCTGAACAAGGTAGTTGTCGACGACTTCCCGGAAGCTCACTGCACGGTAGCCGGGGTTCGTGACGTCGGGTGAAAGTGAAAGGGTCTTGTTGGTCGGGCCGATGGAACCTGCCACGAAACGAGGCTTGCCGGGAGTGCGTGCGGTGTATTCATCAGCAGCTTTCCTGGCCAGCCGGGCGGCTTCGGCGTTCAGTTCCCGGACGATGCTTTCTGTATGGTAATCCGACTGGGAAATCGGGTTTGCATTGAACGTGTTGGTCTCGATGATATCCGAGCCGGCATCGAGGAATTCGCAGTGCAGCTCATGGATGACATCGGGACGGGTGAGCACAAGCAGGTCGTTGTTGCCGAAGAGAGAGTGGACGTGCGATACGAATCGTATTCCACGGTAATCTTCTTCCTTCAGTTTGCGGCGCTGGATCATGGTGCCCATGGCGCCGTCCAGCACGAGGATGCGTCGATCGAGCAGGTTGAAAAGTGTGTCCTTCATTCAATGAGCGGTAACTGCATTTTTAAAAAAAGAGAATATAAGGGATTCGGAGGCAAATCCCTTGGTTCCGGCGCTGCAGAGCGAAGTTTTATGCCCTGGAGTGATGTCCGGTCAAGACTTTTCGGGAAGTAACGGAAATTTGTCAGCTTGCCGGCTGCTTTTCCTCAAGCCATGATTGCAGAAGACGGATGCCTTCTTCGGAAATCTGGTGCGCAACGGGGTATTCCCGATAGACGAGGTCCCGGACATGCTGCTGCAGCCATTCATTCGAACGCCTTCCTTTGTCAATCGGAAGGATATCGTCATAAATACCATGCATGACAAGGAAGGGAAGGTCGGTTATTTCCTGTCTGACAGGTTCGGCAGGAAGTGATTTTTCCGGAAGCTGGCCGCTGAGGGCGATAACGGCGTGCAGCAGTTCGGGTGCATGGAAAGCGGCAAGATAGCTCATGACCGCACCCTGGCTGAACCCCATCAGATAGACTTTGTTTCCTGAGGGTTTGTATTCCGAAATGATTTCCCGGATGAAATCGATGAGTATTGTACGTGCTTCTGCCGCGGCATCATAGTCCACAATGATACCGGTCGGGATGAATTCGATAGGGAACCAGCCGAACATGCCGAAATCAAGCGTTACCGGAGCCCGGGCGCTGATGTAACGTATGCCTTCAGGAAGCATGGGCGCCAGCTGGATCAGGTCTTTTTCATTGCTTCCGTATCCGTGCAGCATGATAACGATTGGTGCATGTTCCGGGTTGGCCGGTGCCAGTTCGAGGTAGGTGAGAGAGAGGTTTCTGCGCTGAAGCATGACTGAATATTATTGTTTTTCTTTTATTGTTCCGGAAATGAAACCGCCGCCTATCACCTCGTCATCGCGGTAAAAGACTGCGGCCTGACCTGCAGCGACAGCGTTTTTTACGGAGTCGAATGTCACAGTGAAAGAGTTCTCCGGTAAGGGTTCGATAATACAGGGCGTTTCCCGGTCACGATAACGGATTTTTCCCGTTGCTTTCATCGGGCTTTCCGGTTTTTCGACACCGATCCAGTTCATTCCGGATACAAGGATTTTCCTGCTTTCAAGAGTTGCTTTACTTCCGACATGGATACGGTTGTGCTCAGGGTCAAGGGCATTGACATAAAGCGGTTCCCTGGCAGAAACGCCGAGGCCCCGCCTCTGGCCGATCGTGTAGAACGGATATCCGCGGTGCCTGCCGATCACCCTGCCGTGTTCATCAACGATTTCACCACCGGAAACTCTTTTCTCCAGTCCCGGTATGGCATTGACGAGATAACCGCAGTAATCGTCATGTGGCACGAAACAGATCTCCTGGCTCTCCTTTTTTTCCGCGGCCCTGACGCCGAATTCGCGGGCGAGGCTGCGAACCTCGGGCTTCGTGTATCTGCCGAGAGGGAAAATGGTTTTAGAGAGATCTTTCTGCGTGAGCATCCAGAGGAAATAGCTCTGGTCTTTCTGCAAATCGGCACCCTTGAACAGCCGGTAGCGGCCGTCTTTGAACGTCGTCGAAGCGAAATGGCCTGTTGCGACATATTCGGCCCCGAGCTGTTTTGCGCCTTCAAAAAGTCCGAACCATTTTATTTTCTTGTTACAGACCATGCAGGGGTTCGGTGTTTTTCCTGCGAGGTAGTCTTCATGGAAATAATGGATGACATCATCCCTGAATTTACCGCTGAGGTTCAGGGTGAAAACGGGAATCTGAAAATCCTCGTGGTCACTGATGACGAGCTGAGAAGTCTGCAGCGCAGGGCGCTCATCGGGGGTGTCGAGCACTCTGATGTTCAGTCCGGTAACCGAGAATCCCTGACGCAGAAGCAGACATGCGGAGACGGCTGAATCAACTCCGCCCGATATGCCGACAACTATTTTTTTCTTTTGAGTCATATGTTAACTGAGTTTATAGCCCGGACCGCCTCCACCTTCAGGAACTACCCACCTGATGATTCCATAAGGATCCGCAATTTCGCATGTCTTGCAGTGCAGACAGTTTGACGCATTAAGCCTGAATGAAGGCACCGGTTCATACGTAACTTCGTAAACCTGAGCAGGACAGAAATGGTTGCATGGATTTCCGAATTCGTTACGGCATTTGTCAAGGCAGATTTCCCGGATATTTTCAGGGCTGACATGAAGATGACAGGGCTGGTCCTCTTCATGCATTGTTCCCGAGCGGTAAACGCAGAGGTCTTTTCCGAACACAAGCGTTCCATCCGGTTTGAAGCTCTCTTTAACAGTGATGAAGGACGAAATCCTGGAAGCAACATCATCCTGTTCAATTCTGCCGATTTCGCGATCAGTCACAAAGCGGGGAAGCTTCAGTCGAAGACCGGCCTCGACGAGTCCGGCATAAAGGCCCTTGTCGAATGCTTTCCTGTAATTCCTTGCTCCATGAAGCTCCTCGAAGGCCCAGGAATTCCTGAAACGGTTTGCGTAACATGAAAGATAATCAAGCGAAAAATTGTCCTGGATGATACAGTCGAAAAGAGTTTCAGCCGCGAGCGTACCTGATTTCATGGCAAGATGGATGCCTTTCTGCCGCTGCAGGTTCACCATTCCCGCAGATTCCCCGGTGACGAGGAATCCCTTTCCATAAAGGCCGGGCAGTTCATCACAGGTAACCGATGTTATGCTTCTTGCTCCTGACTCTATCATTTTTCCATCTTCGAGCAATCCGCGAAGGAATGGATGCTGCTTGAACAACTGAAGGTTCAGGTGCGGATCACAGATCGGAGATGACGGTCCAAGCGATGTGACGAACCCGATCGAGAGCAGGGTCGATGTCAGTGCATAGAGCCACCCTCCTCCATACCTGTCGTATTTGAGCGGGTAGCCGAACAGGTGACTGACCTCGCCAGCCGTGATGCGGCCTTCAGGAATCCGCCATGTCTCTTTCATTCCGGCGGAGTGAAACTTCTGACGATTTGCCGAGCCGGACGGAAACACTTCGGGCAGTTGCTGCAGGAACGATCCCTGTGATCCCTCTCCAATCACGAAAGCTTTCGCTTTCAGGATGATTCCCGGTTCAAAACCGGTTTTTTTTCGGCCTTCCCTGTCAATGCCCTTGTCGTCTGTTACGATACCGGCAAGCCTGCCGTTTTCAATCACAGGTGCAGCCGCACAGGTAGAGTCGAAGAACTGTATTCCTTCCTCCTGAGCTATTTCGGCCAGCCAGGAGCCCAGACGGCTGAGTGAAACAAGGAAGCACCCTTTGCTGCTGAAAGGTTCAGGGACAATCGGGAAGGAAAACTTTTTTCGGGCATTGAGAAAAGTAATGCTTTCTCTGGTGACTTTTGATTCGACGGGACACCCTTTCTCAAGGAAATCAGGAAAAAATTCCATGAACGTCACCGGGTCGAGAACCGCTCCGGAAAGCAGATGGGCACCGGCATAACGACCCTTGTCGATGATTGCGATTTCAGTGGATTGTCCGCCATGGCGCTTGAGAAGACGCTGCAGATGAATGGCTGATGCAATATTGGCCGGGCCCCCTCCTATGTAGAGGATATCGAACTCAAGTATGTCTCTTTCAGTGCTCAATTCGGAATACTGTCTGTTTATTGTGGTCGCTCGAAGAAACGTGATCGTTCGCTACCATTTCCGTGACAATATATCGAGGCTTTTATGAAACAAAAAAATGACTTCAAACCGACCCTGCCCTTTCAAGCAACTCTCCTGCAAGGTTGAGTGAGGCCGGTGATATGTTGTTGCCGCTGAAAAGTCCAGCAATAGCCTGGAGACGGTTTTCTCTGTCAAGTGCGGTTACTTCCGTTTCGGTCCTTTCATCTTTTACGGATTTCTGCACCGAGAGATGCAGGTCGGCCATTGCGGCAATCTGGGGAAGATGGGTTATAGCGATGATCTGGTGGACTCTGGAGAGCTTTTTCAGGCTTTTTCCGACAGCTTCTGCAACCCGGCCGCTGATGCCGGTGTCGATTTCATCGAAAATGAGGATCGGTAGCCGGGCTGATTCCGCCAATGCGCTTTTCATGGCAAGCATCACCCTCGATATTTCACCCCCGGACGCTACTTTTACCAGAGGTTTGGGCTTTTCTCCGGGATTGGCGGAAATCAGGAATTCAATACGGTCATAGCCGTTTTCAAAAGCAGTGAAAGTATTGCCGTCGGTAATGATGTCCCCGTCAGGATTTATTTCGTTGGTCATGCTTACAACAAAAGAGGCATTTGGTATTCCGAGCTCTGCAAGATGGTGCCTGACCACACTTTCGAGTTTCATGGCTGCGTTGCGTCGTTTTTCTGAAAGCGACAATGCAAGCCTTGAAAGCTCGACCTTCCTGAACGAGATCTCCTCCTTGATACGTGCGGTTTTTTCATCGAGGTTTTCCTCAAGTACAAGGCGCTCCTCGAGCTCCTTTCTCAGTTCGACAAGGCCGGATACAGTGAGAGCGTATTTCCTGCACATCCTCTGTAACTGGAGCTGCCGTTCCCGAAGTTCTTCAAGCCTTTCCGCATTGAAATCGATACCGGCAACATACCTGCCGGTGAAACGGTACAGTTCGTCCAGACTGCTTCTGGCTCCCTGTATTTCCTCGATATGAGGCTCAAAGCGTTTATCTATATTTACAAGTTTTTCAAGAGTATGCAAGGCTGCGGTCATTCCGGTATAGACCGATTGATCACTGTCATAGAGCAGGTCTGTCAGTATGGTACAGAGACTGAAAAGGTTCTCGGCATTTTCCAGCAGCGTGATTTCATTGTCGAGGGATTCCTCTTCAACCTCTTTCGGGTCAAGAGCGGAGAGTTCGTTGAACTGGAATTCCAGCAGCTCCTTTTTTGCCTGTATTGCAGTGCTTTCCTGTTCAATGGATCGAAGCTGTGTTTTCAGTCCGGACAGATCGGATCTGGCTTTGTTGTAGACCAATATTTCGGGAGCGGTTCCGGCAAAATCATCGAGCATGGCTTCATGGGTGTCGGCATGCAGCAGCAGCTGGTGTTCGTGCTGCCCGTGCAGGTCGATCAGCAGTTCCCCGATCTGTTTCAGTAGAGCCACTGTACACGGGGTATCGTTTATGAAACAACGGGATTGTCCTGTCGCAGACAGTTCACGGCGGATAATGAGCTCCGGAGCTGTTTCAATTTCGGCATCCTTGAGGAGTGGTTCGATTTTTTCAGCGTGGATACCTTTCATGACAGCCTCTATGACGGCTTTGCCGGTGTCCGAGCGGACCATGTCGCTGCTGGCTCTTTCGCCGAGAACAAGGCCAAGGGCTCCGACGAGAATGGATTTGCCTGCGCCGGTTTCTCCGGTAATGATCGTCAGTCCGGGCTGGAATTCAATGGAAAGTTCACGGATCAGCGCGAAATTTCTTACATAAAGGCTGTAAAGCATGGCTGTTTATTCCGGAGTGCGTTTTCAGTATTCACGGAGACGCTGGATACAAGCAGGTCCTTGCATTGATGGATACAGACAGGCAAAAAGCCCTGTTGAGGGCTTTTGCTGCAGGATTTGTCGATTACTATTTTTCCTTTTTTGAAGCTTCGTCAGCTCCCTTTTTACCATTCTCCTCGGGTTCGTTCTGTGCTTTTTTAAACTCGTTTATACCTTTGCCGAGACCTTTTGCAAGTTCGGGAAGTTTTTTTGCACCGAAAAGCAGAAGAATGATTACGAGAATGAGAAGCAGTTCCTGTCCACCTAATCCGAACATTGGTTTTCCCCCAGGAAATTTAAATGATGAACGATCCTTGAATTTTTTCTATATAAACAATATGCTCAGCTAAACCAATTCTTTTCAGGCTGATGAGCGTAATTCCTTTGCGCGGGTCAGTACCTTGCCAGAACAGTTTCGCCTGCGCGTGTTTTAAACCCCGGACGTACCAGTACAGTGGCAGAGGAGGGAAGAATGACATCGACCCTTGATCCGAATTTGATCATTCCGAACCTGGTGCCGCTCATGACGGCATCTCCTTCCTGCAGCTTGCAGACGATTCTTCTTGCAAGAAACCCTGATACCTGGGCGAAGAGAACCCGTACCGATCCAGTATCGATACCGATTTCCATTTTTTCATTTTCTTCCATGCTCCGGTGATCGAATGCCATGTGAAAACGACCGGGACGATAACGGAGAAGGGTGACTTTGCCATCGACGGGAATGCGGTTGACATGGACATTCAAGGGGGACATGAAGATGCTGATCAGGGTTGACGATCCCCCGGTGAAACTGTTATGGTGTTCCCGGACGAGAATGATTTTACCGTCGGCAGGCGCAATGATGATGCGTTCATCATCAGGAATCTCCCTTTTCGGGTCCCGGAAAAAATAAAAAGTGAAAAGGAGAAAACATGAACTCGCAAGCACGACTGCTGTTGTCAGCTGTCCAGGCATGAGCAGTGCAGTTGCATCTAACAGAAAACACAAAAGGAATACTTTCATGATGCTGCTGTAGCCATAGGGAGTAACCATCAGCAATAAGCGGATTCGTTGATTTTTTTTATGATAAGCCTCACCATGATAATTATTTATCTTGTACATGGAAAGCAACGGAAATGTTTTTTTATCCGTTGATCCGGTAGATCTCCCAGAGAGAGCATTGTTTCATTACAGGTCATGCACAGTGAATCCGTTTGAAAAAAAATTTCTCGAACAGCTCAGAACAAGAAAGCTTGTACAGGAAAAGGACCGTATTATCTGTGCTGTTTCCGGAGGTCCCGATTCAATGGCAATGCTATCGTTGTTTCTCGAAGTAACCCCGGTGCTTCAATGTGAACTGGCTGTAGCACACTGCAATTATCAGCTGCGCGGACCGGAAAGTGATGTGGATGAATGTTTTGTTGTTGAATTCTGCCGCACACAGGGGCTTTCATGTTATGTTGAACGATACGATACCCGTCATGTGGCCGGAAGGATGAAAAAATCCATAGAAGAAACGGCGAGAGTGCTGCGTTACCGTTTTTTTCAGAGCCTCGTCGATGAACTTGCTTTTACGAAGATTGCTACCGGTCACCATGTTAACGATAATGCGGAAACGCTTCTTTTCAACCTGTTCAGGGGAGTTTCCCTGCCTGGTCTTACCGGTATCAGGGAAAAGAACGGACGGATAATCCGTCCCATGCTTCTTTTCCACAAAGCTGACATTCAGGAATACCTGAAGGAAAAAAACATTCCAAGCCGGTCAGACAGCAGCAATGTTCTTGAGGAGTATGACCGAAATTTCATAAGGAACCGGGTCATTCCGCTTATCGAAGAACGATTTCCCCACAAACTGCTCCCTTCACTCCAGCGGCTTTCTGAAAATGCCGGAGAACTCGAGGAATTCCTCGAACTTTATTTTGAGGATCTTGCCGCCAGGGAGCCGGGGCTTTCATTATATAAGGGGGAACTTGACGTCGATGCCTTGCGGCGTCGAACGATTTTCGAGCAGAAAGAGATTTTCAAGCGGGCACTCCGGGATATGGATGCAACCGTTGACTCCCGGACGCTTCAGAAACTGGCAGGTCTATTGCAATCACAGCCCGGGAAAATGGTCATGGTCGGAAAAAAGGTGCATGTTCTCTGGAAAGGGAAAAAGCTCCTGTTTACCAGACAAACCTGACCGCTTACTGCTTTTGATCGGCGTGCTTGAAAAATTCGATAGGAATATTGGTGGTGATGACAACCGATTCCAGATTTTGCTGAACCTGAATCCTGTCAAGAACATGTTTTATCTGTTTTGTCGTTCTCGTGCCGGATATTTCAGACAGCTTTATTGCACCCCAGAGGAAAGTTGAAGCGAAGTAGGCGGCACGACGTGTCGGATAAATCCATTCGCTTTCCCCTTCGATTCCGTCGTTTAATCTGACGGAAAGGGCAAGGTGCTGGATACTGTTGAGGTTGCCGACCGTTTTCATATCCTTGTTTCCGGAGGTCAGGCTCTGCAGTGCACCCGATGTCCAGACAGCTGAAGGGAGTGCAAACCAGAGGTGCGATTTGTAGACAGTTTTTCCGATCAGTGCGGTTGAAAGAGAATCTCTCTGGAAAAAACTGCCTGAGGGAACAAGGAACCCTTCGAGCATGTTTCTGCTGCCTGCAATAGCTATACGTCTCGGCCCGAGTGAACAGAGCCAGAGTTTCGGCCCGAGTTCGTAACACGGGTATCCTCCGATTTTCTCGGTAGCGGAACTGTTCTTTTTCAGGAACGTTTCCGGCAGTTTCGCTGAAAACGGGCCCCAGGCCACTCCGAGAAAGTTCTGTTCCCGGAAACCGGTCCTCTTGAAACTGATCAGCAGGGTGTCGAGGTCTTCCGTAGGATTGATGCCTGCTGCTTTCAGAAGGGTATCGAGACGGCCTTCCGTCTTGAACAGCGGGGATTTTTTCAGGGAATCGGGAATCACCTCCTTCCAGAGGCGGCTTGTCCTGATGTCTTTCAGACCGACATAAATCAGTGCGTCGGTTTTGCCTGGAATATGGTCGATGATAGTTCTCAATTCAGGGCTCAGCGTCTCTACCTGCTTTCTCGGTTTGCTCCAGTTGATCCAGAGCACAACAGACAGGAATGCGAGGAAGCCGATAATGCTGATCGAGATAAGGAGTCCAGGCCCTTTTTTAAAGGATCGTTTTTGAGTGGTTGCCTCTGGTGCCGCTTTGCTCTCCATACATCGTCAGATTATGAATTGTTTTTGATCGCATCCCGGGCAAGCTTATCGCACCGGTTATTGTAAGGGTTGTCGCTGTGACCCTTTACCTTGTGGAAAGTTACATCATGGATTTTAATCAACTTCAGGATTTTTTGCCACAGATCGATATTTTCCACATTTTTTTTAGCAGCTGTTTTCCAGTTGTTCATTACCCAGCGTTTCAGCCACCCCTCGTTTATCGCGTTGACCAGATAGCTTGAATCACTGTACAAATCTACCATGCAAGGTTCCTTGAGGGCTTCAAGAGCTTCAATGGCTGCGCCAAGCTCCATGCGATTGTTGGTAGTTGCCGGTGAGAACCCGGAAATTTCCCTGACGGAATCGCCGTACATCAGGAGCGCTCCCCACCCTCCTTTTCCCGGATTTCCGCTGCAGGCACCATCGGTGTAAACTGTGATTTTCTTTTTTTCCATTGAAAAAAAAAGCTCAACCATGCATGATTGAGCCTTTATAAAAAGATTTTCTCTCCCGGCTGAATGTCGAGCCGGTTTTATTTTATCAGTTTGGCCAGATCAGCAGTACCGGTTTTAGAGAGGATCTTCATGGCTTTTGCTGTCAGCTTGACCTTGACAAACCGTTTTTCCTCCTCGATCCAGATTCTCTTGGTATGAAGGTTCGGCTCAAAACGGGTGCGTACATGGTTATTTGCATGAGATACCGTATTGCCGTACTTTGGCCTTTTGCCGGTCAGTACACAAACTTTGGACATGGTGCATTTCAATTGGTGTTAAAAAAACGAAACGGAATATAACAATAGTTTTGTAAACCGGAAAAGTATTGTTTCACGGACGAATACCGACAGCACAGACCATCATGGAAAGCACGTAAAGAAGAGTTCCGAATGCATTGTACCAGACCGCTTTTTCGCGCGGGTTGTCAATGAGAATTTTCTGCATGGGCAGTTGTGCGACAAGGAGGACAAGTGCCAGACCGATGGTCAGGAAAGAAGCTCCTTTCATGACCAGAATAACAATGGCCGCTATCTGGGCGAGATCCATGATGACGGATGCGAGGATTGCGGCTTTTTCCTCTCCGAGCTGAACGGGTATGGATGCAACCCTCCGGATATTGTCACCGACAACCGACTTGAAATCGTTGAGCGTCATGATCCCGTGGGCACCAAGTGAAAAAATGATCGCAAGGGCAATGGTTTCTCTGGAGGGAACGCCCTGGGTGATCGAGAAACTTCCTGTCAGCCAGGCGACACCTTCATATGCGAGGCCGACAATGAGATTGCCGAACCAGCCGTTCCTTTTTGCCCTGATCGGCGGTCCTGAATATGCGTGCGACATGAGCACACCGACAAAGGCTATAGCGACGACATATGGGTGGATAGAGAGTGCGACGAGAAATCCTGTAATAATAAGCCCGAATGTTATGAGCCAGCTTGCGGATTTCGAGATCTTTCCTGCAGGTATGGGACGTTCAGGTTCGTTGATGGCATCGACTTCACGGTCGAAGTAGTCGTTCATTGTCTGGGACATGGCGCACATCAACGGTCCGGCAAGAATGACACCACGCAGAAGTATGGACCAGTTTTCAGCGATATTTTCGCCGGTCGAGACTACACCGCAAGCGAAAGCCCACATCGGAGGAAACCAGGTCACCGGTTTCATGAGCGGAATTATTGCGGAAGGTTCGATCCTGAAGCCTGGCTTGTTTACATTTTCCAGTGCCTTATGGATAGCTTTCTGCCTTGCATCGCTCATTCCCGACTGGCGGATTTTGTCACTGATGCTTTGCTGTAATTCAGGATTGAGCGTATTGCGTCCGTTCATTGGTGTAAAGATTCCTGCATCGGCTAAAAAACACGAAAAACAGTATACACGTTTTTGTATCTAAAAAACAAAAAATTAGTTGGCGGCTTGCCTGTACTTTCCGGCAAGTTCAGCGTTTACTTTCAGGAGTTCCGTGAATTTTTTATCAGACAGTCCGCTCTCAAGAGCTTCCATTGACAAGGTGAAACCTTCATCGACACATCCGGCTCTTCCCGAAACATAGCAGGTCATTGCCGCGGTATAGAGAGCGGCGTCAATATATGCCTGTGATGCGCTCCCATCGAGGATTTTCCTGATAATGGCGGCATTTTCGTGCACGTTGCCTCCCTGGATTTCCGAAAGGGCATGATGGTCCAGGGCGAAATGTTCCGGATAGACGGTATGCTGGAACACTTTTCTGTTCTGTATTTCGGTGATGAAGGTGGGCCCGTTCAGGCTCGGTTCATCGAGTGCGATACCTTCTTTGGTCATTGAATGGACAATCAACGCATGCCGGGTTCCGGTCTGAAGCAGCACCTTGGTAAACAGTTCCATGAGCTGCTGGTCGAAAACGCCTACAAGCTGGCGCTTTGAACGTGCAGGGTTGATCAGCGGGCCAAGAATATTGAAAATTGTCCTGATGCCAAGTTCCCTGCGCACTGGAGCGACCCTTTTCATGGACGGATGGTAGAGCGGAGCGAAAAGAAAGGCAAAGCCCGTCCGGGAGAACTGTTCTTTTGTCGCTTCCGGAGGAAGATTGATGGTAAATCCGAGTGCTTCGAGGACGTCGGCGCTGCCGCAGCTGCTTGTTACCGAGCGGTTGCCATGTTTGGCTATCGGTACACCGGCGCTGTTTGCGATAATCGAGGCGGTTGTGGAAATATTGAAGGTGCCGGCATGGTCTCCGCCGGTGCCGCAGGTATCGACGACATTTTCATCAAGGTCGAGTACCGTCGCCCTTGCCATGAGGCTGCTGCATGCGCCTGCAGCTTCTTCCGGGCTGATGCCGTTTTTCTGCTGTAAAGCGAGGAGAGCTGCAATGACGGTATCGGAAAATACCCCGTCCATAATATTGTTCATACAGCGGGTCATTTCCTCCTGGGTAAAATGACTGCCGTCAAGCATTTTCTGCAGGAAATCCTTTTGCGTCATAAAAAAACGGTTCGCAAATGAAACGGAATATTTGTAAATGTAAATTATAAGAAGAATTGATCGTATTTCAAGTTTCCTCATTTTCTGGGGCGGTTTTTTTAATTCCGGACTATGCATATGGATGTTGACGATCAGAAATCATTCAGGGAAGCTTCTCTGAAAATGGTTCTGGAAAAAATGAAGAGCATGTCTCTCGATGCCTGTATTGTAACCGATCTTGCTGTTATACGATGGCTTACCGGATTCAGCGGTTCGAGCGCGAGGATGCTCATAACCCGCACGGAAAGCCGGGTTTTTACCGATTTTCGTTACCGTGAGCAGGCCGCGAACGAGGTTCAGATGGCTGAAACGGTTATTACCTCGGAAGGATTTATCAGTGAACTTGCATCGGGGCGATACCAGCTTGGTGAAGTCGTTGCCCTGCAGGCTGATAATATCACATGGCAGGAGGCTCAGAGTATCATTGAAAAACTTGAAGGTAAACAGCGCGTCATTCCTGTCCACTCTTTTTTTGTTGAGTTCAGGATGATCAAGAACGGTATCGAATTCGAGAAGATGCGCCGTGCAGCCGAAATCAGCGAGCAGGTACTTGAACAGATTATCCCGATGATTTCGCCTTCCGTGACTGAACTGGACATTGCCGCCGAAATATCCTACCTGCACAGGAAATACGGCGCGGAAAAAGATTCTTTCGATCCTATCGTCGCAGGCGGACCGCGATCGGCAATGCCGCATGCCCGTTCATCGAACAGGATGTTTGTGCCCGGAGAGCTTGTCATTGTCGATATCGGATGTATCTACGAAGGATATGCCTCCGACCAGACAAGGACCGTTGCCCTTGGCCGTGTTTCCGATGAAGCCCGCAATGTTTATCGTATTGTTCAGGAAGCACAGGCTCTGGGGCTCGAGTCGGCACGCTGCGGAATGAACGCGAGAGAGCTTGACGATCTCGTGCGCCGTTTCATAAGCGGACATGGCTATGCCGGGGAGTTCGGGCACGGGCTCGGGCACGGGGTTGGCATCGAAGTGCACGAAGACCCGAGAATAAGCCCGAAAGGGGAGCATGTTCTGAAGGAAAACATGGTTTTCACGATCGAACCGGGGATCTATCTGCCGGGAAAATTCGGTGTTCGCATTGAAGATACGGTAGTGATGGGGCTGCATGGGGCAACCCCTTTTCAACGGTTTACGAAAGAGCTTATGGAATTGTAGGATTCACAAATACGAGTGCTATGGAAAGCAGTTATTGCCTGGTGATTACAACGGTTCCCGACAGGGAGGAAGCCGAAAACCTTGCCGAGGGAATCCTCGATAACCGTCTTGCAGCGTGTGTCCAGATGGCGGAAGTAAGGAGTTTTTTCCTCTGGGAAAGTTCGCTGCAGAAAGAAAATGAGATCGTACTGTACATAAAAACCACAGATGCCTGCTACGGCGAACTGGAATCCTATATCAGCCAGTATCATCCCTACGATGTCCCCGAAATAATCAAACTGCCCGTGACGGGAGGCCTCCCGGGTTATCTCGAATGGCTTCGTTCGAGCACCGCTGCGCGAGGCCCGGTTTGAGCAGATGCAGATGACAGTTCACTACCGTGATACTGGCTTATAGATCAGCAGACCGGCAGTTGCGATTGACGCAAAAACAGCTCCTGCCACAAAAGTTGCCGGTGCTCCCGAGACATTCCACAGTGCTCCTGCAATGACGCTCGACAGCAGAAGAGTTCCGCCGCTTGCAAGATTGTAGATGCCGAACGCACTCCCTCGAAGATCGGCAGGCGCGCTATCGGCTACAAGTTTTGAAAGCAGGCCCTGGGTCAGCGCCATGTGGATTCCCCAGAGAGCGGCTCCGCAGAAAGCCACGAACGGTTTCGAGGCAATTGCAAGCAGTATATCGGATGCGATCAGGACAGCGGTTCCGGGAATGAGAAGCGCTTTGGGCTGCAGTTTGTCCGCAGCTCTTCCTGCAGGGTATGAGAAAACGGAATAAGTGATGTTCATGACAATCATGATCATGGGAACCAGGCCCGAAGCGAGCCCGATCTGCTGTGCCCGGAGCACGAGAAAAGCATCACTGAAACGGGCAAGTGTCAGTACAGAACCGAGTGTGACAATAAGCCAGTAATTGTAAGGAAGTCGTCCGGCGTCAGAGAATGCGAGACGTTTTCCTGAATCGGAAGCTTTATGTGGCGGTTCCGATACTCCGACGACAAGCAGCAGAACTGAAATGAATGCCGGTATGACAGCTATCCAGAGAACGGATTTGATGTTTCCGGCGAAAAAGGCCATGAATCCCAGTGCAAGAAGAGGTCCTGCAAATGCTCCAACCGAATCGAGCGCCTGGCGCAGTCCGTATGCCCTTCCGCGCATGTCATCCCCGACAAGATCCGCAATTAATGCATCCCTCGGAGCATCTCGTATTCCTTTGCCGATCCTGTCGGTAAAACGTGCGGCAAATATCCATCCCATTGCGTCAGCAAGGGGAAAAAGCGGCTTTGTAAGAGCGCTCAGTCCGTAACCGAGAACCGCAAGGAATTTGCGTTTGCCGACATAGTCGCTGATCGCGCCGGAAAAAACCTTGGTTACGGAAGCTGTCGCTTCGGCAATGCCTTCGAGCATGCCTATCGTCAGCATTGAAGCTCCGAGAACGTTCCTCATATAAACAGGCAGCAGGCTGTGTACAAGCTCCGAAGAAACATCCATGAACATCGAAACGAAACCGAGAGCCCAGATGCTCTGAGGAAGTGTTCGCTTCCACGTTCCGGGTGAACCGGATTTTTCGGGTTGTTCCGACATGATCTATTTTTCAGGCTCGCTGGAAAAGCGGCCTTAATTCAGAGGATAATGAGGTCAGGACAAGCAGGGGGTTTGCGTTGCGTTCCAGAGCACGGATAGCTTCTTCGGTGATGGTCGAGATGCGTAAGAAATCGGGTTTTGAAAAATTTTTGGCAAACCGGTCGATTGCATCGATGATATCAGGATTGTTCAATCCCGGAAAGTGCGGGTTGATCATGCGGTGGTTCACATCCTGAAAAAAAAGCATAAGCGACGCGAGGAACAGGGTGAGTTCGCTGCGTGTAAGGTTTTTTGCATTCTGTTCGCAGGAAATAACAGCTTCATGGAACCGGCTTGGGGTGAGAACCATGCGCAGGAAATCGAGAGCCTGGTTACGGATTGCAATGGTTGGTGTTTCCTCTTGATTTCCGGTCCGGCTGTTCATGAGTTCCCATGCAAGCCGGAGGTTGCCCCTTGAAAAATTTACGATGAAACCCAGTTCCGGTTCAACGATCTCCGGAAGGTTGTCCTGCAGCCATGAACGAAGGTCGGCAGGAGATACCCTGGAAAACCAGAGGGTCTGGCAGCGCGACCTGATGGTTGGAAGCACTGCTTCCGGTCTCGATGAAACAAGAATGAAAACGACATGTGCAGGTGACTCCTCGAGCAGTTTCAGCAGTTTGTTTGCCGCCGAAAGGTGCAGTCTTTCAGCCTGGGAAATTATGAAAACCTTTTTATTTCCCTGTCCGGGCATAAAGGACGCTTTATGCTGGAGGTTCAGAACCTGTTCGGTCAGAATACCCATGGAGCGTTCCATGGCAGGGGAGAAATAGGGGTTCTGCTTTTTCTGATCCAGCAGGGCGTCATACCGTTCCCTTGCTTCGGTAAACCGTTTGTTTTCCCTGGTCGAATCCGTGGTATCGAGCAGAGCCGATTCAACAGGAAAAATATATTCGACGTTTTCATGCATGAAATCCCTTATCCTGAGGCAATCAGGGCAGGTTCCGCATGCACCTTCATGTTTCGTGTCTGAGGATCGGCAGTTCAGAATGGAGGCTATTTCGAAAGCCGCGGATTCCTTGCCGGAGCCTTCAGGCCCGGCAAAGAGATAGGCATGAGCGAAACGGCCGGTCTCAAGGGCTTTTTTCAGTATGCGGATCTGCTGTGTCTGGCCGATGATGTTGTTCCAGCTCATACCTGCATTGTATTGTTCAGATAAAGGTCAGCCAGTTATATGGATCGTCGCCGGTTTTGACAATTTTCAGATAATTATGCTGGAGCGCCTCTGTGATCGGACCGCGTTTTTCGTTGCCGACCGGGTACTTGTCGATGCTTCTGACCGGCGTTATCTCGGCAGCCGTTCCGGTAAGAAATACTTCATCGGCAACATAGAGGGCTTCCCTCGGAATCAGTGTTTCCTGGACCTGATAGCCGAGCTCCCTTGCGATATAGATGACCGCATTGCGGGTTATGCCCGGCAGGATGGACTGGGCCGTCATCGGAGTGTAGACGATGCCGTCCCGGATCACGAAAATATTTTCGCCGCTGCCTTCCGCGACATAGCCGTTGATGTCGAGCGCGATTCCTTCGGCATAGTCATCCGCAAGTGCTTCCATTTTTATGAGCTGCGAATTCAGGTAGTTGCCGCCCGCTTTCGCCCATGACGGCATGGTGTTCGGGGCAGGTCTGTACCATGATGAAACGCGGACATCAACGCCGGTTTCAAGAACATCCTCGCCAAGATAGCTGCCCCATTCCCATGTTGCGATGGCAACTTCGATGGATGCACGGTGCGGGTTGACGCCAAACGCTCCGAGCCCACGATAGACGAGAGGACGGACATAACATGACTTGTGGCTGTTGGCGTGTATGGTGCTGATAACAGCGTCTTTCAGTTCTTTTTCGGAGAAAGGAATTTCGATACGGTATATTTTTGACGAATCCCTGAGGCGTCTGATATGATCATCGAGAAAAAGAAGGGCCGAGCCTTTCATGGTTTCATAACAACGGATTCCCTCAAAAGTGGTTGAACCATAGTGAACAGCATGTGAAAGGACATGTATTTTTGCGTCATTCCAGTCAACGAGTTCGCCGTTCATCCATATTTTAGCAGACTTGTTCATGATTCGGACATTGGATAGTATTGCATTACGGATATAAACTTAAAAGATATATTGTTTTGAATTTTTTAAAAGGAAATGAGGGCGTTTTTCTGATCTTGCCGTTCTGACGTTCCTTTTTTTACAGCCCGGGAAGGGGAATGCCTGAAAAGCGGATTTTCGAGTGTACCTGCACGCAGTATCCCGGACCTGAAAAAAGCCGGGATACTGGGCTGGAGGAGGTCAGTAGATTCTTTCGTAAATACCTTCCACTTCGCGGTAGATCGGCTCGTAGGAACCGGGAACGCGGCCGAAGCAGATTCCCATGGATTCATAGATAGCGGCATGATCGAGGTCGACATGACGCTGTGCGATTGCCTTGCTTGACTCGATATACTCGATCTTGCGGCCCTTGACCTTGGAGATCGTCACCCCGGTTTTGCCTTCAAGAAGAAGAAGAACTGCTCCGCCGCCGGCCTCGAACCCGAAATTGATATCATAAGCCGAGGAGTTTCCGGCACGTACAAGGTGGCCGGGATGGATTTCACGGACTTCGGGAATTTCATAGATGCCTTCTACGAACATACCGGTCTCTTTCATGAACAGCGGCATCGAGGGGTCCGCTTTCAGTCTTTTCTGGATCTGCTGGCAGGTGTATTTTCCTGCCCCGGCGAGTTTTTTGTGCCCGAATGCGTCTACACCTGCGGATTCGTCGACGATATCGCTTCCGTCGGCATTTTTCAGCCCTTCAGCTACAACGATGGTGTAGGTGCCGCTGTGGACGTCACTCTCCCTGATCCGGCGAGTGAATCGTTCCTTCAGGTGCTCGTAGACTATATCCCAGTTTGCCGGTATTTCCGGAATGAGAATACAGTCGGCTTCCGCTGCGATGCCGCTGCGGAAAGCAGTATGACCTGCATAACGGCCGAATACTTCGGTGACCAGGACCCTGTTGTGTGTTTTGCCTGTTGTTTTCAGGTCGTGCACGAATTGCGCGATGCGGTTTACGGTTGAATCGCCGCCGACAGAGTATGTCTGCAGGTCGAGGTCCATGGTTTTGGGGCAGTGAATGCACTGGATGCCGTTCTGGTTGAGATCGACCATAACGCTGCCGGAGTCGTCGCCGCCGCTGATGATTAAAGCGTCAAGCTCGAATTTTTTCATTCCGGCCTTGATGCGGCTGTATTTTTCCGGATTGCTGATCGCCTTGATCTTGACCCTTGAATGTCCTGCCTCTGAACCTGCAAAATTGGCGTCGAAACGGTCAAGACGTGCCGGGTCAAGTTTAACGATATGCTGCTGGTCGAGCAGATTGTAAAGGCCGGCATAGCCGTTCGGGATTATATAGAGTTCCAGGCCTTTCGACAGGGCCATCAGTGCAGCGCCTTTCAGTACGGCGTTCAGTCCGCCGCAGTCTCCGCCGCTGGTCAGGATGCCAATTTTTTTCACGGTTCCGTTCTCCTTCGATGCTCTGGTTAGTTTTTAATGGCTGAATTTGTTTATTTGCAAGGAAATAAAAGTTTCCTTGCCTGTTGGAACCAAGATAGATTTTTTGTGTGATTTTTCATCGACAGGCAGCAAAAAATCAAATAAAGACCGGAGCATTCAACAATTCCTGAACTTCTTTTTTATCAATGAATTACATGGATGAGGCGAAAATCGCCCTTGTTCATCTCCGTGAGAGAAAACGCCAGACCATGCTTTCAGCGCTCGGGGTTGCTGTTGGCTCGGCCATGCTGATCACAACGATTTCCGTTGCCCGGGGTTCCTCGTCGAATGTTATCTCAAAAGTGATCGATACTTCTCCCCATGTGCTCATCAAGTCAGAAAGGATTGTGCCTCTTTTGCCGGACAATCTTTTCGACCGGCAGGGGCGCAGGGTTGCCATGGTGACGAAAAATGTCACAACGGACAAAAAGGAGGTTATTAAAAACTATACCGAAGTGGTTGAGAGCATTCGTCCGGTCACGCAATTGCAGACTATTTCACCGTTCGTGCTCAGCAAAGTCATAGCAAGGAACAAAACCCGCGTCACTCCATGCCTTGCCAGGGGTGTGGAGCCCCGTCTCGAAGGTGAAATCGCGGGCCTGAAAAAAAATCTTCTTGAACAGAATGCGCTGGAGGAACTGACCTATACGACGAACGGCATCATTGTAGGCGATCTCCTTGCAAAAAAACTCAGGGTTGACTACCATGACCGGATTGTGCTGGTGACGAAAAACAGCGAGGAGTTCCCCGTAACCCTGGTCGGGAGGTTCAGCAGCGGTTTCAATGCGAAAGACGAGCGGGAGGCCTATGTCAACCTTGCTCTTGCCCAGAGAATGGAAGGTATAGTATCGAATTCGGTTAGCGGTATAGGGCTGAGGACGGCCGATGTCGGGCGTGCGCGCCAGACGGCGGCAAAGGTGCAGGAACTGAGTGGCTATAAAAGCGAAAGCTGGGACGAGACCAACCGGAATGTTATCGAATTCTACAACCGCAATGCCGTGATAACGCTGGTGCTGGTCGGTTTTGTCTTTATTGTTGCCGGGCTTGGAGTATCATCGGTAATGACAACCGTGGTGCTGCAGAAAGTCAAGGATATAGCGATCCTTCGTTCGATGGGCGTTCAACGGGGCAGCATCACCCGTATTTTCATGTTTGAAGGGTTCCTGATCGGTGTGCTCGGCGTGCTTTTAGGAAGTCCGCTGGGTCATATGATCTGCCATTTTGTTTCTTCAATCCGGTTCGAGGCCAGTACCGCCGGGGTACTGAAAAGCGACAGGATCACCCTTGTCGAAACGCTCGATGCCCATCTGATCGTGATCGTTTTCGGCATACTCATTTCGGTGTTTTCATCCCTCTTCCCGGCAAGAAAAGCTACACGTTTTTCACCGGTCAGTGTTCTCAGGGGAGAAGTCGGAGCTTAGGCCTCGCTGATTATGCAGACTGCGTGAGCGGCGGCTCCTTCTTCCCGGCCGATGTAACCGAGTTTTTCATTGGTTGTGGCCTTTACCGAAACGGCGCCGAGTTCGAGGCCGAGACAACGTGCGATATTTTTACGCATGTCGGTAATGTAGGGCGCAATTTTCGGTGCTTCGAGCAGGAGCATGGCATCGACGTTAACCGCCTTGTAGCCATTCTTGTCAAGCAGTTTTCCAACCTGTTTGAGCAGGATCATGCTGTCGATATCCTTGAATGCCGCACTGGTATTGGGAAAATGAAGGCCGATATCTCCCAGGGCCGCTGCGCCGAGCAGTGCGTCGCTCACTGCGTGAAGGAGTACGTCGGCATCGCTGTGGCCTTCAAGCCCTTTCAGGGCAGGGATATGGACACCACCGATAACGAGTTTCCGGCCTTCGGCAAAAGGGTGTACATCAATACCGATTCCAATACGCATAAACAAAAAGGATTTAAAAATTGAGTTAACAGGTTACAAGGCTTCCACAGTACTCCTCGAATGCAGGAGCTCCGGGTGCTGAAAAAAATTGTTCGATGGCGATAGCGATTTTTTCTCCGATGTCCGGATAGACGAAATTCATGGTGCCGATCTGAACGGCTTTTGCTCCTACAAGCAGGAATTCCATGGCGTCTTCGAAACCGGCGATGCCTCCCATACCGACGATAGGGATTTTTACGCTGTTGTAAACTTCCCAGACTTTGGCGAGGGCAACCGGCTTGATTGCGGGACCTGACAGTCCGCCGGTGATGTTTTTCAGCAGCGGCTTGCGGGTTTTGTAATCGACGGCCATGCCGACCACCGTGTTGATAAGGGAGACGGAATCTGCTCCGGCTTCTTCAGCTGCAAGTGCGATTGAGCTTATGGATGTGACATTGGGTGTCAGCTTGATCATCAGGTGACGTTCCGTGATCCTGCGGAGTTCCGAAACGATGGCAAAAGTCGCTTCCCGGCTGACCCCCATGATCATGCATTCCCCCTTGACATTGGGGCATGAGAGGTTGATTTCGTAGGCATCGATCCCTTCGATCTCGTCAAGCCTCGAAATGACTTCGCAGTACTCATCATTCGAGCGTCCGGCAATATTGACGATGATTGAGGTGTCAAGCTGTTTCAGAAAAGGTGTTTTTTCGGTGATGAACCGCTCGAGCCCTACATTGGCAAGGCCGATCGCATTGATCATCCCGGAAGGAGTTTCAGCAATGCGTTGAGGAGGATTGCCGGTTCTTGGCTCAAGTGAGATCGCTTTGGTTACCAGACCGCCGATTCTGGAAATATCACAGAGTCTGCTGATTTCTTCACCGTAGGATACGGTTCCCGAGGCAAGAAGGACCGGTGATTTCAATGAAAGTCCCCGGCCAAGGGAAACGGACGTGCAAGTAGCTGATGGAGCTGTTCCGTGCTGGTTCATTGGATCTGGTTTGTCATTTTCCCCTGACCTGCAGAAACCGGCCAGGGGAAAACAGGGAATTCGTTCAGTTTTCCTTTCTGTTCAGATAATACTTCAGGGCATAATCACGCACCATCCTGTGCGTATTGTATACCGGGGCAATGGTTGCAATCGCGTTTCGGATTTTCTTGATCCATCTGGTCGGTATGTTGTATTCGTTACGGTCATAAAATGTCGGGATGATCTGGTTCTCCAGGACAGTGTAGAGGTTGTCGGCATCGAACCGGTCCTGATCTTCGTGGTTTTCAAAAACTTCTCCATGCCCGATAGCCCATCCGTTTTCACCATTGTAGGCTTCCGGCCACCATCCATCAAGCACACTGAAATTCAGGCCGCCATGCAGCACGGTTTTTTCCCCGGATGTTCCGCTTGCTTCCATCGGTCTTACCGGCGTGTTAAGCCAGACATCGACGCCTGATACCATCCGTTTTGCAACGCCAAGGTTGTAATTTTCAAGGAAAATGATTTTGCCGTTGAATTGCGGTCTGTGCGAATACTCGACAATCTGGCGAATGTATTCTTTGCCGGCATCATCGTGCGGGTGTGCCTTTCCGGCGAAAATGATCTGCAAAGGCCTTTTCGGATTGTTGATGATCCTGTTAAGGCGGTCAAGGTCTTTGAAAATCAGCGGAGCCCTTTTGTAGGTTGCAAAACGGCGGGCGAAGCCGATGGTCAGGATGTCTGGGGAAAGGGTATTTTTTTCGGACCGCATCATGTCATAATCACGGGAGAGCGAGTGAGAATGCTGATGGTAGAGCTGATTGGCAATGTAACGGTAGATGAAGTCGATCAGGTTGCGCTTCAGGCTGTAGCGAAGCGACCAGATCTCTTCGTCGGATACCTTTGCCAGAACGGCTTCTGCAGTTTCACGTGAAGCGATCATCTCATCGATGCTTTCAGCATTGTTTCTCCAGAACGTATCAGTGTATCCATATGCCCAGCTGCTTGCATGCACTCCATTGGTGATATGACCGATAGGAACTTCGGAAACAGGGAGCCCGGGATAAAGATGCTGCCACATTGTTCGTGAAACTTCCCCATGCAGTTTCGATACGCCGTTTGCCGCCCGTGACAGTTTCAGGGCAAGCACGGTCATGGTGAAAAGGCCGTTCAGATCGTTTTCGTTCTCGGAACCGAGCTTCATGAGTTCGTCGAAGGTTATGCCTATATGGGAAAGATACTTGTCGAAGGTATAATGCATCATGTCCCTTGAAAAACGGTCATGACCGGCGGCGACGGGCGTATGGGTCGTAAAGACGCAACGTGAACGGACATTATCGATAGCATCTTTTGCAGGGACACCTTTCGACAACTCCCTTGAGAGAAGTTCGAGTGTGAGAAATGCCGAGTGACCTTCATTCATGTGATATACCGCAGGTTCGAGACCGAGCTTTTCAAGCAGTTTCACCCCACCGATGCCGAGGACAATTTCCTGGTTGATGCGCATGTTCTGATCGCCGCCGTAAACACGGCAGCAGATATCCCGGTAATGCGATTCGTTTGCCGGTATGTTGGTATCGAGAAGGTAGAGCGTTGCCCTTCCTACCTTCAGGCTCCATGCCTGTGCCAGTACTTCGCTCTGGGCGATATTGACCGAAATGATCAGGTCCTTTCCATCGGGGCCCGTTACTTTTTCAATGGGGAGCCCTTCCGGGTATTGATGGGGATAATCTTCTATCTGCCATCCGTCACGGTTGAGGTACTGGCGGAAGTACCCTTCCTTGTAAAAAAGGGTGATGCCGATAAAGTTGATGCCAAGGTCGCTTGCCGATTTCAGGTGGTCTCCGGCAAGGACGCCAAGGCCTCCGGAATAGATCCTGACACTCTCATGAATACCGAATTCCGCACTGAAATAGGCGACCGGATTTTTTACAAGTTCCGGCGTGTTTTTTGCCGCCCAGGTATTTTTTTCATTGATATAAGCGTTGAAACGGTTATAGACACTGTCTATTTTACCCTTGTATTTACAATGGCATCGTGCTGCCAGTTCGTCATTGGAAATATGCCGCAGCAGTTCGACAGGGTTGTGATTGTTTCTTTCCCAAAGCAGGGGAGAAAGCTCCTCGAAAAGCTGTTTTGCTTCTGTATCCCAGGACCACCACAGATTTTTCGTGAGTTCTTTAAGGGAAATTATTTTTTTTTGCATAATTGGAAGAGTTGATGAATGCTTTACAGCAAATAGTTGAAGAATGGCAGTATTTTAAGGCTTTTGCGTCCTTTTTCGAAAAGCCTGTTCATTAAACATGGCTTAATTTACTGTTTTAGAAATGAAAACCGCAAACCCTTTGAGCATTGAATCCCGGCACAGTAAAAATAGCGCATATATCCGATCTTCATCTTCTCGGGAAACCGGACCGTCGCCAGCTCAATAATCTTGACAGGATGCTTGACCATTTCAATAACGACGGGTTCGATCATCTTGTGATTTCAGGGGATCTCAGCAGCAATGCAGACAAACAGGACTGGGTGAGCGTCCGGGAGAAACTCGAAAAACACGGGCTTTTCCATTGGGAGAAAAGCACTGTCATTGCGGGCAATCATGATCTTATAAACCTTGAAGAGGAGATGCGCTTCTACAATGCGCTCAATCCGTTTTCCTGGATGAAGGAACAGGCATTCAACCGGAAGCTTGCGGAATTCAGCATCTATTTTCAGGAACTTGTTACCGGCAGGGAAAAAGGTTCTGCGTCATTTCCCTATATCAAAATATTGCAGTACCCCTCTCTCAGTGTTGCCATTGCGGTTCTGAACTCGGTTTATCCATGGCATCCTGCCGATAATCCGCTTGGCGCAAGAGGCCTGATCTCAATCGGACAGCTCAGGGCTATGAGCCTGCCTGATACAGTGAGATCGGTGAAAGATTGCTTCGTGATCGGGTTATGTCATCACGCCTACAAAGTGTATGGCACTGATGCCCTCATCGACCAGGCGTTTGACTGGACCATGGAAATGAAAAATCGGGAAGAATTTCTGAAAGTGATGAAGCTCATGAATGCCGATGTTGTGCTCCATGGTCATTTTCACCGCTTTCAATCCTACAAGGTTAACGGAATTACATTTATAAACGGCGGGTGTTTCCGTTATGACGCAAAGCGGTACAGCAGGCTTGAAATAACAGGAAAAGGGAATTTTACACAGCAGTTCCTCTCACTTGCATAAAAAAAGCCGGAAGGCATATTTTATATTTTTCTGCCTCCCGACTGTGACTTCTGCAGTTGACCAGACCTTCAATTCTGACCCCTGCGGGCAAGCTGGCGGTCCATCATGATCAGTGCATGTCCTTTTTCTCCGGCCATTTTCAGCGTTTCAAGAATGCTTGATGCTGCAGCCTCCTCCTCTACCTGTTCTTCGATGAACCAGTGCAGAAGTACCTGAGCGGCATAATCCTTTTCTTCGAGCGCTGTTTCATACAGTTTGTTGATCAGTACAGTTATTTTGCGCTCGTGTTTAAGAACTTCTTCGAACAGTGCAATGGGGGAGTTGAATGCCGCCGGTGGTTGTTCAATAGCCTGCAGTTCAACTTTTCCGCCGCGCTCATTGACGAATTTGTAGAGTTTCATCGCATGACCCTGTTCTTCCTTTGTCTGGATTTTGAGCCAGTTTGCAAATCCCGGCAGGTTCAGTGATTCCGCATAAGCAGCCATAGACAGATAAAGGTACGATGATGAAAATTCATGGTTTATCTGGTCATTGAACGCTTTCTGAAGTTTTTTGCTCACCATTTGATCTTCTCCCTCTTTTTTCGTCGTACTGTGTTGAACTGTAACTACTTATCGAAATAATCAACGCTACTGCAATCCTATTCGTTTCCTCCGGAAATATTATTCTGTTTCATGTATTCACGTATCCTTTCGGCATGGTCGCGGTCTTCCTGGTTCAGTTGTTTGAAAATATTTGCCGAATAGGAGCTTGCAGGGCTGTCAAGAAATTCCTGAAAGTGGGATTCTCCTGCAGAAAGTTCGAGATCAAGGGCGGTTTTGAATGCGGTATACCTTGCAGGAGGGGTTTCCGAAAAACGGGTGATCAGCTCCGATATTTTTGAGTTTGCATTGACAAGGGACTGTAGGTCCTGAGCAAGAAGGTTTTCAGGGAAGAACGCCAGTGGTTGCGGCTGCTTTTTTTCCTGCTGCAGCAGGGCTGCATGACCTCGTTCCTCCATGGCGAGCTGCCACCAGAAATCCTCATCTTCCGAAAAACAGTCGTGAAGGACCGTATAGAGTTTTGCGAGGTTCAGTTCAAGTTTTATGGATTCGTCGAGATGATTCTGGAGTGTTTCGGTCATTGTCGGTACATTTATTTTTAAGGTCGTTCTTTTTCCGGTTATGCAGTTTATTGAAACGGCATGATCTTTTTGAATTTTGCATTGAATATAACGATGATGTCATTCCCGGGGTTTCATTTTTTTGTTCTTTTGCCATTATCCCGTAAAGCAATTGATATTCGGTGCCATCTCATCAACTGTTTCTTTTCGTGAGTGTTTTACTTGAAAAAATTGTATCCGGCGGACAGACAGGTGCAGACCGTGCGGCTCTCGATGCTGCGATAGCCTTCGGGATCGAACATGGAGGGTGGTGTCCACGAGGGCGCAGAGCGGAGGACGGGTCCATACCTCTGCGTTATCATCTTACTGAGACTCCGCGGAAGGAATACCGTCAGAGAACCGCCTGGAACGTGAGGGATTCGGATGGCACGCTGCTTCTTGTGCGCAGAAAAATCAAGGGCGGAACCCGCTATACGCTGCAGTGTATCGAAGAGGCTGGTCGCCCTTTTCTTGCAGTCAATCCGGACCAGGGCGCTGGAACGGCCGATGTGCTGCAATGGCTTGAAAAAAATTCTATAAGGGTGCTCAACATAGCCGGGCCGAGAGCAAGCTCGGATCAAGCTGTTTATCATTCATCGAGGATCTTTCTCGATGTACTTTTCTCAGTTGTTTCCGGGCAGCGATAGGATCCTTTCGGGGGATACCGCATTTTATTTGTTGCGGTAGACGGCGTATTCCTGCAGGCTTTTCACGCCGAACTCCTGGTGGCGGATGCAGTCAATTGCCTGAACCGATGCCTCTGCTGCCTCGATGGTGGTGACGAAAGGCACGTTGCTCAGCACCGACGCGGCTCCGATGGCTTCTTCGTCGTGCAGGGCCTTTTCCCCCCTCGGTGTATTGATTACGAAGTTGATCTTGCCGTGCTTGATGATATCGAAGATGTTAGGTCTGCCCTCTTCGCCTACCTTGAAGACCTTCTTGCACTCGATGCCGTTTTCCGTGAGGAACTGATGTGTTCCTGCCGTTGCGATCAGGTCGAAATCCATTCGGTAAAGTGCCCGGGCGATTTCGATGATGCGCTGGTTCTTGTCCTGGTCGTTAACGCTGATGAAGATCGAGCCGGAAAGAGGCAGTTGCATGTTTGCAGCCTGGTATGCCTTTGCGAAAGCTTCGGGGAACTCGTTGGCAAGGCTCATCGCTTCACCGGTCGAACGCATTTCAGGGCCGAGGTAAACCCCGGATTTGATGAATTTCGAGAACGGGAAAACCGGTTCCTTGATGGCCATATGTTTCAGGCCGAGTTCGTCGCAGTCCTTCAGGTCGTATTCCCTGCGAAGCAGGCTGAGCTTTTCGCCGAGCATGACTCGGGTTGCGATTTTTACGACAGGGATTGCGGTAGCCTTACCGACGAAAGGTACGGTGCGGCTTGCCCTCGGGTTTACCTCGATCACGAAGACGGTTTCGTTCTGGACGGCATACTGGACGTTCATCAGACCTACAACTTCCAGATTTGCCGCGAGCTTTCGTGTATATTCCTTCATGGCGGCGATCGCCTTCGGACTGATGTTGTGGTAGGGCAGGATCGATGTCGAATCGCCGCTGTGTATGCCGGCAGCCTCGACATGCTGCATAATGCCGCTGATGACGCAATCGGTGCTGTCCGCGATGGCGTCGATGTCGAATTCCACTGCTGTTTCGAGGAAGCGGTCTATCAGGAGCGGATACTTTTCAGAGATGAAAAGAGCCTGGTCTACATATTCCCTCAGTGAGTCGTCGTTGTATATGATTTTCATGGCCCTTCCGCCGAGGACATAGCTTGGCCTGACGAGGGCTGGATAGCCGATCCGTCGTGTAATGACCTGTGCCTCCTCGAAGCTGATGGCTGTACCGTAATCAGGATGCGGAATGTCGAGTTTTTCGAGGAGCGCTCCGAATTTTTTACGGTCTTCAGCAAGGTCGATACCTTTGGATGATGTGCCGAGGATGGTGACACCCGCTTCATGAAGCTTCGTGGAAAGTTTCAGAGGAGTCTGGCCGCCGAAGCTCACAATAACCCCAAGCGGTTTTTCATGCTCGATGATGCGGAGGGTGTCTTCTATGGTAAGCGGTTCGAAATACAGTTTGTCAGCTATATCGTAGTCCGTCGAGACGGTTTCGGGGTTGCAGTTGACCATGATGGTTTCATAACCGGCCTCCTTCAGTGCGAAGACCGCCTGGACGCAGCAGTAATCGAACTCTATCCCCTGACCGATACGGTTGGGACCGCCGCCGAGGATAATGACTTTCTGTCGGTCGGATGAAACCGATTCGTTTTCATCTCCGTAAGTGGAGTAGTGGTATGGCGTTTTGGCATCGAACTCGGCAGCGCAGGTGTCAACGGTCTTGAAAACGGATTCGATACCGTAATGTTTTCTCAGCGCCCGTATAGCCGGTTCAGAGGTTTTGAAAATATTTGCAAGCTGAAAGTCGGAAAAACCGTTTTGTTTAGCTTTCAGCAGCTTGTCTTTCGGGAAGATCCGGGAAAGGTTTATAACCTCCTGTGTCGGTTCGGAAGCTTGTATGGTCATGCGGTCTCGGTTGTTTTGTAGCGTCAGGATACAGCGTAATCAAAAGTAACGATTCACTGTCTCATATAAAAAACGCTGCATAATACAAAAATGCCGGTGCTTCTCAAAGCTTCCGTATTTCTGATGCCGCAACGCAAAGGGTGGTCCTGGAAAATTTAAAAAAGAGCTGCCCGGCCGGTCATCGGAAAAGGATCGGGATTTTTATTACATTACATTTTTTCGTGTAATTTCGTTTACGAAAAACAGGGTTACAAGGTATGGACAAAATGCATTTCGACAGTATCGAGTCTGCTCTTGAAGATATCAAGGCCGGAAAGCTGGTGATCGTTGTTGACGATGAGGACCGGGAGGATGAAGGGGATTTCATCGCTGCAGCGGAAAAGGCGACGACAGAAATGGTGAACTTCATAACAAAGGAGGCTCGCGGTCTGCTTTGTGTGGCTGTTACCATGAATCGCGCCAGAGAACTCCAGCTCGATCCGATGGTTCAGAAAAACACCTCCCAGCATGAAACGAACTTTACGGTTTCAGTCGATGCCATCGCTGAAGGCGTGACAACAGGTATTTCCGTCTATGACCGGACCATGACGATAAAAATGCTTGGGGATCTTTATTCAAAAGCCGATGATTTTTCCCGTCCCGGTCACATTTTTCCCCTGAGGGCGATGGATGGCGGGGTTCTCAGGCGAGTCGGCCATACCGAAGCCGCAGTTGACCTTGCCCGGCTCGCAGGCTGTACTCCGGTTGGTCTGCTCTGCGAGATCCTGCATGACGACGGAAGCATGGCAAGGCTGCCCGAACTGATCAAGCTCAAGGAAAAATTCGGATTGAAACTTATTACCATCAAATCTCTCGTAGCCTACCAGATGCAGCGCAACAAGCTCATTCAACGTGCCGTTGAATCAAAGTTGCCGACTGTATACGGTGAATTCAGGCTGATCGCATATGAATCGTTTATCGACCATCAGAACCACATGGCGATTGTCAAAGGGGATGTCGGTACCGATGAACCTGTACTTGTGAGGGTGCATTCCCAGTGTGCCACGGGCGATACTTTCGCATCTCTGCGCTGTGACTGCGGCAACCAGCTCGCTTCCGCACTTTCAATGATTGAAAAGGAAGGAAGGGGCGTGCTCGTTTACCTGATGCAGGAGGGTAGAGGCATTGGTCTTATCAACAAACTGAAAGCCTACAATCTTCAGGATGAAGGGTTGGATACCGTGGAGGCTAACGAAAAACTCGGTTTCAAGGCAGACCTGAGGGATTACGGTATCGGAGCGCAGATACTCAAGGACCTTGGCGTCAGGAAAATGAAGCTCTTGACCAACAACCCGAAAAAAGTGGTCGGTCTTGAAGGCTACGGTCTCGAAATCGTCGAAAGGATAGGCCTCGAGATTGCTCCGAACCCGATCAATCAGGTATATCTCGATACGAAGCGTGACAAGCTCGGTCATATCATAAGCCATGCATGCGGCAATGAAAGCAGTTATTTCGAGCAGCTTGCCGATGAAAAGTTAAGGAACAAACCCAACAACCCGTAAACTTCCGAAAGGAAAAGGATAGAGATAATGGACACCGACATCCTCAAATTGCAGGATAAAGAGGTTTTTGATTCGATTGCAAGTGAAGCGAAGAGGCAGAACGAGACGCTTGAGCTGATCGCTTCCGAGAATTTTACGAGCCGTGCGGTCATGCAGGCTGCCGGATCAGTAATGACCAACAAATATGCCGAAGGATATCCAGGCAAGCGCTATTACGGCGGTTGCGAATATGTCGATATTGCAGAAAACCTCGCCAGGGATCGTGCCAAAAAGCTTTTCAACTGCGAGTATGTCAATGTGCAGCCTCATTCCGGTTCGAGCGCCAACATGGCGGTCCTGTTCTCGGTACTGAAACCAGGAGACCCCATCATGGGCCTCGATCTTTCCCACGGCGGTCATCTGACCCACGGCAGCCCGGTGAACTTTTCCGGTCAGCTTTTCCAGGCGCATTCCTACGGTGTAGACCGGGAGACCGGATGCATCGATATGAACAAGGTCGAAGAGATGGCAACTGCGGTGAAGCCCAAGCTTATCATTACCGGTGCCAGCGCCTATTCCCAGGGTTTCGACCTGAAGGCTTTCAGGGCCATCGCTGACAAGGTTGGCGCCCTGCTCATGGCCGACATCGCACATCCTGCCGGTCTCATCGCTGCCGGTCTCATAGGAGATCCAATGCCGTACTGCCATTTTGTCACCACGACGACTCACAAAACTCTTCGCGGTCCGAGAGGCGGCATGATCATGATGGGCCAGGATTTCGAGAACCCGCTTGGACTGACCATAAAAACCAAGACCGGCTCGCGCGTGAAGATGATGTCAGAGGTTATGGACGCTGAAGTCATGCCCGGTATCCAGGGGGGCCCGCTCATGCACATCATCGCCGCCAAGGCGGTTGCGTTCGGTGAAGCTCTCCGGCCGGAATTCAGGGAGTATGCTCAGCAGATCAGGAAGAATGCTGCCAGGATGTGCGAAAAATTCCTCGAACTTGGTTACAACATCGTGAGCGGCGGGACGAAAAACCACCTCATGCTGCTCGATCTCCGGAACAAGAACGTTACCGGCAAGGCTGCTGAAAACCTGCTTCATACCGCAGGCATAACGGTTAACAAGAACATGGTGCCGTTCGACGACAAGTCGCCGTTCGTGACGAGCGGTATCCGTATCGGCACTCCTGCAATGACGACGAGGGGAATGAACGAGGACGACAGTGCCCTTATCGCGGAACTGATCGACAGAGTGATCACTTTTGCAGAAAAACCAGAAAGAGAAACGATCTGCAGGAATGTCAGAGAGGAAATCAAATCGCTCTGCCTGCGCTATCCGATCGAAGGTTACACCGTTTGAACCAGACTAAAATGACAGTAACCACAGAAGCCTCCAGCCGGTTCTCCGGGGGAGGCTTCCTGTTTTTCACATGGAGGGATGAAGGTGATGTACAGACCGGACTGATCAGCAGTTTGCCAGTATATGACTGATCATCTGCTGCAGATCGGATGTTGTCTTGATAATCCTCTCGTCGAGGAGTTTCTTTTCTTTCATCAGTTCGATTTCCCGGTCTGAATCGCTTTCCAGACGGATGTTTTCCATAAGAATGTTTTTTTCCCTCCGAAGAGGTTCGAGAATCAGGTTTTTGAAGGCATCGAGGAACATGGTGAGGCATCGCTTTGCCTGTTCAGTATTGACATTGGACTTTTCCTGCCACCGGCGGCTTACCGGCTGATCGATCAGCAGTCCGGATGCCAGGTACCTTGCTTCAGGAGTATGGAACATAGACAGTTCAGTGACGATGTCGATTCTTTCATCGGGCCTGTCGGCTATACTGTTGTACCTGTTTATCATGTAACTGAAAATTTCCTGGGCCTCTCTGTTTTCCAATTTGAGCATTTCTTCGTGCGATGCAGCGAATTCGAGCACGGTGTTGCCGTAACGGGTGCTTTCAAGCAACGCTTTCAGGAATGTTCTCTCCAGTACCGAAAGTTCCTGTTTCTGCTTCAGCTGAACATGCTCTTCTTTCCGGGTTTCAGTCACTTTGTTTCTTTTGTTTTCCTGCATGCCTTCACGGCTGATAATTTCATGAAGAGCATGGATACTGATGCCGAGTTTTTCCGACAGTTCCTGCAGATAGAGCTCCCGCTCGATATGATCGCGAATCAGGGAGAGAGAGTGCGCGATCGATCTTATGGCCTTTGACTTTTCTTCCGTCCGGTCCAGGAGTCCTGCTTCGCGGAAAACGCGGACCTGATAATCGAGAAACGGGACACGGTTTTCCGTCGAATACCGGAGGAACCGTTCACTGCCTTCACGGTGGATAAAACTGTCTGGATCGTCATCCGGGGGAAGCGTGACAACGTAAGGGATAATGCCCTCCGAAAGCAGGATATCGATACCCGTCATCATGGATTTTTTTCCGGCAGGGTCGCCGTCATAGATGAACAGGACCGTGCCGGTATATCGTTTCAGTATCTTTGCCTGGTACCGGGTAAGCGAAGTGCCGCATGATGCGACCGCATTGGTGATGCCTGCCTGGTGCAGGGCGAGAACATCCATATACCCTTCGACGAGAATGGCCGCTTCCGCTTTGCGTATCTCATTTTTTGCGGCATGAAGGCCGTACAGCAGTTTCGATTTTTCGAACATCCTGCTTTCCGGCGAGTTCAGGTATTTTGGCACCTGCGGATCCAGAAGAAGTGTCCTGCCGCCGAAACCTACAACCTGCCCTCCAACTGAAAAAATCGGAAAGATTACCCTGTTGCGGAACGTGTCGTACCAGGAATTTCGCTGTTTGTTATGCGTGACCAGCCCGAGATCCTGAAGGTGTTGTTTTGGAATTCCGGCTTTTTCTGCAGCACGAAGCAGCAGTTCCCACCCTTCCGGTGCATAGCCGAGCCCGAAATTTCTGATAGTTTTTTCAGAAAGCCCTCGCTTTTCAGCGAAATAGTCAGATCCTCTCTTTCCCTCCGGTCCCTGAAGTACTCCATGATAGAATTTCGCTGTCCATCGGAGGGTATCAGTCCAGCTTTCTTCATGTTCAGACAACTTTTCTTTTTTTTCGGTAAACCGGCTGATGTCGATGCCTGAACGTTTTGCAACCAGTTCAACCGCTTCAGGAAAAGAGACCCTTTCCATTTCCATGACAAAAGAAAAGACATTACCGCCTTTACCGGTAGAGAAGCATTTGTATATCTGTTTTTCAGGCGAAACCACGAATGACGGAGTTTTTTCCTTCGTGAACGGCGATAGCGCCTTGTAATTGCGACCGGCAGGCTGAAGTGATATATAGTCGGAAATGATATCGACAATATCGGCCGCCTGGCGTATTTCTTCAATTGCTGAGGCCGGGATCATGGTAAGGATTTTCTGATGCGATAATCATGTTTAAATACGTCTGATTTTTGTCCTGAATCGATTGCTGTTGAGAAATCACAAGCTTATTTACTAAATTGGCACCTAATAGTTTCGTTGTTTTTTTTGTTGTTTTGCAATCAAGAGTTCTGTGAGGAATACACCGCATGTCTTCAATTTTTTTACTGGAACTGGTGAAGTTTTTCTTTATTGTAAAAAATGGGCTTGAGTATAGCAATTTGCAATAAGAAAGATGAGGATAAAGGTGATCTTCCAGGCACTTAAAACAAATTACCATCTATGAAACAGGGCTTTTTTACCGGTCTTCTTATCATTGTGACCTATGCGATTTCCTTAGGTTTTTACATCTGGATGGGGACTACCCCTCCCGATTCCATGTTTCATGCGGTCTGGAAAGGGGGCCCTGTCGTCTCTGTACTGATTGCACTTATCCTGATGGTGATCGCCTATATCGTCGAACGTATCATAGCCCTCAACAAGGCTTCAGGAAAAGGAAACATTCCGGAATTCGTCCAGAACCTCAAACAGGATATCGATAACGGCTATATCGATCAGGCGATTTCGAAATGCGACGATCATCAGAGCTCTCTTGCCGCCGTTCTCCGTTCAGTCCTCGAACGTTACAAGAAACTTGCTCATCTGAATGTGACCGACCGGGAGAAAAGGGTCAGCGAAATGGAAAAAGCCGTCGAGGAGGCAACCATCATGGAAATGCCGCTTCTCGAGAAAAACCTTGTTGCCATTTCCACCATCGCGTCCATCTCTACCATGGTTGGTCTTCTCGGCACGACACTCGGCATGATCCGCGCGTTCGCCGCCATGGCGACAAGCGGAGCTCCGGACGCGGTACAGCTTTCACTCGGTATCTCCGAAGCGCTGTTCAATACCGCGCTCGGTATCGTAGGCGGTATCATGGGTATTGTCACATACAATATTTTCACCAGCAGGGTTGACCATTTCAGCTATATGATCGACGAAGCAGCATTCTATATCATCCAGACTCTCGGAACCGGTAAAACCGATAACTGATGTCGAGAATCAAGGCTAAAAGGGTCGGCTTCAGAATTGACATGACGCCGATGGTTGATGTGGCATTTCTTCTTCTGACGTTTTTCATGCTGACGACGAAGTTCCGTCCGCCTGAAATTGTCAGGATTGACCTGCCTTCATCGCATTCGGAGCGTAAACTTCCGGAGAGCGATGTCCTTACGGTTTCTGTCAGCAGCAACAATGCGTTTTTCATGGGGGTTTCCTCTCAGCAGTCAAGGGAAAAAATATTCAATGCTGTCGTGAAGCCGAAGCTTCTTAGCGCAGGTATGGCCAACGCTGCGGTTGCGGATTCACTGAAACATTTCAAACTTGCCGACAACTTTCCGGTCAATCGCGATGAACTCGACAAGTTCGTTGTCATGGCCCGCTTTGCCAACCAGAAACTCAGGCCGGTCATCAAAGCAGATGGCAATGCACAGTATGAAGCGGTCAATCATGTGATCAAGGTCTATAAAAAAGCAAATCTGCTGACCTTCAATCTCATTACCGTACTGAAAAGGGAGGTTCGCTGATCATGGGTATAGTTGATTCTCCTAATGGCAATCGCAGTCTCAAGAAAGGAAAGAAACATTCCAAAAGGATCGGTTTCCGCCTCGATATGACGCCGATGGTCGATGTGGCTTTCCTGCTGCTGACATTCTTCATGCTGACCACGACGTTTTCCAAAGCTAATACCATGGAAATCAACCTTCCTCCGGAGATGACGGAAGTGAAAGTTGCCGAAACAAACGTATTGACGCTCAGAATCGCCGATGATGAATTCGCCTACTGTTCACTTGGAAACGAGGCGCCAAAGAAGATACCTCTGTATGATTCCGGGGACACACGCCAGCTTTCATTGAGCGGTTCTTTGCGCAGTCTTCTGAAACATCAGACCACGGCGAACGTCAAACTGGTGATTGTGGTGAAAATCAGTGACAAAGCAAGATACAAGCATCTTGTCGATATCATAGACGAGCTCAACCTTATGAAAATAGACCGTTTCAGCCTCGATGACTTCACCGTTCAGGATGCAGCGGAAATAAAACGGGCCGTTTGAGGTTCCGATCAGTAAAGGAGCGATTGAAAAGTGTCTAAGAACCTTGAGAAATTGCACGAGGATACCTTTCGCAGGAAAGCCGCCGGATGGTCTTTCGGCGAGGAATTTCTCGATACCGACCAGCTTCGCAAGCTGCATTACGGTAACCTGGTGCTTCGCCGCCAGGCGCATCTTTTCCTGAGCCATGGTGTTATTCTTGCAACCATACTGCTTTGCCTGTTCTGGGTGGTTTCGGCGAACTGGCACAAGGTAGGCGCACTTCTCGGATTGTTCGACAAGGACGATCATCCGATGGTACAGTGTTACGAAGTGGTGACCAGCGTAACACAGCTTCCGCCACCTCCGCCCATCGATGTACCGGAACCTCCTCCGGTAACGCCGAATGCGGTGACCCCTCCACCTCCCAATGTCGGTAAAATCAAACAGGTGAGCCAGGACGAAGCGCCGGCAGAACAGACTGTGGCAACCCAGAAGGAGTTGAAACAGGCGATGCTGACTCCAGCGGCAGGTTCGGGTTCTGGTCATGGATCGGATGATGTGCCGATGTTTGTCCCCTGTGAGAAAATGCCCGGTTTTCTCGAGCAGAAAAAACCGGTATATCCCGAGATGGCAAGAATTGCAGGAATTACTGGAAAAGTGTTTGTCAGTGTACTGATCGGAGAAGACGGCAAGCCTATCAAGGCGAAAGTAATGAAGCGGGTTCCTTCTGATTGCGATGTTTTCGATGCCTGTGCTATCAAATCGGTTATGGAGTCGAAATACTATCCCGGTATTCAGAACGGTTCACCGATAAAAGTCTGGTTTACCGTTCCGATAAGATTTCAGCTTGATTGACCGGTCTCTTTTTTCAGTGTCCTGGGCCGGTAGAGGACGGCAAAGATGATCCAGACATATGATCCGATGAGGGTGAACGGACTCACGAAGAGTGCGAATACGCCATCGATGTTTTTTTCGATCAGCATGATGCCGTAGCTTGCGGCTATAAGCACTACCCCCAGGAGAATCATCAGGTAATTGACTGCACCCAGCGGCATTGCTGTCTTTTTCTCATCCGGCTTTTTCTGCTGTTTCTTCGGTGAAGATTTCATCAAGTACATTGATACAGAGTTGTGCTTCCTCACGGCTGATGTTCAGGGGAGGAAGAAGCCTGATAACGCTCTGGCTCGTCGCATTGATCACGACATGTTTTCCGAGAGCTTTTTCGACATAATATTTCGCTTCTCTATGCACAGTGATTCCAACCATCAGTCCGCAATGCCGTATATCGAGGATCTGTGCATGTCTGGAGGCGAGTTTCTGCAGTTCATCGGCAAGAAACTTTCCGATTCTGCCGGCATTTTCCATGAGACTGTCCTGCTCGATTGCTTCGATCATTGCCAGACCTGCAGCACATGCAACAGGATTTCCACCGAATGTGGTTCCATGGTTACCGTAGGAGAGTACATCGGCCACCTTTTCGCTTCCGATAACAGCCGATAAAGGGAGCCCTCCGCCCAGAGGTTTTGCAAGGCATACAAGATCGGGATCCGCATCGACATGCTGATAGCTGAAGAACTTTCCGGTTCTGCCGCAGCCGGCCTGTATTTCATCGGCAACGATAAGGAAATTGTACCGTTCGCGCAGTTCTTTCAGTCTCCTGATAAATTGCCCGGATAACAGGTGGATACCTCCTTCTCCCTGAACCACCTCGATAAAGACTCCAGCGGTCTTTTCGGATACTTTCCGTTCGAGGTCCGTGATGTCGTTGAAGTCAATCATGCCCGTGCCGGGCAGAAGCGGATCAAATCCGTCAACATATTTTGCCTTGGCTGTCAGCGACATGGCCCCGTATGTCCTGCCGTGAAAACAGTTGCTGAGCGAAAGTACCTCTTTTTTATCAAGGTTATCGGTATGTGCAGCCCATTTCCGGGCGATCTTGATTGATGCCTCGATCGCTTCGGTGCCGCTGTTAGCAAAAAAAACCTTGGACATTCCGCTGAGAGAGATCAGTTTTTCAGCGAGCTCGAATTGCGGTTGCATCATGAAGAGGTTCGATGCATGGATAAGCTTTGCCGCCTGTGCGCTGATAGCATGAACAAGCCGCTTGTCGCCATACCCGAGGGCATTGACACCTATACCTGAAAGCATATCGAGGTAACGCGTGCCGTTGTTGCTGTAGAGCCAGACACCTTCGCCGTGAGAAACGGCAAGGGGCAGCCTCGCATAGTTATGGAAAAAAAGTTTCTGTTCTGTTTCCGGTGTTATGTCTGAAGGATTCATGCTCTTGTCTGTTCCTGAAAAAATGATAGTGCAGATCGGTATACAAATCGATGATAATAATGATGATTCGTATTCTGTTCAAATATTTTTTTGCGCTTTTTTCCATGTGATGATGACACGCAGAAGCCTCCATAAACCGTAAGAGCCGGTTAACGCGGAATAAAGGATGAAATCCTGTCTTGAAGCTGCAGGAAACCGGTCCGGAAAAAACAGAACGAACAAAGCTGTGCCGATGAATGCAAACGACAGCAGCAGGCCGGTTATGATAGCTGCATAGTCAGGTTTCATCACTCTTCTTCTTCCCTTCCGTTTCTGCATTTGTCAGGATCAGGGTAGAACCGCCATTCCCGGTTCACGATCAGACGGGCCCCATAGCTGAATGTCACATAGGACCATGCCCACTGCAGTATGACGAATACCCGGTGGCGGAAGCTCGTCAGAAAATAGATATGCACCAGCAGCCAGGTGAACCAGGCGATAATGCCGTCGAATTTCAATTTTCCGACTTCGACGATCGCCTTGTTTTTGCCGATCGTGGCCATCTGTCCCTTGTCTTTGTACCGGAATGTCTTCCGTTGCTTTCCTTTGTGGTCGAGCAGGATGTTTTTACCGATGGCCTTTCCCTGCTGCAACGCTACTGGCGCAAGGCCGGGAAGCGTTTTTCCGTTTTCGATGTCGAAATGGGCAAGGTCGCCGCCGACAAAGATTTCGGGATGGCCAGGGATACTGAGATCGTTTTCGACGATAATTCTGCCGATAGCGTCGGTTTCTACGCCCATTGTCCTGCCGATGGCAATTGCCGTGACACCGGCAGCCCAGAGAACGGTTGCGGCCTCGATGCGTTCATTGCCGATCTGTACGCCTTCAGCATCGACATCGCTGACCATGCTGCTGGTCCAGACCTGAACACCGAGCTTTTCGAGCGAACGCGTTGCCTTGCTGGCAAGTTCATGATCAAATGATCCGAGAATGCGCGGTGCAGCTTCAACGATAAAAATGCGGGTGAGTTTCGGATCGATATTCCGGTAAAAGCGTGACAGCGTGTACCGGCTCATTTCACCTATCGATCCGGCAAGCTCGACACCGGTAGGCCCGCCTCCGACGATGACGAAGGTGAGCAGTTTCTTGCGCTCGACGGGATCGGTGGTTCTTTCGGCACGTTCATATGCCTCCATGACCCGTCTGCGGATCTCCTTGGCCTGCGCCAGCGTTTTCAGGCCCGGAGCATACTCTTCCCATTCGTTATGGCCGAAATAGTGGTGCTGAACTCCGCAGGCAAGGATCAGGTAATCGTAAGGTATGTTTTTAAAATCGGTAATGACGGTTTTGCCTTCCATGTCGATATTCTTGACAATCCCTTTGAAAACGGTGATATTGTGATATCCGGCGAGCATGTTCCTCAAAGGGGCAGCAATATCTCCTTCGCCGAGAGCAGCCATGGCAACCTGATAGAGGAGCGGCTGGAAAAGGTGGTAATTCTTCCGGTCTATGAGGGTTATATCCATGTCCAGTTTGTTTCCCAGCACCCTTGCGGCATTCAATCCGGCAAATCCGCCTCCGACAATCACTACCCGTTTTTTGTTCTCCATCTATAAATTTTGTTGTCCACCCGTTCTGAATTCCGTCTGTATTAATTTCGAAAACGTTGTAAGGTAAAAAAAAGAAGCAAATTCCCGAGACAGGCCTGTTTTTTGACCACTGGTCTTTTTCTGCATCCTGCGATGAGCCTGCTGTCCCATGCTGTTTTCAATTGATCGAACAGCCTGCACTTCAGTTTTCCGTCAGGTCAGCTGTTCGATGATTTTTCTGTGCAAAGGGAATTTTTCAAGCAGGGTATCTCTCCGGGCAAAAACGAGGTCGCCGAACTCGAAACCGGGTGCAACGACACAACTGACGAGAGTATAACTTTCCTCCTCAGGGTTTTCGGACACTGCTCCAAACCAGCTTCCGGCCGGGACGGTTTCCTGAATTACCTGCCCCTTGTCTGCCGAGAGGCCCAGGGTGAAGCTTGACGGCTCATTGTCCTCGGGAAAAACATGAATCGTCAGCGGGCTTCCGGTATGGTAGAACCACAGTTCATCGGAATGTATCTTATGGAGCCTGGAGCGTTCCGTGTTCTTCAGAAGGTAGAAGATCGAGGTCGCCCAGGCGCGCTTCCCGTTCAACAACCCTTTGCCGGTAATGTTGTACGAACCGCCGCTCCGGTAGTTTTCACGGTAATACCCCCCTTCGGGATGCCTGACAAGCTTCAGGTGTTCGATCCAGAAATCAGACTTTTGCATAAAGTTTTTCACGGATTTTACCGGTTTTCAGCCTTGAAGCGTCGGCAAGTTTTTTCCTGAATTCGATGAGAGAGGCCATCAGTGCATCGTCGGCGAGGGAAAGGATCTGGACGGCAAGCAGAGCGGCATTGCGGGCATTATCGATACCGACGGTTGCAACCGGTATGCCGGCGGGCATCTGGACGATCGAATAGAGTGAATCCTGTCCGTTGAGCTTGCTGCTGAAGATGGGTACTCCGATGACCGGAAGCACGGTCATGGCCGCGGTCACTCCCGGAAGGTGCGCAGCGCCGCCTGCTCCGGCAATGATGACTTTCAGTCCGCGTTCTTTTGCCGACGATGCATACTGTTCGAGGTCCTGTGGTGTCCTGTGTGCTGAAATGACCGATATCTCACAGGGAATGCCGAATTCGTCGAGCACCAGCGCCGCTTCTTTCATGATATCGAAATCGGAATCTGAACCCATCAGAATCCCGACAATAGGAGTACTGACTGCTGCTGTTTTTCTTGCCATAAATGTATAGGGTGGTGGTCAGGACCTTTGCTGCCCGGTTGTTAAAAGGGTGATGATTTATGAAATTGCCCAGTTTTGTTTATTTTCCGTGATGAATTTAAAAAAATAATACTTGTTGAGGAACAGAGCAATGGCAACAAATCTCGCATTGAAGTACAGCAATCCCGGACCTCGTTATACCAGTTACCCTACAATTCCTTCCTGGAGCACCGACGGTGTCACTCAGGAGCAATGGAAAGAGGCTCTGCTGAAGGGTTACAACGACAGTAACGAGACCACCGGCATCAGCATGTACATACATATTCCGTACTGCGAGAACTACTGCTATTTCTGTGGCTGCAATGCCAATCGCACCAAGGACCATTCGGTTGAAAAGCCCTACCTCGATACGCTTCTTCGCGAATGGCAGATGTACGTCGATGTATTGCCGGGGAATCTCAACATCAAGGAAATGCATATCGGCGGCGGCACACCTACCTTTTTCAGCCCTGAAAACCTGATCGTGCTTATAAATGGTATTTTCAGGAACGCCAACCGGATGGATAACCATATCTTCAGTTTCGAGACAAACCCCCGTTCAACCACGAGAGAGCACCTCGAAGCGCTTTTCAGCGTCGGGTTCCGCCGCATGAGCTTCGGCATACAGGATTTCGACCCGACGGTACAGCAGGAGATCAACCGTATACAGTCGTTCGAACTGGTGAAGGAAAAAGTTGACCTTGCCCGCCAGATCGGTTTCACTTCCATCAATTTCGATCTTGTTTACGGGCTTCCCAAACAGAACCTCGCCACCATCACCGATACCATCCAGAAGGTTATGGAGCTAAGGCCGGACCGTCTCGCTTTCTATGCTTACGGTCACAATCCGCATATGTACGAAGGACAGCGGAAGTTCAGGGAGGAAGACCTGCCGGTCGGGGATGTCAAACAGGAGCTCTATGACAAGGGGCGCCAGATGCTCGAGTCCATAGGCTATCATGAGGTCGGCATGGACCATTTCGCCATCGAGGGCGATGCTCTTTATCTTGCCGCGAAAGACGGCTCCCTGCACCGCAACTTCATGGGTTATACGGAAAATACCACCCAGATGATGCTCGCGCTCGGCTCTTCCTCCATCAGCGATACCTGGTATGCATTCGCGCAGAACGAACGTGAGGACGTTCCCTACATGAAGGCGGTGAACGATGAAAAACGGTTCCCGTTGCACCGGGGCCATCTGCTTACCGATGAAGATCTTGTACTCCGCCGCCACATTCTCAACCTGATGTGCAGGCAGAAAACCTCCTGGGAAGATCCGAAGCTTTACACCGAAGAGCTCGACATTTCGCTTATGCGGCTCGAGGATATGGAAAACGACGGGATGGTGATTCTCGGAGAAAAGAGCGTGCGCGTAACTGAAACCGGTATTCCTTTCCTAAGGAACATCTGTATGGCCTTCGATGCGAGGCTCTGGCGTTCCGACAGCCTTTCGAAAGCCTATAACGTTTCGAGGGATATCCAGAAGACCTATATCGAGAGGGCCCGTCTCGCCAAGACGCAGAAGGTCGTTTGAAGATGATAACAAATTTTTAAAATAGCGAAGGGTGATTTCGGTCACCCTTTTTTTGTGTCCGTTTTTATGAAAGAAAAGGTAAAAATCGGTTTTATGGGAAGCGGATGGGCAAGGATCGCTCAGGCCCCTGCTTTTTCACTCATGGATGATGCCGAGCTTGCAGCAATAGCAAGTCCCACGGAGGCTCACCGAAAGAAATTCATGCATATGTTCGAGATAAGAGAAGGGTTTGCCGACTGGCGTGAGATGCTCGACTGCGATCTCGATCTGGTATGTGTCACCACTCCTCCCTTTCTGCATTCAGAGATGGTGCAGGGTGTACTTGCAAAAGGAATGAGTGTACTGTGTGAAAAACCTTTTGCCCTGAACGCCGGAGAAGCTGAAACGATGGCGCGGGCAGCTTCTGATGCTCCGGGCCTGGCTCTTGTCGATCATCAGCTGAGATTTCATCCTGCTGTAAGGACCATGAAACAGATGATCGATGGCGGAGAGATAGGCCGGATCTACGAAACAAGGGCGATTGTAAATCTGGGAAGCAGGACAAGGCCGGATCTGCCATGGTCCTGGTGGTGTGATGCTGATCGGGGGGGCGGGGCACTCGGAGCCTTAGGCTCCCATATCATAGATATGAACCGTTTTCTTATTGGTGAAATATCGGAAGTTTCCTGTAACCTTTCAACCAGTATTCCTTTCAGGCCTGACAGATCAGGGAAACCTTGTGCGGTCACGTCAGACGACCAATTCGTGATGATGATGAAATTCGGTCCGTCATCCATAGCCCTCGGCAGTTCATCGCTCATGCATGTGACCACGGTAGGGGCATATACCTGGTTTTCGTTCGAGATTGTCGGCAGTCACAGAACTGTCAGGCTCGACGGTGCGGGACGGCTCTGGGAGATTATAAACAATGAAGCCAAGGGAGGACGAAGCCTCATCGATGCACCTCGCTGGAAGCAGGTCGTTCCCATGCTGCCCTGGGATGAACTGGTGCTTCAGGAAAAAATCAGGCTTTCATCGCTGGCGGTCCATGGTGTCTTTGCGGTCGGGTTTGCTTTTCTCGCCCACAGGATTGTCAAGACTCTGCATAAAGGTGAAAAGACCGTTCATGATGCGGCTGATTTCAATGACGGGTTGATGGTACAGAAAGTGATTGATGCAGGTGTAGAGTCCAACAGGCTGCGCCGATGGGTAAAAATCGCCTGAATACGCTATTTGCCTGTAGAATAATTCAATAAATCGTATAGGTGATTATGCTAAGGGTACAGTATAAATACAGTGCTACTGTTTTCTCAGAAGATGAAGATTTTTCTTAGTTCAGTTAAATATCGTACCTTTAAATACGAAGCTTCCCTTAGCTATCCCCCGTAGCTTTCAGTAACCGATTCGAGGATAACTGGTCAGGGAGTTGGCTCATGATCTTTAAGATTTTAACGGTTGTCTGTTCAGAATGGCTGGAGTGTAAGGTTATTTGAATGAACCTGTTGTTTAGTGAAACGAGGGTACTGTTCTCAGAAAAAAAGTGAGGAAATAGAAACTACTGCCGCCTGTTCAAATGAAAAAAAACAGTATCCCTATTCTGCTGTTGTGCGGTCTTTTCATTGCCGGCGCTTTATTTTCCTGGTGGACGGTAAAACATGCTGACCAACAGATGAGGGAGCAGCTTCTCAGGCAGGTTCTCATCGGTGCGCAGGGTATAGACATAAAAAAGCTCAGAGATCTTGAGGGCTCTGAATCCGATCTTCAGAAACCCGCATATACCCAGCTCAAGGAACAGCTACTGCGAACCCGTAATGCCGGCCTTAACTGCCGTTTTGCATATCTGCTGGGCAGAAACCAGAACGGACAGGTATTTTTCTATGCGGATTCGGAACCAGCTGCCTCAAAAGATTCCTCCCCTGCGGGCCAGATTTACGATGAGGCTACCGATGTCCTGAAAAAAGTCATTAAAACTCGTCGTTCCGATACCGAAGGTCCTGTGGCGGACCGTTGGGGAACATGGGTGAGCGGATTTGTTCCGCTTGTCGATACTCAAAATGGAAAATTCGTCGCCGTGTTCGGCATGGATGTAGATGCATCAGACTGGATGTGGGAAATTACAGCCCGTTCGGCGGTTCCAATCGGCCTCATGCTTGTAACCGTCATCGTCATTACAAGCGCTTATTTTGTGTCCAGGCGCACAAAGGAACTTTCCGGTTCGGTTCTGCAGCATCTCATGCCTACACTTGTTATCCTTATTGCCCTGATTTTTGTGCTGTTCAGTTCCTTACTATGGTGGCAGCAGCAGAAACAGCTGGAAGAGACTGTTCGCGATGCTGAGGATCAAATATCCGATGCTTACAAGAGAAGCATCAATGTTTCAAAAGACGAACTGGCCGTCGCAATAGAAGCTCTCAGTCGCGATTCGGTTCTTATCAAGGCGCTCAGGGAAAAGGACAGGGACCGTCTTTATTCACTGACAGCCGATCTCTATAAAAAATTCGAACATGACTATGGGATAAATCATTTTTACTTTGTCGATCCTTCAAGAGTCTGTCTTTTGCGCGTACATGTACCTGAAAAATGGGGAGACCGTATCGACAGGGTTACCTTGCTCGAATCTGAAAAGACAGGAGCGATAACAAATGGAATGGAACTCGGGCAACTGGGGACGTATACCCAGAGTGTTGTCTTTCCTGTCGTTGATCACGGGAAACGTATCGGGTATATAGAGCTTGGACGTGATATTGAAAATATCCTCAAGGGGCTGCATCTCGATTCCGGTTCAGGGGTAGCTATTTTCATCAAGAAAAAGTATCTGCAGCAGAACCAGTGGGAAGAAGGCATGAAGGTGTTTCACCGTGATGCAAGATGGGAGACGTTCGCAAACGATGTCATGGTGTATTCCACATTCGGCACATTTCCAAGGGAATTCAGTGCGGCACTTTCATCGGATACCGTTTCGAGGGATATCGATGTGAAGTGGGAAGACAGGCCCTGGCATGCTACATCCAAACCATTGGTTGATGCTTCCGGCCGTGTTGTTGGATCCATGATCTTCCTTCAGGATATATCTTCCTTCAGGAATGCGGTGACACGTTTCGTTTCCGTAGCCGGTATCTCGATCATTGTCGCTGTCGCATTGTTTTTAGGCTTTCTTGTCGTTGTACTGAGCCGCACGGACAGAAGCATCAGGCGCCGTGAAAATGATCTTATTCTGAGCCGCGAACAGTATATGCTGGCTGTAAACGGAAGCAATGACGGTATATGGGACTGGAACATTCGTGATGATACTATATACCTTTCACCCATATGGAAAAAGATGCTCGGGTATGAGGACTATGAACTTCCCAATGTCTATGCAACCTTTATCGAGAGGCTGCACCCTGAAGACAGGGCGTTTTACGAGAGCTATCTGGACCGGTATCTGAAAAACGAGATTTCCACGTTCAGTACCGAGTTTCGATTGAGGCACAGGAACGGCTCCTATCTCTGGATCCTTGCAAAAGGTGAAGCTCTCAGGGATAAAGCCGGTGTGGCCTATCGAATGGCCGGATCGCACAGTGATATATCCGGACGCAAGAAAGAACAGGAAGAGCTCAGGCAGCGGTCGGCACTGCAGTTTGTGCTCATGGACCTCGCCATCGGTTTCGTCAACAAGCCGAGCGATGATCTCGACAACTCCATAAACCGGGCACTTTCCATTGTTGGAGAGTTTACCGGTGTTGACCGTGTATACCTTTTCCGCTATGATTTTGAAAAAAATACCATGAGCAATACCCATGAATGGTGTGCTCCCGGTATCCATGCCGAAATTCAGAACCTTCAGGATGTTCCCAATGAAGCAATGCATGATTGGGTGGCTACTCATCGACAGGGCAGGATTGTCCATATTCCGAGAGTACTTGACCTGCCTGAAAAGAGTTTTCTGCGGAAGATTCTCGAACAGCAGGGCATTCAGTCACTGATTACCCTTCCTCTGAATTATGGAGAACAATGCTTCGGTTTTGTAGGGTTCGACTCCGTCAGGCAGCTCAAGTCATGGGATGATGACGATGTTTCTTTGCTCCGTGTGCTTGCAGAATTGTTCACCAATGCTGAAATTCGTCGCCGTCATGAGAATGCGCTCATCGATGCCCGCTCTATAGCTGAAGCGGCTAACCGTGCGAAGAGCGAATTTCTCGCCAACATGAGCCATGAGATCCGCACTCCCATGAACGGTGTTATCGGTATGACCGGTCTGCTTCTCGATACCCGGCTGACCGAAGAGCAGAAAGGGTATGCCAATGCTGTAAAAGCGAGTGCCGAATCGCTACTCGGGCTCATCAACGACATTCTTGATTTCTCGAAAATCGAGGCAGGAAAGCTCGAGCTTGAAATACTCGATTTTGATCTGCGAAAGGTTATCGATGATGTCTCTTCCATTATGGCGGTAAAAGCGGTTGACAAAAACCTCGAGTTCATCTGCTCCCTCTCCCCCGGGATAATGCCGTTTCTCAAGGGGGACCCTGGAAGGCTCTGCCAGGTTTTGAACAACCTTGCAAGCAATGCGATAAAGTTCACTCATCAGGGAGAGGTGTCTGTGTATGCCACTCTGGTGTCCGAAACGGAGGCTGAGCTCTGGGTGAAATTTTCAGTTAAGGATACCGGGATCGGTATTCCTCCGAACAAAATCGACTATCTCTTTTCCAGCTTCACCCAGGTGGATTCCTCCACTACCCGGAAGTTCGGGGGAACAGGGCTCGGTCTTGCCATATGCCGAAAGCTGGTTTCGCTCATGGGTGGCGAAATCGGTTTGAACAGTCGGGAGCAGGAAGGTTCAGAGTTCTGGTTTACCGTTCCCCTGAAAAAACAGATGAACCGGGTGAACGGCGGGCAATATCCGAAAGATGCCATCAAGGGAACAAGGGTCCTCGTTGTGGATGACAATGCCACCAACCGCAGTGTTCTCATGGAACAGCTTGCATCCTGGGGAGCAACGGTCAAAGAGATTTCCGGTGCTGTTTCAGCCTATGAAGAGATCGAGTCGGCATTTGACAGGTGTGAACCATACCGGATGGTTATGATCGACATGCAGATGCCCGACATGGATCCTGATAAACTCGGGCAATTTATCCGGGAGAATGAAAAATTCAAGGATACTGTTTATGTGATCATGAGTGTTCTGGGAAGCCAGTCAAGTCCGGAATATCTCAAATCCATGGGATTTACGGCTTACCTTTCCAAACCTATCCGCCAGTCCGACCTGTTCGATACCCTTGCTTCTGCGGTTTACACCGATCTTGGTCATGATGCAGCTGAAATGCCTTCAGAAAAAAAATATCCGGTATACCAATACCTTGCTGTACCTGACAAGACTTCGAACGGGCAGTCGAAAGTTTACAGGCTGCTGCTTGCCGAAGACAGCACAATCAACCAGAAAGTTGTGACCGGCCTGCTCAGCAAGCTCGGTTATCATATCGATGTCGTAGCCAACGGGCTTGAAGCGATCAGAGCTCTGGAGACGATGCCTTATGACCTTGTGATCATGGATGTGCAGATGCCGGAAATGGATGGCCTCGAAGCGACACGGACCATACGGAACCCGCATTCAGGTGTGTTGAACCACCGGATTCCTGTGATCGCACTTACCGCTCATGCCATGCAGGGAGACCGTGAAGTCTGTCTGCAGGCAGGAATGAACGACTATGTTTCGAAGCCTATCGATTCCCGTATACTTGCTGAAACCCTGAAGAAGTGGCTGTAATATTTTTTATTCGTACATGGGATCTGTTTGACAGGGAACAGGGAAATGTTATGATGTGTACTGTTCCCATTCGACAAACAGATAGTCAAGCTCTCTGCAGGCCGCATGGTAGGTATCGAGTGTCGCGGTGGTCTCCTCCCTGCTTTTTTTGTAGAAATCCTCGTTTGCCATAAGCGTTTCGAGTGACTCTTTCTTTTTTTCGAGCAGGTTGATTTTCCGTTCGATCTCCTCGATTTTCTTTTTGTTCCTGCCAGGTTGCCCGCTTTTTTGCTCCTCGGTTTTTCCTTTGGTCGCATCTGCAGGAGGAGACTGTTTTTTCTGTTGCTCTTCATTCAGAAGACGCCGTTCTTCCTCGAGGATTTTTTCAGCCTTCTCGAGATATTCGGCATAGGTGCCAAGATAGAGCTTCAATACCCCGTTTTTTATCTCGATGACCTTGTTGACCAGGCTGTCGAGGAAATAGCGGTCGTGGCTTACGATCAGGAGCGTTCCGTCGTAGTTTTCAAGCGAGTCGATCAGCATCTCTTTCGAGCGCATGTCGAGATGGTTGGTAGGCTCGTCCATTATGAGCAGGTTTGACGCCTGGAGGAGTATCTTTGCGAGGGCCACCCTTGATTTTTCACCTCCCGACAGGACCTTGATTTTTTTATTGATGGCATCACCGCTGAACAGAAAGCATCCGAGGATGTCCCGGACGTTTTTCTGTGCTTCCGAAGTCGGAGCCGAATCCATCATTTCCGCATAGATGCTTTTTTCCGGCGAGAGGTTTTCCGTCTGGTGCTGTGCGAAGTAGTTCAGGGTAACGTTGTGCCCGATGGAAAGTATTCCGTCGAAGTCTATCTCTGCGGCAAGAATTTTGCAGAACGTGGTTTTGCCGGCTCCGTTCGAACCAACGATTGCGATGCGGTCACCCCTCATCACTTCGAGGTCAATACCATTCAGTACCTGTTTTTTCGTGCCGTCATGCAGGATATAGGATTTTTTCACCCCTTCGAGGCGCATCACTTCGCGTCCGGACGGTGAGGCTTTGGGAAAACGGAACGAGATATGCGACAGGTCTTCTTCGGGGCACTGGAGGTCCTGCTCTATTTTTTCCAGCATCCTCAGACGGCTCTGCGCCTGACGGGCTTTTGTGGCCTTGTATCGGAACCGGTCGACAAATGCTTTCAGATCCTCCATTTTCTTCAGGTCGTTCTCGTATTTGCCCATCATCAGCTCGTACCGTTCGGCTTTTTCCTTTTCATAGTAGGAATAGTTGCCTTTGTATTCGGTGATGCGCCTGAATGCGATTTCGAGGGTTTTGTCGGTGAGCTTGTCGAGGAAGAACCGGTCATGGGAAACGATGATGTAGCTGTGTTCGTAACCGGCAAGGTAATTTTCAAGCCACCTTAGCGAGTCGATATCGAGGTGGTTGGTCGGTTCGTCCAGCAGCAGCAGGGTAGGGTTCTGCAGGAGCAGTCTCGTCAGATGCAGTCGCATCTGCCAGCCTCCGGAAAAAGCTTTTACCTTTTTATGGAAATCGATCTCGCTGAACCCGAGACCCGCAAGCACTTTTTCAGCACTCGACTGTATCTTGTATCCCCCCAGTCGCTCGAACTCATGCATCGCATCGGAAAACCGCTCGATCAGATGATGGTATGCCTCACTTTCATAATCCTGGTCGGGCAGGGCCATTTCATGCTCCATGCGCGATATCTTGGCCTGAAGCTCGAAAAGGCGCGTATTTGCCTGCAGGGCATACTGCAGCGCGGTTTTTTCAAGATCATGGTCGAAGGAGATTTCCTGGGGCAGGTAACCTATGGTTGTTTCCCCCGATTTCATGAACTGTCCCGATGTTATCAGCGAACTGTTTCCCGTTCCGCTGCTGATGAGGCGGAGCAGGGTGGTTTTACCCGTTCCGTTCAGGCCGACCAGTGCGACATGGTCCCTGTCGCCTATACGGAACGACGTGTCTGTGAGAAGTTCTTTTGTTCCTACTGTGAGCGAGAGATTGCGGGCTTCGAACATGATATGCTGGACCTGGAAAAATGAGCGATAACGGTAAACATTGCTTCAACACGGTTGAAAATACAATCTTTTCTGTATAGCTCAATTCCATCAGATAAAATGGCCGTTTTGTGAGATATGGAAGGCATGGAACAAAATGGCTCTTTTTTCATGCTTTTCCGATTTGATAAATCTTATCACACATCTCTTTTTCAAAAAACCGTGAACATAAATACATGTTGAGAACAAGTATGCCTCATGGTATTTCTGCGGATTGCCGATTCGCATTTATTCCGACCTTTTCACGAAAGGGAATTAAGGATGACAAATCCTGAAGAAGTTCTTTAATTTCCCTTTGATTATCGTATAACAACAAAATACTCTCCATATGGAAACTGAGAAAAGGTTCAGGCCGGAGAAGCGGTATACGCTTGGCTTGACAGGCATTGTTACGGTTTTTATTTCCGGATGTGCAGCCAATCTGCAATCGGTTGGCAATTTCGCCAAAATCTCATCCTCGACCTCCGATTATCAGCAGATCGTCAAGGACTATGCCGACACGCCAAAAATTCTGAAGCGCTATTCGCCGGATCGTATGGCTGGTGATCAGGACATCCGTATTGAGCAGTATGCCCAGCAAAAAAAGCAGCTGGAAAATGTCCAGACAATCCTCGCTGCTTACATGAGCGCCCTGGGCGATCTTGCTGTCGATAATCTTCCGAACGTAGATGACAAAATAACCGGGATCACCGGCGCGCTTACCGCGATAAACCCGAATTTAAAAACCATAACCGATCCAGCCGGAGAGATAGCGAAAGTACTGATTCGCGAAGTGGGCGATCATTGGCGGCAGAGCAAACTCAAAACAATCATCAGGGAATGTGATCCTCATGTGCAGTCAGTTATTGCCGGCTTGAAACACATTATCGATATTGACATGAGAGCCGCTTTGGATGTTGAGAGAAAAGCGATAACCGATACGTTTGACAGCTGGAAAGCCGATGCCAGAAGCCATAAGGAATCAGTGGACGGCGCTCAAAGGGTAGCGAGGGTGCTCAAGGAGGAGCGGCTGAATGAACTGGATGCGAAGAGTGAAAAACTCGATGCCTATATCAGGATTCTTGATACCATCGCCAAAGGACATGCTGACCTGTATAAAAATATGGACAAACTTGACGAAAAGACCCTGACAGCGAGACTTCAGGGATACAGCAAGGATCTTCTGACCATACAGAAAAACATCGCCAAATTAACCAATTAACCCTTGGGAGAGCTGCTAATGTCTGATGAAAATCCAAGTGATCTGGGAAAAATATTCAGGGACCTTTCAACACTGATCGGGGATTTCAGGATCAGTAACTGGGGAGATCTGACCGAAGAGGATCGGCAGACCCTTGAAGATGCCGAGTGGACCTTACTCAATTACTCGAGTGATTTCATCAGAAATGACGTTGAAAATACCCTCAACAGCCTGAAGGTCGATCTCGATGCGATTTCAAATGCGACCAATGAGGCAAAAGAAGTTGTGAAATCCATAACATCCTTAAAAAACGTTTTGACCCTTACGGCAAATATTATCGCTTTGGGTGGAGCGATAACCTCCGGAAATGTCGGGGCAATCTCTGGGGCGATCGGAACATTATCTAAATCTGTTGCGAGCGTCTGGTGAGTCTTGCTGTCAGCATCAGCTATTTGTTCCGGAGCATAGTATACCGGTGATTCAGGATGGAACTGTACTCGGTTCGATCATCGTAACGTGAGCAAGTTACCTGTTTATTTCAGTTTCTGCCTTCGAATCGAGGGAGTTTTGAGTCCATCCTTTGAAAGTTGCAGAATTGCCTGTCAATAACACTGTCGGCAACGGTCGGTTCTGCGATGACATCATCCCCTGTGTTGATCAGGCCTTTTTTCCATAACGATTCTCGATGATTTGCAGCAAAGCAAAAGCATATGGCAAAGAGTGAACATCTACAGATACTTTTACAAGGCGTAATCTCCTGGAATAACTGGAGAGCCGAAAATCCTGAAATACGCCCGGAACTTGGCGGCGCAATGCTCTCGAAAGCCAAATTAAACGGAATAAATCTGGCTGATGCCGATCTCAGCAATGCAATCCTTGATAAAGCTCAACTCAATGACGCAAGCTTTTATCTTGCCGATTTACGTGGAGCACACTTCGAGAGTGCTGAACTTAAGAACTCGGATCTCGGCGGGTCCAACCTCACCGGTGCTCAACTCCAGGAGGCAGATATCAGATGGGCTAACATCAGCGAGGCAAATCTCAGTCAGGCGAATCTTGCAGGAGCACAACTTTCAGGATCGAATCTGTCGAAAACCAAATTTTTCGGTACAGATCTGACTGGCTGTTATGTCTATGCAATTTCCGCATGGGACCTTGAAACCGACAACAGTACAAAGCAATCAGATTTAGTAATTACGGAGCCTAACGAGTATAAGGTAACCGTCGACAACCTCGAAGTAGCGCAGTTCGTCCATCTTATGCTGAAGCACAAGAAGCTTGGAAAAGTTATTCAAACCATTTCAACAAAGGCTGTATTGATTCTCGGCAGATTTACGACGGAACGGAAGGCGATTCTGGATGCTGTGGCAGATGAATTGCGCAGAACGAATTTTCTGCCGATCATTTTTGACTTTGAAAAGCCTGATACCAGAGACTGTACAGAGACTATTCGGACCTTGGCCAGTCTGAGCGTTTTTGTAATTGTTGATATTACAAATCCAAAATCGGTTCCTCAGGAACTGATGGCAACCGTTCCGGATTTCAAAATTCCTTTCGTTCCAATCCTGGAGAAAGGGTATGATCAGTATTCCATGTTTCCTGATTTCCAGATGTACCCGTGGGTGCTGAGGCCGGTAATATACAGCACCAGGGAGGAACTGGTAGAGAATTTCAGAATGGTGATTCTTAACCGTGCATGGCAAAAACATATAGAACTTCAAACTCAACGGAATGCAGCATTCGCTGCCATGTCGATTGACGATATTATAAAAAGTCAATAATGATATCGTGAAAGGTGGCGGGTTTTCAATTCCGCAGACTGACCAGATTAATCCAATTATTGTTATAAAATAATCAATACCTTTTTCGTTTTTCGGCTTTGATTGAATAAGATCAACATAATAAGACAAACATAATGTATGAATGACGTTCATCTGATATTCATTCACGGGCTTGCAAACAAGCCTGCACAAAATGAATTAAGGCGGATCTGGCTGAATGCACTCCGATCACCAGTCATCGGAGATGACGGTTTTGACCTGGGGGTTGCCGGCGTCAGTGATTCGTTTGTATACTGGGCGGATCTGTTTTACAATGCCCCGATATCAGCGGCACAATATGAAAGTATTTCCGATGAGGTGTCAGAAAGTCTGAAGGGTCCATCAAGTTCAATACCATCAGATGAGTGGATTATCGCAATGCGAAAGCTCTACCCTGAAGCTGGTGAATTATATCCAGATCCACCGGTTGCACCGGAACTGCCCGGTTATGAGCGTATACCTTTGCCGGGATTTATCAAGAAAGCAATAATGGCCGAGTACCTCCGGGAGGCTCATGACTATCTGTTCAACGTTAATGGTGTTCGTGATACCATTCGTTCTCGAGTTCTTGATTCTTTGTACGGTTACCCTAATGCAACTCGACGAATACTTGTAAGTCATAGTCAAGGGACATTCATTGCCTATGATGTTATGACAGCTCTTGCGGAGTGCCCTCGTATCGATGGCTTCGTGACATTCGGCAGCCCTTTGGGTATCGACGAAGTTCAGGATCATCTCGTTTGGTCAAGGGACAATGGCTTTCCAGCCAAACTGAAAGGCGATTGGATAAATGTGTTTGATCCTTTCGATTTAGTTGCAAGGCCCGATCCCTGTCTTGCAAACGATTTTCGTAAAGAAGGGGTATCCGTTGTTTTGGATGTTCAAGAGGAAAATTGGGGAACTTGGCGGCATTCGGCAACCAAATATTTAAAAGGTCCCAAACTGCGCGCACAATTGCGCCGTATGTGTGGAAGGGAGGGTGGATAATGGAACCCGAAGTGTATTTGGATGAGCTCAAGCTTGCACTTCAAGAATATCGTTTAAACGATGTAAAAGTGCTCAATGATCAGATTGACCCCAACGCTTTTGATACAGCTCAAATTAAAAAAACGCTCAACCTGATTCGACGTAAACGCATGTTTTCCGAGCTGGAGCGGGTCTCGACAATATTTCATATGGCGGGCAAAGTTGAACCGGTGATTAAACGTCAATGGGGCCAGGCACTTCTTGACCAGAACCGTATTTCTCAGGCACTGGCAACACTCAAGTCAATGTCCGAAAAATTTTCATCGGATCCGGTCGAAGGGCCCGAGATTCGCGGGTTGATCGGTCGCGCTTACAAGCAGTTGTATGTCAATGAGGGAGATGCAGAGAATTTGCGGGCAGGCATTTCTTCATACTTACCCGACTGGGAGGGCCGAAGTGGTGACTATCGTTGGCAGGGCATCAATCTTGTCGCCTTGCTGACAAGGGCGAAACATGATGGAGTTGATCCTGGTAAATCGCCGGATGCCCATCAGATTGCACATGAAATTCTCAATGACATTGAAGAAAGAGGTGCCTTTGGAATATGGGACTATGCTACAGCCATGGAAGCGGAGATTGCACTGGACAATAAAAAAGATGCCATCGAGTGGGCGAAGAAATATGTTCTCCATCCAGATACAGACGCCTTTGAAATTGCCAGTACAATTCGTCAACTTAAAGAGGTCTGGAGCCTCGAGGGTAGTGATTTAGGGGAAACGCTTCTTCCTGTTCTTGAGTGTGCACTGCTCCAGCGTGAAGGCGGATCGGTCAGCCCGATCAAGTCAGGTAAGATTCATGATAAAAGCGGCTTTGAGGCAGTATGGGGCTCTGAAGCATATGTTTATTTTCAATGGATCGATACTCTTTATCGTTGCTGCAATGCCGTTGCCCGTGTTAGTGATGCGGCCAGCGGGGCACCAGAAGGAACGGGTTTTCTGGTTAATGGTTCTTGTTTAAACCCGTCATGGGGAGATGCCCCGGTGTTCCTTACAAATGCTCATGTTATCAGCATGAACCCGGCAGATGAAGCGCCATTGCACCCAGAGGACGCTCAGGCTGAATTTACTCGTTGCTCCGGAAAGCCCCGGGTTTGTTTTGGTGAATTGCTTTTCAGTTCACCTCGTTCAGAACTGGATGTTTCAATATTGCGTGTTAATGCACCAACTGATTCGCAGACACTTGAACCGTATCCTTATCTGCCGAATGTCAGCAAAGACCCGGCCGAACCTCAGCGCATCTACGTAGTTGGCCATCCTGGAGGAACTGAACTTGCTGTTTCACTTTACGACAACAATCTTGAGGAAATCGTGGAGCAATACGTCCGGTATCGTAGCCCGACAGAAAATGGTCATTCAGGTTCACCTGTTCTTACAAGACAGCTTAAAGTTTTCGCGATTCACCATCGGGCGATCTACGAAAGACAGTTGAATGAAGGAATCATTCTGAATGCCATCAGAGCTGCGCTGAATAATTCATGATACTCACTAAATGTTTTCCTTCAAATTGCCGAATTTTTTCATGTCAGATATCGCAGGAAAATTGAGAGAACCTGTAACCAGATTGTAACATCGGAGCTGAAAGGTGACGGGCATATCGTCATGCCATGACCGAGAATTTTTAAAAGGAGAGCAACCATGAGCCAACGTCCATTATGTTTTGTCATCATGCCATTTCAGAAAAAGCAGGATCCTGCCGGTGGTCCAGACATTGATTTTGATCGTATCTACAAAAATGCTATCGAACCTGCGATCAAGGATGCAGGTATGGATCCTGTTCGTGCCGACGAAGAGCGGACCGGGGGGATAATCCATAAGCCAATGTTCGAACGGTTGTTACTCTGCGACTATGCCGTTGCTGATCTGACAACCGCGAACGCCAACGTATTTTATGAGCTTGGTGTACGCCATACGGCACGTCCACGAACGACACTGACTCTATTTGCCAGGCAGCAACGGATTCCGTTCGATGTGAATTTCCTGCGTTCCCTGCCCTACAATCTCGGAAAAGACAATGTATTTACCGATGAAGATGCTCTTGCTTTGCAGAACTCAGTGGCTGAAAAACTGCTTGAGCTGCGCGATCAGACCATCAATGGCGCACCGGTCGACAGTCCGCTTTTTACGCTTTTGTCTGATTGGCAGCCGGGTGATATCGCCCGTCTCAAGACCGATGTGTTTCGCGACAGGGTTCGGATCAGTGAAAAATACAAGAGTGATCTGGCTGTCATTCGCGAAAAAAACAAATATGTGCAAACTCGCAAAGAGGCGCAGGAAATGTTGAAACGATTCAGGAACGAACTTGGTCCGCTTGATGCGGTCGATGCGGTTACCGTTGTTGATTTGATGCTCACCTGTCGGGCACTCAAGGATTGGGATGGCATGATAAGCCTTTTTAACGACATGCCTGAGATGCTGAAACGCCAGGTTCTTGTGCGGGAGCAATTAGGTTTTGCATATAACAGGCGAGCGGGGGAGAACAATGATTGTGCTGATCGAGTTGAAGCGTTGCGCATTCTGACAGATGTTGATAAAGAGCAAGGTCCCAGTTCGGAAACGTTGGGCTTGATCGGTCGAATTCACAAGGATAAATGGAAAGAAGCTCAGGATACAGGGGATGTTATAGGAGCTGTCGCCCACCTGGACCAAGCTATCGACGCATATCGTCGAGGTTTCATGGCAGATCAGCGAGATGCGTATCCGGGAATCAACCTGTTGACTCTGCTGGATATAAAAGGAGACAAAGAATCTTTGGATGAGAAGGACCATCTGTTGCCTGTTGTCCGTTTTGCCGTCGAACGGCGACTTTCAGGAGCAACACCGGATTACTGGGATCACGCAACCATGCTTGAACTGGCTGTTCTCGAAAACGATTCCGGAAAAGCGATGAAATATTTAGCAAAAGCGGTTGGGGTTATTCGCGAAACCTGGGAACCGGAAACAACAGCCGGAAATCTTGAAATGATCGAACGTTCCCGCAAAGCAAGAGCAGAAGATACTTCCTGGCTGAAGCAGATAATTGGCGAACTTATAAAGCGTTCAACGTAACCGGTTTTATTTCCGATCAGAAAAAATAAAATACCCTTAACAGTCCATCACTTCTGGTTTCGGAGTGAACAGAACCCTGAAAACGATAATGATTCGTCATGGGTCAGGTAGTGAATGCCGGCGAATTCGGCTCCTCCTTTTTGTTGCCCGACTCCTTTTTTTCCATAAATTGAAAATACATAGCGCATGAAATGAGTAAGACGGTCGTCTTATAAATAAAATTAAAGTTTGTTTAACCGTGAATCCTGATGACAGTATTCCGCTGCGGTCTGTTCTGACGATGAGAAGAAGAATCTCCCTGCTCCTTGTGATGCTGCTTATGATCTCCTTTTCCGCTATCCATGCGGAAGAGACCCTGACCTGGCAGCAGTGCATAGCGGAAACGAAGCAGGCGCATCCTGACCTCTATTCCGCTCTCGCTTCCATTCAGCAGGCTGAAGCCGATAAAAGCATTACCGGAAGTGCGCTGCTGCCCAAACTCACCTCCAGTATCAGCGCCCAACGGGAAGGTACGACAGATAACGGCGGGAGCAGCTCCTCTTCCTATTCCTATTCGCTCAATGCCCGTCAGCTTCTCTTTGACGGACACAAAATCTCAAGCCAGGTTTCCGGCAATGAAGAGTCCATCAAGTCAGCACGGTTCAACTACAGCACTGTATCTGCAACTGTCCGGTATGCATTGCGCTCGGCTTTCGTACAGCTGCTCAAGGCACAGGACCTTGTAGGTCTGACAAAGGAGATCGCCGACAGGCGAAGCAGGAATTTCCGTCTGATCAATCTTCGCTACAAAGGCGGCCGTGAGCATTCAGGTTCCCTTGCACAGGCACAGGCGGACCTCGAACAGGCGCAGTTCGAAGTTGCTCAGGCTGAAAGAGGCCTCTTGCTTGCCCAGTCGAAGCTTGCTTCCGCCCTGGGAAGGAACGTCCGTTCATCCTTGAGGATCAGTGCTGCCTATACTACCTCGTTCAGCTCTGAGGGAAAACCCGATTTTGCAAACCTTGCGAGGAACAATCCGTCCTTTCAGCAGCTCGAAGCAAAAGCCAGAACGGCGCATTTCGAGCTCGATGCGGCGAAAAGCGCTTTTTATCCTGAACTTTACCTCTCTTCATCGGCAGGCAGAAGCACTATCGACATAACCCCGTTCGATGCCTTGGACTGGAATGCCGGGCTGACCCTTTCCGTACCGATCTATGAGGGCGGCGCCGGAAAAGCGAGGGTATCGAGGGCGAGGGCTGTTGTCAGCCAGCAGAATGCCGAGGTAAAGAGCGGGTATCTGCAGATTCTCGATACACTCGAAGAGAGCTGGAAGAATTTTCAGGATGCCGTCCAGGCGGTCGGTGTTAAGAAAAAGTACCTGGCAGCGGCAATGGAGCGGTCGACCATAGCGAACGCTCAGTATTCGAACGGTCTCGTGTCGTTCAACGAATGGGTGATCATTGAAAACAATCTTGTCAGTGCTAAAAAAGATTATCTCAATGCCGAAGCGAATCTCTTGATTGCGGAGGCACAGTGGATCCAGGCAAAAGGAGGAGGGCTCGATGGGTAAAGGTAAAAAAATAATAATGGGTGTGCTGGTTCTGGCCTGTATTGCGGGAGCTGCAGCATTCTTATTTCTCAAAGGCAGCAGGAAACAGGAGAAGAAATATGACGAGATCCGGGCGACAAGAGGAACCATCAGCTCGGTTGTCTCTACAACAGGGGCTGTTGAGCCGCAGAACCGCCTCAAGATCAAGTCTTCGGTCAATGGAAGGATCGAGGAAATCCTTGTGGACGAAGGCCGGATTGTCAGAAAAGGAGATGTCCTCGCCCGGCTCAGTTCTACCGAACGTGCCGCTCTGCTCGATGCCGCCAAACTGCAGGGGAAATCGGAACTGAGCTACTGGCAGAATGTCTACAAGGAAACCGCGGTTATCGCACCCATGGCGGGACAGGTTATTGTCCGGAGCATCGATCCCGGACAGACGGTTACAACAAGCGATTCGCTTTTTGTGCTTTCCGATCGCCTCATTGTCAAGGCATATGTCGATGAAACAGATATCGGAAAGGTCAAGGTGGGTCAGAAAGCCCAGATAGGTCTCGATGCCTATCCCGACATCAAAGTGAAGGGCGTTGTCGATCACATCTATTACGAGTCACACTTGCAGAACAATGTCAATATTTACAATGTCGATATTATTCCTGAGACCGTTCCTGACGTCTACCGATCGGGGATGAGCGCAAATATCGATATCATCGTCGAGCAGAAAGAGAACGCCCTGCTGCTGCCAACAGGCGCCGTACAGAGCAGAAAGGGCTCATCTGTTGTAATGCTGAAAAAAGAAAATCCCAAGCAGCCGGACAGTTACAGGAAAGTCCGGACCGGTATGCAGGATGGACGTAACATCGAGATTCTCGAAGGCATAGCTGAAAATACTGTTGTGCTGATGCCCGATACCATGTTTGTTCTTCCGACTAAAAATGGAGGTTCGAACCCATTCATGCCCAAAAGACCACCACCGCAGAAAAGATGAAGCCTTTTCTTGAACTCAGGGATGTCTACCGGACCTATCAGGTAGGAGAAAGTACGGTACAGGCGCTGCGTGGCGTATCGCTTGCTGTTGAACAGGGTGAATTTATTGCAATCATGGGGGCTTCAGGGTCAGGAAAATCCTCTCTGCTGCAGATTCTCGGACTTCTCGATAACCCGGACAGAGGTGATTATTACTTCTTCGGCCACGATGTCAGCAAGCTCTCGGACGACGAGCAGGCCGGATTGCGCAACAACCTCGCCGGTTTCGTGTTTCAGCAGTTTCACCTTCTCAAGCGGATGAGCATTGTCGAAAACGTCCGCTTGCCCCACATCTACAGCGGTTTGAAAGGGAATTACCGCGAGGAGGCCATTAAACGTCTTACCCTTGTCGGACTTGAAAAACGGATTGACCATACGCCGAACCAGCTTTCCGGCGGAGAGCAGCAGCGGGTTGCAATTGCGAGGGCCCTGATACGCGATCCCCTGATCATTTTTGCAGATGAGCCCACGGGAAATCTCGATACGAAGAATTCCGCCGAGATCATGAAGATCCTCAAGGGCCTCAATGAACAGGGGAAGACTATCATCATGGTGACCCATGAGAACGAGATCGCAGCTTATGCCGACCGGGTCATTTCCATGCGAGACGGCCTGATCGTTTCGGATGAGCGCAGGGGAGAGAGAGCGGGTTCATTTGCCGGAATGACGGAAAGCGATTTCACGTCAATGACAGGGAGAAAAGCTGCTATCTGGAAAGAAAGCCGCATAACTGGGTTCATGGCGCAGGCTTTCCAGTCCATTCTGGCAAACAAGTTGCGTTCTTTTCTCTCCATGCTCGGTATCCTTGTCGGTGTAGCTTCGGTGATTGCCATGCTTGCGCTTGGGGAGGGCGCAAAGGCTTCGATGCAGGAACAGTTCAAATCCATGGGATCCAACATGCTTTCCCTGCGAGGCGGATCATCCATGTTCCATGGTGCTGCACAGGGATCGGGCGCGGTTGCGCGTTTTACCTTCAAAGATGTCGATGATATCTCGAAGCTTTCTCCACTGGTAAAAAATGCTGTCGGGAATATCGGTGGCAATGTCCGGGTAGTGTATGAAAACAAGAACTGGAGCACCAGCATCAATGGTGTGGGATTTGATTACGGCACCATGAGAGCCACACTTCCTGCGATCGGCAGGTGGTTCACGCGCGAGGAGATACACATGAGGGAAAAAGTTGCCATTGTTGGTGTCACCGTTGTAAGAGAACTGTTCGGCAACACCAATCCCGTGGGTAAAATCATCAAGGTCAACAGGATCAATTTCAAAGTGATCGGTGTCGCCCCGCCAAAAGGTTTTTCCGGTCCCCGTGACGAAGATGACGTCGTTATCGTCCCGGTTACTACAGCGATGTACCGTGTGCTTGGCAAGGAATATCTCAGCGGCATTTTTGTCGAAGTTTCGAGCCCTGCGCTTATACAACAGACTAAATCGACCATCGATGTCCTCATCCGTAAAAACCACCATCTGAAGGATGATGATGATTCGTTCAATATCAGGGATATGACCGAAATTCAGCAGATGCTCACCAGCACAACCCAGACCATGAGCCTTCTGCTTGGTTCCATTGCGGCAATTTCTCTTGTCGTCGGGGGTATAGGTATCATGAACATCATGCTCGTATCGGTAACGGAGAGAACAAGGGAGATCGGGCTTCGCAAGTCCATAGGGGCGAGAAAGAGCGATATCATGCTGCAGTTTCTTGTGGAATCGGTCGGTATGACCTTGAGCGGCGGGGTCATAGGAATTCTGATAGGAATCGGCACCTCGTTTCTGCTCTCTTTCTTTGCCGGCTGGGCAGTGAAAACCTCGATTTTCTCCATTCTGCTCGCCAGCGTTTTTTCGGTCATGACCGGCCTGTTCTTCGGGTTATGGCCGGCGCGCAAAGCGGCCGAACTCAAGCCGGTCGAAGCATTGAGGTATGAATAAGAGTGAAAAGAGAGTACCTGAATCTGTTCGAAAACAATTGTTTTAAAAGGTTAACGATTTTAAAAAAAAATAAAATTTCTGTGCAAGATTCCGGCGCGAAGGTCGTCATATTTAATGAAAACGCTGAAATCTGATTGGTAGTGTGTGTCCTTGAAAGGTTAGCGGTTTCAACAGCATGCCGGTTTTTTATGTTGATAGCTGATGATGGATGACTGCAACGATGATTGATGAATGATTGGTTAAAGCCGGAATTGTTGTTGATTTGGCCAGCCGGGTGGAGTGAATCCATCCGGCTGCCTTTTTTTATTACCTGCCGATACGAGTTTTTCCTTTCAAAAATCCTTTCTCTTTTTTTCCGGTTCGACCAAAAACAAAACACCCCGAATGTTTCATCAGGGTGTTAGAGGAGAACAGTTCTGTGCTGGCTTGCGGAATCAGGAGGCCGAAAGTGCTTCGTGAACTTTCCTGGAAGCGTCTTTCAGGCCGTTTGCGGAAATGAGGTTCAGGCCCGATTCGTCGAGCATTTTCTGGGCGATCGAGGCGTTGGTGCCCTCGAGGCGCACAATTACCGGCAGGTGAAGATCGACTTTTTTTGCCGCCTCTATAATGCCTCCGGCAACACGATCGCACCGGACGATGCCGCCGAAAATATTGACGAGGATCGCCTTGACATTTTTATCGCCGAGAATGATCTTGAAGCCTTCCTCGACGGTTTTGGGGCTGGCTCCGCCGCCGACATCGAGAAAGTTTGCCGGTTTTCCGCCCGCGAGCTGGATAATGTCCATGGTGGCCATGGCGAGACCGGCACCGTTCACCATGCAGCCGACGTTGCCGTCGAGTTTGACATAGTTGAGGTTTGATTTCGATGCTTCGACTTCGAGCGGGTCCTCTTCATGGATATCACGCAGTTCGAGAAAATCCTTGTGGCGGAAGAGGGCGTTGTCATCGAAGTTGATTTTGGCATCGAGCGCGAGAACCCTTCCTTCTTTGGTGACAACGAGCGGATTGATTTCGGCAAGCGAAGCGTCAATCGATGTATAGGCATTGTAAAGTGCAGTTATGAAGCTTACAGCATTTCGGAACTGCTCTCCTTCGAGCTGGAGGAAAAATGCCGCCTGGCGTGCCTGAAATCCCTGTATTCCGAAAAGAGGATCGATCTGGATTTTCAGAAGCCGTTCCGGGGTTTCTTCGGCAACTTTTTCGATTTCCATACCACCTTCGGTCGATACCATCAGAACGTTTCTCGATGTCGAACGGTCAAGGGTTATACCGACATAAAACTCTTTTTCGATATTCATGCCCTCTTCGACAAGCAGTCTTCTCACCTCTTTTCCTTCGGGTCCTGTCTGATGCGTGACAAGCGTCATGCCGATCATCTGCGAGGCGATCGAAAAAGCTTCTTCCGGGCTCTTTGCAAGCTTGACGCCACCGGCTTTTCCTCTGCCACCGGCATGGATCTGCGCCTTTACAACCACTACCTGACAACACTGTTCCTCGAACAGCTGTTCGGCAGCGCTTCTAACTTCTTCAGGAGAAAAGGCAACGATTCCTGTCGGTACGGCAACTCCGAATTTTCTCAGGATATCCTTGCCTTGATATTCATGAATGTTCATATTCTTTTAACTGTTGGGTTACTGACGAAAGACTGCATGCCAAATGCAGGAAAATCGAGGATGTCGTAAAGAACATAAAAACTTTATAATAGTAAAAATTACAAACAGGCTGAAACCTTCAGCCGGATTGGAAGACATTATTCAATAAAAATATGCCATGGATTTTTCTTTTTGTATGGAGCAAGCCTTCAGGGAGGCGCTGAAAGCGTTTGAAAAAAAAGAGGTGCCTGTAGGTGCGGTTGTTTTTGACAGTAACGGAAGTATTGTCGGCAAGGGTTACAACCAGGTGGAAGCGCTGTGCGATGCGACCGCTCATGCCGAAATGATCGCACTTACCTCCGCAATGGCGACAATCGGAAGTAAATACCTCGATGACTGCACTCTGGCTGTTACCATGGAGCCGTGTCCGATGTGTGCCGGGGCGATCGTGAACGCAAAAGTGGGACGGGTTATTTTCGGCGCGTACGATCCGAAAATGGGGGCATCCGGTACTGTGCTAAACGTTACGGGCTGCCGGCAGCTGAACCACCAGCCGGAGGTTTTCGGGGGTATTATGGAAAACAAATGCCGGAATCTGCTCCAGGATTTTTTCAGGGAGCTGCGAAAGAAACCGGAAAACAATTGAAAGTATCGCGGTGGAAAAAACGGTCTGTCAATCTTCGTTTTTTTCCACCGAAATATTTTCCCTGATGATGTGCTTCAGTGAGCTGGCAAGATGGGAAACGATTTCCTGGGCAAAACCGCTTCCGCTGGTTGGAGCAGGCTGGAGCGTGTCGAGGCTTTCGATGCCGGCTTTTTTGACGGCATTGCTGATGGTGACAGAAAGCACCGGATTGCACTCCTTGACGATTTCCTTCAGCATGAAGGATGCCTCGAACATGCTGTGGTGTATGATCTCCTTTTTGTCCTCACCTGTCAATACCTGGCATTGGCGTGCAGCCATAATACCGGCCAGGCAGGTCAGATAGGTACTCGTCGCGCCGGCGAGGAAAAGGTTGAGGAAAAACGGTGTAAGCAGGTTGCCGGCCGGAATGAGCGATGAGAGGGTGTTGCTGAACGCCGATTGTACAATTGGCTTCATGTGGGCGGGAATATCTTCCTTGTTGAAATCCGACAGAGGAAGGTACGTATAGACGGACCGGACAAGCCCGATGAATTCGAGCAGGTGCTGGTCACGGTAATGGAGCGTATAGATCCTCCAGAGCGTCTTGATGATATTGAGGAGCGTTGTCGTTGTTCCATATGAGGTATTCTGGGCAAAAGCTCCGACATAGAAGTTCTTTGTCGCGATCTGCTTGGTGATGTTGAGCGCATCGACTTCGAGAAATTTGAGGTCGGTTCGTACCCATCTCAGGTCCTTTTCTTTCTTCATGGGTTCCGGATGGCTTGCATGAACCCTGAGTCTGCTTGCCATGTATTCCGTGTAGGCGGCCATAGGTTTGGCATTTTCATGTTCCGGAAGCTCGGGCTGTTTCGGAACAGAAAAAAGACGGAGACCGGTAACGAATGCAAGGATCAGTATCGCCGCGCAAATAACAAGAAAGCCGATTTCAGCAAAAAGATGCAGCTTTCCTATCAGGACCGCTGCCGTATAGATCTGGTTTACTGAAAAAAGAACCGTAACCAGAATGGTCACGAGAAGCAGGGCTTTCAGGAATGATATGGTTTTTCTTTTCATACCGGCAGATTGTTTTGACGGGTTAAGCCTTCAGAAAAGAATTTCTTATCAGAAAATTCGTGTTTTCTGCCGCAAAATCAAAACTTCTCAGCAGGATTCAGGTGACGGAAGCATTATTGCCTGGTCGGTACTGAACTGATAGTCGAGAAAAACCTCTTCGGCTTTCGGCAGCTGCCATTTGCCGTTGGGAAGAAGATTCGTGGTTTCCTTGAGGCGGTATGTGGTATGGCCGCATGTCCAGCAGTCGTAGTTCGCCATACCGGTGCAGAGGCAGGTTTTTTCTTTCACTGTGAGCTGCCCGCCAGGTTTTTTTTCTGCCATGGCCGCATAATATGCATCGATATAGGTGCATTTTCCGCCGTTTTCCAGCAGGTACCCGAGTCCTTCGCAGTTCGGTCTGATGGCATAGCGCAAGGTAGGCGAGCTGAGCAGCATCCTCATCGGATAACCGGTTGTGGACGCCATATTTACGACAATTTCTTCCTCTTTTGCATTGATATACTCCTGCTTGACAGCGTAAGGAAGTCCAGCCTCTTTCGTGATGGCAAACCTGGTCGCCACCTGAACAGCTGCAGCTCCTGTCGAAAGGTATTCGGCAGCGTCGGTGCCGGTAAAAATTCCGCCGGCAGGGATCACCGGGATGTCGAGGTTTTCTTTCCTGAGGAGTTCGAGCACTTCGAGAAAAATCGTCTTCAGGTCATAGGTATGCCAGTCGTCCGGTCCGAAACCAAGATGGCCTCCGGCCAGCGGGCCTTCGACGATAATGTAGTCAGGCAGACGCTCGATACGTAAGGCGCGTTTGAGGAAAATTGAAAGGGCGCGTGTTGAAGAGATAATGATGCCGATTTTCACATCGCGGAACCGCGGGTTATCCTTGATCAGATCGAGCGATCGCAGATTGAGGCCTGCAGCGAGCGTGATTCCGTCGATGCCGGCGTCCATCGCGGCATTGAGCCTTGTCTGGAATGTCTCGATGGAGTTGTTCATCGTGAGCTTTTCCATGCAGTTCAGGAAAATCATTCCATTGCCGCTTTTCTTCGACACGGTGTGCTCGATGTATTTTTTCTGTGCTTCGGCGACTTCCCCGAGATCGAACTGGACTGCCGATTTGTCGGGATTGCCGATGTTGTCTAAATAGCGTTTCCTCTTGGTGCTGACAAAAGCGGTGTTGAAGATCGAGTCACAGACATATCCGGCTTCTGCATCAGAAATATGGCCTATTCCACCAAGTTTTTCGGCAGCGAGAGCGAGTTCGGTTGTTGAAATATTGACTCCCATTCCCCCAACGATAATAGGGACATATTCCTTTCCTCCAAGCTTCAGCCTGAAATTGTCTACCTTCATTTTCTTTTTATCGGTCTAAAAATATTTACAGATCCCCCATTACCCAGGGGCAAGGGTGCCGTTTTAAGCGTTCCGGTCTTCAATACAAAAAAGTTTATCAAGATATGATATTTCGATTTATAATTCTAAAGACAATTCTCATAAAAATCTTCCGATTCCATTCCGGGATTTTCATATTTCCCGGAAAAAACTTTAGTGCTCCCTGAACAGAATGGAGTTTGAGAAAAGATTAGGAGAATATTAAATTACAGGCCAAATAACTGTTGGTGGCAGATTTTCAAAAACAGACATTATCCGGATAAGGGGACATATTATGATAAAACTCGTTTTGTTACGGCATGGAGAGAGTCAGTGGAACCTTGAAAACCGCTTTACAGGATGGTATGATATCGACCTCTCGGAACAGGGCAGAAAAGAGGCGACCAACGCCGGAAAGCTGCTTCAAGAATCAGGGTTTGTTTTTGATATCGCGTTCACATCGGTACTGAAGCGTGCCATAAGGACCTTGTGGAACGTGCTCGATGAAATGAATCTCATGTGGCTTCCGGTCCAGAAGAGCTGGAGGCTCAACGAACGGCATTATGGTGCCCTGCAGGGTCTCAACAAGAGCGAAACTGCACAGAAATATGGAGACGAACAGGTGCTGGTCTGGCGCAGGAGCTACGATACTCCACCACCGGCGCTCGACTCTGGGGACGAGCGCTATCCGGGTGCCGATCCACGATATGCCGAAATGGATCCATCGGAAGTGCCCCTTACGGAATGCCTCAAAGATACCGTCGCCCGTTTCCTGCCTTTCTGGCACGAGAAGATAGCTCCTGAAATCCGCCGGGGCAAAAAAGTCATTATCGTTGCCCACGGCAACTCGCTTCGAGCTCTTGTCAAATACCTCGACAATGTTTCCGAGGAAGATATAGTGGGGCTGAACATCCCGACAGGCGTTCCTCTGGTGTATGAGCTCGACGATGATCTGAAGCCTCTGAAAAGCTATTACCTCGGTGACGAGGAAGCGATCCGGAAGGCCCAGGAAGCTGTTGCGAAGCAGGGTAAAGCTTAAGTGATCACTATGTGCGGTTCTTTGATACATGTTTTGTTTTAAAAAACTTATATATTCCGCACGTAAAACTGCCGGTGGTTTTTTTTGAAATTTTTGAAAAGTTGTGCCTGAAATTATATGAACGATACGTCACATACGGGGCTCTATGATCCTCGTTTTGAACACGATGCCTGCGGTGTGGGATTTGTCGCCCATATCAAGGGTGTTAAATCTCACGAGATAGTCGAGCAGGGTCTGCAGATCAACGAAAACCTGAAGCACCGCGGTGCCAGCGGAAGCGAAAAGAATACCGGCGATGGTGCCGGTATCCTTCTGCAGGTTCCCGATAAATTCCTTCGCAAGGCCTGTGCGGAAAGGAACATCGAACTGCCTGAATACAAGCGTTATGGCGTCGGCATGCTTTTCCTGCCCCCCGACATCTCACAGCGCAGGGCTATCGAAGATATATGCCGCCAGATGATCCAGGCCGAGGGTCAGAAATTTCTCGGTTTCAGAAAGGTACCGACCAACAATGAATCCCTTGGTCAGACAGCGCGATCACAGGAACCGGTCGTCAAACAGCTTTTTGTCGGCTGGGGCAAGGATATAACCTCCGAACTGGAGTTCGAAAGAAAACTGTACATCATCCGCCGCCGCATCACCAAGCGAGTCAAATACACTGCGGGTCTTCTCGGCAGTAACTATTTCTATATTTCAAGTTTTTCCGCAAGGACGATTGTCTACAAAGGCATGCTGCTTCCCCAGCAGGTCGGCTCGTTCTATCCGGAACTGCATGATCCTGACATGGAAAGTGCCATCGCCATGGTGCATTCACGCTTCAGCACCAATACCTTCCCGAGCTGGGACAGGGCACATCCTTACCGCTACCTGAGCCACAACGGCGAAATCAATACGCTTCGCGGCAACGTGAACTGGATGAACGCAAGGGAGAAGAATATCCAGTCCGAGGTGTTCGGCGATGCCCTCGAAGATATCAAGCCGGTCATCCTCGAGGATGGCAGCGATTCGGGGATTCTCGACAATGTTTTCGAGTTTCTTGTGCTTTCCGGCCGATCGCTCGCTCATGCCGCCATGATGATCATTCCCGAGCCATGGGCTGGAAATGCCGCCATGTCAGACGAGAAAAAAGCGTTTTATGAATATCACAGCTGCCTCATGGAGCCCTGGGACGGTCCGGCTTCGGTGGCTTTCACCGACGGCGAGCAGATCGGAGCCGTCCTCGACCGCAACGGCCTGCGTCCTTCACGCTATTATATTACCAAGGATGACCTCATCATCATGGCTTCCGAAGTCGGTGTCCTCGACATCGCACCGGAACGTATCCTGAAAAAGGACAGGCTCCAGCCCGGCAGGATGTTCCTTGTCGACACGGCACAGGGGCGCATCATTTCCGACGAGGAGATCAAGAGCTCTATCGCATCCGAAAACCCATACAGGGAATGGATCGACCGGAACATCATCGACCTCGAAGCCCTCGAGGACCATCCTGAACTTAAAAACCCGGCGGAGGACCGGCACAGCCTTACGGCGAGGCAGAAGGTTTTCGGTTACACCCAGGAAGATATCAACATGCACATCAAGACGATGAGCGAAAAAGGGGTGGAACTGGTAGGTTCTATGGGCAACGACACACCGCTTGCCGTGCTTTCGAACAAGCCGAAGCTTCTTTACGATTATTTCAAGCAGCTGTTCGCACAGGTTACAAACCCTCCGATCGATTCGATCCGCGAAGAGCTGATCACCTCCACGACCGTCATGCTCGGGACGGAAGGCAACCTCCTCGAGCCGGTCGAAGTGAACTGCCGCAGGGTCAGATTACCCTACCCGGTTCTCTCGAACCAGGGGCTGGAGAAAATCCGGGGCATCGATAAACCCGGTTTCCGCGCTGTCACCCTTCCGATTTTCTACGATATCGCAGAGGGCGGCAAGGGTATCGAGACCGCAATGCAGGACATCTACCGCCAGTCGGAGCAGGCTGCGGCCAGGGGCGTCAATCTCATCATTCTTTCCGACAAGGGCGAGATCGACAGGGATCGTGCCCCGATTCCCGCGCTGCTTGCCGTTTCCGGTCTGCACAACTTCCTGATCAACGCCGGTCTCCGCACAAAGATCGGACTCGTGCTCGAGTCTGCAGATCCGAGGACTGTTCATCATTTCGCGATGCTCATCAGCTACGGTGCAGGCGCAGTGAACCCATATATGGCTTTCGAGACCATCCGTTCGATGGTTTCATCGGGTCACATCAAACTCGATGTCACGACAGCCATCAGGAATTATGTTAAAGCCGCGGTCAAAGGTGTCGTGAAGACCATGGCCAAGATGGGTATTTCAACCATCCAGAGCTACCGCGGCGCGCAGATTTTCGAAGCCGTCGGCCTGAATTCGCAGATCATCGACGCTTATTTCCCGCGTACACCAACCAGGATCGAAGGCATCGGGCTCGATATCGTGGCCGAAGAGGTTCGCAAACGCCATGAAATGGTATTCCCTCCTTCGGGCAACAAGGTCGACCGCGGTCTTCCGCCGGGTGGCGAAAGAAGATGGCGCTATAATGGCGAATTCCACCTGTTCAGTCCGGAAGCCATTCACTTCCTGCAGCACTCCTGCCGGACCGGGAACTACGATCTGTTCAGAAAATACGAGAACCTCATCGATGACCAGAGCGAGAACCTCTGCACGATCCGCGGTCTGATGGACATCAAGTTCAGCAAGAAAGGGGTTCCGATCGAAGAGGTCGAACCGGTCGAAGCTATCCTGAAACGGTTCAAAACCGGCGCAATGTCCTACGGTTCAATCAGCCAGGAAGCCCACGAAACGCTTGCAATAGCCATGAACCGGCTTGGAGGCAAGAGCAATACCGGTGAAGGTGGCGAGGACCCTGTGCGTTTCCGGAAGGACCCGAACGGCGATTCGCGGATGTCGGCCATCAAACAGGTTGCTTCGGGACGTTTCGGTGTGACCAGCGAATATCTCGCGAACGCGCGGGAAATCCAGATCAAGATGGCCCAGGGCGCCAAACCCGGCGAAGGCGGCCAGCTTCCAGGCACCAAAGTTTACCCGTGGGTGGCGAGAACCCGTCATTCCACGCCGGGCGTAGGCCTTATATCGCCTCCGCCGCATCACGATATCTATTCCATCGAGGATCTTGCGCAGCTTATTTTCGATCTGAAAAACGCCAACCCCGATGCCCGCATCAATGTCAAGCTGGTCTCGACCGTTGGTGTCGGCACGATTGCCGCCGGCGTTGCCAAAGCCCATGCCGATGTGGTGCTGATCAGCGGCCATGACGGAGGAACAGGCGCATCGCCGGTTTCCAGCATCATGCACGCCGGTATGCCTTGGGAGCTCGGCCTTGCCGAAGCGCACCAGACCCTCGTGCTCAACAACCTGCGCAGCCGTATCACCGTAGAGGCGGACGGCCAGCTGAAGACCGCAAGGGATATCGTTATTGCAGCTCTTCTCGGAGCGGAGGAGTTCGGTTTTGCCACGACAACCCTCGTCGTCATGGGATGTATCATGATGCGCTGCTGCCAGGATGACTCCTGTCCGGTGGGTGTGGCTACCCAGAACCCCGAGCTGAGAAAGAATTTCACAGGCAAGCCCGAGCATGTCGAGAATTTCATGCGTTTTCTTGCCGAGGGCGTCAGGGAATACATGTCGAAAATCGGCGTCCGTAAGCTCAATGAACTTGTCGGCCGTACCGAACTGCTCAGCATGCGTAAATCGGTCGACCACTGGAAGGCCCAGGGTATAGATCTGTCGAAGATTCTGCACCCGGTGGACCATGGTGATCATGAAAGCTGCTACTGCACTATCGAACAGGAGCACGGCCTCGAGGAGAGCCTCGACAAGACCACGCTGCTCGCGATCTGCGAACCTGCGATCAAAAGAAAGGAGAAAGTGTTCAGTACTCTGCCCATCAGGAATACGAACCGGGTAGTCGGTACCATCGTCGGATATGAAATCACAAAGGCTCACGGGTCCAAAGGACTTCCGGAGGATACCATACACCTTAAGTTTACCGGTTCGGCAGGCCAGAGCTTCGGCGCCTTTATTCCAAACGGCATGAGCCTCGAACTCGAGGGCGATGCGAACGACTATATCGGTAAAGGTCTGTCAGGTGGACGCATAGTGGTTTATCCGCCGAAAAGTTCGACCTTCGTGCCTGAAGAAAATATCATTGTCGGCAACGTGGCTTTCTACGGTGCGACATCCGGTGAAGCGTATATCAGGGGTATGGCCGGTGAGCGTTTCTGCGTTCGGAACAGCGGCGTGAATGCCGTTGTCGAGGCTATCGGCGACCACGGGTGCGAATACATGACCGGCGGAAATGTGATCATTCTCGGCAGAACCGGCAGGAACTTCGCTGCAGGCATGTCGGGAGGCGTGGCATATGTCTTCGATCCGGAAAATATGCTTGAGGACAACTGCAACCATGAAATGGTAAGACTCACTTCGGTTGACGATCAGATCGATATAGCGGTGCTCAGTACCATGATTGAAAAACATGTGCAATATACCGGAAGCGCACTTGGCAAAGGAATTCTCGATGCCTGGGATGAGCGTAAGGGACATTTCGTGAAGGTTATGCCGCATGACTACCGCCGTGCACTCGATGCCATGAAGGAAGTAGAAGCTGCAGGAATCACTGGAGACGAAGCGGTAATGGCCGCATTCTATAAAAATATTAATGATCCTGCACGAGTTTCGGGTAATTGACCCCGGAAAGCGTCAGGGAATTATGATTGGAAAAGAATAACTATCGTTATGGGAAAACTTAAGGGGTTTATGGAGTACCGTAGAGCGCTGCCTGCCGACAGGGAGCCTCTCGAAAGGATAAAGGACTGGCAGGAGTTCCATGAGGAAATGCCTGAAGAAGGACTGCAGAACCAGGGTGCCCGCTGTATGGATTGCGGCACTCCCTACTGCCATACCGGGTTCATGCTCAGCGGGATGACCGCCGGCTGTCCGATTCATAACCTCATTCCCGAATGGAACGATTACGTTTACAAGGGGTTCTGGCAGGATGCATACAACAGGCTCGCGAAGACCAACAACTTCCCTGAATTTACCGGAAGAGTCTGCCCGGCGCCGTGCGAAGGTTCCTGTGTTCTCGGTATTATAAAGCCACCTGTCACGATCAAGAACATCGAGTATTCGATTATCGAGCGTGCCTTTGAAAAGGGATGGGTAGAACCGAAGAAAATTGCGTTCAGGACAGGCAAAAGAGTGGCCGTAGTCGGGGCCGGACCTGCAGGTCTCGCCTGTGCTGACCAGCTCAACAAGGCAGGACACGGTGTTACGGTTTTCGAACGTGATGACCGATGCGGCGGGCTCATGATGTATGGTATTCCCAACATGAAACTCGACAAGGAGGGAGTTGTCCAGCGTCGTATCGATATCATGAAAACCGAGGGTATCACCTTTATGGAAAATACCGAGGTCGGTATCGATTATCCTTCGGAAAAGCTTCTTGAAGAGTACGATGCAGTAGTGCTCTGCACCGGTTCGACAAAACCCCGTGACCTTGCCGCCGAAGGCAGGGATACCCAGGGTATTCATTTCGCGATGGATTTTCTCCGCTCGAGCACCAAGGCCCTTCTCAATAAAAAAGAGCCAGCCATCACAGCGGCAGGAAAAAATGTTGTCGTAATAGGCGGCGGCGATACCGGCACCGACTGTGTAGCTACTTCGCTTCGCCAGGGATGCAAAAGCGTCATCCAGCTCGAGATCATGCCGAAACCTCCATGCGAACGTCAGCCTGACAACCCATGGCCCGAATGGCCGAAGGTTTTCAAGGTCGATTACGGTCAGGAGGAAGCTGCAAAAATCACCGGCGAGGATCCGAGGCATTATTCCATGATGACGAAAAAATTTCTTGCGGACGAAAACGGCGCATTGAAAGCCGTAGAGGCTTCTAAAGTCGAGTGGGTCCTGCAGGAAGGAAGGGTTGTTCCCGTCCCTGTTCCGGGAACCGAACAGATCATTCCGGCCGAGCTGGTTCTGCTGGCCATGGGTTTTATCGGGCCGGAAGAGGATTTGCTCAATCAGCTCCAGGTTTCCCGGGACGAGCGTTCTAACATCAGGGCGACGGACAAGTGTTTCCAGACGAACCGTGAAAAAATATTTGCAGCCGGCGATGCCCGCAGGGGACAGAGCCTTGTGGTCTGGGCCATTTACGAAGGCCGATGCGCAGCTCGTGAGTGCGATCGTTATCTGATGGGAACAACAAGCCTGCCCTAAACGATTGAGCGCTTTTGTTTGTTGTAACCAATACTTGCTTGAAATTTTCTGAATAAACGGGTTGCCTATGGAACAGCAGAAACTCAGGGAACTGCTTGAATCGCTCCACCAGGAGCTTGTTCATGTCGATACTGTAGATGAATCGACTGAGGATGTGCTTTCGACGTTACGTGAGGATATCCGAAAACTGGTGGACAAAGACGAACATCCCGCTGCCATCAATTCCGATGAGCCCCTTATTGAGAGGCTCAACGAGGCAGTAAATCATTTCGAAGCAGGTCATCCAAAATTGAGCCTGGCGATCCAGCATCTGCTGGACAGTCTCGCCAATATGGGTTTTTAAGGATACATTTAAGATTATTTGCTGAAGTTACTATTGTTTCATGACTAAAGAGAGAGATTCGGGAAGAGGAAAATCGAGGAATGGCAATGAATCAGGTGACCAGGTCATCTGTTCATTCTGCGGCCGCAGCGCCCAGGAAGCGGCGAGCATGGTCGCAGGGCCGAGGGCGTTTATCTGTGATCGCTGCATAAAAGCGTCCTATGACATTCTCCGCAAAGAACTCAGCGCCATACAGCATGCCGAGAGAACTTCGGACAGACCGTTCCAGCCTCGACTGGTAAGCCCGAAAGCGATCATGGATTCGCTCGACCAGTATGTTGTCGGACAGGAGCTGGCCAAGAAATCTCTTTCTGTAGCGGTCTACAACCATTACAAAAGGATAGAGTCGCAGGAGTGGATGCGTGAAGATGATGGTGTAGTCATTGAAAAGAGCAACATCCTGCTGATCGGGCCGACGGGCACAGGCAAAACACTGCTTGCCCAGACGCTTGCCAACTTGCTCGAGGTGCCCTTTTCGATCGTCGATGCGACTTCGCTTACCGAAGCGGGCTATGTCGGTGACGATGTCGAAACCATCCTTGCACGGCTGCTTCATGCCGCAGATTTCAATCTTGAACGGACGGAACGGGGTATTATCTATGTTGACGAGATCGACAAAATTGCCCGCAAGTCGGCCAATGTTTCCATCACCCGTGATGTTTCAGGCGAAGGTGTCCAGCAGGCTCTGCTGAAAATCCTCGAAGGCGCGGTTGTAGGCGTGCCTCCCAAGGGAGGGCGCAAGCACCCTGAACAGCAGCTGATCAACATCAACACAAAGAACATTCTTTTTATCTGCGGCGGGGCATTCGAAGGTCTCGATAAACTTATTGCCCGCAGGGTTTCGAAATCCTCCATGGGATTCGGTTCAAAGGTCAAGCACCATAATACAGGTTACGATCCGGAAATCCTCAGGTTTGTTGTCCAGGATGATCTTCACGAGTATGGACTTATTCCGGAATTCATCGGACGCCTTCCAGTGATCTCCACCCTCGACCAGCTCGACGAAACGGCTTTGCGCAATATTCTGGTCGAGCCGAAGAACGCCATCACCAGGCAGTACAAAAAACTGTTCGAAATGGACGGTGTCGAACTCGAATTTACCGATGAAGCGCTTGACAAGGTCGTCGAAATCGCCATCGAGCGGGGAACCGGAGCAAGGGCACTGCGTTCGGTGCTCGAGAATGTCATGATCGATATCATGTTCGAGCTTCCGTCAATGAAAGAGGTCCATAAATGCGTTATAACCGCAGAAACGATTGAAAACAAGACGGCGCCCCAGTATTTCAGCGACGGCAAAAAACAGAAAAAAACTGCCTAAAGTATTAAACGGGCATCAAACCTGTTTGTATTTTAGAAACGAAAGTCTATATTTACACCCTTTCCAAGAGGACGATTAGCTCAGTTGGTTAGAGCGCTACATTGACACTGTAGAGGTCAGAAGTTCGAATCTTCTATCGTCCACACCTCACTTAAAAGCCTGCAAAATAACAACTTGCAGGCTTTTTTCCTCCCGCTCTTACGCCGCTGAAATACTCCGATTTTATCCGATTTAACGCCGTTTACCCATGGTTTTGTTACGCCATTGTTATACGAGTTTTTTTACTTCTCCTGAAAAAAACCTGATAACTCATTGTATAATTGAGTATTGCGCTTGTATGCGTAATGCCTGCGCTACCTCTACAATCTTTTTGTTCAGGTTTCTGGTATTTTAGGTGCTAAATAGCCCGAACGTCTTTGGCTTATTTTGCCCTCTTAAGGCGTGTTGGGCTCCAAAAATCCTGCTATATGATTTTGGAAAGTGGGTATTATCTGCATCATAAAAACCTTGCTATACGTTATTCTTTTGTTTACTATAAAGAGAAGTCAATGGTTAATTATTGCATCATCGT
>JAAXXY010000084.1 GCA_013334225.1 Chlorobiaceae bacterium
GGATGGTATTTGCACAGGCATTGCAACACGAGGCCGTCGTGCAAGTCAAGGCGAAGCAGCCTTTTTCATTGGCAAACTACAAACCTATTTTCCCGGAAAATGAATAGGCGCTGCACCATCATCCTTTCCTCTTGAAACCCTTATGTCCTGTTGGTCCTTTACGTCCTTTTGGTCCTTTTTCCCCCTTTTAGTCCTGAAAAGAGGCTGTCCCGTGAGCCCGTAATAAAACGGGCGGTTCGCGAACCGCCCCTACAAATAACCTCAGGGTACATTGCGGGATGGTATTTGCACATATACTGCACGAGGCCGTCTCGCAAGTCAAGGCGAGGCAGCCTTTTTCATTGGCAAACTACAAACCTATTTTCCCGGAAAATGAATCGGCGCTGCACCATCATCCTTTCCTCTTGAAACCCTTATGTCCTGTTGGTCCCTTACGTCCTTTTGGTCCTTTTCCCTCTTTTTGGTCCTTTTTCCCTCTTTTCGCTTACCTGAAAATGATCGATCTTATCATTTCACTGCCGATGGCCTTGTTCATGCGGGCTGTTATCTCTTTTTTCCTGAAATTCAACTCCATCCTCCATGAAGGGTTTCTGACCCTGACATAGAGATCTCCATCCTTCAATTGCTCCACCCTGGTCACCTTTGAAATGGTTTCCCCCACAACGCTGTCCCATATCTGAAGCGTTTTATACTGGCCATACGCCTCTGTCATGCCTATGGAACGACACATGTCCGCCATGACGGCGTTCAGGTTTCGAGGTGATTTTGCTCGTGTCATATCGCTCCAGGTGCTTTGTTTGTCGCTTTCTCAATGGAAAAAGAGCTTACGCAGCTTCCTGCACTTTCCCGTGTTGACGTGATGAGAACCTGTCCGCATGAAGAGAGTGCTTCCACCATCAGCCCGGAGACGTTATCGTCCAGCTCACTGAACAGGTCATCCAACAGGCTTAAAGGCCGTTCTCCGGACATTTCAAGCAGGTATCGATGCATCGTAAGCTTCATGGCCACAAGATAGCCTCTCTGCTGCCCCTGTGAGGCATATTTCCTGATGTCGCGGTTATCGATGAAAAAAAGCAGATCATCCCTGTGAGGGCCAGCCAGTGTTTGCCTTCTAAGTATTTCCTGACTTCTTATTTCAGCGTATTTTTCAATAAAATGATACTTCAGTTCTTCCCCGGAGAGCTCTTGTCCACCCTGCCTGAGTGAACAGGAATAGCTTAAAGAGGGTACTGTTGTCCCTGGAAGCCATGAATAGACTTCACCGAACATCTCCCGGAATTTACTTATGAAACGGAGCCTTGCAAGCACGATCGAGGAGGCATGCCCTGCAAGCTGTTCCGTCCAGATGTCAAGTCCTGTGTGACTCGATGGCTGGTCCTGAAAAGCTCCCAGCAGTGCATTTCTCTGTTGAAGTATACGCCGGTATTGCAGCAGGTCTGCCATATACTTTCTGTCGTACTGGCAAATTGCCGTGTCCAGGAATCGTCTTCGCTCGGCTGGAGGACCGTTTACAATCGATAATTCATGCGGTGAAAACGTGACACAGGGAATATCGCCGATATGACTTGAAAAAGTCTGCAATTCCTGTTCATTGACAAAAATCTGCTTCTCCTTTTCAGGGGTGTAGGCAATACGTATCTCTGTACGGTTACCATGATCACTGATGAAACCGGCCTGAATCGTAAAAAAATCTTTGCCGAACGAAAGGCAATCACGATCGGCATTTCCTGGAAAACCCTTTGTCAGCGCACAGAAATGTATCGCTTCCAGGATACTGGTCTTTCCTGAGCCGTTTCTTCCGTAAATATTGGTTATGGAAGGGCCTGGCTCGAATTCCAGGAGAGTGTGGTTCCTGAAATTGGCAATTCTTATTGTTTCGAGTCGCAAGGCCCTTTATTTCCGTCAGTTATTGATTCTGACCGGCATAACCAGAATAATGAGGTCTTCCTGTCGTTCTTCGTGTTTCGGTTTGAATATCACCGCCGTAGTGGGACTGCTCAATTCGATGGATACCTCGTCTGTCTCGATATGGGCAAGTGCGGCCTCTACAAACCTCGAATTGAATCCGATGGTGATCTCTTCACCTGAAAAATTGCATGGCAGCTCCTCCTGTGCCGATTCACCCTCGCTGGCGTTTTCAGCCATGATCTTCATCAGTGATCCTTCAACGGTGATTTTCAGATCGCCGATACTTGAAAATTTTCCTACCCTTTTGACGGAATCATGGATCTGAAGACGTTCTGCAAGCAGTTTCTTGTCATTCTCGACTGGTATGACCGCCTCATAATTGGGATATGGTTCGACGATCAGAGCCGATTCGAGCTCCACATTTTCCGACTGGAACCTTACGTTTCTGCGTTCAGCGTCCACAGCCATACGGACCTCCTCGTTCTGGAGCAGTCTCTGGATACTCGAAAGGACCCTCGCCGGTACGACGATCTTATGCTTTTCGGCCGTTTCGGTAGTCGTCTTTTTCCTGCATCTGACCAATCGATGACCGTCGGTCGCAACAGCTGTAATGCCGTTTCCCTCGAATTCGAACAGAACACCCATCATTGCTGGACGCATGCCGTCCACACTGCAGGCGAAAAGTGTTTTGTGGATGATATCCTGTAATTCTGCAGGTTGAAGGCCGATGGCCAGATCAAAATTCCTCTCCAGGTTTTCCGGCCTGCCGCCGAATGTACACGGCATCCGGTAACGACCTTTGTCGGTCGCAATGTGCACGGTACCATGATCGCTGATCTGCTGGCGCTCGATATCGAAAGTCACTCCGGTATCGTACATGCTGCGAAGAAAATCCTGAAGCGTTCTTGCCCTTATGCCTACTGTCCCCTTGTCCGTCGATGTCACTTCGCACTTTGCCGTAATGGACAGTTCTCCATCTGTAGCAAAGAGTGTAAGTGTTCCCTCATCGAGTGTCAGGTGGACGTTGTCAAAGCGGGCGTCAAGAGATTTTGATGGAACGGCGAGGATAACTTTACTGACGGCATCCTGCAGTTTTTTGATAGTCGTGGTGAATTTCATCTTCTTACAACAGTTATTCTTTATTAATAAATAAAATTTGTTGTTGTTGTTGTTCGTGTGGAAATCTTGACAGATGGATCGGTCGCTCGTTTATCTTATTTAAAATAAGCATCTTATCGATCTCTCGGTCCTCCTTTGCAGTGTTGATAGCATGTGCATTTCTCTGAGTGCTCTCTGTTGGGGGTTTGTTGACGATTTTTCCGGTCTCTTCCCGGATGTTGACAACTACAGGGTAACCAAGATACGGCCAACACGCAATGAACAAGTTGTGAACATTCAGCGGTTACATCGACATAATC
>JAAXXY010000055.1 GCA_013334225.1 Chlorobiaceae bacterium
GAAACGCCTACATCGAACTCACGAACGGCTACAGCAAGGCGTCGCGCCCCGCGTGGGCGCGTGGATTGAAACGAGTGATCAGGTGATTTCGCTCGACGTTATTCGGGGTCGCGCCCCGCGTGGGCGCGTGGATTGAAACCGCGTTCAGCAGGTGCTGTGCATAAAACCCGAGAGGTCGCGCCCCGCGTGGGCGCGTGGATTGAAACTTAGCAACCTTTTCCGTAGCACCATCAAGGCCGCCGTCGCGCCCCGCGTGGGCGCGTGGATTGAAACCCTCGACCTGCTTCCCGTTTGCGTTTCTCAAGGCGTCGCGCCCCGCGTGGGCGCGTGGATTGAAACTTTGATCTGAGTGAAAAACTGGTCAATGCCGTGAAGGTCGCGCCCCGCGTGGGCGCGTGGATTGAAACATCGGCTGAAAGGAACACCAGCTGGGATCAAGCAGTCGCGCCCCGCGTGGGCGCGTGGATTGAAACCAGTGTATCCGAATTGCGCCGGTTGGTTGCCGATGGTCGCGCCCCGCGTGGGCGCGTGGATTGAAACCAGCGCGAAATCGCAAAAAAGATGAAGATCAGTCCGTCGCGGCCCGCGTGGGCGCGTGGATTGAAACACATGCGGTATGCCTTTACGGCGGTTCTGATGCCTGTCCGGAACGGCGAGTGTCGGCTTATGGCATTTTTTAGACTCTTTTTTTTCAAAAGATTGAACAGATTACGATTGAAAAAAGATTATTTTCGCGTGAAATTCTGTTTGGCAACTTTTCTGTTTCTCACTGCATTTGATCTTTCGCACGCTGACAGGAAAGGTGCGGATTTTGCCTGAAAAACTTACAGTATCACCAGAACGAACCCATGAATATTCTCAAACCCGATGCCGCAGCGGCTGTTTTCCGGGACTTTGTCAAAAACGAAATCGAGAGTGAAGGATTACAGGTAAATGTGGCGGGCATACTCGCCACTTCAGATCCGGCTTCGGTCACCTATGCGCAGTATACCAGGAGTACCTGTGAAAGCGTGGGCATCAATTTCGACCTTCTCTCGATCGATCCCGATTCCGCGAAAAACGTCATCCGACAGGTCAACAACGACAGAAATATCCATGGTATCTTTATTTATTACCCGATCTGGAACGATGCGAGGGATGCCGAACTCCGTGACCTGATGTCACCGCAAAAGGATGTGGAAGGGCTGACTTCTCACTGGATAAACAAACTGTATGCGAACGATCGTTTTGACGGCGAACACAAACAATTCAAGGCGATCCTGCCCTGCACTCCTCTGGCCATCATAAAACTGCTGGAGATGACCGAGGCTTATACACCCTATGGATTGCCATTCGAAGGCCAGACCATAACCGTTTTCAACCGTTCGGAGGTGGTCGGCAGGCCTCTTGCCTATATGCTTTCCAATGACGGAGCCACGGTCAATTCATTCGATATCAATGGAGGAATCGTTATCGATAAGCGTTCATCAGGCAAGGAAGTGGTTCCGATCGACAGGCCCATGGCACTGAAGGACTCGGATATTGTCATTACCGGAGTCCCTTCGAGAAATTTCGAAATGATCAGGGCGGAAGAGTTGAAGCCCGGGGCGATATGCCTGAATTTTTCGTCCGTCCAGAATTTTACTCCCGAAGCTCAGGAAGTTGCAGGACTCTATATACCCAGGGTCGGCCCGATGACTGTTGCTATCTGTATGCGCAATGCCCTTCAGCTTTACCGCAATTACCATCAATAACCGGGTTTAAATTGCCAAGTCGGTGTTATTTGCCTTATGGGTAAGCAGCCTTGGTTTCGCCGTTTTTAAAGATTATCTCATGACGCCTGCTGAATCAAGTGCCGGCGAAAACCCGGAAATCCGGGTTATTGCAGAAATGTCACCGGTAAGGGAAATTGGCAAATGAATATATCGGATTGAGTTATTGTTCCGGTGCCGGATTTAATTATTATTGCAGGGTAAAATCTCTGTATGATTATAATAGTACATTACTATAAGCTTTGACCTTTTTGTATCTGCAAAAGTCATTGATTCTTCAATTTTAGTCCCTTCGCGAAATCAGATTCTATTTCCATGATGACTGATTACGTGCATGATGTTCCATCTTGCACGTAAATGCATTGTTATTTCGCAATAATTAATGTACTCACTCATTCAGTTCTCCGGATAATACGAATCAAACCAATACTCTCTCTCCTGTATTGCCAGATATTAATTGTTTTCAAGGGCAATGTCTTTATTCGTATTTAATTTCGGACTGTATTTATTATTTATCAATTATCGCAATCATGTTTTTATTGGTTATTATCAATTGTTATTTAATTTAATCTTTGCATTTAATACCCGGGTATAATCTCCTGTTAATTGTGATTAAAGGATAGCCATATTTCAAGTAATCAATTCTGATAAGTTTCACTTTGCTGTTACCTGTGTCTGGATTGTAATAATATTTGCCGTATCAATCGATCAGCGATTTTATTTAATCAAAGTTTATTGTATTTCTGATAGAGATAAAATTTGCTTTTGAGGATTTCCTGAAAAATAATCGTCGATTTTCATTTATCACTGGCAACAACTGATTGACGTGGAGCTTTCTGCGTTTTCAAAAATTAATTATGATAATTATCAATATGTAGTTCAATTACATGCTGTTTGTTTATGGGAAATATTTAAGTAATAAGTGCCGCTGTGGTAATCGAACCTAAGTTCAGGACCTGCAGGGAAAAAATAAATATTGCAGATTTTTGTAAGAAAAATGACATTAAGGAGATAAAGTAAAGATGGTCGAGTATGGAAATGTTGTTGACAATTTGTTAAGAATATCCTTATAAAAAATGCAAAAAAAACACAAATAAAGTAAAGACAAAGGTTCTTATTCTAATTAATATCGACAAGCCTGGGAGGGAAGGTGTCCAAATGCTTGATGAATTAAAGAAAATATGGGGCAAGATTTATGATTGGAGAAATTCAATGCCGGAATTGAAGAATTTAAATTGACTCCGAAATTAAATCTTTAATTATTTTATACTTCACTGTATACGGATTCAGTAATTTTCGATTGAAATAATTAATTGAGTAATTGGCATTGCTGTTAAGCCGGGCTGATAATCAGTTTATTATAAATTGCGGGATGAGTGGAGGAGATATTTTTTTTCGTATTTAATACATTTGATCTCTGAGGGTCAAATTCCCAGAAGCTTGCTTCGGGAAAGTGCAATAAAAAGATGATTTCATACCCCGTAGCTTGCTGCGGGGTAGTTGATTAGATCAGGAAAAATTTCATTTGCCGGATTTTTTTGATTAAAGAAATAAAAAAGTAAAGAAAGTGTAATCATTTACTATTAAAATATTTAATTCGATAAAAATCCAATCTTTAATATCTTTAATCAAAATTGAAAATTATCCACTGATAGACAGCCTGCAGTAAACCTTCCTGCATCAAAAGCAGAGCAGGCATAAGCATGGAACGATGCCTGAAAGCAAAAAAGAAATACCGCTTTTCGGAATACTCTCAAATGAATCCATTCTTGCATCTTTCGGATCATTTCCGTACCCGGTTTATCTCATGGATTCCGACGGTGAGATCCTGCAAACAGGAGGTTCATGCCCTTCGGGTATTCATGAAAACAGGGCGCAGCAGCTGACAGGATTCAACGGCAAACATCCTTTCTATACTTTTCCCGATCAACGGACAAGACAGGAGAAAATAAGAGAAGCAGCAAAGACCTTCAGCCCCTTGAGCTTCATCCACGTCCAGGCATCGGCGAGATGGATACATACCATTTTCCCCGTTTATACCCAGGAAAGCGACGAGCCTCTTTTTCTTGTCGTCGTTGGAGATGCGAAAACTGACGGGCAGGAAAAAGGGAAGAACAGTTACCGGGACCTTGCGAAGTCACGTGTTCTCCTGGATGCAATTCCTGCTTCGGTTATCGTTGTCGATGCCCATATGCGTCTTATAGGCTGGAACCGTTTTTCACGAGATACCATCAACGGACGGGGTGAAGATGACATGAACAGTGTCAATCCTTTTCAGCGGATACATCCCGAGGACCGTGACGACATTGTCAGGATGTTCCTGGATGTTCTCATTTGTGACGTTGAAAGGACAGCCCGATTCAGAATGCATCACAGAGATTCCCGGGATTACCGATGGGCCACGCTTCGAAGCAGGAGGGCGGTTATCGAGGACATGCCGTGCGTTGTCGCTGTCGTTACGGAAACAACAGAGCTGAAGAAGGCCGAGGAAGAGAAGGAAAAGCTGCAGGAGCAGCTGCAGCAGTCCCAGAAGATGGAAGTGATCGGCAAACTTGCCGGCGGGATCGCACATGATTTCAACAATATTCTTACCGGGATAATCGGAAATGCTGAAATGGTTCTCGAGCAGCTCGATCCGTTCAGCCCGGTTTATGATAATATCAGCGATATCCGCCGGTTGGCCGACCGATCAGCGAAACTGATTCGCCAGTTGCTTGCATTTGCCAGGAAAGAGGTCTTTTGCCCGAAAGTGATGGAGATCAACGAAGCTGTTGCAGACTTACTGCCGTTGCAGCGTATGATAATCGGGGAAAACATTCGTCTGGTTTTCCATCCATCGGAAACTTCCGTGTTCATAAACATGGACCCGGTACAGCTCGATCAGGTGCTTACGAACCTTTTTGTCAACGCAAGAGATGCGATTGTCGAGAGTGGAACTATCATTATCAGGTGTGAAACATCCACACTGCCGGACTATGCAGGGATACCGGTCAGACCTCTCATAGAGCCCGGATTGTTTATCCGTATTTCGGTGACCGACTCCGGTATGGGAATCGACGATAAAATACTGCCCCATATTTTCGAGCCTTTTTTTACTACCAGGGCGCAGGGGAAAGGAACCGGTCTCGGGCTTTCGACGGTCTATGGTATCATAAAACAGAACAACGGCCATATTTTCTGCAGAACGATGAAGGGGATCGGTACGACATTCGATATCTATCTTCCCGTTTACGAGAAAAAACTGCAGAAGAAAACCGTAAATCCCGCTGCCCTGATTCCTTCAGGTTCAAGTAATACCATTCTTCTTGTGGAGGATGAACCCTTTGTGCTGCGGATCATGAAGGATATCCTCGAAAGCCACAAGTTTACCGTTTATACCGCTTCAAACGCAGAAGAAGGAATTCGGGTCGCAAGAGAACAGCGGAACATATTGAACCTTCTTGTCACCGATGTCATGTTGCCTGCAACCAACGGCGTAGAGTTGAGTATTCAACTGAAAAAAGAAATTCCCTCCATCAAAATGCTGTTTATGTCCGGTTATGCGCCGGAAAATATTGCGCACATGAAGAAATTCGAGCAGGAGTCGAACTTCATTCAAAAGCCTTTCATGATCAATGATTTTATAAATGCGGTCAATAAAGCGCTGGTTCACTCCTGATCGATAGCTTTCCTTCGTAGAGCAAGAGGTCTTGATAACGGGGTTAATTTGTACTGTAATCGAAGAATCCGGTATCTCGGGCAGAAGGTATTATAAAGGTTTTTTTATTGGGCACAATAATTTTCTACGGCGATAAGTAATTAATAAGCCTCTTTATACTGTCTTTTTCCTTGTTGCCGTTGCTTGGTTGTCAACAGGTTATGAACGTTTGCATGTCGGTCTGTCAACATGTTATCAACACGCCTTCGCTCTCTTTATTGTATTGTTTATCATCCCAACGATCTTCTTTTTCAATGACGAAAAAGCGTCGCCTGTAAGTTTAAGGTACATGAATGACGCAACTGCGAACAAAACGGAACAGATGGCAACACCACATATTTAATTTTATATTGTGCCGTACCTGCCGCCTGTCCGCGAAGGGATATTCCCTTCAGGGATTAATCATGTTTCGCAGTGAGAAAGAAAGACCATTCCATGAAAATAATCGATCGTTACATTCTCAAATCTCACCTGCTTCCATTCGGTTATGCTTTCCTGACCATTGTTTTCATGCTGATACTGCAATTTTTTTCCATTTTTGCAGACCGGTTAATCGGAAAAGGCATGGGGTTCGCTACCATTCTTGAGCTCATTTTTCTGCAGTCTGCCTGGATGATCGGGCTTGCCATACCTATGGCGGTGCTTGTGGCTGTCGTTCTGACATTCGGTGCACTGACCACGACTTCGGAGGTGACGGTTTTCAGGGCTACCGGTATATCGCTGTACCGTCTCATGGCACCGGTTCTCATTGCCGGGCTGTTTCTGTCAGGTTTGGTCGAACGCTTCAACAATGTCATTGTTCCTGTAGCAAATTACTATGCGCGAACCTTGATGCTCGAAATAGCAAGGTCGAAACCGGAGTTCGGATTGGAGGAAAATGCTTTTTCAAAACTTGTTGACGGCTATTCCATTTTTGTAAGGGATTCGGACAAGAAGTCAAAGGAATTGCGGGGAATTGTCATTTATGATTATACCAATCCCGATTTCAGCATCATGGTGACAGCGGAGAAAGGAACTCTCGAGTTCAGCCCTGACTACCATTATCTGATGATGACGCTTTTCAATGGTGAAATTCACGAGATGAAGCATGGGGACTTGTCGTATTACAGAAAAATCGGCTTTGAAAAAGACCGTTTTATTGTGGAATCTTCCAAACTTGACCTCACCGGCAATGTTAAAAAAAGGATTCGTTCCGGTGATAACGAGCTTTCAGCAGATGAACTGCTTTTCATAAACAATGAGCTCCGGGTTCGTATCGCTGCTTCTGAAAGGATGATCGAGCATCTGAAAGGAAAAAACGGACTTGATCTTCATGCAGGACGGAAGCCTGCCGTTATAAAGGGGGAGGCCGTCGTCGCGCAGCTTAAAACAGGGGATAGTGGAGTAAGCGCATCAGATCAGAAGGATGGCAAAGATTCGCTGATAGCAGTTGAAAAAAGAAATCTGGAATCCAGTCGCAGAATGCTTAATCGGTACATTGTCTCGTACCATAAAAAGTACGCATTGTCATTCTCCTGTTTTGTTTTTATTCTGGTTGGTGCTCCACTGGGTGTCATGGCAAGAAAAGGAGGCTTTGGGCTTGGAGCTGCTGTTTCCCTCCTGCTCTTTGTTCTTTACTGGGTCTTGATGCTTTTCGGGGAGAGCATCGCAGAATATGGGTTGATCGGGCCTTTTATCTCGGTTTGGTTTCCGAATTTCATCCTGACAGCCATTGGGATACTGCTTGCTGTAAGGTTGAATGGTCCGGTTTTTCGGAGCATGCGTTGACGGCAGTGAAAAAATATTCGGTCTGATCAATGTTTCATGATTTGCCGATACCTTTTCAAAGTGTTTTTTTCATTCCTTTTTCGTCCACACAAACAAATGTTATGCTGGTACTGAAGGTTAGTACCCGCTCACCTGTTTCAATGCTTTTTTTATAAACGTTCACTCTGTATTCGACTGAAGTCTTTCCCGCCCTGCTCTGTTCGCTGACAAAACAGAGAATGGAGCCCCCTCGGATGCTTTTTTTGAACTCGACCTTGTCCATTCCGACGGTCACAAAATTGCATCCCGGATAATCAAGAGTTACGGCAATGTAAGCGATCTCATCAATCCACTTCAGGAGGTTTCCTCCGAAAAGAAAACCGTAATGGTTGAGATGTTCCGGCAGGACAAGTTTATAGGTTTCCATGCTGAATGATTTCATCGATATATTTACGGAATACCGGGATAACTGAACTCTCCTGAATGTAAGCAAAGAATTAGACCATTAAATCTGAATAAATTGTTTTTTCTGTGGGGCGTTTCGTTCAAAAACGAAGGGATTTTCGTAATTGTTTTTGATTAAAATGTCATCACTTTTCAGCATAGGCGTATAAAAAAAGTAATAAATGTTTTTTTCAGGGAGGATTATTGTTTTTATACTGATTTTCCTTGAAAAATTTCATGACGATGAGGCGGATAAATAATATATTTACGCATTAAATGCGCCAAATCGACTTTTATTATTAAAATCAAGACGTATTTTCGGAACGATTTCCGTTAAAAACGGAACCAGAATCCTTATATTAGTCGGATTGATGCGTCAATGACTTATCAGTATCAAACCTTCATCGCAGGGATGTCGGGAGCATCGGATAACCCTTTGTTATTTCTGCGGGAAAAGCCGGGGATCTTGCCTGTTTCCACCCATCGGGAATACGAGAAAATGAAATTGATGAGATAAACGAGCACTCGTTGCTCAATGCAATTCAGAAACTCCTAATAATCGTTATGAGCTTTTTCAATAATCTGTACGGGGATGTTGCAATAGATATCGGAACGTCGAATACCCGTATTTACATCAGGGGTGAAGGTATCGTGCTGAGCGAGCCTTCAATCATCGCCAGACAGCGGGAATCCGGCAAAGTGGTTGCTATCGGTGAAGAGGCCATGATCATGCATGAGAAAATCCACCCCGGGATAATCACCGTCAGGCCCCTTGCCAACGGTGTGATTGCAGACTATGACTCGACCCTGGAGCTTATCAAGGGTTTGATCCAGAAAGCCAGGCACCATCACGCTTTCGGTATACGCAATATCGTCATGAGCATCCCTTCGGGTATCACGGCGGTCGAAAAACGGTCGGTCCGTGATTTTGCCCACCATGTCGGGGCGAAAAAGGTTTACCTCCTTACCTATCCGATGGCTGCAGCTATCGGTATCGGGCTCAATATCGAGGAACCCATGGGCAACATGGTTGTCGAAGTCGGAAGCGGGACGACTGAAATTGCCATTATTTCCCTGAACGGTATCGTCTCGGGGGAATGTCTGAAAGTCGGCGGCACGGAAATGACGAACCTGATCATCCGTCACTTCAACAAATCTTATAACCTCGCCATCAGCGATACTACGGCCGAAGACCTGAAAATCAAACTCGGATCGGCTTACAAGATGGAAAACGAAATTACCACGACAGTTCGCGGCGTCAATCTTGCTTCCGGCCTTCCGGAAACGCGTGAAGTTGATTCTGTCACGATCAGGGAGGTTATCGCGACTCCGGTCAGCCAGATCATCACGGCGATCAAGAAGAGCCTCGAAGTGCTTGTGGTTAAACCGGATATTTCGGTAGATATCCTTGATCGCGGTCTTTATCTTGCGGGTGGGGGTGCGCTTATGAAGGGGCTCGACAAGAGAATTCAGAGGGATACCAGCCTGAATGTGCACCTGTGCGATGAACCGATGAGCATTATCGCAAAAGGTATGGGCGAAGTGCTTGAAAACCTTGACAAGTACAAGGAGATCTGTACCCCTTGAGCAGGCAGGGGTTGGTTGTTCAGGGGCATTGGGGCCCTATATGAAGGACAGGCGCTGCATATGCAAGCGCCTGTTTCGTTTCAGTGGACCGGAAAGGAAATGTCCTGACTGCAGGTCGGTACAGCACGATGATTTTCCTGAGAAGCATCGTGCACCAGCCATTGTATGGGGATGTTGTCATGAATTTAAAGGTTTTGTTTTTATTAAGTCATGTCGTCATCGGTTATCGGGACTGACATCAGGGAGCTTCTGTTTTTTTGTTCGAGAGTCCTCTTGCTGCGTTGTCCCGATTCGTCGGAATCAAAATTTCCGGGCAGGCAGTGTCGGGGATCAGTCCCGACAATAATCAGAGCGTCATGTCCATAACTTTTCAAGAAATTATTCAATAAGAAATGAACATACTGGTCACCGGCGCTGCCGGGTTTATCGGTTGCCATGTTTGCATGGCGCTTCTTAAAAGGGGTGACAAGGTTACGGGAATAGACAACCTGAACGATTATTACGATGTAACCCTCAAAGAATCGAGGCTTTCCCTTTTAAAGCCATACGAAGGGTTCACCTTCATCAGGATCGATATCGCCGACAGAGTGGCAATGGAAGAGCTGTTCAGGAACAATTCCTTCGATATGGTGGTGAATCTTGCGGCACAGGCCGGAGTGCGCTATTCGCTGATCAATCCCCATTCATACATCGAGAGCAATATCCAGGGATTTCTCAATATTCTCGAGGGATGCAGGCACAATGATGTAAAGCACCTCGTTTACGCCTCGTCGAGCTCGGTATACGGTGCCAACGAGACCATGCCTTTTTCCGTGCACGACAATGTCGACCATCCGCTTTCTCTCTATGCCGCCAGCAAGAAAGCCAACGAGCTCATGGCACATACCTACAGCCATCTCTACAACCTGCCGACGACGGGTTTGCGGTTCTTCACCGTTTACGGTCCATGGGGAAGGCCCGACATGGCGTTATTTCTTTTTACCGATGCGATCCTGAACGGCAGACCCATCAAGGTGTTCAACTATGGCAAGCATCGCCGTGATTTCACCTATATCGACGATATCACAGAAGGAGTGCTGAGGACACTTGACCATATTGCCGGACCGAACCCATCCTGGTCGGGACTGAAACCCGATCCGGGATCGAGCCGCGTACCATGGCGGGTTTACAACATCGGCAACAGCAGACCGGTAGAGCTTATGGATTATATTGGCGCGCTGGAAAAAGAGCTTGGAAGAACGGCGGTCAAGGAGTATCTGCCGCTTCAGCCGGGTGACGTCCCGGATACCTATGCCGATGTAGAGCAACTCATCAGTGATGTTCATTACAAACCGGAAACTTCGGTCGAGGAGGGGATCAGGCGTTTTGTCGCCTGGTACAGGGAGTATTATCAGTGCTGAGTGTTGAGGACGAAGTGCCTGGAGCCCGGATTTTTAGTGAGGATGGTCGGTTTTGTCGCTTTTGTATTTCGGTTGCCGCTGTTCCTTGCGTTTTTTGTTTCTTCGACGCAGGTCGAGATAGATATAAATGCCGCCGACAATGACAATCCAGCCGGCGAGTACCTGCACGTCTATGATATCGGGCAGAAGCATATCCATGATGTGATAAATGGGAGGAACAGCATGAGCTTTATGGGGAAGCTCCTTTGCTGTCATTGTCAGGTCAGTTTACAAAGCTGCGGCAATAAATGCAAATAACCGCTGCATTATCAGTAAATGCGCTGGATCGCCCGGTCAGAACTGCAGCCAGGTCCGGAAATTGACGACGAGGCTGTTTCAGGTACCCTGTCGTACCCTGTCGAGACAGCCTCGTTTGCTTTGTGATCGAAATGGCTTGTACTCAGAATCATATCCATGTAAACGGTATCGTTATTCGTTTATAAAGCAGGACTGAAAATTTTGACGGAGCTTGACCCGATATGGGCATCTCTATTTATTTGTTCCGAACCCCGATTGCTCGGATTGGTCCCGAAGAATCGGGATCGAAATCCTCATCCCGACACATCGGGACTCCGGTTTCGGAATTTATCCCGATCTTGTCGGGACTCCGTCTGCCTTGCACTCGTGCTTCTCACGACAATAAATCGAGGTGCCCATATGTCAATCAAGCATAAAATCAGACATATTTTTTGCGTTTGTTGATATTTTTCATGTGATAAATATCGATGATTTCATGAGGTTTCGACTGTTTTGAAGCTTTTATCATTTTTGTTCAAGGGGTTTGGAAATATATTTTCTATATCACAGCCAAAGGAAAAAACGTTTTGCAACAGAGAATGACTATGATACAAAAGGCAGGGAATTTTTTTTGTACTCTCCGATTGTTTCAGAATGCCGGGAAGAGTTTCTCATGAAATAAGCCTTGCAAAACGAAATTCAGGTGATCATTAATCGTCTTATCGATTTGTGATTGTCACCTCAGTTATACCGACTGGTTCTCAGATTATTTTCAGGATTCTTTCCATCTGTGACACCAGCTTTTTCTGTGAGCGTTATTATATCTCATTCGATCATCATTATGAGAATGTCTGATTATCCTCTTGAATCCGTCAACAATTTGTATATTAGCTGTAGTAGTATCTAAAGAAGTAATCATTTGTGCACAGCGTTTGCAGAATACCATTTGAAGTTTTTAGATCACTAACTATTAGGAGACGAAAATGCCTGATAAGAAATCCAGTAAGGTTGTAAAAACGAAGGATAAAAAAAGCCCCGCCGTTGATCCGATAAAAACTCCTTCGAAAGCGAAAGCAGCTCCGGCAGCCAAACCTGCGCCAAAGGCGAAACCGGCAGCGAAACCGGCTCCGAAGGCCAAGCTGGCTGCAAAACCGGCAGCCAAGGCAGCTCCGGCAGCCAAACCTGCGCCAAAGGCGAAACCGGCAGCGAAACCGGCTCCGAAGGCCAAGCCGACAGCAAAACCGGCAGCCAAGGCAGCTCCTGCAGCAAAACCTGCACCAAAGGCGAAACCAGCACCAAAGGGCAAGCCGACAGCAAAACCGGTAGCGAAAGCAGCTCCTGCAGCAAAGCCTCCAGCAAAAGCAAAACCGGCACCAAAACCAAAACCTGCCGCGAAGGGAAAGAAATGATCTTTTTCAATGAAAAACCCGGTTCCAAACCGGGTTTTTCATTTTTATCCCAGGTGATTTTTTGCATCCAGTTCGCCCGAGACGTCTTTTTTTATTTTCAAAACAAAAGGCTTGTAAGTCAGACAATCGTCTACTGATGATGTCCGATAACAATCCGGTTGGGATAGAGGCTGAAAAAGCCGATGGTCCATTTTGTTTTCCAAGGAGGGGGAACTCCGGAATAAAGAAAGTAATGGTACGATGCGGGAGAGAATATGGATAAAATTGATATCATTTTTAGCATAACGAAATCGGTTCCCTGGAAAACATCCAATGCGATTTCGACTGTATATAATGGTCTCGCAGGGAATGAAAAAGGATATTTCCCGTGACCGAATTTGATGAAAAGGCAAGAAAGAGTTTAAAACTGCAAAGGGAGGCCTTGTTCTGAAATGCGTTCCTTTCCGGAACAGAGAAGAAACAAGTTCAAATACGGTTTGACTGATAAAAAAATCATTAAAGGGCCGGATGTTGCGATTGGGATGTGATCCGTTGAGGTTGACTTTTACAGCTTGTTATTTTCAGGATGTACCGAAGGATTACATCACAGTGATAACGACGATGCCGGAAAAAATGTATGAGTATAACCGGTAATACGTACTGGTAAGGATCCTGAGTTGTGCCATTAGTGCGAAAGTTCGGAATCCAAGAGTTTTCCAAGCAAGCTGCTCGAAAATTCACCGGCATCCATCTGCATCACATGCACCTCACCAGTTTGTTCATCACGGATATGGGC
>JAAXXY010000056.1 GCA_013334225.1 Chlorobiaceae bacterium
TCAGCCCTGCAGCTCGTCCTCATGGACCTTGCCATCGGTTTTGTCAACAAACCGAGCGGGGAGCTCGACAGTGCGATCGATCGCGCGCTCTCCATCGTTGGCGAATTTGCCTGCGTTGACCGGGTCTACCTGTTCAGTTACGATTTCGAGAAAAACACCATGAGCAATACCCATGAGTGGTGTGCTCCCGGAATTACTCCCGAGATACGGAACCTCCAGAACCTTCCGAACGACATGATCCCGGATTGGGTAGCCACCCACCGGCAGGGCCGGATCGTCTATATCAAGGATGTGCAGGCTCTGCCTGAAGACAGCGCGTTGCGGGCCATTCTCGAGCCCCAGGAGATCAGGTCGCTGATAACGCTGCCCCTGATCTACGGCGATCTCTGTTTCGGATTTGTCGGGTTCGATTCAGTCAGGAAGCTCAAATCATGGGAAGATGATGATGTCTCCCTTCTGCGCATCCTTGCGGAACTGTTCACGAATGCCGAAGTCCGGCGCAGGCATGAAAACGCACTGGTCGAAGCGCGCTCGGTCGCCGAGGCGGCAAACAGTGCGAAAAGCGAGTTCCTTGCCAATATGAGCCATGAGATCCGCACTCCCATGAACGGGGTTATCGGGATGACCGGCCTTCTGCTGGATACTCCCCTGAGCGAGGAACAGAAAGGGTATGCCACCGCAGTGAAGTCGAGCGCTGAATCGCTGCTCGGCCTCATCAACGATATCCTCGACTTTTCAAAAATCGAGGCGGGTAAACTCGAACTTGAAATCCTCGATTTCGACCTCAGGAAGGTTATCGACGATGTCGCTTCCATCATGGCTGTGCGGGCGATGGACAAGAAACTCGAATTCATCTGTTCCCTCTCTCCTGATATCACTCCGTTCCTGAAGGGTGACCCCGGGCGCATCTCGCAGGTGCTGAACAACCTTGCCAGCAACGCGATCAAATTCACCCACGAAGGTGAAGTGTCGGTCTATGCGACGGTCGAATCGGAAACCGATGACGAGATATGGATCCGTTTTTCAGTGAAGGATACCGGTATCGGCATCCCCGAACACAAGATCGTACGCCTGTTTTCCAGTTTCACCCAGGTGGATTCCTCGACAACACGCAAATTCGGGGGGACTGGGCTTGGCCTTGCCATTTCTCGTAAACTCGTTACCCTCATGGGCGGCGAGATCGGTGTGTACAGCAACGAAAAGAAAGGCTCGGAGTTCTGGTTCACCATTCCCCTGAGGAAACAGATGCACTGGGTGAATGGAGGGCTCTATCCCAAAGATGCCATCAATGGCCTGCGGGTATTGATTGCCGACGACAATGACACGAACCGGACAATCATGCTGACCCAGCTCACCTCATGGGGAGCGAAGGTTGCCGATGTTTCCGGTGCCCTTGACGCCTGCCGAGAGCTCGAGGAGGCATTCGACAGGGGCGAACCTTTCAGGCTTGCCATCATCGATATGCAGATGCCTGACATGGAACTGGAGCAGTTCAGCCGTTCGGTGAGAAACAGGGAAAAGCTGAAGGATACCGTATTCGTCATGATGGGCAACATCGGCAGCCAGCCCGGTGCGGAATTCCTGAAAGATATGGGCTTTACGGCTTTCCTCTCGAAACCCATCAGGCAGTCGGACCTTTTCGATATGATCGCGGCTGCGGTTTATTCGGAACTGGATGGAGAAGCGGATGCTTTCAAGCGGGAATATCCCGGGTGCTCACTTCTGCCCAAACCATCGGCGCCTGCCAACGGAAGCTCGAAAACTTACAGGCTTCTGCTTGCCGAGGACAGCACCATCAACCAGAAGGTGGTGACCGGCCTGCTTGGAAAGCTGGGGTACCATATCGATGTTGTCGCCAACGGCCAGGAGGCTATCCAGGCGCTTGAAACCATTCCTTACGACCTTGTCATCATGGATGTCCAGATGCCGGAAATGGACGGACTCGAGGCGACGCGCCTGATCCGCAACCCGCATTCGAAGGTGCTGAACCACCGTATTCCGGTCATTGCGCTTACGGCACATGCCATGGAGGGTGACCGCGACCTCTGCCTGCAGGCGGGTATGAACGATTATGTGTCGAAGCCCATCGATTCGCGCCTGCTGGCCGAAACCCTCAGGAAGTGGCTCTGATCAGGAACAATACCGTTCCCACTCGGCAAACAGGGTATCGAGCTCCCTGCAGACGGCATGATAGGCATCCATGGTCCTGGAGCTCTCTTCCTTGCTTTTTTTATAGAAATCCTCTTCAGTCATCGACGTTTCAAGGGACTCCTTCTTTTTTTCGAGCAGGTTGATCTTCTGTTCGATCTCCGCAATTTTCTTTTTATTACCGGCGGGCGGAGCGCTTTTCAGCGCCTCGGTTTTCTTTTTTTCCGCACTGGCGGGCGGCGTTTTTTTCTGGGTATCCGCAGCCTGTTTCCTGCGCTCTTCCTCGATGAGCTTTTCGGCTTTATCGAGGTATTCCGCATAGGTTCCCAGATAGAGCCTCAGCCAGCCGTCTTTTATTTCGATCACCTTGTTGACGAGGCTGTCGAGAAAATACCGGTCATGGCTTACGATGAGCAGGGTGCCGTCATAATTTTCAAGCGAATCGATCAGCATCTCCTTGGAGCGCATGTCGAGGTGGTTCGTCGGTTCGTCCATGATGAGCAGGTTCGATGCCTGCAGCAGGATCCTGGCCAGCGCCACCCTCGATTTCTCTCCGCCCGAAAGCACCTTTATTTTCTTGTTGATGGCATCGCCGCTGAACAGAAAGCAGCCCAGGATATCCCGGATATTTTTCTGTGCTTCCGAAGTCGGCGCTGAATCCAGCATCTCCCCGTAAATGCTTTTTTCCTGTGCGAGGTTCTCTGTCTGGTGCTGGGCGAAATAGTTCAGGGAGACATTATGCCCCATGGTCAGCTTGCCTTCGAAATCCAGCTGTCCGGCAATAATTTTGCAGAATGTCGATTTGCCTGCCCCGTTCGAACCGACAATGGCGATCCTGTCTCCCCGCATCACTTCGAGATCGATGCCGTTCAGTACCGCTTTTTTGGATCCGTCCGGCAGGTCGTAGGATTTCTTCACCCCTTCGAGCCGCATGACCTCCCGCCCGGAAGGGGCAGCCTTGGGAAAACGGAACGATATGTGGGAGAGGTCTTCCTCTGGGCACTGCAGGCTCTGTTCGAGCTTTTCCATCTGCCTCAGCCTGCTCTGGGCCTGGCGGGCCTTTGTCGCCTTGTAGCGGAAGCGGTCGACAAAAGCCTTCAGCTCGTCCATCTTCTTCAGGTCGTTCTCGTATTTGCCCATCATCAGCTCGTACCGTTCGGCTTTTTCCTTTTCGTAATAGGAGTAGTTGCCTTTGAACTCGTTGATGCGCCTGAATTCGATTTCGAGCGTCTTGTCGGTGAGCTTGTCGAGGAAGAACCGGTCGTGCGAGACGATGATATAGCTGTGTTCGTATCCTGCAAGGTAGTTTTCAAGCCACCTGAGCGAATCGATGTCGAGGTGGTTCGTCGGTTCGTCGAGCAGGAGCAGGGTCGGGTTCTGGAGCAGCAGTTTCGCCAGGTGCAGGCGCATCTGCCATCCGCCGGAAAACGCCTTCACTTTCTTGTGGAAGTCGATTTCGCTGAACCCCAGGCCGGCAAGGACCTTTTCCGCATTCGACTGCATGGAGTATCCGCCGAGCCTCTCGAATTCGTGCATCGCTTCGGAAAACCGCTCGATCAGCTGGTGGTAAGCCTGGCTTTCGTAGTCCTGGTCGGGCAGGGCCATTTCATGCTCCAGGCGCGATAACTTTCCCTGCAGCTCGAAAAGGCGCGTGTTTGCCTGCAGGGCATACTGCAGTGCGGTTTTTTCAAGGTCCTGGTCGAAGGAGATTTCCTGGGGCAGGTACCCGATGGTGGTGTCGGCCGATTTCATGAACTGTCCCGTCGTTACGAGCGAACTGTTTCCGGTCTCTGCACTGATCAGTCGGAGCAGGGTGGATTTTCCCGTTCCGTTCAGTCCGACGAGGGCGACATGGTCCTTGTCGCCGATACGGAACGAGGTGTCGTTGAGCAGTTCTTTCGTTCCAACGCTGAGCGAGAGGTTTCGGGCTTCGAACATATGGCGTGACAGCTGGTAAAATGATCGATCTTCAAGTACAAGTATTTCAGTCCGTGAAAATAGAATTTTTTCTGGATTTGTTTTCAGTCTGTACAACTAACGGGAAATCTTTGACAGTTAACCTCTCCTTCCAAACCATGAACAAATTTGCTTGAACTCTTAGCAGTTGTGTTTTTTTATCAGAAAGTTTCCAGCCGTTTTCCTGATTGGCAGTTTTAGCTTTTTAGTGTTACACCATCATGAACAAGAACGTCCAATCCGGGAAGTCATTTAATGTATTATCTCTCAAGCCTTTCTTCAGTATTAAACCAAATGACAATCGGATATGGATAATGTTAAGGCTGATGAGTGTTTTTTATAAAAAATGACAATCATGGCTATGGAAAAATATATATGATTTATGGTATGGGCTTTTATGCATAGACGGGATTCCTCTTCCCGTATTTATGGTATTTTTGTCAAAGAGATTGTTTTTAACGGAAAAAATCTTTTTTTTCTGCGGTATTGTTTTTGATTCGTGTTGATAATGGTATTGAATTATTTTGTTTTTTTTGATATTGTTTGTTTTTAGTTGGTGTGCTTGGTCGAATTTTTTATACACGGAATATTTTGGGCTACATTATTTATGGTATATGCTTATATCTCACTGCCCATTTGCTGAATTGGTGAATATGGTATGATCTTTTTAAGATATTGTAAAAAAAGGTTTTGCGAATTCTTTTTATTTGCCTGGTTGTTAATTATTTTGTTCTTTTGTGATCTTTGTAAATAGTTCTTGAATGTGAATTACTGATTTCTATTTTCAAATAAATAACTTGTTTTGGTTGACCGATTAATGTTATGAATTATACCGGATTAAGGGTATTTCTTTTGAGGATGTGATATGTAAATTATAGTGTATCAACCTGCTTGTGTATTGTTTTGGCTTTTTTGTTGTGTTTGGCTTGAACGGAGATATGCGGTTATTGTGAGCGTTGTATTGTTTTATTCGTCTCAAATTAGTGCTCTGTTATCATGTTAACTTTTGTGATTGTTAAAAAAGAGCTTCTTATGTCAACTCTGTCATGTTTCATCCGATGTCGATTTCTGACATTGACGTGTAAAACGTAAAGCGTCGGGCTGTATGATGCGGAAAATGATGTCCGTATCAATCCGGCTGTGCCGTTTCACGATACCGAGGTATCGTTTTTTTTTGTCATGAAGAACACACAACATCAATTTATCAGGAGAAAACAGTGAAAAAGAGGACAATAAAAATTACACTGCTGCTGCTTGGGGTTTTCATTACAGGAAACCCAGCAATCCAGGCTGAAGCGAAAAACAAGCTGAAGTCGGAAGTTGTGCAGAATAAAGAAGCTGCGGAAGTCAGCGCAGATACAAAGGGCGGTAAATCAGAAAACGCGACCGTTCAGGTGAGCGAACCGGTAACCAGAGAGGAACTGGAAGGTGTCCGTGCCGAACTTGCAACACTCCAGGAAAGACTGGACAGGACATATGAACGGAACACCGCCCAGACCCAGCGCCCCCTGATCATAACTGGTGTTGCCCAGTTGAGATACACCAATACAGAAAACAATTATTTCAGCTCTGTCATTGGCAACAAAAACAACAGGTATAACGGATTTTCCCTTAACGCCCTTATCCTGAATTTTCAGGGTAATCTCAAACGTGATTTCGAAGAAGGTCGCAATATCAACTACCTCTTCAGTGTTGTAACGCCAGGGACCTTGACGTCAAGCTATACAAACGATTATGCGGTCAGGCCTCTCGATGCCTATATCACCAAACAGATTTTTCAGACACTCGATCCTGAAAAATCTCAGTTGAGTGTGACATTCGGTCAACAGAAAAAGCCGTTCGGTCTCGAGGCTGGAGCTGCGGAAGACAAGAAACCGACCATTCTCAGTGCGCAGTCGGCGAGGGCAAATACCTATGTCAACGGGCTTGGTGATGCATCTAATGGGGCCAACGCAGGCGCATTCCCTCTCAACGGACTTGGGCTTGACACGCGCGATATCGGAATTGTCATCAAGGGTGATCTGTTTCCTCATTTCGATCCGGGGTTCCGCTATCGGGTTGCTGCAGTCGAATATGCTTTCGGAATCCTGAACGGTTCAGGTCCCAATGCACAGGACAATAACGGCCGCAAGGATTTTTCCGGAAGGATCGTACTGAATGCGCCGGTTGACTATTCGTCGATTTTCAGGGGATTGTCCGTAGGGGCTTCCTATTATAATGGAAGGAATTATGCGAATGGGATCGGTGAATATGACGTGAAGCGATGGGGCGCGGATATCGCCTATGTCAATACCCCGATCGGGTTTACCTATGAATATGTGCATGGTCAGGACTATTTCGCAAAACAGAAAGAGGGTCACACGCTTACCGTCTTCTACAACCTGGGCCAGCAGTTCGTTACCGGTTACAAATACCAGGACCGTTATGACGACTGGTACCCTACAACCTTCCAGCCTTTTGTACGCTTCGACTGGTGGAACACAGACACCAGTGTTGACGGATGGACGACCGAGATCACCACGATCGGCATCAACTGGTTCCTTGCCCAGACGACCAAGCTCCAGGTGAACTACAATATCATCAACCAGGGTTCGAAGGCGGCACTGGCATTCCCGGGGGCAAGAAATCAGTTCCTTGCCCAGATACAGTACAGTTTCTAAAAATCAACAATTACGACAAAGGAGAATAATGTCATGAAACGCCTGTTTGCAATAATTTTAACGCTTGTCGGCCTTATAGCCAGCTCTGCCCCTCAGGTGCAGGCTGCAGAGAACAAGCCTGCCGTCATCAGGATAGGATCGGCTTATACTGCCGGTTACGGCAAACCTTACAGCGGGGGTATTCTTGGTCTGGTTCACGCCAAAGGACTGCTCGAAGAAGAATTCCGTAACGACGGGATCAAGATCGAATGGTTCTTTTTCAAGGGTGCCGGTCCTGCAACCAATGAATCGCTGGCCAACACCGCCATCGATTTCGCCTACATCGGTGATCTGCCTGCTATCGTTGGCAGGGCTGGCGGACTGAAGACGAAGTTCATCGCCGGCGGTTCGAAATGGACCAATGTCTACATTGCCGTCCCCCCCGATTCACAGATTAAAACAATCCAGGATCTCAGAGGAAAGCGTGTCGGCCTTTTCAAGGGCACGAACGCTCATCTGACCTTTGCCCGGATCCTTGCTGCGAACGGGCTCAAGGAGAGCGATCTGAAAGTTTACAATCTCGGTATAGCCGATCTGGACGCTGCACTGAAAACCAAGAACATCGATGCCTCGGTCGCCTGGACGAACAATCTGATCCTTCGGACACAGGGCAATGCCAGGATCATCTACAGTACCAAAACCAGCCCCCGCGACTGGCGCAACACCGGCGGTTTCTATGTGACCGAGAAATTCGCCAATGCTTACCCGGACATTACCAGAAGGATCGTCAAGCGGTACGTTGAAGCTGCAAAATGGGGTTCCGATGAAGCCAACCGCAACGCTTACCTGGATTTCACGGCAAAAGCAGGGGTGCCGAGGGCTATTTCTGTAGAGGAAATTGAGGGCAGGACACTGAAAGATATCAACGATCCGTTGTTCGATGCCGAATATGTGAACCACTATGTTGGTGGCGTTGCCTTCGCCAAGGAGAAGGGTCTGATCCGGAATACGTTCGACGTGAACACATGGATCGACCACAGTTATCTCGATGCAGCGCTGAAGGAGTTGAAACTCGAAGGGTACTGGAAATAAACGATTCTCGGTACAGGGCATCCCCGCCGGATGCCCTGCCGATTAAAAGGAGCAACTTATGAGCGCCATTCAATTTGCAACAGATGAGCCGGGGCTCGATGCCCTGGTGGAAAAATATCCGGATGTACCGAAATCGATCATTCTGAAACTGGACCTGCAGCGCCGGGGAATATCCTTCACTGAAGCGACGTCAGAAGCGACAAATCAGCCATATTACCGGGGTCCGGAGCAGACGGCTTTTTCAAACAGGGATACGAGGCCCCACCCGTTTCCAGGTCCCCTGCTCCTTCGGGATGGTACCAGTGTTCTGGCATCTCCGGTCCCGAACCAGTTCAATGACCCATATAGCATAGACTATCAGGAAGGAAAGTTTTTCATTTTCGACAAAGGTGTGCGTATCGACGAGGTTGATTTTTCACCGAGACCTCTTTTCTACGGTAAACTGACAAGCAGGGGTGTCCCGATGGAGTCGATAGCCTGGTCACGTCCCCAGAGACTCGATATCTATCCCTACCGTTACTGTCATTACTGGGATACCCGAGACCAATGCAAATTCTGCGCTTTTTTCACCGATCTGAAGCAGCAGAAACAGCTGGCGGGGGATTCCTACGCAAAAATAGTCGATCCTGAAGACATATACGAGACTGTTCGGGAAGCGATAAAGGAGCCCGGGAGATTTTCCCAGATCAATCTGACTGCAGGGACCGACTACTCAGGGGAGGTGCCTTTCGAAAGGGAAGTTGACCGATATATCAAGGTGCTCCAGGCAATCGGCCGGAACTTCAGGACGAGACGTTTTCCAAGCCAGCTCATAGCTCCGGCATACACAAAAAAACAGGTGAAGCGGCTTCATGAGGAAACAGGTCTTTCTTCATACTGCCCCGATATCGAGGTCTGGGACAAGGAACTGTTCAAGTGGATCTGCAGTGGAAAGGAAAAATGGTTCGGTCGGGACTACTGGATCAGGAGCGCAATCGATGCCGTGGAAATTTTCGGGAAAGGCAATGTCTATACGAATTTCGTCGCAGGGGTCGAGTTCGCACAGCCACACGGGTTCAAAAGCGTCGATGAAGCGCTTGAATCGAACTTCGAGGCATGCGAATTTTTCGCAAAACATGGCGTTGTTTACCTGAGCCTGGTCTGGGTTCCCTGGAAAGGAACAGGGCTTGGCGGTCAGAAACAACCTCCGCTTGAATATTATGTGAGGCTTGTCAGGGGGCTGGTGGATATCCGGCGGCATTACGGCCTTGCATCGGACAACGATGATTTCAAACATTGCGGCAATCATGGCGACAGCGACCTGGAGCGGCTTAACTGATAAACAAAACAAGAACCATGTCAAAACTACCGGAAGAACTGATAGAACTCATCAACGACCCTGCAGCCGTCAAGCTTGTCGGAACGGTCGATGCTGAGGGAACTCCCCACCTTGTCGTGAAAGGAACACTGACGACACTTGACGGAGAACATATTGTTTTCGCCGAAGGGTATGAGGGAACGAAGAGCAATAAAAACCTTGTCAGAAGCATATGGTTTGACGGGAAGGTATCGATAAATGTGACCAAAGGGATAAGCAGTTACCAGATAAAGGGTCGTCCCTACAAATACCTGATAACCGGCTCCGTATTCCGTACGCTGCTTGACCGGGCAAGGGAAAAAAGGGGCCCGGAAGCCGACATCGCAGGCGTATGGGTGATCGTGCCGGAAGAAGTCCGTAACGAGTCCCCCGGGGTCAGGGCCCGGGAAGTCATTGGAGAACGGGGTCATTTCCACCAGCACCTCGATCTGCTGAGGCATGCCGAATGATTGCCCGTTACATCAGAACGCAAAGGATAGACGGAATAAATTTTGCCGGAATTGACAAACCATGAATCTTTCGAATTTGAAAACAGTCCTGCTGGGCCTGGTTGTCCCGCTTCTCGGAATCGCCGGGCTGGAAACAGTGTGCGGATTGCAACTGTTTCCTCCGCAAATCGTCGTTCCGCCCCATCTGGTTTTTGCGACACTGATCGACCTTATGCACACAGGTGAACTGCAGAGCAATATGTGGATCAGCATGACAAGGGTGTTCTGGGGTTTCACGGTTGGAGTTTCCATCGGTTTTATCCTTGGTGTTCTCATGGCGCTGTCGCCCCGTCTCGAACGGCTTCTGTCGCCTTTTCTGAGCGGTTTGAACCAGGTGCCGCTTTTCGGCTGGATCCCGTTGATGATCCTCTGGTTCGGCATCGGCGAGGTGTTCAAGGTGGTGTTCATCTCGCTCGGTGCCTTTTTTCCCATGCTCGTCAACACGTTCGAAGGCATCAATGGAGTTCCGAAATCCTATATCGAAGTGGCGAGGGCTTTTGAATTCACTTCCGGTAAACTTCTTGCAAAAGTTCTCCTGCCTGGGGCTGTCCCTTCGATTTTCACAGGGATCAAACTCGCTCTCGGCATGTCCTGGATGCTTGTTATCGGTGCAGAGCTTGTCGCGGCAGGCGAAGGGGTCGGTTATATGATAGTCTGGGGCAGGCAGCTCTTTCAGATGGACCTCGTGTTCGTGGGAATCCTGGTTGTCGGGAGTATCGGATATATCATGTTCCTCGCTGTCAATACACTCGAAAGGTTTCTTGTCCGCGGGTATTATCGAAACGGAGGGAAATGATGATTTCGGGAAAAAACGTCGGCAGAAAAGAACATGCCTCTCCAGGCGGAATTCTTGAAGGTTTGATTCTTCCGTTTTCAATCATCGCGCTCTGGTTTTTCGTTTCCCATGCACAGCTTGTATCCAGAAGCATCTTTCCTTATCCGGAAGATGTCGTGTTTGCATTCCGTCAGGAAGCGGTAAGCGGGGTTTTCTGGGAAAACCTGACGATAAGTATCGGCAGGGTCCTGAAAGGTTTCGCAATCGGGGCTTCAACCGGGTTTGTCATCGGAACACTTCTCGGTATGTCGAAGATCATGGACAGGCTGTTCACACCGGTTTTCAACGCAGTCCGGCAGGTGCCCCTTCCTGCATGGGCCCCGCTGCTTGTCCTCATCAGTATCGGAGAGACATCGAGAGTGCTCTTCATCGCGATCGGTGCATGCTATCCGGTTGTGCTGAACACCTGCGAAGGCATCAGGAGCGTGAGGACTGAATATTACGAAGTCGGGCGGGTATTTCGCTTCAACCGTTTCCAGCGTTTTTTCAAAATAGTCCTGCCTTCGAGTTTTCCATCTGTTCTGACGGGGCTCCGCCTCAGCCTGAGCATTTCATGGATGGCGGTCGTAGCTGCTGAAATTTTCATGACATCCAATGGCGGTATCGGGGACATGATGTGGTCAAGCCGTGATACTTCGAGGATGGACCTTGTCATTCTCTGCGTCATTACCATAGCGGTGGTCGGTTTCGTCATGAATCGAACGATGAAAAAACTCGAATTAGTCTTCTCCTTCTGGAGAATCACACTGAAACAATCACGAAAGGCAGAAGCATGAACAGTAAAGGATCGCTTGAAATAAAGCGGGTAAGGAAACAATACAAGGTAAGCGGGGCAGCGCTTCAGGTCCTTGACGATATCAATCTCGATGTCAAGCCCGGGGAGTTCATTTCTATCGTTGGTCTGAGCGGATGCGGAAAGACAACCCTGCTGCGCCTCATCGTCGGTCTCGAGTCCGACTATGAAGGAGAGATCCTGCTTGACGGCCGAAGGCTCAACGGACCGAGTCTCGACAGGGGGATCGTGTTCCAGGACCATAGGCTCTTTCCCTGGCTGACGGTCGAGAAAAATATCGCGCTCGGTATCGTCGGAAAGAGCGAAAAGGAGAAAAAGAATATCATTGCCAGCCATATCGAACTGGTTGGGCTGAAAGGGTTCGAAAAAAGCTATCCCCACCAGCTTTCGGGAGGAATGTCGCAACGGGCAGCGATTGCAAGGGCACTTGTCAACCAGCCGGAAATCCTGCTGCTCGACGAACCTCTCGGTGCGCTTGATGCACTGACGAGGATGTACATGCACAAGGAACTCGAACGCATCTGGAACAAAGAGAAGATTACCATGATCATGGTGACCCATGATGTCGAGGAGGCGGTATACCTGTCCGACAAGATCGTCATCATGTCGGCAAAACCCGGACGGCTTCAGAAAATCATCAATGTTCCCCTTGCCCGTCCGCGCGACCGGGCAAGCCTCGACTTCGCCGAAATGAAAGAACAGGTGCTGGAAGCGTTCCTGCTGCATACGGAACATCCCTTCTCCTATACCATCTGAACCACACCTTTCACACAGGAATCGTAACCATCAATCAAAAAAACGAAAGGAAGGACGTTTATGAGTACACTCAAGGAAAGACTTTACAGGGAACTCGAACTCAAGGTGATTACCGGTGTCGAGGGCCTCAATTTCGATCCCCGGATTTTCAGGAACCTCGAACTTGGCAGTAGATATCAGGAAGAAGTGCACTGCCTTTTCGAAGGCGACCATGAGTCGCATGTCGGGTTTCTCTTTCCCTCCGGTTTCCTGTCTCCGCACGGTCTGGTCTATGCGCTGAAATGGGACAGGCGCTCTCCGTATTCGATACGCTATGAAGACGGCGTATACCTGCTTACGCATAGGGATGAAGTGATATTCC
>JAAXXY010000085.1 GCA_013334225.1 Chlorobiaceae bacterium
TCAGAGAATTATGAAATGATCAAAGATAGCAGGTGATTTCAAATCGGTAACGGCAAAATATCGCTATATATTATTATTTATAAATAAGTTATAAGGATCTTATTTTTCAACAACCGGACACCAGTGACTGTATCTACAACAGCCACTGTCTGCTTGAGATGGAGCTGGCAAACCTTGCGGAAGTGGTGCCCGTAAATTGCCAGCGTTACCGCCAACGGCAGTGCACGGGGATTTTTAAAAAATGTCCATACCAGCATTTTCCAGTACTGGAACCGTTCCCTTCCTATGACGCCGAGCAGCAAGACCGAACGGAAAAAAGCCATAAGCTGACTCATCCGTATGGTGCTTTTCAATTCCGGTACCCGGTATTCTTCAAGCAGAGTTCGCATACGACGATAGTATTGCTTGGGGGCATAGAGATAGCGCATCATCCTCATGTACCCTTCCCGGAGGATATCGGAACCCATGTTCGGTATAATGTTAGTATTGCCATCGGTATTGTCGCCGCTTACTGCATCCAGCAGCCGACCTTCGATTTTCATCCGTTCATACAGCTTCGTACCAGGCAGTGCCTGAAGAATACCGACCATGGCAGTGACTATCCCGCTGTTCTGAATAAACTCGATCTGCCTCCTGAATGTCGAGGACGTATCACTATCGAACCCCACGATAAAGCCTCCCATAACCTCCATTCCGGCATGCTGTATCTGTCTTATGTTGTCGAGCAGGTTCCGAGATGTATTGTGCTGCTTGCCGCAACTCTTGAGAGCAAAATTATCTGGTGTTTCAATGCCGATGAAGACCTGGTTGAAACCCGCCTGAACCATTAACACCATCAATTCCGGATCGTCGGCAAGATTGATCGAACATTCTGTATAGTACTGGTTTTTCACATCTTTCGACTGCCGCCATGCGATCAGATCGGGAAGAAGGTGTTTTTTCAGGTATGATTTATTGACGATAAAATTATCGTCGACAAAGAAGACCGTACCGTTCCATCCGATCTTCCGCAACCCTTCAAGTTCATCGATAATCTGGGCACTGGTTTTTGTGCGTATTTTATGCCCGAACAGCGTGGTGATATTACAGAAATCGCATTGGTAGGGGCACCCCCGTGAAAACTGTATCGCCATGGATGCATATTTCCCGGTTTCAAGAATTTCCCACTGAGGAACCGGAGTACTGGTGATTTCAGGGAAGTGCTCATTTTGATAGACTCTTTTCGGTACTCCATTGTGCAGATCTTCAAGAAATGCAGGAAGGGTAAGTTCAGCTTCATTGAGCACAAAATGATCGACACCAGGGAACTCTTCATGGCTTGAGGTGAACAATGGACCTCCGGCGACAACTTTTATTCCGGCATGATGACATCGATCAATTACTTCACGGGCGGAGTGCTGCTGCACAGCCATAGAACTGACAAAAACCATATCGGCCCATGCAAGATCTTTTGCATTAAGCGTTCTGACGTTAAGATCAACCAGCCGACGTTCCCAGCTTTCAGGCAGCATCGATGCTACAGTTAGCATTCCAAGCGGAGGTAGAGCCGCTTTTTTTCCGACAAATTTCAGCGCGTGTTTGAAGCTCCAGAAAGTATCGGGAAATTCAGGGTAGATGAGTAGGATTTTCATTGCAGTATTCCACCTCCTTGTGAATTACTATCCGGATTTACCAGACAAACTATCAGGACTGAGAGGCAGCAGTTGATTTCCGGCAAGCTCCTTTCCTTTTTATTCGAGTGTTTATCCATTGTATTGTTCAAATAACTATTCCTCTAATTCCGGTCATCTTCATGCATCCAGTCATCAGTTCACGATCAGGTCCGATATTCCTCCGGATCAACGGAATACTCTGGTTTTATTCTGCAGAAGTGGAAGCGGTTTGGAATAACTTTTCTGTTTTTTCTGCATCAGCCTGTAGTAAAGCTCTTCGTAATTGTCCACCATCTCTTCCAGTGAAAAACGCTGCTCGAATTCATCCCGGCATGCTTTCCTCGATATCCTGCCGACATTGTGTATGGCTTCGATGAAATCCATCCGGCTTTCACAGATAAACCCGGTTTTTCCGTCGATGATCACTTCCGGTGCCGAACCGCATCCCCTGACAATCACCGGAGTGCCGCAGGCAAGGGCTTCGATCATCACCAGACCGAACGGTTCCGGCCAGTCTATCGTGTTGAGCAGCGCCTTCGCGTTTTTCAGCAACTCGACCTTGCGCCGGTCATCGACTTCACCGACATAATCAATCAGCGGATGATCGAGCAGCGGTCTTATTTTTCTCTGGAAATAATCCTGGTCGGTAGGGTCAATTTTCGCGGCGATCTTAAGCGGGATATTGCATGCCCTCGCAAGCATGATCGCCTGATCGGGTCTTTTCTCTTCAGAAAAACGACCCAGGTACAGGAAATAATCTCCAGGGTTCTCATTGTACTCGAAACAGGATTCGGGATAGCCATGATAGATGGTTTTTTCCCAGTTGATTGCAGGTATCGGAAGACGCTGCGAATCACTTATGGATACATATGCCATATTCGGGTACAAGCGCAGTATATCGCTGTAATTACCGACATCAAGCCTGCCGTGCATCGTCAGAACGGTTGGAATGCTTGTCTTGCAAGCATATGGCAAGGTCAGGTACTCGACATGTGAGTGAATAATATCGAATTCGTTAAGCATTTTCTCATACACCCTGCTCAGCATCATCATTGAAACGATTAAGGGCGAATGCCCTTTTCTGCTGAGGCGCAGTCCTTCGCTGATCGGTGCAACAAGCCTGGCGCTGGTAATGGAATCACCCGAAGCAAAAAGGGTAACATCATGCCCTTTCGCTACGAGACCTTCTGTCAGATAGTAGACAACCCTCTCCGTCCCGCCGTATTTTTTCGGGGGAACACGCTCTACCAGCGGTGCGATCTGGGCTATTCTGAGTTTTTTCATGGTGCAGCTTCCCTTCTAATTGAAATGAAAGAAAGGGAAAGTGCTACCCGCAGAGAGCATACCACTCGCGAGCGACTGGCGACCAGCAGACAACCACAATCTTATCGTGTCAAGGGGTTTTCCGATTATTTTCGATATGTCCCGGTGTTTCAGTCCGGGAATTTCGGAAAGCAATACAGAGAGTTTTATATCCGCAAACCGCTCACGTAACGACAGCCCCTGCAATTCTTTCCATTTAACCGGTGATATCGGC
>JAAXXY010000057.1 GCA_013334225.1 Chlorobiaceae bacterium
GCATGACCGGTTTCTCATCATCGACGGTATTGAGATATATCACATCGGCGCATCCCTCAAAGACCTGGGGAAAAAGTGGTTCGCTTTCTCAAGATTTGAAACCGGAGCCATCAAGATGCTTGAAAAATTGAAAGAAAGGGCAATGGATAAGGACGGTGGGTTGTCATGACGGATCTTAAACGGGGGGCGGACATTCCTGTCCGCCATTCAGAACGCAATGGCCATTTGGAATGCAATATCCATTCGGCCTGTAATGGCGGGTTGGAAAACCCGCCCTCCGTTATGGTAATCGCGAAAGATGTTCAAACAGAAAGGGGGGCGGTCCCGACAAGTCGGGACCGCCATTTGGATGAAGGATGGTGGAGGATGAAGGATGGTAAGTCATATCTAATACCTAAGGTATGGAAAGAGTCTTCAATTGGAGAAGTCATAAAAAAAACTAACCAACGAGATCCACGAAAGAAACCCGATCAAGTGTTTCAATACATCGATGTTTCAAGTGTCTCCAACACATCTTTTAAAATCATCGGTGCAACTCCGTTACTTGGAGCTGAAGCACCAAGCCGAGCAAGAAAAGCAATCCATTCCGATGACATTCTTTTTGCGACGGTCCGGCCAACCTTGAAGCGGATAGCATTGGTGCCTTCAGAACTTGATGGGGCCATTGCAAGCACTGGATTTTGTGTGTTACGATGCGATAAAGAAAAAGTCGAACCAAAATTTCTATACTTTTTTCTGATTACAGACCATTTCAATGCACGAATGGCTGGATTGGAGCGAGGAGCGAGTTATCCTGCTGTACGGGATTCAGATGTAACAGAATCTTGGTTACCGCTTCCCTCGCTTTCCGAGCAGAAAAAGATCGCGCACATCCTTTCGACAGTGCAGCGGGCGATCGAAGCGCAGGAACGGATCATCCAGACCACTACTGAGCTGAAAAAGGCCCTCATGCACAAGCTCTTCACCGAAGGCCTCCGCAACGAACCCCAAAAACAAACCGAAATCGGATTGGTGCCGGAGAGTTGGGAAGTGGTGGAGTTGGGCAAATTCTTTCAAATCAAACATGGTTTTGCTTTTGACGGTAAGTTTTTCAAGCCGTCAGGAGAATACATTTTGATGACGCCTGGGCATTTTCATGAGGAAGGAGGGTTCCGAGATCAGGCGGAGAAAACGAAATATTTCACGGGTGAAATTCCTAAGGATTTTGTCCTCGCTAAAGACGATCTCGTTGTTGCAATGACTGAACAAAAGTCAGGTTTGCTTGGTAGTGCCGCGTTTGTTCCAGAGGACTATAAATACCTTCATAACCAAAGACTCGGACTTGTTGTGAATTTGGATACGAAAAGTCTTAGTAAGAGGTTTCTTTTCTATGTATTCAATCATCCTAATCTCCGCGTTGAAGTTGCCAAAACATCAACAGGTTCAAAAGTGAAGCATACCTCCCCATCAAAATTACTTTCAGTTAAATTCGGGTTACCTTCAACTTTGGAAGAGCAGATAGGTATCGCTAAAGTTCTCTCTATGAGTGAGCAAAAAATTGAGGCAGCAATTAAAAAAAAACATTGTTTCGAAGACATTTTTCGCACGTTACTTTACGAGTTGATGACGTCAAAGATTTGCGACAATTATGTTTCTTTTAACATGTAAATAAAATTTATTCGTCATGCCTACTTACCCAGATGCAATTGGATTCATAAGAGCACTTGGTCATTCCGAGGGCATTTCATGGCTAGAAATGATATGTGATCTTGCCGCATCAGGAACCATCACATTGAGTTCTATCGATCTTGAAATTCTAATTCAACTATTCAATAATCGTGCAAGCTACCTTCGACAACCAACACTGTCAACATCTATGGTTTCCCTAGGAGCCGCTGTCGCAAGAATCGAACGCCTCGAAACCATTGGCCCGTTTCATGGATTTAAGCGGCTTGGTGACAACCTTTTAGCAGCTTTCCCCAAACGAGCAACAATCATTTTTGGAGCTAACGGAAGCGGAAAATCCAGCTTGTGTGAAGCCCTACAAATTTTGGCATCCAATGATGTGCCTCATCGACCTCTCCATGATGTACGTTGTTCAGCAACTGTGACACCTTCGTTCACATTCAAGTTCTCTTCGGATACAACTGATCAGAGATGGACATCATCGGATACTTATGGTGCACGTTCAGGTGTGATCAAGTATTTCGATGCAGGTATTGCGATTCACAATATCAAGAATTCCGTTCAGCCAGGTCGTATAATCGAGCTTTCTCCTTTCAAATTGGATGTATTTGAGACTGCAAAGAATCATTGCGAAGTTTTACGCACAGAACTTCAAAGTCAGCAGCGAGAGAATGCCTCCCAACAAACGAGAGTTATAGAGCAGATATGTACAAAATTTGAAGCTTTTAAAGGCTCAGTCCTCGCCAATTTAAAACAGCCAACAACAGCAATACTTGATTTTGAGATCAAGTTGGGTGAGAATTACTCAGCGGAAGAAGATCTGGATGAGAAGTTGAAAAAAAAGTCGGAACTTGAAAAAGCGACTTCGAAAGAGGGCATATTAGTTCTTAAAGGTGAAGTAGCTGCATTGAAAGCGCTAAATTCAGAAGTTCACCCAATTCTTATTGCCTCCGAAAAGATTGTTGAAATCGACCCAGTTGAGCAGGTTAAAATTCTAAAAACAAAAGAAAGCGAGTTGGAAGTTCTAGCCAAAGCGCTAATCCCATCTGGTGCAACTCTGGAGAAATTGATGTTGCTCATCCGTCCAGCCAATGAAATTTACAGTTTTCATTTGCCAGAATTAGCAGAGTGCCCTCTCTGTAGACAAAGTCTTCAGGAACAAGAGCATGAACTGTTTAGGCAATATGCTATGCTTCTTACCGGTGAACTGGATAAAGATATTTCTGAACTACGAGAGCTTATCAAGACATCGGAAAAAAATTTCAAAGTTATTACCGATATCTCACCTGATGATTGGGCATCAGGCTCAGTGCTATCCCAAGAATTAATTGATGCCATCAAAAACGCAGGAATGGCAATCAAGAAATATTTTAAGAAGGGAGATGAAATCGGACAAAATTGCAAAAATGCAGCAGCAGAACTTCGAAAATTCAGCAACGATCTATCGAAGCGAATAGAAGAGAAAGAGAAGCTTATTGAAGAATCTGGGAAAGACCGCGAAGAGCTTATAAAGCAATTGGAGATAATCTCCACCGAATGCAAAAGGCTGCTTTATGCGAAGGTTATTGCGGAAAATATTGATCTCATTAAGGAAGCGTATCACAGGACCCTAAAAGCTACCTTTTTGGATACAAACCTTCCTAACTTTACTACTGTCCTGCGAAAAATAACATCTACAGCTAAGAAAGCACACAAGGAGCTTGTGGTAGCAGACTTTAAAAACCGACTAAATGCTGAATATCTTGCACTTGCTGAAAAAGATATGAATGCGTTTGGGGTCGAGTTGAAGGACGTTGGTAATGATGTTGCTGTTACTGTTGATCATCACGTTGCTGGTCAAAAGATTGAATCGGTCTTGAGCGAGGGTGAGCAGCGTATCCATGCCCTTGCTTTGTTTTTTGCAGAATTGGAAACTTGCGGACAACAAGTAATTGTTTTTGACGATCCAATCTCCAGTATCGATTATAACTACATTGGGAATTACTGTATTCGATTACGGGATTTGATTCAAAAGTACCCAAATCGGCAGTTTATCGTTCTGACACATAATTGGGAGTTTTTTGTTCAGATTCAGACAACATTGAATACAGCTCGTTTAAGCAATCATATGTCTGTGCATGTTTTAGAGAACTGTGTTGCAATTGATGAATACAGTGAAAATGTTGATGAGTTGAAGACCGATATAGATGCAATTCTTGTTACTGCAGGCGAACCGACTAAACAACAGAAGGAAGTTATGGCTGGAAAGATGCGTCGCCTAATCGAAGCTGTGGTTAATACATATGTATTTAATAAGCAACGTCATCAATTTAAACAGAAAAACTTACAAGTGTCAGCTTTCGAAGACTTTACTAAAGTTGTTGCACTTCTTACTCCCGAGGCTCAAACTCTCCGAGACTTATATTCTAAACTGAGTATAACTGAGCATGATGATCCACGCAACGCCTATGTCAACACAGACAAAGCTATGTTCCAAACCCGATATAATGCAATCAAGTCAATAGAGACAGCAATTATTGGAAGGAGATAGCCATGCCAATACCTTCCGAACATAAAACAGTTCAATCCCGAATCCTCGAATATGCCGAGGAGATCGGGTGGAGTGTTGTGTCTCGGGAAGAGGCGGAGAAAAGGCGGGGATTTCAAAGGGGGGCGGGTTTTCCAACCCGCTATTCAATTGGGGATAAAGAGCAAGAGAATGGCGGACAGGAATGTCCGCCCTCCGTTCAAACATTATCGCTCTATTTCGACGACCTGCTCGATGTGAAGGTTAGGGAATTCAATCCGCGCTATGCCGAAGCGGAAGGGGCGCTGCCAGGGCAGTTCCGGCATTTCCATGCGGATATTTACGGCAACAGGGATTTTGTCGAGCATTTGCGCAACCGTGGCAAGTTCTACGATCACGAGGAGAACCGTGAGCGTGATCTGATCCTGATCGATTACGAGAACACGGCGCGGAACGTCTACGAAGTCACCCAAGAGTGGGCGTTTCACAACGGACATTATGGCACGAGGGAGGATATCGTTTTTCTCATCAATGGCATTCCCGTGCTGGTGATCGAGTGCAAGAACGCCAGCAAGGAAGAGGCGATTGCCTTGGGGGTGGATCAGATCCGCCGTTACCACCGCGAGACGCCTGAGCTGTTCGTGCCGGAGCAGCTTTTTACCGCTACCGATGCGATCGGCTTTTCCTACGGCGTAACCTGGAACACCGTCCGGCGGAATATTTTCAACTGGAAGCATGAGGAGGTCGGCAGGCTGGAGGCGAAAGTGAAAAGCTTCTGCGCCATCCCGCAGGTGCTGGCTTTCCTGAAAGACTACATTGTCTTTGCCGAAAAGGACGAGGAGCTGAACAAATATATCCTGCGCCAGCACCAGACCGGAGCGGTGGAGGCGGTTGTCAGGCGCGCACTCGATCCCGCGCACAGGCGCGGGCTTGTGTGGCACACACAGGGGAGCGGCAAGACTTTCACCATGATCAAGGTGGCGGAACGGCTTTTCCGTGCTCCCGAGGCGGACAAACCGACCATCCTCCTGATGATCGACCGCAACGAGCTGGAAGACCAGATGCTCAAGAACCTCGCCGCACTCGGCCTCGGCAATCTGGAGCACGCCGGCAGCATCGCCCGGCTCAACAGGCTGCTGAAGGTTGACTACCGGGGCATCATCGTGACGATGATCCACAAGTTCCGCGACATGCCAGCGGATATCAACACGCGCCCGAACATCTATGTCCTGATCGACGAAGCGCACCGAACAACCGGAGGCGATCTGGGCAACTTCCTCATGGCCGGATTGCCCAACGCCTCCTTTATCGGCTTCACCGGCACGCCGGTGGACAAGACCGTCTACGGCAAGGGCACCTTCAAGACATTCGGCTGTGAGGACGACAAAGGATACCTGCACAAGTATTCCATCGCCGACAGCATCGAAGACGGCACTACGCTGCCGCTCTACTACCAGCTTGCGCCCAACGACATGCTCGTTCCCTACGAGACGCTCGATGCGGAGTTCCTCTCCCTTGCCGAAGCCGAGGGTGTTGCCGACATCGAAGAGCTGAACAGAATCCTCGACCGTGCGGTAAACCTGAAAAACTTCCTCAAAAGCAGGGAACGGATCGAGAAAGTGGCGCACTTTGTCGCTGGACATTATCTTGCGAACGTCGAACCGCTCGGTTACAAGGCTTTCCTTGTCGGCGTCGACCGTGAAGCATGCGCTCTCTACAAGCAGGCACTCGATCAGTTTCTGCCGTCCGAATATTCGAAAGTTGTTTATACCGGCAACAACAACGATTCCGCACTGCTCAAGAAATTCCACCTCGACCAGAAACATGAGCGGCAGATCCGCAAGAGCTTCGGCAAGCTCGACCAGCAGCCGAAAATCCTCATCGTCACCGAAAAACTGCTCACCGGCTTCGATGCGCCCCTGCTTTACGCCATGTATCTCGACAAGCCGATGCGCGACCATACCCTGCTGCAGGCCATCGCCCGGGTGAACCGCCCATACGAGAACGAGGCGCAGGAGATGGTGAAGCCTCACGGCTTCGTGCTCGATTTTGTCGGTATCTTCGACAAGCTCGAAAAGGCTCTTGCCTTCGACAGCAAGGAGATCAACGCCATAGTCAAGGATATCAGGCTTCTGAAAGCGCTCTTCCAGCAGAAGATGGAGTCCTTCAACCGGAGGACGGACTTTCCTGTCCGCCTTTCAGAATGTAATGGCGGGTTGGAAAACCCGCCCCCCTTTACGTTCAACGACAGGGATATAGACAACCTCATAGAGCATTTCCGCGATCCTGAACGGCGCAAAGCGTTTTTCAGGGAGTACAAGGAGATCGAGATGCTTTACGAGATCATCTCGCCGGACGCCTTCCTTCGGCCATACCTCGAAAACTATGCGACTCTTTCTGCAATCTACGGCGTGGTCCGCAAGGCCTATACGAAGCGCATCCAGGTCGATCGCGATTTCCAGCGGAAGACAAACCTGCTGGTGCAGGAACAGGTCGGCAGCTACGGAGTCGAAGAGGTAGAGCGCTTAGTGAAGATTGACTCGAATACCATCGATATCATCAATGCGCAGTCTGGAGGACAGACAACGAAGGTGATCAATCTCATCAAGAGCATCGAAAAGATTGCAGAGGAAGAGAGTGATGATCCTTTCCTTATCGCCATGGGTGAAAGAGCACAAGCCGTGAAGGAAAGTTTCGAGAGCCGCCAGACGACCACTGCCGAAGCACTGGAAAAGCTGATGCAAGAAGTCGAAGCCAACGAGGTACGAAAACGGGAGCAGGCCGAAAAAGGATTTGATGGACTGACTTACTTCGTTTTCCGGACACTGCTTGACGAGAAGATCGAGCATGCCGAAGAGGTGAGCCGGAAGATAAAGGCGGCATTTATGGAATATCCGAACTGGCAGAAGAGCGAAGCGGCTATGCGCGAGCTTCGAAAAAAGATCACCTTCGCGATCTTCGCCCGGTCAGACGACCTCGAAAAGGTAACGGGCATTGTTGATTCCCTTTTCCGCCTGCTTGAACGGGCGAACAGGATTTAAACCATGACAGCCGCAAACACAAAGATTCGTTTCAAGCAGCAAGTTCGCACCTGGGCTGAAAAGCTCGACGTCAAGGTCGTATGGCTTGGAGTCCGGCCCATGTCGAACAAGTGGGCATCCTGCTCCACCGAAGGCCATCTGAATTTCAACGCCGAATTGCTCGGCATGGACGAAAAGGTTTGGGATTACGTGATCGTCCATGAACTGCTGCATTTCTTCGTGCCCAACCACGGCAAACTCTGGAAAAGCCTCATGCGCGCACATCTCGGCGAATATGAGCCCTGCGAAGCAGAGTTAAAGAAAATGGCGAATGGATTGCAATACAAATCCACCGCATAGTTTACTGGGATTTCGAATGGGATAGGCTGCGTTGAGTATTAAACGCAAAATCCGTGCATTTTCTTTTGCTGATAAAGGTATGATCAACCGCCGTATTTGCCGCTCAGCGGCAAGAATTTTCCGAAAAGTCGGATCTTACCGTAAATGGGGCAAGTTCCGAAGCGCAAAGGAGGGATGCTGCATTGTAAACAATGGATAAGTAATGTCAAGTACTCGCTTCAGATGTCTTTGTGCTGACAAAGGCAAGTTTGATACCAAGCGCGTTCAGCACAGCCTTTATGGTTTCAAACCGGGGATGAGCGCCTTTATGTAACGCTTTGTAAAGGCTCTCCCTGCCGAGTCCCGTATCTTTTGAAATCTGTGCCATTCCGCGTGCTCTTGAAACATTACCGAGAGCGAGAAGAAAAATATCCGGATCCGGATCTTCCGCCGATACAGTAAGATATTCAGTTATTATCTTTTCATCGGAGAGGTAATGCGCGACATCAAAAGGAGCAAAAGTCGTTTTCATTTTTTCATTTCTTTAAATTCACGAGCTATTATTTTAGCACGGGCAATATCCTTGTCCTGTGTTGATTTATCTCCTCCGGCAAGCAATAAATAAACCGTGTTTCCTGTTTGAGTAAAATACACCCTGTATCCCGGGCCTGCATCGATACGCATTTCTGAAATTCCATCTCCTGCAGGCTTACAATCACCAAAGTTTCCAAGAACTGCGTTATCAATACGGGAAAAGATTCTGGCTTTCGCTTTCAGGTCTTTCAGTTTCTTGAGCCAGGTATCAAACTCAGAGGAGCGTAATATGGTATTCATGATGAATGTATCTAACAGGATACAATATTGCAAGCATTACAGAATCTTTCCCTGAAAACATATGGATTTCAAATTATAAAATTAAAGTAAATATTCGGTATTTATGTATAGAGAGGTCTTTTGGGAGTACCGGTATTGATCCTTTAATCAGGTTCGATGGAGGTTATTGTTTTGACGATCTGGAGGAAATGCTGGTGACTAAATAAACTAACGTAATAACAAGTTGATATGTCAGAGGCGAAGCAGAGCCAGGCTATGACTTTGATGGCGGGAAATCCGTAATCCCCGAGACAAACCCTGGGGTTGCAGGAATGCGCGTCGTGACCTGAAGGTTCAGGTTCGCTCGATCATTCGTTCAAATTCCTCCATAAAATGAACCGGGTCACGTTTACGAAGGCATGGTTATGCTGTTGTTTGAAATGCAATGTGCAGTTCGAGAACGGTCCCGATCTTCAGGTTTCGACGTGTGAAATCGTTCTTGAAAGATTCAGGGAAAAAATCGCCGAAAACGCTCAGTTAAAGGCCGCATCCCGGTTTTCAAGGCATTCGCTGACATACGATATCATGCCGCAGTGATTTGACGATAGCGTATGCCATATGAAGAAGCCGGACCAATAAAGCTTTTCCCGAAAAATCATTCCTGTTTTTTCAGAGCGAGAGACGATGACACTTTCTCCAGCACCTGATTAAACCCGCTGAGCAATCCTGAAACAAGATCGGTTGCCGTCTCGCTGACTGGTACTGAAAGTTGTGTCACAGATTCAATTGCGAGGCTGATCATCTCAATTTGCTGTGCGGCGATTCTGCCAGCTGATCCGGCAAGTTCATTGATGCCGCCGGCGATATCATCAATTGTTTCGTTTGACATGGTTTTATATGCTTGATTGTGTAATAAACCTTCCGAGTTCACCTCGATAAAGAGCCTTTATCAGAGAGTTCCTTTTAACCCTGCCTGATAAATTTGTTCACCACCCCCGTATTCATCCTTTCCAGACCAACATTTTCATCAGAGACACTCTGCATCCGGTACCGTTGAGTAACCGATTTCCTGTATAATATCAATAGCGTTTCTGTTTATGAAGCATATCGACGGAAGCGACTCGAGAATTATCCTTAACCGTGTGTTAAACTCCTCGTGGTTGTCATGATGGATACAGTGTGCTGCTTTGGGGATGATAAATGCTCCAGCCTGGGGAATCAGCTTCTGAAATTCAGGAATGATCTTGTGCGGCGGGAGGGCAGTATCTTCAGCCCCCCAGACAAGCCAGGCCGGTCCCCTGTAATTACATGGTTTCGGAAAATGATCGAGCCTGAAATCCAGCGGTCTTTTTGAGGGAGAAAGATAAGACCATTGTGCTCCTTTATCCTGAAGGGGCCGGGTAAACTGATTGATGAGTTTATCGTCAACCTTGTTCTGGTTAAAGTATGTCGGTATGAGACTCTGGCTGACTCCGACAGGATTTGCAAATGCCGAGAAAAGTACTTCGCCGATCAGAGGGGAACCAATGAGCCCGAAAAAAACACTGGTCATGCCGTCCATGGTGTCACCAAAAAGGCCTGAAGGGTTTGCAAGGATAAGTGCCTGCACTTTTTCGGGTTTATGGTGGGCGAAATAGAGCCCGCTTGCAGCGCCCATCGAATGGCCGACAATAATGACCTTGTCAAGCTTTTTCAGATAAAGAAATGCTTCGATCTGTGATGCAAAGAGTTCAAGACAATAGCGAACATTCGGTTTCTGTGATTTACCGAAACCGACCAGGTCCATGGCATATATTTTATGCTCATGAGCAAAATCAGGAATATTGAGGTCCCAATGCTCGATCATTCCTCCGTAACCGTGAATAAAAAGCAACGGAGTTTTATCAGCGTTATTTTCGCCGAATTCATGATATCGGATTTTAGCTTCATCTTCCGGTGAAAATTGCCAGAGAAAATATTGATCTTTTGCAGTGACGCTCATCATAAAGGTTCTATTTGAAATGAAAATATGTTTTTTACATCAAAATGTACACCGTAAGGCGGGACTGCATCCAATCCTGATGATGATCAATGATCTTGCTGCCTTTGAGATGGTCTGACCGATCGAAGCTTCGCAATTTTTATCATTGATTATGATATTCATTGTATGACTGATGTTTACCTCGGAGAATGATGAAAAAGCGTTTGCGGAAGGCTTTTCCTCTCCTGGAACGCATTGTGCTTCAATCAGGAACAAGACCATTTGAAAATAAAAAATAATCCATAAGATTTATAGTATTTGTAAGATTTTGGATGAACTAAACAGAAGTTGATTATGTGATAACGTATTACCGGAGCATATACTCAGGGCGCAGAAGCCCGTGGCAGGTTGCCTGAGGTTTTCAGGGAAGTGTTCCCTGTGGAAAGCAGGGGCGTGGGTGATTAAGTAAACAAACGTAATGATATATTGATTTGTCAGAATCGAAGCAGAGTCGGGCTCTCTTATTCATTCGTTCAAATTCCTCCATACAATGAACCGTTTCAGGTTAACGAAGGAATGGAGATACGGTTGATTGAAATGCAATGTGAAGTTTGAGAACGGTGCCGATCTTCAGGATTCGACGTTCGAAATCGTCCTTGAAGACGCCGGAAAGTTCCTGAGATCAGGTTATGCAAAACCCAGCCACAAAGCCAGGGCCCGATTCACCGAAAGCATTTCCGTATCGCATAATCGTCCGAAAACAGGACCGACTTTTTCACATGGGACAGTCTGAATGTTGTCGACCATGAGCTGCGATGATTTTTTCAGATTGTTGTCCGGTGTAGGCTCGATTGCAATACGAAATAACGGAGTTTGCCGCAATTCGCTCGTTACCGGCAGGATTGTAATGGAAGGATGCCCGGAAAAAAAATCCGACTGCACAACAAGCGCAGGCCGAGGTTTTCCGAAATCACCGGATAATGCGATAGTGACAAGGTCACCGCGTTTCATGCACTCCATCCTTCATGGTCGGCAGCCTCTTCGAGATATTTCAGAATATCCTTTTCCTGTGCATCATTTTTCAGGAGCTCGGACTGCCGTTTGCATTCCAAGGCAAAACCTTCTTTTCGGGTATCGGGTACCCATATCTGCACCGGGCGCAATCCTGCCTTTCGCAAATTTGCTCTGTGTTTCTGCACTCTTTGAGCCACTCCTGCCATATTTTAACCGGATGAATCTTGATTTGTTACCTGTAACGTACGTATGAGTATCGTTACATGCAACACTTTTTTTTATCAGGAGTGTCTTTCCCCAAAGAGGTAACTTTTTCAAATAAAAACGGTTGCATATGACAAAGTAAACAAACGTAATAAAATGCTTTTTTTTCTGAAGCGAAGCAGAGTCAGGTCATGACAGAATAGTCAGTATCAGCTCATCGGTTTGAGCTTGAAGGGGAGTCGTTCAGAAAGAAAAAATAACCCTATATTATCTTTGACATTCAATCGCTGCGCCGTTGTAAACGTTACCCCGAAACGGCTGTGCAATTTCACCGGAATAGTCACTCAGCGGCAGCTTCTGGATGAAATGGAGTATTTCATACCATGAAGACCACTCATCATTCAGGAATCTAAAAAGGGAAAAAGAGCTGCACATGGACAACGATAAACTAAGAGCTGTAGCAAAAGCCATAGTCGCGAATGACAAGGGCATTCTCGCGGCAGACGAAAGCTGCCCGACGATCAAGAAGAGGTTCGATTCTATCAAGGTAGAGTCCACTGAACAAAACCGGCGCCGATACAGGGAAATCCTTTTTACGACTGAAGGAATCGAGCGTCATATCGGTGGTGTCATACTTTT
>JAAXXY010000086.1 GCA_013334225.1 Chlorobiaceae bacterium
ATCTTAAACATGATCGCAATGGTTTATGTTGCCTGGGAAGATGAGGGTGGCCTGTTGTCAAAAAAGACTCTGAACAGGTCGATTGGTACAGGAAAAACAGTTGTGGAGTTATTCTCTGCGGCGATATCCTTCAGTGTCTGCAGATAGCGAAGCTGCAGTGCGGCTGGAGATGCTGCAATAATTGTAGCAGCATCAGCGAGGCGCTGTGCCGCCTGGAACTCACCCTCGGCATTGATGATAGCTGAACGACGTTCACGCTCGGCCTCTGCCTGTTTGGCCATTGCCCTGCGCATCCCTTCGGGAAGATCGATCTCCTTCACCTCCACCTTGCTGACCTTGACACCCCACGGCTCTGTGTCCTTGTCGAGAATGGTCTGAATCCGGTCATTAATTTCATCGCGCTCCGCAAGCAGATTATCAAGCTCCCCCTGACCGCACACGCTGCGAAGCGTCGTCTGGGCAAGCTGGGAGGTTGCAAAATGAAAATCCGCAACATCAACAATAGCCTTTATTGCATCAAGGACACGGAAATAAACCACCGCGCTCACCTTTACAGAAACGTTGTCGCGGGTAATAATATCCTGCGGAGGAACATCAAGCGTAACCGTACGAAGATCAACCTTGACCATTTTATCGATCCCCGGGATAAGAATAATGAGTCCGGGCCCTTTTGCCCCGATAATCCTTCCGAGACGGAAAACAACACCCCGCTCATACTCCCTTAGAATTTTAACTGAGGAGATCAAAAACGCAGCGATCAATAACACTACCGTCATCACATTGAATTCAAGCATAACAATGACTCCGTTTACATCAGTTATCTGAAACAACAACCACCTTCAGTAGGGAATAATCACTTCTTGCACAATCCGTCATCGATAAAACTCCCCATACTGACATGGAAACAACGAAACACTGACACATCAAACCCCACACCTCTTATAATGAAACAAACCAGCTTCACCGTTCCCTCATGGAAAAAGAGATTGGAAGCGGTCAGAACATCGAGTGTTCACCAAGCTCCTGTCCGGCAATCCCTTCTTTCAGCACCCGCTGGAAAAAATCACGCAAGGTATCGCTTCCAAAGGAGGGTGTCATGTCGGCATCATATTTCCCTGTCTGCGGATTGAGTACAAGCATGGACTCCGAACAGTAGTACTTGCCGATACGGGCGAACTCAGCCTTGTCCTGCAGTTTCGGAAAAATCTTTGCAAGCAGACTCATCAGAGGAATAATCACATCGAACATCTGGATCGGCATACTCTTGAACTTCGGCGTACGGCCAAGCAGTTCAAAAAGCATTTCGCCCTGCTCCCTGTGAGAAATAGCCCTGCCCGGACCACCGATGGGAAGAATTTTGTTCTGCTTTGCAGGATCTTCCAGACAATCGGCAATGAAACGCGCCAGATCCGACTCACTGATCGGCTTGCAGGCGGTCAATTCGCCATTACCAAACGTGACAAAGGGCTTACCCTTCTTGACCGACTCAACCTGGCCAGCAATAGACTTGAAAAAGGCCGTCGGACGAACTATCGACCAGATCAGCCCCGACTCTTGCAGCTCATGCTCAAATTTCAGCTTCGCTCTCTGGAATTCAAGCAACGGCTTCTGGACACAGATAGCAGAAAGCAGCACAAAATGGGTCACCCCGGCAGCCTTGCCCGCGTCAAGCGCATTGCGTGTGGCCTGATAGTCGATATTCCACGAATCCTTCACTCCCCCATTTCGGGAGGTGAGACAGGAGACAACCACATCAAAATGCTCTCCACAAATACCACTCTTCATCAGCGAGTCCATGCTGCTCACGTCCCCGAACCGAACTTCTGAACCCTTCAACTGGATACGGGTCTCTTCAGCTCTTGTCGTCGAACCAACACCTGAACGCTCACGGGCAAAACTCACCACTTCATACCCTCTCGCAACCAGTTCACGGACAACAAATTTGCCAATATATCCGGTAGCTCCAACGACAAAGACACGTTTAGACTCTTTTGCGGGAGAGTGAGAAGAAGTATTCACAGTTCAGAAATGGTTACGGTTTCAATGCAAGCTAACATCACCAGCACCGGTTCACTCTCTCTTCCATCAGAAGATCAACAGTTCCCGGCACAGCGCCAGTAAAAAAGGTAAAATAAATCATATTATCCGGTTATCAAATCCCTCTTCTGCCCCAAGCGTCGAAGCTAACCGCCTGCCGATGGCGACAAACACGAACCCTCTGCCGAAGGCTCATCCCGTTGCTTCCGGATATTCCAACAAAAAACACACCAAATAAACTATTCAAGCTCATAGAAAATCGACGCATAGCGCTATCGAAGAAAACGTTAGAACAAAACAAACTTCACAAAACAAAGTGGTATCAAAAGAACACAGTGATGTAAATGGAACGATAGAAGCAGCAGATATCGTTAAACAGCTCAAGGGGCTGATTTCAGCGACATTTCGACGACTCAAGGTGTAAAAAAGGAAACTGTGTACAAAAAAGAAGATCTAATCCGATCTGTCAAAATGAACAAACACGCACAATGAAAAAAGCTGTCATCATTGCCGGACTGGCTCTTCTGCTGTTTGCCTCCGGCTTATTTTTTCTTCTGAGAAAAAACACACCCACTCCCCCGAAAGCGATAACAGAACACGTGAAGATCGATCTCCCCCAATCCACCTTTAATATCCCGATAACCCTCGAAATAACAAGCCTTGCCGATTACCTGAACAACAAAATCACCGGACGCTTCCTCAACACAACGCTCTTCCTGCAAGAGTCACACAAAGAGGAAATCGCTTTGACCCTCACCAAAACTGAAAACATCACCATACGCTCTACCGGCCGCGAGCTTGTTTGCACCTTGCCATTGACCGTTGACGCCACACTCATCGACAGCCGATTTGGAAAAACGCTCTCGAAACTGGTAAAACCCTTTCGCACCACCATTGTCTTGACCCTGTCGACACCCATCGATCTGGATCATTCCTGGAGACTGAAAACCAGATTCAGGATAAAAAAATACCGCTGGGTAACCGAACCCACCCTCAAAATTGGTCCGTTCAAAAAAAACATACGGGAAAGACTTGAGGAGGCCATCGAAAAGAACAGCAACGATTTAACAAGAATGGTTGACAAGGAGATAA
>JAAXXY010000017.1 GCA_013334225.1 Chlorobiaceae bacterium
CATCTCTTCCGAAATCCTGCCAAGCACAATAACGGCCTCCCTGTCAAGGGTTTCCTCGAGGATATCCTTCGCCTGTTCCTTGACATCACCCTTATGAGTCATAATGCTTTACAGATCGTTGGAGAATTAACTATTGAAAGATGAAAAATCCCGATTAAGTTACATAATCATTATTGTAAAGAAAAAAAATTACACGCAAACCCTTTATGCAAAAAGCGCTCCGCCGCATTTTTTTCTTTTTCGGAACAGCTTTGCTGCTCACCCCAGGCATACAGGCATCCGCAAAACCGAAAGACTCACTGCTCATTCTGTGGTGGAATGTCGAAAACCTTTTCGATCCTTATAACGACCCGGTTACGGATGACGACGATTTCACTCCGGAAGGGAAGCTTCAGTGGACCGCAAAGAAACTGCTCCTCAAGCAGATGCGCATCCGCCATGTCATCACGGCAGTCAGGGAACACCCCGAAACAGGAAAATACCCTGACCTGCTCGCATTTGCAGAAGTCGAGAACCGGAAGGTATTTCTCGAAACCCTCTCCCCGTTACCCGGAATACAGTACAAGGCTGTTTATCATGACTCCCGGGACCCGAGAGGCATCGAGATCGGTCTTGCCTGGAATCCGGCCACGCTTGTCCCTGCAGGCTCCAGGGCCTATTCCGTACCCCTTGAAGATAAACCCACGAGAAAGATTATCGTTGCCGGATTTTCTGCCGCCGGACGGCCATTCCATGTCATTCTCAACCACTGGCCATCCCGTTCGTTCGATACCGCCTGGACCGAACAGAAACGGATTGCCGCAGCCTCGGTCTGCAGACATATCATCGACAGCCTTACCGTGCGAAACCCGAAAGCCGATGTCATCGTGATGGGTGATTTCAACGACGAGCCGGGCAACCGGTCGGTGAGAGAGGTGCTCGGGTCATCGTCCAATGCTGAAAAAGTCAGAATGAGCGGCAACAAGCTGCTTTACAACTGCTGGAGCGGATACAGGGGGATTGGCAGCTATTCGTACAAAAACCGCTGGGAGCGGATCGATCAGATCCTCGTGTCGCCCGGCATGCTCGATCGGACAGGGCTTGGACTTCCTGAAAACGGATTCCGGTGCTTCTCGTTTTTCCGCATGTTTGACATTACCGGCAAAAAGCCTTATCCGACTTTCGAAAAAGGACGTTATGCGGGTGGTTATTCCGACCATCTGCCGCTGCTCCTGAAGGCAGCCATCGAATAATATAATTCCGTTGCCTGAAAATCAGAGGCTTGGAAAAACAAGCGTGAACGTCGTCCCCTTTTCCCCGCTTGCAACCGTAACCCTGATTTTCTGAAGATCTGCAAGTTTTTTCACGATCGAAAGACCGAGCCCGAAACCTCCTGTACTTGAATTTCTTGACTGATCTACCCGGTAAAACCGTTCAAAAACCGACTGCAGCTTCTCATCCGGTATTCCGATACCCTCATCGGTAATATGGCATGCCACCATGTTCGACTTCCGTTCCACGCGAATGGTAACCATTGATCCTGAAGGGGAATATTTCACGGCATTTGAAATGATATTATCAAGGATCATTTCCAGCATGGAAGAGTCTGCAGCAACCCTGACATCATTGAGTTCCTGCAGCCTGAACACTATCCCCTTTTCATCAGCCGACGGCTTCATTCTCTCGACAACCTCATCGATACGACGGGAGAGCTGAACCGATTCGATATGCGAATGCATGCTGTCGCTTTCGAAACGGGCCAGCATGAGAAGCTGATCTATCAACTGTGCCATGCGGTTCAGTTCCCCAAGACAGAACTTCACTTTTGATTCATAATACTCTCTTTCCCTCGGTTTACGTATCAACACCTCGAGATTCCCTTTGACGACGGAAAGAGGTGTTTTAAGCTCGTGTGAGGCATCGGCAGTAAACTGTTTTTCGCGCAGAAAGGCATCCTGCATCCGGTCAAGCAGTGAGTTGATCGTTGCCGACAGACGATACAGTTCATCCCGGTGACGCGGCATCATGATCCGCTGATCGAGGTTTGTCTGGCTGATCTGCTCCGCAGTGGCGATAACCCTGTCTATAGGCATGATGCTTCTGCCGGCTATCAGCCTTGTGAGGATGAAGAGCGTGAGGATGATGAGCGGAAATGAAAGAAAAAGGACATTCTGGAGATCATAAAGAACAATGATGGCATTCTTCATTGGAACAGCCACTATCACATAACCGCCGACAAGTCCTTTCGAGTCTTTCAGAGGAACCTGAACCTGACGGATTGTCGAACCTGCCAGCCTGCTGTTGAAAAATATGGTCTCTTCCTGACCTGAACGAAAAACGAGGGTATATCTTGAAAGATTTTCGGATTTCCGAAACATAAGGCCTTCACGGTCAAGAATCTGAATGAATTCCACATCGACTTTTCCCTGCTCTTTTTCATCATGTTCATCATGATCAGGATCTTCATCAGCAGCTTCCTCTCCCTTGTCATCGATATCGATATTCCTGAATTGCGAAAGAGAGGCAATACCGTAATTCGTTACATGGGCGTCGTGAAAAAGTTCCGAAATCTCGCTCCGGAGTTCCTCGTCAAACTGCTGGTATACAACCCGTTCGACAAGAAAGTAAATGACAGCAAAAACAACCGCGATGAGAAAAGCTGTCGCGACGGTATAATAAAAAGCGATGCGGTTGCGCAGGCTGAACATGAAAAACCGTTTCCAGAACGAACGGTTTTCATGCGAACTGTTTTCCGGTTTTCCGGTCATGCCGGTTCCGGTTCACGAATGATATAGCCGACACCACGGATAGTTTGAATGACGTTCAGGCAGCCGGCGGCTTCGAGCTTCTTGCGGAGGAAGGTGATATAGACATCGATTACCGATGTATCGGAATCGAAATGAATATCCCATACATGCTCGATGATACGGCTTCTCGTACACACCTTGTCCTTGCTGCGCATAAGATACTCGAGCAGTGAAAACTCCTTGGGGGTCAGGGTGATTTCATTTCCATTGCAGAAAACCTGATGGGTAGCAGGGTTGATATGCACCTTTCCGGCACGTAACGAATCATCGCCATTGTTCCTGTTTCTCAGTTGCACCCTGATGCGGGCGAGAAGTTCCTCGAACTCGAATGGCTTCTTGATATAGTCATTCGCACCGGCATCGAGTCCGAAGACAACATCATCGAGGGTATCTTTCGCCGTAAGAAAAAGGATCGGCACGGTACTTCCTGATTTGCGAACCTGCCTGCAGACCTCGATTCCGCTCAGCACAGGGATCATCCAGTCTATAATGAGCACGTCATACTCATTGGTCATGGCAAGATCGAGACCTTTTTTACCGTCGCCTGCAACATCAACGGCAAAATATTCCTCTTCAAGCCCCTCTTTGAGAAATCCGGCAATACCGGGCTCATCTTCAATAACGAGAAGTCTCATAAGTTTATGTTATTCCTGTTAATCACGATCTCAATAACCGCCCTACGCTCCGGCAGCCGGTGGCGTGAGCCGGGGTAGTATCGTTGATTTCAATGTAATTCAAAGATAATTGTTTAATTACGGATGCAGTAATTTCATAGCTGAAACCATATTTCAAACCCGATCAGCGATAACGATTCATAGATTCCGCATCTCTTTCCTTTGCCCCGTAACAGAAGTGTTCTCACTGCATCCGCTTTTTAAAAATCCTTACCAATCACAAATAAAGTAGCATGACGATTCTTAAAGGAAGCTGAGACTAACCTTAAATTTTTCTTAAAAAACATCTTTTCGTCATATGCACTGATACTGCATATTTGCAACAACAGCAAAATCATGGGAAACTATACCAACAACTCCTGCTCGAATATTTTCGGATTCTCAACACTCGCCCTGATAACTGTTTCGTCTCTTTTCCTGCTCCGGCACACATTCGGCAGTTAAAAAACCGATTCGGATGTAACCGGAACCCCCTTTACCGTGAACTGATCCTGAGCCCGAACACTCCGATCACGATCATCAGCAAGAACAATATCCGCATGACATCTTTCGATTCCCCGAACCAGAGCATCCCCACGATCACGACTCCCGCTGTGCCGATCCCGGTCCATACTCCATATGCCGTTCCCATCGGGATCTGCTTCATCGACAGGGATAGTAAAAACATACTGATCACCATGAACAATACCGTAAGAACAGCTGGTACTGATTTTGTAAAACCAGAGGAATAGTTGAGAGCGATAACCCATGCGCATTCGAACAAGCCGGCAACTATTAATATCAACCAAGGCATATCTTTCTCCGATAAGAGAATTGAAGGGAAAAATATCGATCGTTATCAATGTATGAGTTCCGAATGAATCATCGATAAATGTACCGATTAAACGTATTATCAATTCAGGATAACCAGGAAAAACCATTATCCGGTTTGAATTACCTGTAAATGCCGGTACAAATCGGATGAACGACAGAAAATCTTTGCGATGGCAGTTTCGTACAACAATTCCGAAACAAATTTGCCGACCGAACTGTTTTTAATAACAGAATCTTTTACTGCTTCGGACAGCACAGAATAAAACAAAGGAGTACACGATGGCCAACAGGGACATGAAACACCCGCAAAACGTCAGTGGAAGCTATTACTGCACCAGCCCGGATGACGCAGACGGATGCACGGCTTGCCGGCTCTGTTATGACGCAGCACCTGAATTTTTCGCCGCAGACAGCGAAGGTTATGCCTACGTCTTCAATCAGCCCGTAACCGAAGATGAAATATCACTTTGTCAGGAGCAGACCGACGTATGCCCTTCCCAGTCTATCGGCAATGACGGTTAGGAATTCGATGCCTGTAAGAAAAAGGAACATTGCAGCATGTGACGAGACAAATACAGTGGCAAATACAGAGGAACAAGTAAATTCCCTATATTCCTTAAAAGATACGGATCTTGATGTTGGTGTTGCTGAAAGTGGATTGGGTTATTCTGTTGTATCATATTTTCCACGATTACCGGCAACCCGGCAGGCTAAGAAGAATGATAACCGCCACAAAAGTATCTATGAGAAATAACAGTGTCAGCGTATTCGTTTTCGCATTCATGTTCCTTTTTTCATACTTGACAGCCAACATTGCCACGGGTATCGGGCCGGTCACGGAAGGTCGTATAAAGGACAATGTCTATACTGCCAAAAACAACATGTTCTCAATAGCTGTTCCGCACAAACAGGGATCATATGAATATTCCTGTATGGCAGTAAAAGAAGAGTTCCGCGGCAAGGATGCCGCTTATGTAAGTTTCGGACCTGCAGCGTTTAACCAGGGCATTTACAGGATAGGGGTTTATCGTATCAACGACACAGCGGGACTCGATGCCGTTGCGACAAAACTTGTGGAAAATTACAAAAAGCAGTTGGAATCAAGTTACGGCATGACACTGAAGATTTTACAATCGGACGTCAGCGATACCATCAACGGAAAAAATACGCGGTACTGGAAACTCTCTCAGGAAACACCTGTCGGCGTGACATTCAATGATTCAAAACCGGAAATTCTGAATGTCATAAATATCCATGAAGTTTTCATTATTGATTTCGGAAGCTTGAAAGCCCTTGTATGGGTAGAGTTACCCGACCGGAATCAACCGACCCCTTCATTAACAGCTACTTCCAACCTTTCACCCGGCATAGCGGCGAGAACATTTGCCGAATCACTGATCGTGTATTGAGCTTGCAGAAGCATTATATCGCTGCAAAAACGTCCCGAACCCGGTCTATTCAACGTACCAGGGCGAACTCACCTTCGAATGTCACCGCGGGTTTTCCCTCGATTTCGATTACCGAACGGAGCGTGAGCCGTGCTTTGCCCTTCGCGTGGAAAACATCGAGAAATCCCTGGTAAAGCTCTTCTGAAGGTATCGATCCTGAAGCGATGATATCGCCTGTAACAGGACTGAGGTACTCAACGCACCCCTTCCCGATAACAATATTCCCTTTCACTCCCTCCTCGCGCAGTCTGAGAAAAAGCAATCCCCAGCATGAAAGCACACAGGCGATGTACAGGCTGCCGCCGAATGCGGTACCGAGATGGTTGAAATTATTGGCAAGCGGTGCAAGTATCGTGAGGTCCCTGCCGTTATAGTTTTCGGCAGTAATGCCCATAGCCTGCGTCAGCGGAATAGCACTGGTAAGAATATCCTGCAGTTTCTTTTCCATACCTGATTATCGTTGATATCTGACATGCATGAGCTTGACAAACCAGGCTGGGTTGAAAGCAACATGCGTTCCTGCTGCAACATACGGTTTTACAGCGAAAGATACTTTATGTATCATGAAGTCGGCTGAACTGTATCCGGAAAAAACATCTGTTCCCGACAGAGGACAAGGTAAATGCAAAACGGTCTTCACACCTCATGTCCGTCGTGAATACCTTTTTCACCTGCAGGAAAAGCTGAAAAGAAATCTGGTCATCAAGGGATCGATATGGAGGTAACGTGCGAAACGGCTATGGAATATCGAAGACAGGCATGCGTGGCTGGTCAGCTGCTGCCATCAATGCGACGACAAGCTATGTTTCGAGATGTACCAAGACAATGCCGCAGACAACCTCGAAGGTGAATGGTTATTCGATATCTGCAGGCCCCTGAAACGCGGATGACAAAAAGTCTGCTGTATCCGGCAGTAGTGCTGAAAGAGTCCTTCGTTCATCAGGAGAGCTCACAAATATGAAAATGAATGCAAGGCCAACACGTCATGCGGTCATCTCCACGAGACGTGACATGGTGTTGAAGTTCCTTGTTGTACAGACAACCTTGAGCTTTCGCTCGAAGAAATTGTTATTGTACTTCGAATCGCTGTACCTGGTTGCATACATGGTGTAGATGGTACTGCCTATTACTTTTACTTCGTCTGGAGAAAAATTTAACAGAAAAAATTCCTCGAGAAAAGACTTCTCCGGAGGCGATGCGAGCATCGAAAAATAGATGCGGGAAGCGGCCGTTGCGGGAAATGGATTGCCGGCCATGATATCTTCGAGTTCATAGTGGGTTCTGACCAGAACCTTGATTTTGACACCGATATCCCTCTCGATCACATCCTGCACAAGAACTTGAAGCGAAACGCGGTCGAGCGGGGTTTTCGCAACGACATTCCCGCTTTGAATGTGTGTCCGGACATCGAGCAGCCCCGCTTTTATAAGTGCCGAACGCAAGTCGGCCATAGGCACTTTGTTCCCTGGTGTTGGCATGACGCCCCGTAGCAGGATCGCATAAGTCATCGTGTGGCGATGATTCTTTGTGGATGCTCTTTATTCTCGCTCTCTGGTATTGCTCCAGTCTATGAATATCTCAATGCTTCACATCGAGATAGGAGACTTCACCTGATGCGGTATTGTTCCCCGTATTGCAATCCTCGCCGGACATGTATGGCGAGCCGTCCTGCCTGATCACGCGCAGTGTGAAAAGTCGTTTGGCATTGGGTGCTGCAACCGCAGGATTCCACCCTCCGAAATCGGGGATCTGGTAAGAGGTGTTGACTGCAAATGACTCACCGGCCTTTAGGGTGGAAAAAGGTTTTGAAACCATGATGACTGAAACTCCGGTCATCATGTAGGAATACTTCGGCGCATAGGCAAGATTCATGATCATCTCCGCCACGGAAGCAGTGTTGAAATTCCCTTTGCCGATATTGGTCACAGTGCCGGAGATGGTAACAAGGCCGTTAGTCCCCTTGTTCAGCGTCAGGCTGGCCTTTATGTCGGCACAAAGCTTTGCATTGATAATCTGAACATCCTTTACCGGTATGTTCGGCGCAGCCTGAACAACCCCGTTCGCCGTCAGAAGAACGAAGCCGCCCAGCACAATTGAAGAGAAAAGTTTCGATATTTTCATGAATTTCTCCCGGTTGGATTTGAGGATAGGATGATTACTTCACCTTTTAAAATTACACAATCCTTCAGAACAAACGATTGAACAAAGTTCAAGTATATATCAGGGACAGACATGACATATTATATTTTCAGGCCATTCCGTTTGATTATCTGGTGCACTGCCCCGGGAGATACTCCAAGCAATCGAGCAACTCCGGCATAACTCATCCCGAGTTCATGCACGAAATCCAATGCCAGCCGTTTACGCAATGCTGAACATTCCTGTACCCGTGAACCGCTTTGGATTGCGTTCAGAGCTATTCCCGATTCCTCGCAGGCCTGCTTCAACCTTTTTTCCCCTTCAATCTCTGTCGATGCCGCTGGCAGCTTTTCCTTCGCACTTTCCTCAACATCATCGAGAATCCCGCGGACAAACTCCCCGCTGCCGAGAATTCGCTCATCGTTGAACTGTTTCTGCTGCCGTTTCCTCAATGATTTCACTTCCGACCACCCCCCTGCCGAGCGCACCAGGTCGCCCCCGGTCAGTTCAGGCTGACGGCCGAGACCGCTTTCCGTTGCGACGAAATCTGCATAGGATTTCCTTGCCGTCGATTCCCTGTTGCCGAAATACCCAAGCACGTAATCCCGATCCTGCCATTCATATCTGATCCTGCCCATTACTGCCGCATGCCCGCTCCAGGGATATAATTGCAGTTCGGCAAGAGTGCCGACAAGTCCTGCCCGCAGTGGATTGAGATGTATGTAGCTGACAAGCTTGAGAAAATATGGTTCTTCTTCGCAGACAATCGATTTGTACCTGTTCTGAAAGAGATGACCGTGTCTTTTGTGTCGGTTGTTGTACCGGATCGCATAACCCGTCAGCAGTTTGCTCATGAAGGAGGATATTCCCTCCGGACCGCTTTTGAGGAGAATATGAGCATGGTTGCTCATCAGTGACCATGCATAAACAGTTGTACCGGTTGCCGCAGCAACCACTCCCATCCGTGTTACAAAAAACTTCCGGTCATCATCGTCTGAAACGATACAGTTTCCCTCCATTCCTCTCACCATCACATGGTGCAGTGTTCCGGGATAATCCAGCCTCGCTCCCCTTGGCATAAGCCTATTCCTTATGACGTTATCCGATTACCTGCTTACTCATGAAAGATAAAAAAATTCAGCATATTTGTATATTTAGTCGTCAACGTCCCTAATTACGGAAGAGCATGTCAGAAATCTTTTTTTCCACACCTGAGCTCGGCATATTCTCATACGGCGCCACCATTGCCTGCGGGATATTGTTATGGATCCTCGAGGGCGTAAGACCCTGTTTCTTTCAGAGGATGCGTCGCGGTCTCCATGCAAAGCTCAATCTTTCGATGGCCGGGCTCAATCTGCTGATCCTGCTCCCGTCGGGTATATGCATGGCAATCATCCTCGACTGGTCGAGAAAAGTCTGGCCGGGATTCGGAATACTGGCCCTTCACCCCGTTGTCGTAGCCATCCTGATCATCCTGCTCATCGACCTGTGGATGTACCTATGGCATCGTCTCAACCATGAAACGGCATTTCTCTGGAGATTCCACTCCATACACCACAGCGATCCCTCTCTCGATGTCACCACCAGCTTGCGGTTCCATTTCCTTGAGATCCTTCTCTCGGAAGTGCTGCGACTCCCCCTCTTCATGCTGCTCGGTGCAGGTATCGAACACATGCTGCTCTACTCGCTCCTCATGACACCGGTCATAGAATTTCACCACAGCAATGTTTCCATTCCGCCAGCCATGGATCGTCTGGCCCGGCTTATCATTCCCTCCCCCATGATGCACCGCCTGCATCACTCGAGGCTCAGGAGCGAACATGACTCCAACTACGGCAGCATGCTCTCCCTGTGGGACCGCCTCTTCGGCAGCTTTCTGACAAGAGAGAATCTCGACGACCTCCATTTCGGCCTCGACCATGAAAGCGGCCCTGACAAACAACATCTCTTCGCCCTGCTCCTCAGGCCATTCCGCCCTTAGAGCGCAACCGTCGGAATGGAAGCTGTCGTTACCGGCGCCGTTCGACCATCAATCCCCAGACAGGATCGTGCCCGTCGATGTCGTCCGTCCTGCCTGACAGATCGACGACCGGCCTACCCTCGTTATACCAGCGAAAGATACCGCCGCGCAGGTTGCGGCAGCTCTTCGCCCCTGCTTTCACACAGACACTCTCCAGCCGCACAAGCAGTTCCGTGCTGCGCTGGCCGACCGAACAGTAAAAAACAATGTCACGGCCCGCCGCGAGGGATGCAAAGCGAGCCTCGAAATCATCCGTGCCGGTATCCGGGTCGAGACGCACTGCCGTCGCGATATGGCTCTTCCCGTACTCCACGGAGGTGCGGATGTCGAACAGCATTGGCGGTTCCGGTCCGGCAAGCATCGCTGCCAGTTCGTCAGTTGTCAGGTTTTCCACCCGGTGCGAACGCTCGATAATCATGATTGCGGCATCGAGCAGCCAGTAAGGACCGAACATATAAATTTTATCACACTTGGAATTTGTTCCGAACCATCACATCATTTGTACCATCTAACCGGAATTTTCAAATCCGGAAAATCGAAAACCAGGCAACAAGCACTCTCCTGCAGCGAATCGACAAATCCCGTCGACAGCCATCGAAGGCGAATTTTTCAGAAGGGCTGTTACGTCCCGGAGACTGCTCGCTATTTAACACGTCCATCTGCCAAAGAATTAAGATATTGGTGGGCTTGGAGCTTGTCTGCTTTTGAGAGCTCGCTCAGCTGGTCAAAGAAAATCATCGGAATGCCGGATTTTCCTGCACGTCTGAAGAACTGCAGCGAGCCTGCGTTGAAATAAAGATGAAAGGGGAAAAGGATATATCCGAAGGTTCATTCGTTTTGATGCCCTGTTATTTGACTGTAATTATGCCTGAAACTTCCCGTGAATTATCCGGCATGAGTTTTACACGTTTTTTTTAACCGGAAGGGGATGAGCGGTATATATACGACACAATCCTGTCTAACTTTTCAGCAGGGCACGTATCAGTACAAGAAGCTCGTTTTTATTGACCGGCTTTGTAATGAAAGCGTCGCAGCCAGCTGATTCCGCTTTTTGCCGATCATCAGATGAAGTAAAAGCTGTCTGGGCTATAACAGGCAACCCCGGTCGCATCTGTTTGATAAGCCTGGTCGAATCATAGCCGTTCATAACCGGCATTTTGATGTCCATCAGCACGAGATCGATTTCCGGGTGGCGCACTGCCAGTTCAACGGCTTCCTTGCCGTTTCCTGCGGAAAGGAAGGTAATATTCTCCTCTTTCAGGCTTTTTTTCAACAGCAGGCAGCTTATTTCGTCATCTTCGGCTATGAGGATTGTCAATTGAGTTAATGGCAGAGAAGACCCTTGAGCTTTCATGCCTGCCTCGACAACCGGCAATACCCTGGAGCCGGGAGGATTGTACGGAAGTGTGAACAGGAATCTGGAGCCCCCGCCATTTGCCGGTTCAACACGGATAGTGCCTCCAAGCATTTCAATGAATCCCTTGGAAATGCTCAGTCCGAGCCCGGCCCCTTCATGCGGCTTGTTGATAGAGTTGTCAACCTGCCTGAAACGGTCGAAAATGCTCGCGTGCATCTCCTGAGGAATACCTATACCGGTATCTGCCACAAAAAACTCGAGCATGTTGTCTTTTCTCGCATAACCGAAATCGATGTACCCTTCAGGGGTGAATTTCAGAGCATTCTGGACAAGATTGGTAATGACCTGCTCAAGTTTATTAGCGTCTGTTTCAATGACACTTTCACTGTCAGGAAGTCCTCTGCTGCAGCTCAGCTGCACCCCTTTTTTTTCTGCCTGGGGCTTGAAAAAGGCACAAAGATCATGCAGCACTTTGTTGAGTGGTGTTTCAGCTATTTGCAGACCCATCTCATTGGCATCAATACGGGAAATGTCGATGAGATCGTTGATGATGCTGAGCATCCGCTCGCCACTTTTTCGGATGAGGTCGATATATTCCTGCTGCTCTTCACCCGACAGACGGGGTTCCTTCAGCAGTTCCGAGAACCCGAGAATACCGTTCATCGGGGTCCGTATTTCATGGCTGATGTTGGCAAGGAACGCGCTTTTCAACCTGTCGCTCTCTTCGGCTTTTTCTTTGGCAGCTATAAGATCACCCCATAGTTTTTTCTTTTCCGTGATATCTTCCTTGACCGCCACAAAATTGGTTATGTCGCCGTTTTCGTTCCGAATTGCCGATATGACCGCAGTTTCCCAGTAAAGTTCACCGTTTTTCTTCCTGTTTTGAAGTTCGCCCTGCCAGATACCGCCTGAAATAATGGTTTCCCAGAGATTTTTATAAACATCCTTCGGCATCATCCCTGATTGAAGAATTCGAGGATTCATTCCATTCACTTCTTCGGAGCTGTACCCTGTCAGCTGCGAAAATGCAGGGTTCACGTATTCGATTTTTCCGAAAGGATCGGTAATGACGACCACTGCCGGGCTCTGCATTATGGCGACACTCAGCTTTTTCAGTTCCTCCTCGGCGTGTTTGCGTTTGGTGACATCGACAAAAGAGCCTGCGATATAATCAGGTTGCCCGTTTTCACCTCGCACGATTTTTGCCGTGTTGCTCAACCAGGCAATTGTGCCATCCATGCGCTGGAACTCAGCTTCAAAATTGTTGACATAGCCATGTTTCTGGAGTGCATCCCTGAGCCGGGCGCTATCTTCCGGGTGAACGTAGGATTTCCTGGTATCCTGCTCAAACCACACTTTCCTTTCCGATTCAGGACATCTGCTGATATCAAGGCAGCCCTGGTTTACGGCAATTACTTTTCCGTCAAGTGTGGTCTTGTACAAACCTATTGGAACACCTTCGAACAATTCCCGATACTTTTTTTCGCTTTCCCGTAAAACACCTTCATTCTGCAATCGTTCCAGTTCACCGGCAGCCCGGACAGAAACAATTTTCAGAATAACCTCGGCCATTCTGTGATCGTAAAGCGGATGTCGTCCAATGACTGCGATCAGACCGATAGGATGACCGGTATGATCCCTCAGAGTCACTCCAGCATAACTGTCAGCCCGCAGCTTCTGCAGCACCTGATTGTCTGGAAATATCCGGCACAGATCGGCAGGATAACAGCAGAAATCTTTTCTGACGACATTACCGCATGGTGTATCTGTCAGAGAGTACGTCTCATTGTCTTCGAAATGCCCGTCGCACCATAGAGCGAGGGTTCTTGCCGTCTGGCTTTCCCCTTCAAGGGCGTCGATGCTGACAAATTCAATGCCGAGGCACTCGGCAAGATATCGTACAAGAGAATTGAAAAACGGCTCTTCCTGCGAAACGTAGCTGGTATGGGAGAGAAATCGATGTACATCCTCGATTTTTTTACGTTCTGTAATATCGGTACCTATTCCTATCAGGAAGGGATTGCCGTCGATAATCACTCTCCTCGCGCTCATTACGAACCAGCGAAATTGCGGTCCGCCGCGAAGCAGTATCCTGCCCTCCACATTTACGTCAATACCCTGCTCGAATACACTTGCGATCTTTTCCTCAATCAGCGCCCGATCTTCGGGATGAACGGTATCAATCACCTGCATATTCGCCATCTCGCTTTCAGGTTTCCCGGCAATTACCTCTCGGTCGTAAGCATTCCAACCGGCATAGAAGCCATTTCTGTCGATGATATAAAACGGACCGGGAATACTGTCGATAATGGTTTTATTGAGTGCCTGCGCTTTATTGCTTATTTCCCTGGCATTTTTCAGATCAGTTATATCGACAATGATTCCTGCATACCTCTTGAGCCTGTTATCCTTATCTCTTATAGGCGACCCTTTGGACATAACCCAGTGATCCCTGCCGGAACTGTCCCGGACACGCCATTCAACAGTGAATTCCTCCTCTTTTTTTATTGCATCGAGAACAATCCTGTCAATCAACTCTATCTCATCCTGCGGCAGGAACTGCTTCCATAAATCGTAAGATGCATTGCAGGAAATTGGTTCCAGCCCGAAGCAGTCAATCGCTTTCCATACGTTATCCGACCAGATTTGGCTGTTGGTTTGCAAATCCCACTCCCAGGTACCGGAGTGAGTTGCATCCATAACGATATGCAGACGTTCATTCGAAACGAGCATTGCGTTTTCTATCTCTTTCAGTCTGCTGATATCAGAGAGGACAAGCTGGCACTCTTCGCCGTTTTCGTTGACGATGGCATCGATACTAACTGTCAACGGTTTAACGTCAACTTGAACGGGCTTGGTTTGAACTTTTCCCGAGGCTACATTCAAACGCAGAATTTCACAGCATTTTGATGTCCTGCTTTTGAATACCTTGTCTAAAAATGCTATGAACAAGGGAAGGTCTTCAGAAATAATCAAGTCTGACAATTGACTGCCCAAAAGAAAAGAGCGTTCAGTACCAAGCATCGTTGCAGCCATCATGTTCGCTTCGAGTATCGAACTGTCTCGAGCTATCGTCAGGTATCCAAGTGGGGCAAAATCATAAAGGTCGGTATAACGCTTAAGGCTTTTTTCCAGTTCATATCTCGTCTGAAGGAGTTCCTGCTGCTGCATTTCGAGCTCGATCTGATGAACTTCCTGTTCATAGACCATCCGTTTCATTTCGTCTGCTGAAGCGCAGAAATCGGGGCTTTTTCTTTGTTTTTCTCCGAGGAGCTTTTCAGCATTCGATCGCAATTCGGAAAAATCATCAATTGCAACACTTTTTTTCCTCATGAACGGTTCTGCCTGTTTGAGATTGACCGAGTTTACTTGACGGGCATGGTAATTTCATAAAAGGTCATATAAACCTTACAAGGGATCTTACTGCCCTCGTATAAACGAAGAATGGCATTGAATCTTTATCAAAGTCCTGCACCAGCACCATGACAATGCTGTTGACAGCGCGAATTCACTTCTTTCGAATGGACTGGTTTTACGTAAGGGGGTCACATTGAACCAATTAAGACAGAGCCGCATATCCCATAATAAACATTACATCAATGTAGCTAATCGTATACATTTTTCTGCATTTCTGCACATAAAACAACGCTAAAACAACGACAATTCAAAACCGAAAGGAGGAGTTCATTGAAAGATTATCGCTTTCCATATTAAGTAATTAGGGTACGCCCCTGACAATTTACTACTTAGTGACTATTTTGCTTAAAGTTCAGATTTGCATCTTATCATGCTATTATCCAGATTGTTCCTGATACCCTATCCCCGAGACCGAACATAACCAGTCATCGATGGGCAGTGAAATAGCAAAAACAGAGTTCAGCGAGGAGGATTTCCGGCAGTTTCAACAGAATCTCAGAAAGGAAACGCGGATTCTGATGGAGTGGTTTTCATCGGATCTCTTCGACAAACACCAGGAGATGTGCGGCTTCGAGCTCGAAGGATGGCTCATCGATCAGCATTGCGCCCCGACCCCGAGAAACGAGGAGTTCCTTCGGCGGGTCAGCAATCCTCTTGTTGTGCCCGAGCTGTCGAAATACAACTTCGAACTCAATATTGCACCGCATCCTCTCGATCGCCGTCTCCCGGTATTTTTGAAGAACGAAATGCAGAAGCTCTGGAGTATCTGCACCAGCAATGCCCGCGACATGGGGTGTAATACCCTTATGACCGGCATCCTGCCGACCTTGCAGGACTGGATGCTGACGCTCCGGAACATCTCTTCGCTGCAACGGTTTCACGCACTGAACCGTGAAATCCTGCGAACGAGATCCTGTCACCCGCTCAAAATACACATCGAGGGAACGAATGATTCTCTGGAGGTCGTCCATCATGATGTCATGGCCGAGGCGGCCACGACCTCGCTGCAGATCCATTTTCAGGTTCCCGTCAGCAAGGCAGCCGCAGTTTACAACATCTCCCATGTGCTGTCGGCGCCGATAGTCGCACTCACTGCAAACTCCCCCTTCCTCTTCGGCAGGGAGCTCTGGGATGAAACACGCATTCCTCTCTTTGAGCAGGCCGTGAAATCCCCTGCTTTCGTTGACCTCTCCGGAAGAATGGTTTCTCGCGTTACGTTCGGGCGGGATTACGTCCGCAAATCACTCAAAGAGGTTTTCCTCGAAAATCTCGACGGATTTCCGGTGCTGCTGCCTGTAACGTTCGATGATGATCTCAGCCAACTGAACCATCTGCGGCTGCACAACGGTACAATCTGGCGCTGGAACCGCCCTCTGATAGGTTTCGGTGAGGATGGCCGCCCTCACTTGCGGATCGAACATCGCGTACCTCCGGCAGGGCCATCGATTCCTGACATCGTAGCCAATATCCTCTTTTTTTATGGTGCGGTACTTCACCTGCTGCCTGAAGTTCCCCAGGCTGCGATATCGTTCGAACAGGCTCGCGCGAATTTTTACGCCGCCTCACGCTTCGGGCTTGACTCCATGGTCACCTGGAGCTCGGGAAACGCCATGCCTGTGGATACTCTTCTGCTGCAACAGTTGATCCCCGGTGCCATGCTGGCTCTTGCCGGGCGAGGATTCGACAGTCATGACCTGAAATACTACCTTGGCGATGTTCTGACAAAACGCGTAGCGACGCGCCGGAACGGCGCCTGGTGGCAAAAAAACTTCATCAGGCGGCATGGACCCGATTTCAGGGCGATGACCCAGGCATACCTCGAAAACCAGAACAGAAACATTCCTGTACACGAATGGAGCATCTGAACCATAATCATCTTCCCGATCTGCACCTTTTCGATCGACTGCCCGAAGGTTTTACCGGAATAGCGATCGAAAAACTCGACTCGATCCTTCCGGGCCCTTCGCTCATCCGTATCGAGGGTGAAAAAGGATCGCCGCTTTTCGTTTCGATACTGCTGCACGGCAATGAAACAACAGGGTTTGAAGCCATGCAGCAACTCCTCGACGGGTTCGGTGCTCCCCTGCGTCCACTGCCGAGACCAATGCTGCTGTTTGTCGGCAACGTCGCCGCCGCTGTACAAGGTGTAAGGAAACTCGACGGGCAGGCCGATTACAATCGGATCTGGCAGGGGGAACGCTATCCCGAACACCTGCTGGCACGAAAAGTTCTGGCTGAAATCGTCAAGGCGGCTCCGCTTGCAGGCATCGACCTGCATAACAACACCGGCAAAAACCCGCACTATGGCTGCGTCAACCGGCTCGACAAAAAGTCCCTCAGTCTTGCCCGGCGGTTCAGCAAAACCATCGTCTGGTTTACGGAACCGCACGAAGTGCTTGCGGTCGCACTGGCCGCAATATGCCCTGCGGTCACCCTTGAATGCGGAGTTTCCGGTGTCGTGGCAGGGATCAAGCATGTGGAAAATTATCTCCGGCATTGCCTTGAACTGCCCGAAGAGAGCCTTTTCACTCCACCGCCGAATCACCACAACGATCTGTTCCATACCACCGCAAGGATACTCCTGCCCGAAGGCATACGTCCCGGATTCGGGCAGTGCACCGCCAATACTGATGTCTGTTTTCGGGAGGACCTCGAAACGCTCAATTTCGAGAGGGTGCCTGAGGGAACGGAACTGGGTCGTTACCGCAACGGGCTTCCGCCGCTCATGGTCATCGACAACCTGAACCGTAACGTCACCGACCTCTACCTCCTTTTCAGTGAAAACCGCATTCTCACCAGGGTACCGGTCGTACCATCGATGTTCACCCGCGATGTGAAGATTATCCGGCAGGATTGCCTTGGCTATATCATGGAGCCTTACGAAGCGAAAAGCGAAGAAACGGTTGCTCCACCCTTATAAACGGAAGTTCCGGTGCGAAAACAGGTTTATTGCACCGTTCCCCGCAGCAACCGCTCCCATACTTGCGACGAAGAACTTCCGGTCATCACAACTCCGGGACGTTGATGACTATTCATACAAGCAAACTTGTCCACTTTATTATCTTGTGCACCGCTCCGGGAGATACTCCAGACAATCGAGCAACTCCGGCATAACTCATCCCGAGTTCATGCACGAAATCCAATGCCAGCCGTTTACGCAATGCTGAACATTCCTGTACCCGCGAACCGTTTTAGAGAGCGTATTGATTATTCCCGATTCCCTGTTGCCGAAATACCCTGGCACGTTATCCTGGTTCTGCCATGCATTCCTGATCCGGCCCATAACAGCCGCATGCCCGCTCCAGGGATATCCACCCTGTTCGGTAACACTCCCGACAAGTCCAGCCCGCAATGGATTGATATTTGTATATTTTGTCATGAACGCCCTTTATTATTTTTGAAACCGCAAACATTCCGGAACGCCGTCCGATAAGAGAATTTGATTTATGAATGACATTTATACGATAAAATTAAAACGTCCTACCATGAAAAAAACGATTTTCACGGCACTCCTCGTTGCCGGACTTGGATGTGCTCCTGCTTATGCTGCGGGCCCCTATGTCAGCGCTTCAGTCGGGGCGGGAATCGCCGGCGATATCAAACCGTCCAGAGTCATCGACTATGACTACGACATACTTGACGCCGGTGTTGCGTTTAACGGAGCTTTAGGCTATGATTTTTCACCCTGCAGGACGGAAATCTCAATAGGATACCAGAAGCATGATTTTACAGGATACCGGTATGGCGGTGTTTATGGCAACATTTACGGCCATAGTGTATCGTTTATCACCATCATGGCAAACGGTTATTATGACTTCAATGCAGGTTCAGGAATCCATCCCTATGTAATGGGGGGAATCGGTATCGCCATACCTGATGCTACGGACAAGTGGGTAGACAAAACTGCTTTCGCATGGCAGGCCGGTGCCGGCGTCGGAATCAAAGTTTCCGAAAAGGCGACCGTCGATCTCGGTTACAGGTATCTCAGACCTCAAGGATTGAAAGACAACTTCGATGTCGACGTCAACTTGGAGACCCACAACATCATGGCTGGTATACGCTACGAACTCTGATCACAAACTCCATAAAGCAACAAAAGGCCGGAAGCTTCGAAATGCCCGGCCTTTCGGATGCAATCAAGGAAAAATCTTGATGACGCACTGGAAGAAAGCAGAATTCTCTTGAGATGGATACTTGCTGAAGTTTTTCGGTGTTTATAATACTTGACGCCAGGATGCATCAGAACTCATACCTGATGCCGGCAAGTATGTTATGGGCTCCCCACTCCACCCTTCCGCCGAATCTGCTTTCAAGATGGTCCACCCTGAAGTAGCAGTAACCCACATCAAAAGTGATATTTCTGGCAACTTCCAAACCCAGTCCAGTGCCGATCTGCCAGGCAAAGCTGTAATCGTCGACGAAATCATCTTCGGTATGCACATGCGCACTGCCGATACCTGCCATGATGTATGGCCTCAGTCCACGGCTTGCCTCAAAATCATAGTAACCGTTTGCCATGATCAGAAGGCATTCCAGATTTCCAAACTCGGGATGCCGGGGATAACCGTGTTCCTGATACCCTGATGCCGCCTCGATCCGGGCCGCGCCGAAATTGTACCCGACCGCACCATTGAAAGCGAAAGCGTTGGCCATGGGCTCGCCTGCGCCATCAAGCTTTGAATCTTCCGATACTCCGGTGCCTGCTGAAACGCTGACATAAGGCGCCGCAACTGCATGACCGGACAATAAACCTGCAAGAAGAAAGATCGGCAGTATGGACTTTTTCATGTTCAACTCATGGGCAACCCGCATCCCCAGCCTCTTTCCGCTCATATTTGTGTTTGTGAAGCTCTTGAAAGATTTTGTCTTTATTTTTATATGAAACCGTTACGCTTTGCTTTTTTATTATCGGATTTTCTTCTGATCGAATTTACATCCAGTAAAGAGTGATACAACCTGATCACGTTGGTTCCCCGGCGCATTTTCCAGAAAAAAGCTATCCCTCTTGTTTATCGGCCGCAAGGCAATAACTGCCCTTGCTGTATTGAGCATTGCGGCTGTTAATTCACAATGCAAATTAGACATTCCTGCAGAAGAAACCGATCGATGAACTTTGTGTCGTTGATGTCATGAGGGATATTTCCTGTTTCTCATGCGAATCCCGGATTTACGGCAAGGATGGATTAGCGACAACGTGTTTGTTGTGATGCAAAGATATACCTGATACAATTCAATAACATTAAATATATTTTATGGTAAAATACTCTGTTTAACCTTCAAAAGAAGGAGGTAACCATGTCCATAGACCAGGCAAAGGCATTTCTGCAGGAACTGGCAAGAAATAAAGAGTTGAAACAAAAACTTTCCGACTTTTCAACTGCCGAAGAACGTATGCAACTGGCAAAAGAGTCAGGCTTTGAATTTACAGCTGAAGAGTTCAATAACGCCCGCTCCGAATTATTCGACGATGAGCTCGATGCCGTTTCCGGAGGTTCTTGGACCTGTGGCACTCCCTGCGAGTCGGAAAGCAATAAATTCTCTCCGACAGTTTACGGTTGACGGGTTCCGGAACGTTCCCTCCGGGTTATTCGACGAAGAGCCCGAGACCATTTCCGGAGGTACTGATGCTATGGTGCTGTCTCCGAGTCAGGTGATGAATGTTCCGGGTCAGGCGATAACGACAGAACAGCGCTGCAGAAACATCGCCTTGAACAGATGAAAACCCTGCTGAACAGCTCCTGCAACCGCATAGTAACTTTTCATGGATACGCGACTGTAAAATCAGTCATCGGGTGGTATTGTTACAACTGTTTTTTATAACCAATGCAATCATAATCCTGATCTTATCGGTTTGCATTTCCATACTGGGAACGTTGCGTTTTCAAACAGCATCACATCATGAGTGGCGATGATAAGTTACATTGTTTTTCTTTCGGTCAGCAGCACTTTGCTATCAATGCAAACACGATGATCGCATCACGGATCTGCAGTGAAAGTGCATCTTATCTGTCAGGAAATCAGTCACATAAAGCCTATGATGCTCTTTCGGTAACAGCTAAGTCCGAACTTGATGCACTGTACCAGGGACACAAAACCCTGAAAGGAAAAAATGTCAGTACACCATCGATAAGTGATGATCCGGAAGGTAAATCTTCAGCACAAGCCGGATGGGATGGTCGAATAAGCTGTATTGCCCTTTTCGTCACCCAGATCTGCAATCTTCGGTGCACCTACTGTTACGGCGGCGCTGGCGAATACGGCAATCGCGGTGTCATGGATGAAACAACCGCATTGAGAGCTGTCGACTGGCTTCTCGAACACTGCGGGCCGCATGAGGGGCGAATATCGTTTTTTGGCGGTGAACCGTTCCTCAATTTTCCCCTTATGAAAAAAGTTGCCGAATATGCCCGGCATCAAGCCGGAAAGCAAGGGGTACGGATGAATTTCACGGTAACGACCAATCTGACGCTTCTCGACCGCGAAAAACTGGATTTCATACATGACTTCGATGTGATGACCATCGCAAGTTTTGATGGTCCCAAAGAGATATTCGACGCATTGCGCCCCTCACTGGACGACTCGTCGTCATATGACAAGGCGATGAAGATGCTTCCTGAACTTCTTGCTGAACGTGGCAGAATGGTTAACGCCCGTGCCACGCTTGTTCCGGGCTCAGATCCGGCTGCAGTACAGACCGCGATAAACGCAGCGGGTTTTCTTCGATCAACTATGGTACGGGCCGCCCGCTCTCCATATTCCGATTTTTCCGATATCGAGAGAGACAAGGCATTCAGTGAAAAACGTCTGGCTTTTACCAGTTCAAACCTTCGGCTGTTTCTCGATGCATTGAAAAACAGGGATGAGGCTCAAATCGGTCGTCTTTCAAAGACTCTCGGTATTTCCCTGCCGACCCGGGATGTTTTTCTTTCCCGGAACCGTGTTTTTCTCGGCAGGAAAAAGTATAAATGCGGTGTTGGCCGAAATTACGTTGCGGTTTCGATAACGGGCGATATATACCCGTGTCACAGGTTCACAGGGCAGGAGAACTACCGGCTCGGAAGCATTTTCAGCGAACAGCCGATAAAGCCTGACTTTTACCTGCCACCTGTCGATGCCGCTGAAAAATGCCGGTCATGCTGGACCCGTTACCTTTGCGGAGGGAATTGTCTTCATGAGAATGTTTGTGAAACCGGTGATATCCGGATTCCGTGTGACCGCATGTGTGATTATGAAAAACAAAAAAACGAAATGCAGATCGCGCTCTGGTGCAGCATTTCAAATGACGATTACCAATGGCTGGAGCAATGCCGGGTTATTTCAGCCGATGAATGCAAGCTCGATTTCGGATAATGACCAGTAACGCTTCAAATCAATTTTAGACCATGCCATTCACCGGATCACTCCGCGTTACGAAAAGCCGGGTTCACGCCATCTAAAGCTCATTATAATTTAATCTATCGGTTTATTCCGACAATCTGCTGTATCGCTCCGGCAGATACTCCAAGCTTTCGAGCTGCTCCACTATACGTCATCCCGAGTTCATGCACAAAATCCAGCGCCAGCTTTTTTTTACGCATTGCCGAGCACTCCTGTACACGTGAACCGCTTTGTAATGGGTATAAAGTTATTCCCGACTCCTGGCAAGCCTGATTCCGGCGTTTTCCGCTATGAGATAGCCCCACCCAGGCTGATCGATTATTCCGGAGAAATGATTCTGACTGTCGGGAAATAGGTTTGATATCTGTTTTTATCTCGTGTGATTAATGCAAGACCTGATACTGCGGCATGTGCTCCGATAAAAAAGTCCGGTAAAGGAGACCTCTTTTCACCGCTATGCTTTCGGTAGTTGAGATAAGCTTTACCAGCAAGAAAAAGGGCTTCCTTTGGAATTTCCAGCATCTGAAAACCGCTTGACGAAATCGCCACCTCCAACTCCTCAATCTTTTTAAACCCGATGGAAATCTCGGAATAGATGATTTGATTGATGAATAAAGGGGTATGAATGGCATATTCAGAAAGAGCTGCCTCCGACCAATCAGCCCAAACAGGATCATCGAGAAAAACATCCAGGATGATATTTGAATCAACAAGAAGACCGTTCATACATCTCTTGTGAGCGCCATGATTTCGTCTGTAGTCATTTTGACAGTGGCAATCCCCCGAAGTTTTTTAAATTTTTGACTCGCTGGCGTTGCGTCTTTTCGTTTTACAATCACGACACGATCCCCCTCTTGCATAAAATCAACTTCTGTATCAGGGGTTATCCCTAACTTTTCCCGTATGGTAACTGGTATCGTCACCTGCCCTTTTGTTGTCACTTTCATTTTCCCCTCCGGTATTACGTATTACAAGTAAGAATACCACATTCCTCCTGATAAATCAAACAATGTTCATGAATCGAACGACTGGACAAGTCCTGCGCGCAAGGGATTCAGAAAATGCACTATCCCATGATACAGGCTGGCCTGGCTGCTCGAAAATGACATTAATGCAGCTGAAGATGCGTTCAACGCCATTGGGAAGGACGGGAGTTTCCTTTCAACTGCAGGTAACCCGCACAACAAAACCCGTTTCTCAGCGAACTGCTGATTCCCTTCGGAAACTCAGACTGCGTAGCGCTTTTCGAGATAGAGAACAACAATACCATCACTGTTCTTGCTCTCCGCCTTCAGCGCGAAAAATATTACCTGTGGCAATGCTTTTGTTTGATACACTTCCTTTCCTCACGTTTTACATTAAATAGAACAAAAATCTTTTTGCTTTATTTATGTACAACCCCAAGCCTCTCTGTTTTATTGTGGTAAGCTCAATATGGCAATCTGAGCATGCAGTATTTTGCCGGTTGCCTTTCCATTAAATTTTACGAAGCACCATTATCTACAAAGCACTTTTTTTATTAATTTTATTCTGTATATTATTGTCAATTTCAACAACAAGATTATCAACTATACTTTTCATTTTACTAATACAAAACGCAATATCGTTTCCATCAATTTTTATTTGCTCACAATGCTTTACTGAATGCAATTCATCCTCAATTCGATTATAGCATTCTTCACCTGCAAGCCAAAACGAATCATTTTCTAATTGAGCATTTTTGTTATCTTTATCAATACTTCTATTTCTTACCAAACCAGCCAACACAGTTTTTTTTAACATTACCTTATACTCTTCATAAAACTTATTCTCATATTCTATCATACAATCTTTATTCATCTCATGATTAATAACTTTTTGTTGATCTATCAAAACTATTTTATCAATACAATCCGAACTAATAACATCCTCATTTGGATTTGATAAGCCAATTTTATGCATTTGCAAATTATTTATAAAATCCCTATCATTCGTAAGCCAATAGTCTTTATTTCTCTCACTTATCGAATGATTAATTTTACCAACCTTCATTGTATCAGCTATTACAATAACAGGTATAATATTTTTTTTAGCTATTTCTGCAACAGTTAAATGGCCCATTGAATGAACAATTGAAAAATCTGTATTAACTGCATTTGCCCCAAAAAAAACAACAGGCAACTTCTTTACATTATTATTAAAAGAATTCTTCATTTCGCTCATTAATGTACCACAATAAGAATCTGGATATATTTTAATTAATGTTTCATTAGCCAATCCTATTTCTTCTCTGAGATATTTTGCATATCTTACCCCATCATGATATATCAACCTATTTGTTCTAGATACTGTTGTTTTTGTCCTACACTCAAGTATATGTATTATAATATTTTGTAATGTTTTTTCAGAAATTGACCTTATAACATTCGATACAAGTTGACTAAAACCATATAATATAATATCAGTACATCCATTTATTTCCTGAAGTTCATTAATAATATTTTTTGCATTTTTTTCCGTTTCTTGCCTTTGGAACTTAACGGTTCTAACCAAAGCATCTAAAAAAACAACCTTTAAATACCTTTTATCTATTTTTAAAATATCTACAGAATCATTATTATATTTACTTATTGCTTCTAAAATATTTTTTATTTTAATTAAACCTAGATGACAAGGCCTTTTCTCTAACTGCTCTTTGATAGCATTAATATTTTTTTCTATATAATCTTGGACTTCTGCTTCTGTTTTTCCTGCATAGTTATCCTCTTCCATTTTTTTTACATGTTCTTCTATTTCAACTATAGTTGATACTATTAATCTGCTCGTATTTGGAGATGAAGAAACAACTAAATCGTTTAAAACCTCCCATATTTCATTCTCATATTCTAAAGTTGGAATTGTATGAATAATTGATTTTATATCTAAAAATAAAGGGAAATTATTTTCATACAATATTTTTGATACACTAATCACATCTTCATTTAAATCTTCTTTTATAAAGATCGCAAGATTATTTATTCTTTCCTCCCAATCTTTTTTTTCGAAATCTCCTCGCCATTGGTATGGAACATCTATTTGTATTTCGATTTCATGCTCTGAGTCTTTCAACTCAATTGATGAAACAACAAAACTTTTTATCCAATGCAATCTTGATTCCGCATCAAAATTCCCATAATTTCTAAACTCATCAAATCTTCGATCATGAAATCTAGTTCTATCGACACTTAGAGCATCTGATAATCTAAAAATTGCTGCTAATAATTGTGTTCTAATGGGCCCGGATTCTACCCACTTATGCAAAGTCCTAACTTTTGGACATGTAGCAATATTTTCCGCTCTACGATGATATAAAGACACCAAATTAATAATATATATCAAAGATCGAATAAATTCTTTTAGCTCCGACTGTCTTTCTTCTGCAGAAAAATACTGCCGTATTCTTTCAACGCTTTCAAATATTTCATTTTCTGATATAAAGTTATAGTCAGAACATTGCTGTATATTAATATCTTTTATTTGCGATATTATCTCACAAAATATTTCATACATTATCTCCTTACACATATAATTTGAAATTTTATCATGCTGATCTCTTATTTCTTTAGGCTGAGGCAACTCTTTTCCTTTACCTTTATAATAAGGCTCATAAAAGGCTTCAAGCATTCCAATATCATGACTCCAAGCGCAGAAATATAAAAATAACCTTTCCCATTTATTTATAAGAAATGTTTCTTTTACCGCATGTGCAATTAAATTTTTTACTCTTCTATCAAAATCAATTTTTTCTTTTTTAGCCTCAATATCAGATTCTTCGTTTTGTACTTTTAAATCTTTTAGCATTTCTTCTTCTATAAAACCAAAGGATATCGCGTGCCTATGCCCTTCTTGCTTTTTCAAAAGAACATCTATCGTATCTTTTACTCCCTGATAATGAGTCGTATCATGAGGGGTAAAATATCCAACACCTTTCTTTTTTTCAATTGATTTTGCAATAACTTTTTTCTTCAACTCATTAAAACAATGTAAAGCAATTACGAACAAGTCATTAGATTTTAGCATATATATTCTCCATTAATCTTTAACCATACTTCCAACCACAAAAATGACTTTATAGGATATACAAATCAACTACCCCGCAGCAGAGCTACGGGGTATGAATTCATTCATTAATGTTTATTTCTCGAAGCAAAGCATCGGGGAATTTACCCTCAGTGATTAAAAGGCACTTTCGTAGATTCTGAAATAATACAAAATCAGTTATGTGCTGCTATGTAAGGCTGGTATCGGAATCGAGTGTAACTGCAAATGGATCGAAAGTGGCAAATCGAATCTGCAAACTCATTGCATGCCGTTCAAAAAGGGTTGCGGGAGGGAATGACGGCATCATAAACAGTATTTCTACATATATGTACGATTAAAACACTCAATTTGCAAGAATATTCACGTTTCTAACACGAATGACGGCGTAATCGGTGACGCTTACAACCTCGTAAACTTTCCCTTTTAACGCTTCCCGGATCGAAGTTTTCAAGCGGAATATCTGCTCATACGAAATAAAATGGCGGACAGGAATGTCAGCCCTCCTTTAAGTCTCTTGAATTTTTCAGGAAGGAAGAAAAAAAATCTTGGGACGGCATACATTTCATTTAGTGTCCGGGTTTCAGGACTACCGGGTCAACCGGTATGAAAAGATCCTTTACCAGGGGTTGACACCCCAGGCTACCAATGTGCCGCCCCTCCGGGGCTGAAGAAAAATAAATGAGGGGCACAAACAAAAAAAAGCGACAACGGGACATGCCGTAATCGCTTTTCATGTCGGGGTGGCGGGACTCGAACCCACGACCTCTGCGTCCCGAACGCAGCACTCTACCAACTGAGCCACACCCCGAAAAATACTTCCTCGTGCCCTTGGACAGACTCGAACTGCCGACCTTTAGTTCCGGAAACTACTGCTCTATCCACTGAGCTACAAGGGCCGCAAGACCTTTTCAACAAGAGCCTGAAGATAATAATTTCCCGATCTCCGGAGAAACGTTTTTCTCTCTTTCTGCCGATTTTTTTTACATGTCCGAAAAAATAGAGACTCGCCCCCCTTCAACTCATTCCTCCATGCCTGCCGCCTTCATAATCTCCTGCGAGGCGAGGTTCGCGCTCATGACCGCTCCGCCCATCGAATCGTAATAGAGCTGCTGCGAAAACCCGCCCGCGATGAAGAAGTTCTTCACCGGCGTTCTCTGTGTTGGGCGGAACCGTTCCATGTTCGGCACCGGCGCATAGACCGAACTGGGGATCTTCACCACCGTCGATTTCAGGATCGAAGCACCCTGCGAAGTCTCAGGATAGCAATTACGCACGCTCATATCCACCTGGCGGACAATCTCCTCCTTCGAAAGCCCCATCAGGTCGCGCGCCGGCGCGACGCAGAACTCGAACCGCGATTTACCGCTGAAAGGCTCTCCCCGAAGCGACCGGTATTCCGGGGTTGTTCTGGCGAGGTTCGCATAAACCGGGATCACCCCGTCAGGTGAAAAGAGCACGTTGTCGTCCGGAGCGATCTCCCTGTCGTACCAGATCTGCACCGAGATCACCGGCACACCTTCGAGGTTCTGGAGGCCCGCGAAAAAGAGGTCTTTCCGTTTCATCGAAACCGGCAGAACCTTCACGAGATTGTGGATCGGGAGGGCGGAAAGGTAATAATCCGCCGTCAGGATCTCGCCGTTGCGGAGCTGAACGCCTTTAATTTCCCTGCCGTCGAACAGCAGCTCGTCGACCGCGACCCTGTTGCGGAACTCTGCGCCTTTCGAAGCCGAATGATCTATCAGGGGCTGGTGCAGATACTCCTGCGGAGCGCCTTTCAGGAATCCCATGCACGAAGAGTCCGGCACCCGGTAGAACGTCTCGGTGACATCGAGAATGATCTTGGCCGATATCTCTTCCGGCGGTATGAACTTCAGGGCGAGGGCCATCGGCCGGAACATCTTCTCCAGCAGCCGTTTGCCGAACTTCTTCTCTTCGGCCCATTCGACAAAGGTCAGATGGTCCTGCGTCGGAGGATAGAGGTTTTTCTGCAGCGCGAGCGGGATAAGAGATTTCGAGAAAGCCGCCATCTCGCCATAAGTGAAATAGCCGTTTTTCACGATGGCCGGCAGGAGGTGAAGCGGACTGGGCAGGTCCCATGTGCTGAAAGTGAAGCGCTCCCCACCTGCAAGCGTATAGGTGAGCTTGTGATCCTTCCACTGCACGGCATGATAGGTCTTGATCTCCTTCATGAGATCGTACAGCACGTCGTAAGCGCCGAAGAAACAGTGGGTGCCAGACTCGATCCAGTCCCCTTCGCTGTCTTTCCACGAGGAGACCTTCCCTCCGTAAATATCCCTTTTCTCTATTACCCTGACCTGAAACCCTTTGTCCGTAAGCCTCTTTGCGGCTGTGAGGCCGGCAAGTCCGCCCCCGATGATCAAAACCGACTTTTTATCGCTGCCCATCATTGAAATTGAATGCTCTTTGCATAATGCTCCTGTTGACACGAAATTATCCTACATGGCCGACCGTCCCTCGAGCGCCCTCGAAAGGGTCGCTTCATCGACGAACTCGAGCTCGGCCCCCACGGGAATGCCTCGAGCTATCCTGGTAACGGAAATGCCGAGAGGTTTGAGTAGTTTGCTGAGATAGAGAGCTGTAGTTTCACCTTCCACGGTCGGGTTCAGGGCAAGCACGACTTCGCGGACATCCTGGTGCTCACTGTCCCCGATGCGGGTGATCAGTTCCTTTATCTTGATATCGTCGGGCCCTATACCGTCGAGGGGTGAAATCACACCGTGAAGTACATGGTAAAGCCCTTTGTAGAAACCTGTTTTTTCAAAAGCAAGCATATCGACCGGCGACTCGACCACGCAGATCACCGAGCGGTCGCGCCCTCTGCTGCGGCACACCGGGCATGGATCGGTATCCCTGTCCGTGACATTCTGGCAGACCGAACACCGGATAACCTTGTCCTTCACGTCAAGCAGCGCCCCGGCAAGCTTCTCCGCCTCGCTCTTCGGCTCATGCAGGACATGCATGGCCAGGCGCTGGGCGGTCTTGCGGCCGATGCCCGGCAGCTTGGCCAGCTCGTCAATCAGGGATTCGATCGCCGCCGAAGTATAGCGCATGGATGGCTATTTGCCGAGATTGAGGTTCTTGAGCAGATCGGTCGGATTGATCATGCCACCCGCCGCCCTGGATATCTCCTCCTGGGCGAGCCTGGCCGATTCGTCGAGGGCGTTGTTCACTGCTGCAAGCACAAGGTCCTGCACCATCTCGGCATCATCCATGATATCAGGATCGATTTTCAGGCTCAGCAGTTTCTGCTTGCCGCTGACGCTCACCTTCACCATGCCTCCGCCTGCCTCTCCGTGGGCGACGATCTTTTCAAGCTGCTTCTGGACATCCTGCATCTTTTCCCCTGCCTGCTGGATCTGCTTCATCATATCACCGAAATTGGGCAATGCCATACGTTCTCTCCCTGATAAATGTGGTTAGTTCTTCCGGCGCAGTGCGAGGTAGATCTTCTCGAGAATATCCTCCGTGGTAAGCTTGTATTTCTGCAGCAGCTCATCCGGTTTTCCGGATTCGCCGAACTGGTCTTCGACACCCACCATCTCGATCGGTACGGGAATGTTCTTTGCGCAGACATGTGACACGGCATCGCCGAGGCCGTTGTAAATCTGGTGCTCTTCTGCGGTTACGATAGCGCCGGTGTCGTTTGCCGCACGCACGATAGCAAGCGTATCGATCGGCTTGATGGTGTGCATGTTCAGAACCCTGACACCGACCCCTTCCTTTTCGAGAATACGGGCGGCCTCGAGGGCTTTCCAGACCATGATGCCGCAGGCGATGACCGTGACGTCCCGACCCGGATGCAGTTCGATCGACTTGCCGATCTCGAACCCGTCTTCATCAAGAGTGAAATCGGGTATGTTCGGTCTGCCGAAACGCAGATAAACCGGCCCTTCGTATTTTAAAATGGCTTTCGTGGCACGGATGGTTTCGCTGTAATCACACGGAACAACCACGGTCATTCTTGGAAGGCCGCGCATGAGGCCGATATCCTCGAGGATCTGGTGGGTTGCACCGTCCTCGCCGAGCGTCAGCCCTGCATGGGAAGCGCAGATCTTCACATTGAGGTTTGAATAGCAGACCGACTGGCGGATCTGGTCGTACACCCTGCCGGTGGCGAATACCGCGAAACTTGCCGCAACAGGGATTTTGCCGGTTGTGGCCATGCCGGCTGCCATCGAAATCATGTTAGCTTCAGCAATACCTGTCTGGAAAAAACGATTGGGGAAGGCATCGCGAAAAAGATGCATGTTGAGCGAGCCGGTAAGATCGGCGCAGAGCGCAACAACAGAAGGGTTTTCCCGGCCAATCTGAAGCAGAGCTTCGCCGAATCCGGTGCGGGTTGCCTTGCTGCCCCGCGAAACATATTGCGTGCCAACGGCCGCGATGTTATTTTCTCCCATTACTTCCAGAATAACTTGAATTAAGAAAAACACTTCCGCCCGGCACCCACGCTGAGGAAACCCCGGACACTATGACAAAAGTTGAATATAAGCATACTGAAATAGCGGCGAAAAAAAAACTCGGCCAGAATTTTCTTACCGACCGCAATATCACAAAAAAAATCGTTTGCGCCGGCAAGGCAGGTGCTGAAGATAATATCCTCGAGATAGGACCGGGGTTCGGAGCACTTACCAGGGAAATCGCCGAATTTTGCCCCTCGTTCACGGTAGTCGAAAAAGACCCGGCTCTCGCGGAATTCATCCGGAACGAATACCCGCAGCTGAGGGTGATCGAGGCCGATTTCCTCACCATCGATCTTGAGCCCCTCTCAGCACAAAAGCCTCTGAAGGTTTACGGCAACATCCCCTACTCGATCACCTCGCCGATTCTCTTCATGCTGCTCGACAACCGCAGGTGCTTCAGCTCGGCTGTCCTGATGATGCAGCTCGAAGTTGCGAAAAGGATCGTTGCGAAACCCGGTACGAAGGATTACGGCATCCTCGCGGTGCAGTTGCAGGCCTTCTGCGACATCGATTACCTGTTCAAGGTCGGACGCAAGGTTTTCCGGCCTGAACCCCGCGTCGACAGTGCCGTAATCAGGATAACCCCGAAAAAAAACGATCCTCTCGATGATGCGGACGGTTTCAGGCGGTTCGTGCGCATCGCCTTCCACCAGCGAAGGAAAACGCTGCTGAACAACCTGCGGGAATCATACGATACCTCCGGCGTGGACAGCGATATCCTGAAACTCCGCGCCGAAGCGCTCAAGGTCGGCGAGCTTCTGCAGCTCTTCGGCAGACTGATGCCGTTTCAGCGGAAAGAGACATGAAAAGCCCTCTTTGCCAGTATTCATGCTCGTTTTCATCGACTTTCCGGGCTGCATGGCTGCAGGGCAAACCCCGCTTCAGATAAAGAGTTAATCGGAGAGTGCAAAATGATTCATTGCGCCAAACTGTATTTTTTCTTAACATGGGGTTTTAACAAAAAAAGAAAGCCATTCCTGTTCATGCTTTTCAGCTACGACACCACCCTTTCTTGTGTTCTGACTGATCGACTTTCCCTTTTTTTCAATAACTTTTCAGGGGATCACTCGCATGCCGCAATCTTTCAATTCCGTTTATCAGGAGTCCGTCCAGAATCCCGAAAAATTCTGGGCAGAGGCTGCAGAAAACCTTCACTGGTACAAAAAATGGAACAAGGCGCTTGATACAAGCAACCCTCCATTTTACCGCTGGTTTGCCGGCGGCATGACCAACACGTGCTATAACGCGCTTGACCGGCATGTCGACGAAGGAAGGGGCAACCAGACGGCGCTCATTTACGACAGTCCGGTAACCGGTACGAAAAAACGGTACACCTATCGCGAGTTCCGCGACATCGTGGCGCTCTTCGCAGGAGCCCTGCAGTCGAGGGGGGTGCGCAAGGGCGACCGCGTCATCATCTATATGCCCATGATCCCCGAAGCGGTGATCGCCATGCTCGCCTGCGCGAGGCTCGGCGCCATCCATTCGGTTGTGTTCGGCGGTTTCGCATCCCACGAGCTTGCCGTGAGGATCGACGACTGCAAACCTAAAATCATCATATCCGCATCCTGCGGCATCGAGCACAACAAGGTCATCGACTACAAAAGGCTGCTCGACTTCGCCATCGAACTCGCCCACTTCAAACCTGAAATCTGTATCATCAAGCAGCGCGACCAGCTGAAAGCCGAACTGAACGAAGAACGCGACCTCACCTGGAACCAGTCGCTGCTCGGGGCCGAACCCGTACAGTGCGTACCCGTAGAATCATCCGATCCTCTTTATATACTTTACACTTCAGGCACCACCGGACAGCCGAAAGGTATCGTCCGCGATAACGGCGGCCACATGGTGGCCCTGCAGTGGTCGATGAAGAATGTCTACAACATCGATCCCGGCGAGGTTTTCTGGGCGGCCAGCGACGTCGGCTGGGTTGTCGGCCACTCCTATATCGTCTATGCCCCGCTGCTCCATGGCTGTACCACCCTCCTCTTCGAAGGCAAACCCGTCGGCACTCCCGACCCAGGAACCTACTGGAGGATCATCAGCGAATACAACGTCTCGGCGCTCTTTACCGCTCCTACCGCCTTCAGGGCAATCAAGAAGGAAGACCCGAACGGCAACTACATCAAACATTACGACCTCTCGAATTTCCGCACCCTCTTCCTTGCCGGTGAACGGGCAGATCCCGATACGGTCAGATGGGCCGAACAGAAACTCAACGTCCCGGTCATCGACCACTGGTGGCAGACAGAAACCGGATGGGCGATTGCGGCAAACTGCCAGGGCATCGAACCCGGACCGATCAAGTACGGTTCAGCTTCGCGTGCCGTGCCGGGCTATAACGTGCAGGTTGTCAACTCCGAGCTCCAGGAGCTTCCTCCGGGCCAGATGGGCGACATCGTCATCAAGCTTCCGCTGCCGCCGGCAACCATGCTGACGCTCTGGAAAGCGGACAAACGCTTCGAGGAAAGCTACATGGCGCAGTTCCCCGGCTACTACCAGACCAGCGACGCCGGCTATATCGACGAGGACGGCTATATCTACATCATGTCTCGTACCGACGACGTCATCAACGTTGCAGGCCACAGGCTCTCGACGGGATCGATCGAAGGGGCGCTCTGCGAGCACCCGGACGTTGCCGAAAGCGCCGTCATCGGTGTGCACGACGACCTGAAGGGACAGGTCCCGCTCGGATTCCTTGTGCTGAAGTTCAACGTCGACACGCCGCACAGCCAGATCATCAAGCATGTCATCGAGTATGTTCGCGAGAACATAGGGCCTGTCGCCTCGTTCAAGCACGCAGTCATCGTCAACCGCCTGCCGAAAACCCGTTCGGGCAAGATCCTGCGCGGCACCATGCGCAAGATCGCCAACGGTGAGGAGTACACCATGCCTGCCACTATCGACGATCCGGCGATCCTCGACGAGATAACGGAAGCCCTGAAAACGATCGGCTACGCGAAATGAGTTTGTAAACCGCTACAATTACGAAAGCATGATCAAAAAGATAGACCATATCGCCATTGCCGTCCAGAACCTTGACACCGCACTCGAGACGTTCATGAACGTTCTCGGGTGCGACCCGGACTCGATCCGTGTAGAGGAGGTGCCGTCCGAAAACGTCCGGGTGGCATTCATCCCCGTCGGGGATTCGAAAATCGAACTTCTCGAACCCATGAGCGAGGAGAGCCCGATTTCGAAATTCCTCGCCAAAAACGGCGACGGCATGCACCATATCGCTCTCGAGACCAGCGATATCGCAGATGAGATGGAACGGCTCGAATCACAGGGTGTACAGACGCTCGGTCAGCCGAAAGAGGGGGCGGGAGGTAAAAAAATCGTCTTCCTCCACCCGAAACAGACAAACAGGGTGCTCCTTGAATTTTCCCAGAAAAAACATTAAGTAAATCGAGATAAAGCAACTTCAGCCAGTGAAACATTTTTATCTTCCCTTCGAAAAAAAAGAAGGCTTCAGTTACTCCCGGGAAAGCATCGAACAGCTTTCAGAATACGAAAAATACCAGCTCTCCTACCACCCCGAACGCCCCAGACATCTCGACTATCTCACCGTCTTCGACAACGTGCAGGAGTGCCTGAAAAACGATGAGCACGGAAGCTGCATCATCCAGACCCACCGGGCCACGCTGCGCGAAGGGGACATGGAATTCCCGGTCATGCTGATCGGCCAGCAGTCCGCACCGACCTCCAATTTCAAGGAACTGCATCAGCTCATGAAAAATCCCGACCTGATCAGGAAGTGGAACCAGGGAATGCCGACACCGGCAGCTTTCGAAAAAGCGATCGGGGCTATTGCGCTGGCTGAAGAGGAAAACCGCACCATCATCACGGTTATCGATACAGCCGGTGCCGATCCAACCGAAGAGTCGGAGGGCGGCGGCATAGCCTGGAAAATCGGACGCTGCATGCAGGCTCTCGGAGAATCCTCTGTTCCCACCATATCGGTCATCATCAACCGCGGATGCAGTGGCGGTGCTATCGCGCTGACAGGGTGCGATGCCGTGCTCGCGATGGAATACTCAACCTATCTCGTGATCTCCCCCGAAGCATGCTCTTCCATCCTTTTCCGTACCAGAGACAAGGCGAACCTCGCAGCGGAGATTTCGCAGATTACCGCAAGGGAAGCTCTGAAAAACGGTATCGTCGACGATCTGATTCTCGAGAACGAAGGGCCGGCCCACCATTTTCCGGAACCTGCAAAACAATCGTTCAAGGAAGTCCTGCTGCAATGGATCGACAAGCTGAACCGGACCCCGAAAAACGAGATTTTCCGGAAAAGGCTGGAACGGTGGTCCAGGATCGGTCAGTGGGATACCTTGAACGAAGATGAAATCCTTTCATTCGAGAAACAAGTTTCCCTCTTCATACCGAAACCCAAAAATGTGCTTTTCGTTGCACGCCACAGGAACTGCATCGACGGAGCCGGCAAGAAAAAGCTCGACCCTGTGCTTTATACGAAGCTTTTCAATGACAATTTCGTCTGCGAAACCTGCGGACACCGTTATGTAAGGCTCTCTGCACACGATTATATCTCTTTCATCCTCGACAAGGACTCTTTCCGGGAACACCCCGAAACACGCTACATCGTGGACAAGGATATCCTGAACTTCCCTGATTATGCTGACAAGATTATAGAAGCAAGGGTCAAAACCGGCGCAGCATCCTCTTTCATGACCGGTGATGCGACAATCGACGGCAAACCGGTGGTGTTCTGCGCTACAAACTTCAACTTCCTCGGAGGTTCCTTCTGTATGTCAACGGCGGAAAAGGTCTTCCGTGCCTGCCGTATCGCCATCGAACGGCAGACTCCGCTCATCATCCAGGCTACCGGCGGCGGTGCGAGAATGCATGAAGGATGCTCCTCGATGGTCGGCCTCCCGAAAGTGCATGTCGCTATATCGAGCGTTGAAAAAGCCGGTCTGCCGGTTATCACGATCATTACGGACCCGACGCTCGGCGGGGTCGCGATCGGCATGGCTTCGAGAGGGATAAAGCTTTTCGAGCACAATGCCGGCAATATCGGTTTTTCAGGAAAACGCGTCATCGAACAGTACACCGGCAAACCCACGACGAAGGATTTCCAGACAACCTGGTGGCTCCAGCAGAAAGGGTTTGTCGAAAATACCGCTCGGCCATGGAATATGAGAGAGGAGATCCTCGGCATCATCAAATCGCACGAATCAAAACTCGATTCGAAACCAGAACTGCAGGAAGCATAACCATAGTCAAGCAAGAACAACACATCAAACAATCATGACCAACTCTCTTCCTGACTCTCTTTTTCAGGAATTCCCGGCTGTGAGCCGGGCCGAATGGAAAACAAAGGCAACGTCAGAGCTCAAGGAAACGCCCTACGAAAAAATCGTCTGGAAAACACCTGACGGTTTCGAGCTCGAACCATGGTGCTCCCGGGAAGAACACGACTCCTTCCTCCAGGTTCCGGCCGGAAAGCATGCCAACTCCTGGACAAACTGCCGCGTCATCACCGTTACCGATCCATCGGCAGCAAACTGCGCCGCACTGAAAAGCTTCGCATCGGACGTCTCGGCGATCGAGTTCCATATCACCGCCCCGCACCTCGCTTCCCCGGAAAACCTCTCAATCCTGCTGTCGGGCATCGAAGCCTCAGCTCTGCCCGTCTATTTCTCCGGCAACCTGCCACCGGCGGCAGATATGCTTGCAGCTCTCTCCTCCCTGCCAGGGTTCAGAGGAAACGAAGGTGGGCTTCTGTCCCCTCTGCCGTTCGTTTCCCGGGAAGCGGACCTTGCATACGGTGAACGGCTTGAAACACTGCCCGGGTTCAGGCTTTTCGCTGTCGATACGATCTCGTATAACGAACATGGCTCCACCCCGGCCCTTGAAATCGCCCTTGCTCTTGCCGGTGTCAGCGAAACGCTCAACCGTTTTACCAAGGCCGGGCTTTCCGCAGACCGGATCATATCCGCTACGGAAATCATTCTCCCTGTCGGAACGAGCCATTTCAGCGAGCTGGCCAAGCCGCGTGCACTGCGCTATCTGCTCGGGCACCTTCTCAAGGCTTATGGCGCCAACCCCGCTTCGCTGCCCCGGCTGTTCGCGAAAACATCCCGACGCACCATATCGCTTCTCGATCCCTACACCAACATACTGCGGCTCACCACCGAAGCGGTATCAGCCATTCTCGGCGGATACGAGACGTTGCAGATCGGGGCTTTCGACAATGGATTGTCCGTAGAAAACGACATAGCGGAACGCATCACCGGCAACATTCATCTCGTCCTGCAAAGCGAAGCCACCCTTCAGAGGGTCGTCGATCCTGCATCGGGTTCCAACTATATCGAAACGCTTACGAGAAAGCTCGCCGTTTCGGCATGGGAATCCTTCAGGAAAATAGAGGCTGCCGGCGGACTGAAAGCCGCTGAGGAAAGCGGCATGATCCGTTCCATGCTCGCAGCATCTGCAGCAAGAGAGAAAAAAGAGATCGGCAGCCGCAAAAAAACGCTGATAGGGGTAAACCGCTACCCATGGCCGCTCACGCCGGAACAAGACGGAAACATGGGACCGATCGAAACCGCGCTCGAAGCTGGGCTGGAAAAAAGCGCATCAGCCTCGTATGAGCTGCTGCGCCTTAAAACCCTCACTCACGCGAAGAAGAACGGACGCCTCCCTTCCGTCTTCATCTGGACGATTGGCGACCCTGCGATCAGCTTCAGGCAGGCCGCTTTCTGCGAGGACTTTTTCAAGTGCGGAGGCTTCCATATCGAAGGGATGGCATCCCTCCCGGTTGAAGAAAAATCGTATGCCGCTGTTCAGCAAAGGAAACCCGATATCGTCGTGCTCTGCATCGCGGAAAAAGACACTGTCCCTGCAGCGGAACAAATCTGCATCTCGCTCAGGCAGCTTCAGCCCGCCATCCTTAAGGTCATGGCCGGCAAGCCCCCGTTCGGTCACGAGAAGCTCCTCGAGGCGGGCCTCGACAGCTTCATCTATACCGGCGTGAATGTCCTCGATATGCTCGAAACCTATCAACGCAAAACCGGAGTACAATGAGACCTGACTTTTCAGCCATAGATATTTCCTTACCACCCATAGCTCCGGAAAGTGGCGTTAAACCTTCATCCTGGACGACTCCTGAAGGGATAGGAATACAGTCAAACTACAGCGACAAGGATATCGCGGGGGCGCACCATCTCGGCTTCGCCCCGGGATTCGCGCCGTTCATCGGCGGCCCTTACACCACGATGTACACAACCAGGCCGTGGACCATCCGACAGTATGCGGGATTTTCGACAGCCGAGGAGTCGAACCGGTTCTACAGGCAAAACCTCGCTGCGGGCCAGAAAGGCCTTTCCGTGGCGTTTGATCTTCCGACCCATCGCGGCTACGACTCGGACCATCCGAGGGTTATCGGTGACGTCGGCAAGGCGGGAGTGGCCATCGATTCGGTCGAGGACATGAAAATCCTTTTCGACCAGATACCTCTCGGCGACATCTCCGTCTCCATGACCATGAACGGAGCGGTCCTGCCCGTCATGGCCTTCTACATCGTTGCTGCCGAAGAACAGGGGGTTACACCCGGGCAGCTCAGCGGTACGATCCAGAACGACATCCTCAAGGAGTTCATGGTTCGCAACACCTACATCTATCCGCCGGAACCCTCGATGAGGATCATCGCCGACATTTTCCGCTACACCAGCGAAAAGATGCCGAAGTTCAACTCCATCAGCATTTCGGGCTACCACATGCAGGAAGCAGGCGCAACGGCAGACCTGGAGCTTGCCTTCACCCTCGCCGACGGCCTCGAGTACATCCGTACGGGATTGAAAGCCGGCCTTGACATCGACGCTTTCGCACCGCGCCTGTCTTTCTTCTGGGCCATCGGCATGAACTATTTCATGGAAATCGCAAAATTGCGGGCTGCGAGAATGCTCTGGGCAAAAATCGTAAAGCAGTTCAACCCGAAAAGCCTGAAATCACTCATGCTCCGCTCTCACTGTCAGACTTCCGGCTGGAGTCTGACCGAACAGGACCCGTTCAACAACATCACCCGCACCTGTCTCGAAGCACTCGCCGCGGCGCTCGGCCATACCCAGTCGCTGCACACGAATGCGCTCGACGAAGCGATCGCCCTTCCGACTGAATTTTCCGCGAGGATAGCAAGGAACACCCAGCTCTACCTGCAGGAAGAAACGGACATCACAAAAAGCATCGACCCCTGGGCAGGCTCCTATTACGTTGAATACCTTACCGGCGAGCTCGCCGCAAAAGCCTGGAAGATCATCTGCGATATCGAAGAGGCCGGCGGCATGGTGAAAGCCATCGAACAGGGCATCCCGAAACTCCAGATCGAAGAGGCCGCAACGCGAAAGCAGGCGCGCATCGACAGTGGTGAAGATATTATCGTCGGCATCAACGGTTACCGGACCGAAAGCCGTACCGATTTGGACCTCCTAGAAGTCGACAACACGAAAGTGCTCCATCAGCAGATCCAGCGGCTTCAGTCCATAAAGGCGGCACGCAACGAAGAGGATACTTCCCGCGCCCTCAAGGCTATCGAAGAGTGCGCAGCCTCTGGCGAAGGCAACCTGCTCGAACTGGCCGTGGATGCTGCAAGAAAAAGAGCTACCTTGGGAGAAATATCATCGGCCTGCGAGAAAACGTTCGGCCGCTACAAGGCTACGCTCAGGCTCAACACCAGTGTCTATATGTCCCAGATGCAGAACAATCAGCTCTTCAGAAAGGCACAGCAGCTCGCCGATGATTTCGCGTCACTCGAAGGCCGCCGCCCGAGGATCATGGTTTCGAAGGTCGGCCAGGACGGTCATGACCGCGGAGCGAAAGTTATAGCCGCCGCATTTGCCGACATCGGTTTCGACGTCGATATCAGCCCGCTCTTCCAGACGCCCGAGGAGGTCGTCCAGCAGGCGCTCGACAACGACGTGCACATCATCGGCATATCGAGCCTTGCGGCAGGCCACAAGACCCTCATCCCGAAAATTGTCGATGGATTGAAATCCCAAGGCAGGGGGGATATACTGGTCATAGCCGGCGGCGTGATCCCCGAGAGAGACTACGAATTTCTTTATGAAAAAGGGGTTGCAGGAGTTTTCGGCCCCGGAACGGTAATAGCGGAAGCCGCCATCAGCATCCTCGAAAAACTGATAACACGCCAGCAGCAATGAGCACCAGCGGAATGCCGCCGGCAGGTGCCCGCCGGCACGAACCGGACACAGACACCATAGTAGGCGGCATTCTCGGGGGCGACAGGCACATGCTGAGCCGCGCTATCACGCTCATCGAATCGCAGAAACCCGAACACCAGCGCAAAGCGCACGAGGTCCTCGACCGTTGCCTGAAACAGAAGACCAGTTCTATCCGCATCGGCATCACCGGATCTCCCGGAGCCGGTAAAAGCAGCTTCATCGAAGCGCTCGGCGAGGTCATCATCCGAAGCGGGCTCTCGCTTGCCGTCCTCGCCATCGACCCGAGCAGCCGCCAGTCCAGAGGCAGTATACTCGGCGACAAGGCGCGCATGGAGATGCTCTCCGGAAGAAAAGAGGCATTCATCCGCCCTTCCGCCTCTTCCGGCCATCTCGGCGGAATTTCCCCGAAAACCCATGAAACGATCGTCCTCTGTGAAGCAGCCGGCTACGATGTGATCATCATCGAAACCGTCGGTGTAGGCCAGTCTGAAGTCGAGGTGGATACGATGGTGGATTTCATCCTGCTGCTCATGCTGCCGGGATCGGGAGACGAACTGCAGGGCATCAAGAGAGGAATAATGGAGATCGCCGATGCCATTGCGATCACGAAATCCGACGGGGCCCAGGAAGGGATCGCATCGATATCGAAAACTGAGTTTGAAGCTGCATTGAGGATGCTTCCGGCAAAATATCCTTTCTGGCACAGGCAGGTGTTTCTCACCTCGTCAGTCACGGGCAAGGGCATTGCCGAGGTCTGGGAGAACATTTCCGATTTCTTCAAGGAACTCCGGAAAAAAGGGATGTTCGAGGAAAAACGGAAGGAACAGCTCAAATCCTTGCTCTACAGCGTTCTCGAAGAGATGCTGAAAAGAGAATTCTTCACCCATCCCGAGGTAATGCGTCTGAAAGAAGACGTCGAAAATCAGGTGCTATCCGCCGATCTCAGTCCCTTCAGCGGGGCAGACACTTTGATGAAAGCCTTCACTCGTCCCCGATAAACTCCTTTTCCTCCGCTTTCACGGTAAGCACCGGACAATTCGCCTTTCGCACAACCGTCTCCGCGACGCTTCCCATGATAAGGCGGCTCAGCCCTTTCTTGCCGTGAGAACCCATGATCACGAGGTTGACATCGAGCTTTTCGATCCTGTCAAGTATCACATCTGCCGGATTTCCGATCTCGACACCGCATTCAGCTTTAACATTGTCTTTCTTGAACCCTTCGAGGATTTCGCGCAGGTCGTCGCTTGCTGCTTTCTCGAGTTCCTCCTCGAGCGGTACGTAGTTGAGTGTGATATCGACCGCCATCGGCCTCGGCTCCACGATATTGAGCAGATAAACCGATGCATGCATGTTCAAAGCGAACTCTTTTGCATACCGGATGGCATTGCGGGATGCGTCGGAAAAATCAACGGGACAGAGAATGGTTTTGATCTTGATCATGGCTGCATGGGTTTAGGTTGTCTTTGAAGGAGACGACAGCATGTGTTCGAAAAACGGTTTGAACAGATCCATGGGAATCGGGAAAACAGTGGTTGAATTATTTTCGGCCGCTATTTCCTTGAGAGTCTGGAGGTACCGAAGCTGCAGGGCGACCGGAGTGCCCGATATGATCGCGGCGGCATCGGCAAGCTTCTGCGCAGCCTGGAACTCCCCTTCCGAGTTGATGATAGTCGAACGACGCTCCCGTTCCGCCTCGGCCTGCTTGGCCATGGCACGGCGCATTCCCTCGGGAAGGTCGATCTCCTTGACCTCCACCTTGCTGACCTTGACGCCCCAGGGCTCGGTTTCCTTGTCGAGAATTTCCTGGATACGGTCATTGATCTCGTCCCGTTCGGCAAGGAGATGATCGAGCTCTCCCTGCCCGCAGACACTGCGGAGCGTGGTCTGGGCAAGCTGAGATGTGGCGAAATGGAAATCGGCCACATCGACGATGGCCCTGACAGGATCGAGAACCCTGAAGTATACGACGGCACTTACCTTTACCGAGACATTGTCCCGGGTGATGATATCCTGCGAAGGCACATCGAGCGTGACCGTACGGAGATCGACCTTGACCATCCTGTCTATCAAGGGAAGCAGAATGATCATGCCCGGCCCTTTCGCCTGGATGACCCGACCAAGCCGGAAAATGACCCCCCTCTCGTATTCGCGCAGGATCTTGATCGTATAGTACAGGAACACCGCAACAAGAATCAGTGGAACCAGAAAATTATACACAAGCATAGCTCTCCTTTTTACACTCCCGAATTTATGAAATCCTTAAAGCTGCAACGCCGAGGTTCTCCGCATGAAGGAAATTCTGCCGGCCGATCATACATAATGGGACCTTTATTTATTGTAATGAGAAGCCCGAGTGCAAGGCGGACGGAGCGCAGAAACCGGAGTGTACACGTAGTACATGAGGATTTCGAGCACCGCACAACGCAGCAATCGAGATTCGGAACAAATAAATAGAGGTGCCCATTACTGTCAATGATCCGTTGCACCGCAGACTACTTCCATTCACTTCAATTATAGCTTACATATCGTGAATCTCAAAAAAAATCTCCTTTTTAGAAACTGCCCATTGCCATCGAACCCCCTTGCCTGAATACGATTTAGTAACTATTTTTATTCAGGAAACTTATGTATCCTGATGAATGTTTCTTTAATCGTTAATATATCAAGTACTGAAAAGTTACCTGCGTAAACGTTAATAAGGGAAGAACCATGTATTTTGATCCATTGTATTTTGTTTTTGCTGCTCCTCCAATGATTCTCGGCCTCTGGGCCCAATTCAAGGTAAAGTCCGCTTTCAATAAATATTCCCAGGTGCCGACACAGTCAGGCATCAATGGTGCGGAAGCCGCGCGCCGGATCCTTCAGCGAGGAGGAATAGGCAATGTCACCGTTGAGCCGGTCGAAGGAATGCTCTCCGACCACTATGATCCGCGCTCCAAAGCCCTTCGTCTCAGCGAAGCTGTCTTCAGCCAGCCCAGTATCGCATCGGTTGGCGTCGCGGCTCATGAAGCAGGCCACGCGCTCCAGGACAAATCCGGTTATGCGCCGCTGCAGCTGCGCGCGGTAATGGTCCCTGCAGTATCGATCGGCAGTAACCTCGGCCCGATCCTGTTCATGGCCGGCATGTTCCTGGCTGGTTCTCTGGGCACCACGCTCGCATGGGCAGGTATCCTGCTGTTCGCTGCAGTCGCCCTTTTTGCGCTTGTAACGTTGCCCGTGGAATTCAACGCAAGCAACAGGGCAAAGGAGCTACTGGTTTCCCAGGGTATTGTATCGAGCTCGGAAATGGAAGGTGTCAACGCCGTTCTCGATGCAGCTGCACTGACCTATGTCGCTGCTGCTGCACAGGCTATCATGCAGCTTCTGTATTTTCTGAATGTCATGAACAGAAGAGATTGAAAAAACCGGCGGAAAGGACAAGGATCCAGTTCCCTTTTTTTATGCTGTTGGAGGTATGACCGTTTGAAGCAGGCCGGGTAGAGGCAAAGCCCGCATTCGTTCAGGAGTGGTTTTTATTAAAGTTTTCCATCAATCAATCCTATCGTACCCTTGAATAACAGTTTCAGAAAAAAACCGCTTGCGCTTCTCATCGAAGAGATGAAAAGCGAACACCGGCTGAACAGGGTCCTCGGGCCTTTAGCTCTCACCAGCCTCGGCATCGGCGCTATCATCGGCACCGGTATTTTCGTGCTTATCGGTGTGGCTGCCCATGACAAGGCCGGCCCGGCAGTCACCCTCTCCTTTGCCATTGCCGGCCTGGCCTGTATTTTCGCAGCGCTCTGCTACGCTGAATTCGCCTCGATGGTGCCGGTTGCAGGATCAGCCTACACCTATGCCTATGCAACGCTCGGAGAGCTCTTCGCATGGATCATCGGCTGGGACCTCATCCTCGAGTACGGTATAGCATCGGCTTCTGTAGCTCATGGCTGGTCTCACTATTTTCAGGATTTCATAGGGATTTTCGGGCTTGGCATTCCATTTGTTTTCACCAAGGCGCCTGTCGACTTCGACCCGTCGACAGGTGTAATGAGCATGACCGGTGCATGGCTCGACCTTCCTGCAGTTGCAATAGCCTTGATCGTAACCACAGTGCTTGTCAAGGGTATCAAGGAGAGCGCAGGCTTCAATGCAGGCATGGTGATCGTAAAAGTCGCGATAGTGCTGCTGGTCATTTTCCTCGGGGCCATGTATGTGAAGCCTGAAAACTGGCTGCCTTTCGCCCCGTTCGGCTATTCCGGCATCAGTTTGTTCGGACATACGATCGCAGGTGATACCAGCGCACAGGGAGCCCCTGTAGGAGTGCTTGCCGGAGCCGCGATGATCTTTTACGCCTATATCGGCTTCGATTCAATATCTACCCACGCCGAAGAGGCGAAGGATCCGAACAGGACTGTTCCTTTCGCAATCATAGCTTCGCTGCTCATCTGCACAGTGCTTTACATCGCGGTCGCAGCGGTCATTACCGGCATGCTGCCCTACAACCAGATCAATATCGACGCCCCTGTCTCGAACGCCTTCAAGCAGGTTGGCATCGGTTGGGCGCAGTTCGTCATCTCGCTCGGAGCAATCACCGGCATCACCTCCGTTCTGCTCGTCCTGATGCTCAGCCAGCCGAGGATCTTTCTTGCTATGGCCCGGGACGGGCTTCTGCCGAAGTCCTTTTTCGGCGCTGTGCATGAAAAATTCAGAACGCCATGGAAGTCTACCATCATGACAGGCTTCTTCGTAGCCCTGCTCGGAGCAGCATTGCCTTTGAGACTGCTTGCCGAACTTGTCAATATCGGGACCCTTTTCGCTTTTGTCATCGTTTGCGGAGCAGTGCTCATCATGAGAAAAACGCACCCCGAAGTCGAACGCCCTTTCAAAGTACCGCTTGTACCGTTTGTTCCGGTCATGGGTATACTGACCTGTCTCGTCCTGATGTTTTCCCTGCCTGCGGAAAACTGGTACAGGCTTGTTGTCTGGCTCATCATCGGCCTGCTGATCTATGTTTTTTATGGCCGTAAACACAGCATCCTGAACCATACGGCAAAATAAGAAGGGGCATGGAAAGCAAGGTGTTCATCATAACCGGAGCATCGTCCGGCATAGGAGAAGCTACAGCAAGGCGCGCCGCCGAAGCGGGTTACAGGGTAGTTCTCGCAGCACGCAACACAAAGAGGCTGAAACACCTTGAAGAAGAGCTCGGAGAAGAACGAGCATTAGCCGTCACCTGTGACGTCGCCGACTGGAATTCCCAGCAGAACATGCTGAAAAAGACCCTCGACCGTTTCGGAAGGACCGACGTGGTATTCGCGAACGCCGGTTTTTCCAATGGGTCACCATTCTTCGGGGGGACCGACAAACCTGACGAATGGCGGGAAATGGTGCTCACGAATGTTTTCGGGGCCTTTACAACGGCCCGCCTCACATTACCCGAACTGGTAAGAACATCCGGACATTTTCTGATTACCGGCTCGGTCGTAGGGCATGTGACATCCATCAGGAACCTCTATTCGGCAACGAAATGGGCCGTGACCGGCATGGCGCACGCCATCCGCAACGAAATGGCGGGGAAGGGAGTCCGTGTCACACTTGTCGAGCCGGGTGTCGTCGACACGAATTTCTGGCAGCACCTCCAGAAACCCGGTACTCCTGAGCTGCAGCCAGACGATATCGCCCGGGCAGTCATGTTCGCGGTAAACCAGCCTCCCCATGTCGATGTGAACGATATTCTGATACGCCCTGCGGGCCAGCCCAATTAGGGAAGCCAATACCAACAAACATAAGCCGTTTTGAACGTAACCGTTGTATATTATCTGAACAGGAAGCAAGTGAATCAACATGGCTGTACAGGACAGGTACATCACACTCGGAGGCCACAGGCACCGCTATATAGAAAAGGGCAGTTCTGAGCACACCATGCTGCTCATTCACGGGATCTCTTCATCGCTGGATTTCTATGAACAGGTCATTCCGTTGCTCTCGCAATCGTTCAGAGTGATCGCGGTAGATTTGCTCGGCTTCGGACTGTCGGAAAAACCTCATGGAAAAGATTACTCTCTGAAACTCTATGCTTCCCTTATCCAGGAATTCCTTGATAAAACCGGCAGCCTCGGGGAAAAGCTCTATGCCACAGGGCATTCGATGGGAGGAAAATACCTGATCGCTTCGGCACTACTCCACCCCGGCACCTTCAGTCGTCTCGTATTGAGCAATACGGACGGCTTTCTGCATATTCCTTCAATCGCGAGGGGCATAAGTCTCCCCGGCGTCCGGGATGTGCTCAAAAAACTTGTAACCGGTGACAAAATGTCTGAAAAGATGTTTGCTTCGGCATTCCACGACAAGAAAAAGGTGAACGAGGAATCCTACCGTAAAATCCTCGAAATCGCGAGGGATCCCGATGCTTTCGATACGGTCATGGCTCTGAACAGGAACCTGAAGAAGCTCGACCTTAACCGAACAGGCCTTCGCAAGAGGCTCGGAGAAATTACGATGCCGGTTCTCGTGATCTGGGGCGAAAATGACCGTTACCTTTCACCATCCCTCGCCCGATCGGTACTCGCTGAAATACCTTCTTCGAAACTCGTGATGTTCGAAAAGTGCGGTCATTCCCCCATGCTCGAATATCCGGAAAAATTCACGAAGACCGTAACCGATTTCATCCTTTCCGAACCATACTCCCCTGAGATATAATGCTGATAACCTTTGAAGGCATCGATGGAGCTGGCAAATCAACCCAGATAACAAAGCTGATCGGCTGGTTTGAAAGGAAAGGCATCGAGACGATATCGCTGAGGGAACCCGGTGGTACCGATGCCGCCGAAAAAATCAGACGCATACTGCTTGACAGCAGCGGAGAAATCACACCCCTCGGAGAACTTCTCCTCTTCTCCGCGAGCCGAGCGGAACTGGTCCAGCAGGTAATAATCCCGGCTCTTGAGTCAGAAAAAACGGTTATACTTGATCGGTTCTACGACTCCACGACAGCATATCAGGGATATGGAAGAGGTCTCGATCTCGATATGCTCCGTTCGATCATTCAAATTTCAACCTGCGGCATTGTGCCGGATATTACCGTCTTTCTCGATCTTGACCCGGAAACAGCGCTGAAAAGAAAATTTGCTGAAAAATCGATACCGATTGCATTTGACAGCGACGAACTTGACCGGATGGAGCGATCAGGGCTCGAATTTTACCGGAAGGTGCATCAGGGATATCGCGAAACAATAAGGCAAAATGCAAACCGTTTTGTAATACTTGATGCAAAAGAGAATGCCGATATTATTCACCTTAAAATCAAGGAAATTATCAGGCAGCGGTTCCCGTTTTCAGCGGCAATTAAGCAGTGAATCTGAAAACTTGCCACTCAAGAAGAAACATGTTATTGCCTAATAGTTACTATACTGTTAATAATTAAAGTTCGATAAAGCTTTTGCAAAGATTTTGCTTAAATTGAAGGTCATATTACATCATTGACACTTCCTGACACGCTGCGCATGCATGAAAGAATTCTGAGAGAACACGAACTGATTACTTGTACAGCACCGATTACGCTGCAGGATATAAGGACCCTGAAGGAACTGTACCAGCTCAAGGCGGAAACACGTGAGCTCAGGGAACCTGTCGTGAAAAATATCATCAAACAGCGTACTGTAGGCCAGTCATGCATCGAATCCCTGAAGAACGCATTGTATTCGCTCGAGACGATATACATCGATGACGACACAGGCCACAGGTTGCTGAGGCTTGACGGGAAGAAACAGATCGAGGTCGACCTGACCTATGAAATCAGGGAGCTCCAGAAAGACATCTACTATCTCGAATACGGCGAGGACAAGTTCATCGACTACCTGGCCAAATTCATACCCGATTTCCGCTCTTACGTCAATACAGGCCTGAACATGCTGAGGGGAAAAAACTTCAATGCGTTCATCACAGACCGGGACGGAACAACGAACAACTACTGCGGACGGTACCGTTCATCGATACAGCCGATTTACAATTCGGTTTTTCTGACCCGTTTCGCGAAAAACTGCTGCAGATACCCGATCATCATCACATCAGCACCGCTGAAAGACTTCGGAATACTCAACCTGTCGATCAACCCGAACAACACATTCGTCTATGCCGGTTCCAAAGGAAGGGAATTCATCGACCTGAATGAGGAGTTTCACAGTTTTCCAATCGATGAAAACAAACAGAAGCTGATTCGCCTGCTTAACAACCGGATGCTTGTTCTGCTTCAGGACCCGAATTTCGAGAAGTTCAATTTCATCGGATCGGCAATGCAGATCAAGTTCGGTCAGACCACCATAGCCCGGCAGGATATAACCCGATCCATCAAGGACGAAGAATCCCGTGCATTCCTCGAAAAGGTTAAAAGCATTGTCCGCGAAATTGATCCGAGCGGCAGGAATTTCAGAATCGAGGATACCGGCCTGGACATCGAAATCATCCTTACGATCGATATGAAATCAGGGGAGTCGACCATCAAGGATTTCGACAAGGGAGACGGACTTTCGTTCATCAGCAGCAAACTCGGCCTGGAGCGGTCATGCGGACCCAATCTCGTCTGCGGAGATACACCTTCCGATATTCCTATGCTGAAAAAAGCCATGGAAATGTTCGATGACGTCTGGGCCATTTTCGTTACAAGGGACGAAAAACTGAAAAAACAGGTCGAGGATATCTGCCCGAACAGTTATACCGTTCCCTACCCCGATATTCTGCTGACCATACTCGGACTGCTCTCATTATGACACATATTTACTTTCTTACAATCTCTTAATTACCGATATGAGCAATCTTTTCAAAGGCGCGATCTTTGATCTTGACGGAGTTATAACAGGTACGGCGAAAGTGCACAGCCTTGCCTGGGAATCGATGTTCAACTATTTTCTGAAAAATTACGCAGAGGTCAACAACGAGCCTTACGTCCCCTTTGACCCTGTCCATGACTACCACAAGTATGTAGACGGCAAACCCCGAATGGAGGGGGTGAAAAGTTTCCTTGAATCCCGTGATATCGAGCTTCCCTTCGGCGAACTCGACGACATCCCGGAAAAGGAAACGATCTGCGGGCTCGGAAACCGCAAAAACATTCTCTTCACTGAAATCCTTATAAATGAAGGGCCCGAAATTTATCATACTTCGGTCAACCTGATCAACAACCTCATCGCAAAAGGCATAAAAATCGGCATTGCCTCTTCAAGCCGGAACTGCCAGTTGATCCTGCAGCTTGCCCAGCTCGAACACCTTTTTGAAACACGTGTTGACGGTGAGGTATCCATCGATCTCGGCCTTAAAGGAAAACCTAATCCCGATATCTTCGTGACCGCTGCGAAAAACCTCGGTCTCGCTCCGCATGAATGCATGGTTGTCGAAGATGCCATATCCGGCGTACAGGCTGGCGCAAGGGGCAATTTCGGTCTCGTACTCGGTATTGCCCGGGAGATCGAAGGATCAAAGCTTCGTGAGCAGGGAGCCGATATCGTCGTAAGGGACCTTGGCGAAATAACCATCGAAGAGATCGAAAAGTGGTTTGTCGACGGGCTGGAATCCGATGGATGGAACCTGACCTATACCGATTTCTCACCGAAAGACGAGAAACTCCGTGAAACGCTTACCGCTATCGGTAACGGATACCTCGGCGTACGCAGTGCTTACGAAGGAACGGAAATCTCGCAGTACCACTATCCAGGGACCTATATTGCAGGTATTTTCAACAGACTCCCGTCCGATGTGCACGGCCAGACCATTTTCAACAACGATTTTGTCAATGCACCGAACTGGCTTCCGGTTGAGTTCAGGATAGGAGGGGGTGAGTTCATCAATCCCCTTGAACAGAAAGTGCTCAGTTACCGCCAGAACCTATGCTTCCGCAATGGTGTCATGGAGCGGGAAATCGTGATCCAGGACAACCTCGGAAGGATTTCGAGGATCAGCAGCAGGCGGTTCGCGAGCATGGACAATCCGCACATCTGCGCGTTGAAGTTCACCCTTCGTCCGGTTAACTACAGTGCAATGGTGGAGTTCCGCACTGCCATCGACGGGAGGGTCCAGAACAAGGGCGTACCCCGTTACAGCGGGCTTTCCTGCGATCACCTCGAACACCGCGAAAGTGTCAATGACGGCAATCTCATGCTGCTGCACGTCAGCACCAGCGTCTCCCGTTACGACATCGCAATCGCCGCTAAAACCCGCGTCGTTTCACACGGAAAGCCAGAGAACCCCGAACGCACACCACTCAGCGAAGACCGTTACATCGGTGAACTGTTCCAGGTTCCGCTCACCCCTGACAAGAGCTGCACAATTGAAAAAATCGTCGCTATCCATACCTCTCATGACCTGAAGAGCACCGGATGTGTGAAGGAAGCCCGTCTTTCACTTGAAAAAGCCGAATCGTTCGACTCCCTGCTTGAAGCCCACAAGGAAACGTGGGAAACAATCTGGAAGAAAGCCGATATCGTTGTCGAAGGAGACAGGTTCAGCCAGAAAGTGCTCAGATTGCATTCCTATCACCTGATCTGTACCGCATCTCCGCACAACCCCGGTATCGATGCCGGCATGCCGGCAAGAGGCCTGAACGGCGAGTCGTACCGCGGACATATTTTCTGGGACGAAATTTTCATCCTGCCGTTCTTCAATCGCCACTTCCCGGAAATCTCCAAAGCGCTGCTCATGTACCGCTACCACCGGCTCGATGCTGCACGCGAGTATGCGAGGGATAACGGTTACAAAGGGGCCATGTACCCCTGGCAAACGGCCGATGACGGTAAGGAGGATACCCAGATCATTCATTACAACCCGAAGAGCGGCTCCTGGGGACCAGACCTCAGCCGTCTGCAGCGCCATGTCTCCATCGCGGTATTCTACAATGTCTGGCGGTACATCTACGACACGGACGACGTGCAGTTCCTGAACGAGTACGGCGCTGAAATAATGTTCGAAATCGCGAGGTTCTGGTCTTCGATCGCCACCTATGCAACCGACACCGGCAAATATCATATCGAAGGGGTCATGGGACCGGACGAGTTCCATGAAACACTGCCCGGCAGCGGCAAGGAAGGCATCAAGGACAACTCCTACACCAATATCATGGCTGTCTGGCTCTTCGAGAAAGCCGCCGAAATCGGAGAGAAAATCGACCCTGCAGTTCTGAGGCACCTGATCTCTAAAATCCACCTCGGTTTCGACGAACTGAACCACTGGAGGGACATCAGCCGCAACATGAACATCCTTATCGACAACGATGGTATCATCGAACAGTTCGATGGGTATATGGGGCTCAAGGAACTCGACTGGAACCACTATCTCTCGAGGTATGGCAATATTCACAGGATGGACAGGATTCTGAAAGCCGAGGGAGATACCCCGGACAACTACAAGGTTGCAAAACAGCCCGATGTACTGATGACCTTCTATGCGCTCTCTCCGGGAGAAGTCGCTGAAATGATCAGGAACAACGGCTACAGCGTGCCCGACGCGTATACGCTCGTCAGAAAAAACTACGCTTACTACGAGCCTCGGACAAGTCACGGATCGACGCTCAGCAAGGTAGTGCACAGCATCATTTCGAGTTACCTGCAGGACGGCCATGAAATGGCATGGAAATGGTTCATGGAATCCCTGAAAAGCGACATCCAGGATACCCAGGGCGGCACGACCCAGGAGGGTATTCACTGCGGCGTGATGGCAGGAACGATCGACACGGTTATGAGGTATTTTGCCGGTATTTCGTTCTACAATGAAAAGCTGAACGTGCATCCGAACCTTCCTGATCAGTGGAAAAAACTCTCCATCAGCATCTGTTTCAGGAGAAACAAGTATGCGATTACCATCACCAGGAAAGATATCGAGGTAATCCTGACAGAAAGCGACGGCGACGAAGCACTTGCATGCGTTGCGGGCAAGCATATCACTCTCGAGAAAGCAGTAGCCTATCACTCGGCCTGAACAGGAAAAGGATGAAGGTTTCGTCAAGCGAAGCCTTCATTTTTTTGTATTTTTAGGTTTTTGATCGTTATTAGAGACATATACATCATATTTTGACCATTTGCCTATCTTCACATGCGCCTTTCAAACTTTCGATATAACCTGCCCAAAAACAAAATTGCAGACGAGCTTGCCTCCCCCCGGGACAAATGCAGACTGATGGTTCTGAACCGGAGGAAAAAAGAGATCGAGCACAAGGTTTTCGATGAAATCACTTCTTATTTTAAAAAGGGTGATCTCCTGATCCTGAACAACAGCAAGGTATTTCCGGCAAAGATATTCGGACAGAAGGAAAAAACCGATGCCAAGATAGAGGTGTTCCTGCTCAGGGTGCTCAACAGGGAAGCGGGATTGTGGGATGTGCTGGTTGATCCTGCCAGAAAGGTCCGAGTAGGCAACAAGATTTATTTCGACGAGGATGTCGTTGCTGAAGTGGTCGACAACACCACGTCGCGCGGCAGAACCATACGCTTCCTCAATCCGGATATCGATGTATTCAGCCTGGTCGAAAGGATCGGCACGATTCCGCTGCCACCCTACTTGACAAGGGCTACCCGTGAATCTGACAAAGAAAACTATCAGACCGTATACGCAAGCCAGACCGGAGCCGTTGTCGCACCGATGGCCGGTCTGCATTTCACGATGCCGCTCCTGCAGAAAATCCAGAAAATGGGTATAAAAATTCTGCCTATCACCCTACACCCGAGCCTCAGCACTTTCAATGCCATAGAAGTTGAGGATGTTTCAAAGCATAAAATGGATTCGGAATATTTCAATATCCCCTACCAGACGGCGATGGAGATCAACGAAACGAAGATCAACAAGACCGGAAGGGTCATTGCCGTCGGCACAACGACATGCAGGGTACTCGAGGCAAATGCGACTGTGGACGGCAAGATAAAATTCGGCAGGGGCTGGACCGACAAGTTCATCTATCCACCCTACCAGTTCAAGGTAACCGATGCCCTGATCACCAATTTCCAGCAGCCTGAAACCACGCTGCTCATGGCTGTCAGCGCTTTCGCCGAACACCGGCTTCTCATGGAAGCTTACAAAACCGCCCTGAAAGGTGATTACCAGTTCCTTGCATATGGTGACGCGATGTATATTCATTAACCGGTAACCTACCCCTTTCAGTATGAATTCCATTGCCATCATTGCGGCAAGCGGCATCGGAAAAAGGATGCAACTCAAGGACGGTTTGAGCAAACAGCTTCTCGAGATCGGTGGATTTCCAGTTATTCACCATACCCTAAAGGCATTCGAGTCGACCTCATCGATAACGGCTGTCTATATCGCCACAAAACAGGAAAACATAGACCTCCTGAAAGAAATGGCTGCCACGGCGGGCTTCGGCAAGGTCAGGGCGGTGATCGAAGGTGGAAAGGAACGTCAGGATTCCGTGAACAACTGTATCAAGGCCATTGAACAGGAAATCCGCCTGAGCGGCACAGCCCCCGACACCATTCTCGTCCATGACGGGGCTCGTCCTTTCATCCAGCCCGGTGAAATCGACGAAATAGCGAGGCTGTCTATGGAGTACGGCGCATGCGTTCCGGCAAACAGGCCGAAAGACACCATCAAGTTCATAGGCCGGGACCCTGAATTTTTCGGAGAAACCCTCGACCGTAGCCAGCTGCTCCAGGTTCAGACCCCGCAGGGGTTCCGCAGCGGACTGCTTATACAGGCACACGAACAGGCTGAACTGGAACAATGGTATGCGACGGATGACGCGGCTCTGGTTGAACGGTTCTTTCCCGAACAGCAGATAAAGATATACGAAACCGGATACCACAACATCAAGATCACTACACCCGAGGATATTCCGGTTGCGGAAGCCATCTACGGTCAGCTCCGTTCCGCTTCCTCCGGAAAAACAACAGGTTAAATAAATTGCGCATCCATCTTGTTTATTCATCCATGCCATTGTATATTGTGACCCTCTAAAATGGTGAGATAGCTCAGTTGGTTAGAGCACAGGATTCATAACCCTGAGGTCGAGGGTTCAACTCCCTCTCTCACCACCATTTTAAAATATTTGAGACTCCTCTGGAATTGTCATGACCGGTCCTGGTGCTGTTATAAGTGGTCAGACCGGGATGGTTTTCATAGCTGCCTTGGATAAGCGGGTGTAACTCAGCTGGTAGAGTGTTTGCTTCCCAAGCAAAATGTCGCGAGTTCGAATCTCGTCACCCGCTCGATTCCCTGTCATTGGTTCATCTCTTTTTATACTATTCCCGTTTATGTCACCGTCATCGATCTATCACTCCCCTGTCACCGTCGAGGAAATCAACGACACGCAGATCATCGAAGGCCAGATGGCCCGTCATCTCGGCATTGAAATCACCGAGATAGGGACAGACTATATGACGGCGAAAATGCCGGTCGATCACCGTACGATCCAGCGTATCGGCATCCTGCATGGCGGAGCGTCGCTCGCCCTTGCCGAGACCGTCGGAAGCATCGCAGCGTCATATTGTGTCGATCGTGAAAACTTCTATATCGTTGGTCAGGAAATCAACGCCAACCATCTCCGACCCGTCAGAAGCGGTTATGTCTACGCCACTGCAACGCCACTGCATCTCGGCAGGAGTTCTCAGGTGTGGGATATCCGCATCAGAAACGAAGAAGGCAAGCTCACCTGCGTCAGCCGGTTTACCGTTGCAGTGCTGAAGAAATAATGCTCTTATATTGGCCAGTTTTTTTCAGGCACCGGTCAGTTTTTTGAAAAACTTTTCATACCTTGTTCCTTCGTTGTAAAGGATTTTCACACTTATTGCCGTTTTTCGTGTATGCCGACAACACCATCAGAATCTGCCGTATCACCGTCCATCCCTGCCTCCGAGGACCATCTGAAAAAGCTCGCTTCACAGCAGAAATCACGAAAAAAATGGCTGCTGGTCCAGCCTAAGAGCGGCACCAGCATGATGGTCGATTCCGGTACGGTAAGCATGCCCCTGAACCTTATCATGGTGGCTACGCTTGTCGGCAAATACTTTGATGTCACTTTTATCGACGAACGGCTTGGCGACAAAATCCCCGATGATTTTTCAGGATACGACGTAGTGGCGATCACCTCGAGAACCCTCAACGCAACAAAGGCATACAAGATCGGCGACGCTGCTCTCGCCCAGGGAAAAACCGTGATCCTTGGCGGCGTGCACCCTACAATGCTGCACGATGAGGCATCGGACCACTGCACGAGTGTGGTTTACGGCGAAGTGGAATCGATATGGGAGGAAATGGCGATCGATTTCATGCTGGGCAGGATGAAAAGCATTTACCGCGCATCGGCGCTCAAACCCATGCACGAGATGCTCCGGCCTGACTTCAGCTATGCGCTCAATTCGAAAAACGCTAAAAAATACAGCGCACTCATTCCCATCCTTGCCACGAAAGGGTGCCCGGTCGGCTGCAACTTCTGCACCACGCCCACCATTTACGGCAAGAACTACCGTTACCGCGAGATGGACCTTGTGCTCGACGAGATGCGCTACCACCAGGAGCGCCTTGGAAAGCAGAAAGTGAACTTCTCGTTCATGGATGACAACATCAGCTTCCGGCCCCAGTATTTCACCGCGCTGCTCGAAGAGATGGCAAAGCTCGGCGTGCACTGGAACGCTAACATCTCGATGAACTTCCTCGACAAGCCCGAAATTGCGGAGCTTGCCGGTCGTTCAGGATGCGACCTCCTGAGTATCGGTTTCGAGTCCCTCAACCCCGACACCCTCAAAACCCTGCATAAAGGCTCGAACCGCATCGGCAACTACGAGAAAGTTGTGGGCAACCTCCACAGGAACGGAATCGCAATCCAGGGATACTTCATGTTCGGCTTCGACAATGATACCGAGGAGAGCTTCCAGCTCACCTACGATTTCATCATGAAGAACCAGATCGAGTTCCCGGTCTTTTCGCTGGTCACCCCTTTCCCGGGAACGCCGTATTTCGATGAAATGAAACCCCGTATCCGTCATTTCGACTGGGACAAGTACGACACCTATCACTACATGTTCGAGCCGCAGAGGATGAGCGGCGAAAAACTGCTCGAAAACTTTGTGAAGCTGCAGAAAGAGGTCTACAAGGCAAGCTCGATCATGAAGCGCATGAAGGGCAAGCCATTCAACTGGGTCTGGTTCGTGAATTACGCGATGAACCGCTTCACCCGCAAGCTCACCACGGATTATTATTACTGAGATGAATTTGTCGAGAGTTGCCCTTTAGTAAATCCCGGTTCCTGCCAGGAAAATGCATATCTGTTCCGCTACTCTTCAAAGGTCATTCCATACTTCCTCGTCTTCCTTTGTAATCCACTCGTTCAAAGTCAAAGAGATACTTTTCAGGTATCCGTCTGATGACAGTGATATTCTAAGTTCCCTGTTATTCTTTCCATGAAATGGCGGCACTTGTCAACTAATTGATATGAAACAATTCATCGAGTCCCGATATCTTGAAAATCTTTTTTACGAAGGGCTGACAGTTGGCTATGGAAAAATTACCATTTCCTGCTTTTCGTGCCGTACTGATACATACCCTGATAAATGCTGAAGAAATATAATCTACCCCATGAAGGTCGAACACTATATGCTGTCCGGCTGCATGGTTTTTCATCAGGGGTTCGTTCTCTATAATTTCGTTGATTTTGATTACGGCCACGCTATCCAGTCTGCCGTTGAAGATCAATATGACCGTCGGCCCTTCGGCTGTAAATTGAAAAGTCAGCATGGTATCGGCTTAATGGTTTTTATGATAGTTCCCCAGTATCTCATCGGTAGACAAGGACTCATCGTAGTAATTTGCAAGATTGAATCCTGACCAGAGCTGGTTGTTTTTTCGCCGGCTGACCCGCTGGATATTGATAAGGTGCCTGGCTGAAATATTTTCCGTGGTGATGTTTTTCCCTCCGGTTCCGCAGCCCAGGGTCAGTGAGGGTTGCAGATTATTATGGAAATACCCTACAGCCCCCTGTGAAGTGGGTGTATTGACGAGGATTCGCCCGGCGTTCATCAGTTCAGAGAATTCGAGAATGTGTTGCTCGTTGTTGGAATAAATGCATGCAGTGTGCCCGATCCCCCCGAGATAATTCAAATCGATACAATAGTTGATTGCTGTCGTGTATTTCTCTGCTCTGTAAAAAGCAAGAATAGGGGCCAGCACTTCAACCGACAGCGGATAGTGAGGACCGATCCCGTCCAGTCTGGCAACAAGTATGCGGGTGCCATCAGGTACTGAAATTCCTGCTTTTTCTGCAATCACGCTGACGGATTGCCCGACAATTGAGGGATTCATACCGCCGGTTTCGTGAACGATGGCGACCTTTTCAACTTTCCGTATATCCGCCTCTGACAGAAAATGGCAGTTCTGCCGTTCAAACTCCTCACGAACCTGTTTTTCAATTGACTGTTCCACGACAACAGCCTGTTCACTTGCACAGATCATGCCGTTGTCGAAAGTCTTTGACGATATGATGCTGCTTACGGCAAAGGGGATATCGGCACTTTCATCGATAAAAACCGGGACATTTCCTGGACCGACCCCGATTGCCGGGTTGCCACTGCTGTATGCCGCTTTCACCAGTCCCGTTCCACCTGTCGCAAGTATCAGGGCTATTTTGGGGTGGGACATCATCATTTGAGTGAATTCCCGATTTCCTGACGGCATCATCTGTATGCAATCTTCCGGGGCTCCCGCAGCGATTGCCGCATCATAGCATATCCTGACAGCCTCGATGCATGATTTCGCGGCTCCCCGATGAGCGCTTATAATTATCGGGTTCCTGGATTTCAGGCAGATCAGAATCTTGAAAAGTACGGTGGATGTGGGATTGGTGACCGGAATCACCGCCAGCACAGGCCCCAGTGGCTGAGCGATCTCTGTGATTCCCGTAAGCGGATCCGACGAAATAATCCCGACCGTTTTTTCATCGCGGATGCTCTCGTATACCAGTTGAGTGCCGAGCACATTCTTGATCACCTTATGTTCCCAGATCCCCATTCCGGTTTCATCATGGGCCATTTTTGCCAGCTTGATCCGATTGCTGAAGCCTGCACGGAAAACAGCTTCAACCACCAAATCGGTCTGGACCTGGGTAAATTGATTGAATTCAGCCGCAGCGAAAACGGCTTTGCCGACAATCGTATCGGACGTCACAGCAAAATTTTCTTCCATAGTCACGGGAATTTTTCGTCTTCAATGAAGGTAATCAAAATCGTTTGTTTTGAAAAAATCATTGCACGCCGTTTGTCAGGTTGCAGTATATCCCATAACGAAAAGAAGATATGATTCTTTATTATTGAGCGACGTGTAGTGTCAAAACGCTTTTTTTTTAAAAACTGGCATTATGAACTGAAATCGATAAGTTTTCAGGAAAAAAGTGAAAAATGCCTGGGAAGGTTGATCCCTGAATTAACCGGATACCTTGTGAGCAACAATGTAGTGACAAGAGCATCGCTGAAATCGAGGAAAATCAAAGGATGGCATCTGTTGGATGAATTGGATATGTGAAGATAAACGAATTCGCAAATGCTTTTCCTCGTGGATCGACAAGACAGGTTAAAACATGAGTCAAGCAGGTTGTATCTGCTTAATCCGGCAAGATCGAACAGGTTGTCCGGAAAACATTGAACAGTAACCGCCCATCATTCTGTCTGCAAGAAGCAAAGTAAAAAAGTGTTCGAAGTTAACCTGTTTCTGCCATCACTTTTCGC
>JAAXXY010000087.1 GCA_013334225.1 Chlorobiaceae bacterium
GCTTGTCTCGAAACAGGTTGAACTGATCCACGCTGAAGCCGGGTATAAAGTGGTTCAGCAACTCGATCTTCGAAAAGGGAGATAGCTCATGAAAAAAAGCCGCACGGTCAATGTCTTTTATGGTCATGTCGCGACCGGCATGTCTTTCATATTGTTCGGTACCTGGGCAACAACACAATATGTCGCATGGCTGCTGGGATATCAGCATCAGCTTGGCAAGCCGCTTCTTGTGGTGCAGGGCTATCCCGTTTATGAACCATGGCAGTGGTTTTTCTGGGCATTTCATTTCGAGGCATATGCGCCGTGGGTTTTTGAACATGCCAGCAGGATTACCTACGTCAACTTCTTCGTCATGTTTGCTCTGATGGTGTTTCTTGCTGTTCGGCGGGCAAAGCGTCGCAACCCGTCGGGCTCTTATGGAACAGCACGATGGGCATCGGTCAGTGAGTTGCAGCAGACTGGGATATTCGTTGAGCAGGGGGTAATTCTGGGGCAAACCAATGACGCCGAATTTCATACGGAAGTGACAAAGGGCACCGGGGAAGTGCATTGGAAGATGGACAAGCCCGGCAGCATGATTCTGCGTCATAACGGCCCCGAGCATATTTTCTGCTTTGCTCCGACCAGAAGCGGCAAGGGGGTTGGACTTGTTATCCCGACACTGCTGGCATGGAACGAATCGGTTATAGCCTACGACATCAAGAAAGAGTTGTGGTCAGCTACTGCCGGATGGCGGAGGCGTTTTTCGCATTGCTGGCGGTTCGAACCGACCGCACCGGATTCAGTACGCTTCAATCCGTTGCTTGAAATTCGAAAAGGTGCCTACGAAGTCAGGGATGTACAGAACGTCGCCGATATTCTGGTCGATCCGGACGGATCGAAAGAACATCACGATCACTGGGAAAAAACCGGGCACTCCCTGCTCGTCGGTGTGATCCTGCATGTGCTCTATGCCGAAGAGGATAAAAGCCTCAGTGGTGTTGCAAACTTTCTCTCCGACCCGGAAAGAAGCGTTTACGATACACTGAAATTCATGCTCACCTTTTCTCATCTGAAAGAGGGTGCTCATCCGGTTGTGGCTGCCTGTGCAAGGGAGATGCTCAACAAGACGGAAAACGAACTCTCGGGAGTGGTCTCTACCGCCATGAGCTTTCTTGGCTTGTACCGGGACCCGTTTATTGCCCGGAACACCTCAACTTCAGATTTCACCATTCGCGATCTGATGAACAGTGAACATCCGGTAAGTCTCTACCTTGTTGTTCCTCCAAGTGATATCGAACGAACAAAACCGCTGATGCGGCTTGTTCTGAACCAGTTCGGGAGGCGACTGACCGAAAAGATCGAGTATGGAAAGGGCAAGAAGCATTACCGGCATCGGTTGCTCATGATGCTCGATGAGTTTCCAAGTCTTGGACGGCTTGGCTTTTTTGAATCGGAACTGGCTTATATGGCTGGATACGGTATCAAATGTGTCATGATTGCCCAGTCACTGAACCAGATCGAGATGGCTTACGGCCCCAATAATTCGATTCTCGATAACTCACATGTACGAATCACCTACGGCGCTCTCGATGAAAGGACGGCCAAACGGATTTCCGATCTTCTCGGGCAAGCGACAGAAAAACGTCTCCAGATGAACTTTGCCGGTAACAGGCTTTCCCCTTGGCTTGGCCATATCATGGAAAGCGAGCAGGAAACCCCGAGGCCGTTACTCACGCCCGGTGAAATTCTTCAGTTGCCGGGCGATGATGCGTTGGTGATGATTGGCGGATTACCGCCCTACCGGGCAAAAAAACTCATGTACTATCAGGACGAACGCTTCAGGGAGCGGGCCTGGCTTCCAGCCCCGGATGATCCGGATGAGCAGCAAGCAGAACTCCTCAAGAAAGGGGAATGCAATTCATGGTTCGAACCGGCAGCCTGCAAGGTTCAACGGGTCGAAGTCCCCTCAGGGGAGGTATGTGGGAAAAGTGTCGTTGAAACCGAACCGGAGCGGCCGGATGAAGATGGGCGAACAGAGGATCGTGCTTTCCTTCACCGGGATGATTCAGATGATTTCTCTCATGAAGAGACAATTCCTGAAAACACGCTTTCTGTTGAAGATGCAGTCAACAACCGGAATGGCAGTCAACCCGGGCGGGCGGCCATTATCGATTTAAGCAGAACACCACAAGGAGGTCATTTACCATTATGAAACGCAAGAACATTCACCCCTACCTCTCTCCGGAACTCTATGCCCAGTTCAAGGCATACTGCAAGAGAATCAATGCAACGGAAAGCAGCGTCATTGGATCAGCACTGAAAGAGTATTTCGATGATTCCACCGATATGAAGCTGTTGTTGCGAAGGCTTGACAGGCTTGGCCGTCATGCCACCCGTCTGGAACGTGATATCAATGCCATTGCCGAAGCGTTCGCTGTTTTTGTGCAGCTATGGTTTGCCCATACCCCGAGTATCGGTGAAAATGAAAAAGATGCAGCAAGAAGGGAGGCCTGGAATCAGTACCAGAAATTCGTTGAGTACGTGGCAACACAGATGGCTGGGGGGCACCGGTTTATCGACGATCTTGTGCAGGATGTTGTGGGTGATGAGGAGGAGCTAAAAGAAGCTGTAAACAATGAGGAGAAATGATGCTGGAGATGTAAGTTTGTTGGATATGACGTATATTTCCCGATGCTCTAACCATTCAGGAACTTATGGAACTCCGGGTTGTAAGCAGCGGTCTTATGCCGAACCGTATAAGACGCTTAATAAAAAGAGATTTATAGTATAAGTCGCAAAGAATAAGGAAATTAACAACATTTTTCATGTTTAGGAATAAGCGGCTTATATGGGTTAGAATTAAAAATTCTGCGGTATAGGCGGATCCATCTAATTATTGTTAGAAGCCAAAGGAAGATATGAGCATGAAAAAAGTCCCTTGGGGGCCGATAAGATCCTCACTTACGGAAAATTTTTTCTTTGGTGACATAAAGCAAATCGTTGGGTATGCTGACATTGATATGTCAAAACTTGCGCACTTGGAACAAAAATCACAGGGAGGCGCATCAAAGTCGCAATTGCTGAGTGCAATTGATGCACAGATT
>JAAXXY010000058.1 GCA_013334225.1 Chlorobiaceae bacterium
ATCCCAAGGCAACGGCCAAGATCGAGGACCTGATCCAGGAGCTCCGCGGAAGTTACACCATCATGATCGTCACCCATAACATGCAGCAGGCATCGAGGGTTTCGGACTACACCATGTTCTTTTACGAAGGGGTTCTTGTCGAGCATGCTTCGACGGCCCAGCTTTTTACCAACCCGAAGGATTCGATGACCGAAGACTACATAACTGGAAGATTCAGCTAACGTAACTAATTTCAAAGCCATGTCAGAACGCCCTGTTCATGAACTTATCAAAGAACTTTCCATGGTGCTTGTTCAATTGTCGGACAAGGTGCTGCAGAATTTTTTCGAAGCCCTGCATGCCATCAAACACAAGGATGAACAGATCGCCCGACGGATCAGGTTGGCCGACAATGAGATCGATATAGACGAAGTGACCCTCGAGGAGCGCTGCCTTGCCTTTCTTGCCCTGCAGCAGCCGGTTGCGAGAGACCTGCGCACGATTGTCACGATCATCAAGATCAACGACGACCTTGAACGAATCGGTGACCTTGCCGTGCACATCATCGACCGGATGCCTGAAATCAGCACGGAAATGCTGGTATCGTTCGATTTCGAAACCATGGGAATGCTCGCCGGGGAGATGGTCAGTAAATCCATCGAGGCATTTGTCCGGAGGGATCGGGCTCTTGCTGAAGAGGTTTGTGTTCTTGACGAAGCAATAGACATGACACATCGTAAAATATTCAAGCAAGTTACCGCCTTGATAAAATTCCAGGGTTCGGAAACCGATGAACTTATTGCGGCCCTGAGCATATCACGCTATATCGAGAGGTTGGCAGATCATGCAACCAGGATTGCCAATGAAGTCATTTATCTCGTTACCGGCGTAATTGTCCGCCATAAAGAGTGTTCCTATGAAAGTTTTCTTGATATAACCAGGGAAGAGCTTGATTGAACAGCCATTTGATTTGCCAACCATTATTCATGAAATGAGAAATGCCTAATAAAAAGAAGACTGTGACATTCGGAGATATAATGGGAATTCTGTATGTAAACGGCGACATTGACTGCTCGAACAGATCGCTTACGTCTCTTGAAGGGTGTCCGGATATTGTATCGGGGAACTTCAATTGTTCAGGAAATAACCTGACGACACTTGATGGTGCACCAAAGACAATTGAAGGCGATTTCGATTGTTCACACAACCGCCTTATCTCACTTTCGAGTGGGCCTCAAGAAGTTTATGGTGATTTCGATTGTTCTGATAACAGCCTCATATCCCTTATCGGTGTTTCAAAAAAAATAAAAGGCTCTTTCGATTGTTCTGATAACAAGCTGACAACCCTTGATGGAGCACCGTATAAAATCGGAGGTGATTTTTCCTGTGCCGGTAATAATTTGTCCTCTCTCGAAGGTGCACCGAACGAAGTGGGTGATTTCGATTGCTCTCACAACCGCCTTACGTCACTTTTAGGCGGCCCCCATGAAGTTCATGGTGATTTTGATTGTTGTGATAACCAGCTCACTTCACTGATAGGCAGTCCTGTATTTGTAAAAGGAGATTTTTTATGTTCAAAAAATCATCTGGAAACATTGAAAAATGGCCCCATAGTGATTCATGGAACATATGGTTGCTCATTTAACAAACTTGCGTCATTAAAAGGAGTACCAAAAGAGATTGAAGGAAACTTTATCTGCTCGCACAATCAACTTGTTTCACTTAAAAGCGCACCATATGAAACAGAGAATTTTGATTGCTCACACAATGAGCTCATTTCGCTTGAATATGCACCAATAAAAGTGAAAGGTAATTTCGATTGTTCAGACAATCAGCTTGCTTCCCTTAAAGGCTCGCCAAAAAAAATCAAAGGGAATTTCAATTGTTCAGGAAACCGGCTGGATTCGCTTAAAGGAGCGCCAAGAAAGGTTAAAGGTGATTTCGATTGTTCAAACAATCATATAACTACATTCGAAAGCGCTATAAAAAAAATAGGCGGTAATTTTATCTGTATCGATAATGATGCAGCTTTAGAAGAGTCTGTATTTCGTACATCCTGTAACATAAAAGGCAATATTGTCCAGAACCTTGAAGTGTCTCAATAAAATTCATCAGCATAAAGGTTAATAAGCGATGAGTTTGATTCCAAAAAAGCAGTTTTATAAAATTCAGCATCCTGATTGGCTGAACGGTTTTCCAGATAAAATATTACAGGACAACTGGAAGTTTAAAGAAATCTATACCCGCACTGAGCGTCAGGATTTCTACGATACGTTTGAATGGCAGGCATTCGGAAAAGGAATTATCATTGCAAAAAAAAGGAATGCCCTTTTTTTACTCGACGATAAAACCGGACATACCAGAGCGTCTGTTATGTCTCCCGTCAGACAGTCATATTTTTTTTCTGAAGATTTTCCTTCAAAAAAGATTCGTGAACTGCTGAGTTCATGCACCGATATCAGGGCATTTATCAAACTTGCTTCCTTCGATGTGAAGGTAGAGGCCTTCCATATTTATGACGGTAAGGACAGTAACGAGAAAATAATCGGTATTCTCACAAAAGAATCAATTGAGCATTCAGGAAAACATAAACACAATTCCCCTGTCCATATCATTTCTCTTCAACCATTCAGAGGATACAAGGAAGAATCTGAAAACATTGAAAAATCATTGTCCGGACTCAATGAAGAAATAAAGGCCATTGATTTAAAGGATTTATTTATCGATCTCATGAGTTATGCAGGACTGAATGTCCAGGGCTACTCTTCAAAACTGCATCTTAACCTCGATCCAAATGTCTCAATTTATGACAGCGCGCAAAAAGTCCTGAGGTATACCTTCTCTATAATGAGGGTGAATGAAGCCGGTATAAGAAAAAATATCGATACAGAATTTCTGCATGATTACCGCGTTGCCGTCAGGAGAACACGATCCATTTTAAAACAAGTAAAAGGAGTTTTTGAACCTGAAGCCACCGCATATTTCCTCGATGCGTTCAGGGACATCGGCAGACTCACCAACGAATTACGGGATAACGACGTATATCTTCTTGAAAAGGTGAATTACAGCAATTGTCTCCCGCCATCTTTTCAACCTTCACTTCAAGAATTTTTCAATGAAATTGCAGCATCACGCAAAGCTGTTCACAAAGAATTCAGCAGATATCTTGTTTCTGCTGAATACCGTTCATTAATCAGGCAATGGGAAGAATTCATCAATAAGCCTGTGCCTGAAGATTCTGAAAGGACGCCCAATGCTTCGCATCCGACAAGGTCAATTGCGTTGAAAAGCATAAGAAAAGCATGGAAAAAAGTGATCAGGAATGGACGTCAGATCAGTCGTGAATCGACAGATTCGGAGTTGCATTCCATCCGCATCGATTGCAAGAAATTACGCTATCTGCTCGAATTTTTCGCCTCGATTTTTCCTCATGACACTATCGATTCTGTTATAAGCCAAATGAAGAAACTTCAGGATAACCTTGGAAATTTTATCGACGTTTCCATTCAGCTCGATTATCTGCAAAACTATCTTGCATCTATTGAAATCCGCAAGAAAAACAAGTTACTGATTGCCTCGATCGGCAGTCTGATTACCATTCTTTTTCAGAAAAAGGAAAATGCCCGTCACCATTTTCATGAAACTTTCAGAGAGTTTGATAATGATGATACCGAACGGCGCTTCCAGGATTTATTATCGGCCTCTCACTGAGATGTAGCCTGTCTGCAACTCTTTCAATACACTGCATAAGATCTCAAACGAACCTATTTCATTTCATCACTGGTTTACTATTGATATGCAAGAAGATATTAAACTGAGTATTAACGGGAAAAGTCAATCAATTCTGAACTTACATAATCCCGATCATTACGTTAACAGGGAGTTGAGCTGGATATATTTTAATCAGAGAGTTCTTGAAGAGGCTTTCAATTCCGATGCCCATCCCCTGCTTGAACGGGTGAAATTCATATCGATTTTCAGCTCAAACCTTGATGAATATTTCATGATCCGCGTTTCTGGTATCGAGGATCAGTTTGAGGCCGGCATTCATGAGAAAACGATTGACGGTCGAACACCTGCAGAACAGCTTGACAAGATCAGGACGATGGTCCTGCAGCAGCTGAAGCAGAGGAACGATTGTTTTTATAATGATTTGCTGCCTGCTTTAAAAAACGAAGGAATCGAATTTCTTCGTTTTTCTCTCCTTGGCACAAAACAGCAGGAAGCACTCAGGAGCTATTTCCGACAATATATTTATCCGGTACTGACACCTTTGGCTTTCGACACCGGTCATCCTTTTCCTTTCGTATCGAATCTATCTCTCAATCTTGCAATCGAGCTCGAGGATGAGGAAACACGTGCCATAAAGTTCGCCCGTGTGAAAGTTCCCAGTATACTCCCAAGACTTCTCAAACTTGAAGAAATTGAAGGGTTTGATGATGTCGGCAACTGTATCAGATTCATATGGCTTGAGGACCTGATTGAAAATAATCTCGATCAGTTGTTTCCTGAAATGCGGATCATAAGATCGCATCTGTTCAGACTGATTCGAGATGCAGATATAGAAATAGAGGAAGATGAGGCAGGTGATCTGCTTGAGACAATTGAACACGGCCTCAAATCAAGGCGTTATGGTAAAGTTGTTCGGCTTGACATCAATCCGGCTATGCCCCTTCCTATCAGGGAATTACTCATCAATAACCTTGAAATCAGCAGCAGGAATGTTTATGAGATAGATGGGCAGCTGGGGCTCGGTTGTCTGATCGATCTGCTCAGGCTGGACCGGCCCGAACTCAAGGATGACCCATTTGTTCCAGGAAATCCCATTGAGAAAAAGTTCGGAAACAATATTTTCAGTGCAATCAGGGCAAAAGATCAACTTCTTTATCATCCATATCAGTCGTTTCAGCCGGTTGTCGATTTTATCAACCAGGCTGCTGTAGATCCCGATGTGCTCTCCATAAAACAGACCCTTTACCGGGTCGGCAGCAATTCCCCGATTGTCAAGGCGCTTATCAGAGCAGCAGATGCCGGAAAACAGGTTGCTGTTCTTGTCGAGCTGAAAGCACGGTTCGATGAAGAAAACAATATTGTATGGGCCCGTTCTCTGGAAGATGTCGGGGCTCATGTGGTATATGGTCTTCCAGGACTGAAAACCCATGCCAAACTTACCATGGTTGTTCGCCGCGAACAGCAGAAACTCAGGCGCTACCTTCATCTTGGAACCGGAAATTACAACCCTGTAACCGCAAAAATCTATACCGATTACAGCCTGTTTACAGCAAATGAAGAATTGGCTAATGATGTTTCCGAACTGTTCAATGTTCTTACAGGATATTCAGGGCATTCTGACTATAAAAAACTTATAGTCTCTCCAAATCATACAAGGAAACAAGTCATCGGCATGATCGAAAGAGAGATTGAATGGAAACGTAAAGAGGGATTTGGAAGGATTGTTATGAAAATGAATGCACTTGTCGATGCTAAAACCATCCGTGCACTGTATATGGCTTCTCAAGAGGGTGTCCGGATCGACCTGATTGTACGTGGCATATGCTGCCTGAATCCGGGAATACCTGGAGTAAGTGAAAATATAACTGTGATCAGCATTATTGGACGCTTTCTTGAACACAGCAGGGCTTATTATTTCAACAACGGTGGGAATGAAGAGTTGTATCTCGGAAGTGCGGACATCATGCCGAGAAACCTTGATCATCGGGTTGAAACACTTTTTCCTGTTTTTGATAAAGAGATCATCGATGATATCAAATCCGACCTTGATCTGATTCTGACCGACAACGTTAAGGCATGGAAGATGAATCCCGACTGTACATATTCTAAAATTGAAAATGATGCTCCGATGGTTGACAGTCAGCTTGCTTTTTTAAAACGATCTTCTATAAAAAAACATGCAAAGCCAAAGATGAAAAAATCTGACCCGCAAAAATCATAGCAACCTGCTATTATTTCCAAGCCGGAAAACCGTATGGATTAAACAGTAAAATCAATTCTTCTTTCTGATTTTTGAAAGAATATCTGTTGCTTTGTTACGGAAATATTGGACATTGATAATATCACCAGCTTTTTACCGATCCCTTTTAAAGACCCAAGTGCGAATCGTTTTCCTTTGCGCAATCAAGCCATCACCTGTACTCTTGAAATCCTGCTGAGAAAGCGGGTTTATGGTCATCCTCAATCAGCCCGATGCTTCTGGGATCAGGCTGATTACTGAAGCTTTTCCGTTTCTCTTCGGTCATGATCGCCCCATGATTCAGGGAAGTTACCGACTTGAACTGGGGTCTAAAACGGGCGCCCGCTTCCGTGAACCTTAAAAATCCGTACTACTTTTCATAAGCGAGAAAAAAGCAGATTCGCCTTTGGCCGAAATTGGTTCACATAATTGTATCCCTTCTTGAACAAGGTTTTACCGGGACGAGCATTTCTCTTCTCAAGCGTTTCCATATCGCTTCCAGGATGATGTAGGATGCTTCTTCAGGGTCATCGAGGAAGAGGAGCTGTTCGATCTCGCTTTTTCGGGTAAGAGCACATGCTTTAAGCAGAGCTTTGTTTCCGTCGTAAAGCCCCAAAATTCCTCCAATGAGCATTCCCTGAGAGGAGAGTAACCGGTAAAGTTCTTTCTCTTTAGTGTTCAAGATCTCTATTTTATCTGCGGAGCTCATTACTTCGATCATCCGTTCTACGGCTTCATTGATCGTTTCCGGCCATATTGTCATGCTTTTCATTTGTTGATAATTTTATATTTATTTCCGGTGGCAACAAAAAACATGTACGAATATAGCAACTTGATCAGTCCTATTTTTTATATCACAAAGTATTTTCATACTTTTAACAAATAAGAAAATACCTGTATTTAATAACAAGAACCGGGCTTTGCTGAAAACCGCTGCCAGATAAAGGACTTCAAGCTTTTCAATACCATTTAAGTCATTATTTCTTTGAAAGATACAGCATTAAATGATAAACAGAACCACTTCTTTTTGCTATAACATAAATACGTTTAATGCATTTATTTTTTTCTTTTATTGTTAAATCATATTAAATAAATTAACATAGATTTAACATTCTCTTGTTGCATTTAAATCAATTAAAATGTAAAATTATATTTTATTTTTTTTATAAAAAAGGAGATATAGTGTTATCCTTTATACCTGATAAAATATTCTTTACTAAAGGGGTAGGGAGACACAAAGAATATTTATCTGCAAGGTTTTGACCTCCTTCAACATCAACAGGATAATGGACTCCGGCTTCAATTCTGTGAAGAGCTATGGCTTGAGCCCTTTCGCGCAAGGCTTCGAGTTTTTCCGGAAACAACAAACCCAACCACCATCGGCTAACAATGCAGCGAGTTGGGATTCAGTATTCAATTATGTTTACTTGCCGCATCGAATCTTTGATGGCAAATAGTTATTATTGTCCGTCAAGTCTGTCAATGCGGGAACCGCAGATAAAAAAACTGATGGAAGCAAGCCATAAAAAACAGCAGGTCGCAATCAGTTCGGTTGCTGCCAGCATATTGCTTACGGTCATGAAACTCGTTGTCGGTTTTCTGACCGGCAGTATCGGCATCATCTCCGAAGCGGCGCACTCCGCGCTGGATTTCGGTGCTGCCGCATTGACATATTTTGCTGTCAGGATGAGCGACAAGCCCGCGGACACGAAACACCATTATGGACATGCAAAAATTGAAAGCGTTTCAGCGCTTATCGAAACCGGTCTGCTCATTGTCACAAGCGCGTGGATCATATACGCAGCTGTTGAACGGCTGATATCCGGTACGACGGAAATCGAGGTCACCTGGTATTCAATTGCGATAATGGTTGTTTCCATAGTCGTTGATTTTTCAAGGGCAAGGGCATTGAAAAAAGTTGCAAAGGAAACCAACAGTCAGGCCCTCGAAGCGGATGCGCTTCACTTCAGTTCCGATATCCTCAGTTCCGCGGTTGTCATTGCAGGGCTCGCCTTCGTTTCCCTGGGCATTCCATGGGCTGATGCCGCTGCAGGTATTGTCGTCGCGATCATGGTGGCGTTGGCCGCAATCCGTCTTGGAAAATCAACGATCGATGTGCTTATCGATGCTGCTCCGGAAGGCATTGCCGAAAAGATCAGAGAGATCACATCATCTGTCGCAGGTGTCATCGATATCGACAAACTCCGGGTGAAGCCGACAGGACCTCAGGTATTCGTTGAAATGGCGATCAGCGTGAACAGAACGCTTTCGGTTGAAAAGGTCCAGGCGATCTGTTCAGCCATAGAACAGAACGTCAGGGATGAATTCCCCGTCGCCGACATCACCATCAACACAAAACCTGTTGCACTCAACAGCGAAACCATAGCTGAGCGGGTGCATGTGATCGGTCTGAACCATAATCTTCATGCCCATAATATTTCAACCAGCCTCGATGCCGAAAAAAAGCAGATAACCTTCGATGTCGAGGTCGATCAGCAGCTTACGATCAAGGAAGCCCATGACACGGTTACCGCTCTTGAAGACGATCTGCACCGTGAATTTGACGGCGACATCGAAATCTGCATACATCTCGATCCCCTCCGGTACGAGGAACGAAGCACATCTGCAATCCCTCAGGCTGAGGCTGACCATTTGCAGAATATTATTCTCGACTGTTCGAATAAGTTCGACAAGATCCAGAATGTCCACGATATCCGTATCCGGAAAACAGAGAAGCAGAAATTTATCATGACCATGCACTGCTCTTTCAACGACGACGTGCTGCTTGAAGAGGTACATTCGCTCACAAGCCGGCTTGAAGGAGCGATATACAATGCCATTCCCGATGCCTGCAGGGTTATCATTCACGCCGAACCGCTCTTTGCCTGATTTCGGGTGCATGCGCATCTTTTTTCCGAAACGGGAAACCGGCCCATGATACACAACAGTACGGGGACAATGAAAGAAGGTGAAATTACGGAATCGGGATTCGCGGAATTCATTGCGCTTACGGCGCTGATGATGTCTATGGTGGCACTCTCGGTCGATACCATGCTGCCCGCCCTTTCAGACATAGGCCGTGACCTCGGAATCGTCGATGAAAACAGCTCCCAGCTCATCATCTCCCTGTTTTTTCTCGGTATGGCCGCCGGTCAACTGCTCTACGGTCCGGTGTCGGACAATACCGGACGAAAACCTGCCATTTATCTGGGTTACGGACTGTTCATAACCGGCTGCCTGCTCTCGATCGCCGCCACGAACCTCCCTGTGATGCTGGCAGGCCGATTCCTTCAGGGATTCGGTACGGCAGGGCCCCGGATCGTCTCGACCGCGATCGTCAGGGACCGCTACGAGGGCAGTGCCATGGCCCGGGTCTACTCCTTCGTCATGACGGTTTTCATCATCGTTCCCGTCATCGCTCCGGCCCTCGGACAGGGCTTGCTGCTTCTTGCAGGATGGAGGGCCATCTTCGCTTCATTTCTCATACTTGCCCTGATCACACTTGTATGGTTCGCCCTGCGGCAGCAGGAAACCCTTCCGGGGGAAAAAAGGGTCCCGTTTTCGCTCAAACGGATCACCGGGACCCTGCTGATCATTCTCGGCAACCGCAGCGCAATCGGCTATACCGTAACCGCCGGACTGGTATTCGGCTTTTTTCTCGGTTACCTGAATTCTGCGCAGCAGATATTCCAGGAAGGTTACGCGCTCGGATCGGAGTTTCCTTATTATTTCGCTTTTCTTGCGCTCTCGATCGGAGGCGCGTCATTATGCAACGCACGCTTCGTGCTGCAGCGCACCATGCAGTTCCTTTCAAAACGTGCCCTTGTTTCCATCACCATCCTTTCCGCCGGTTTTTTTCTTTTCGCACTCCGGAGTGATGGACTGCCGCCGCTGTGGACACTCATGGCATACCTCTTCGCAACGTTTTTCGCCACCGGCATACTCTTCGGCAATCTCAACGCGCTGGCCATGGAGTCCCTCGGAAGCATCGCCGGTATAGGTGCCGGCGTTGTCGGGTCGCTTTCAACCTTCATCTCACTCATTGCAGGAACCGCCATCGGCTGGAGTTACAACGGGACTGTACTGCCTCTCACCGCAGGTTTTTTCCTGCTGAGCCTGGCGGCCCTCGCTGCAATGCAATGGGCGGAAAAATAACACGAACAACACCAGGGGAAGAATCATGCAGGAAACCATCGCGTTCGATATCTATGGCACGCTCATCGATACACAGGGCATCACGGGCATGCTCGAAAAACATGCCGGTTATCATGCCGGAGCTTTCTCCACGCTCTGGCGCCAGAAACAGCTCGAATACTCCTTCCGCCGAGCTCTCATGCGCCACTACCGCGATTTCGCTGTCTGCACTTCACAGGCACTCGATTTTGCCCTGTCAACATTCGGGATCTCCCTTTCTGCCGACGAAAAAAAACAGCTGCTTGAAACATACCGGAAGCTGCCGGTTTTCGATGATGTGAAAGAAGGACTCGAAAAAGCGAAAAATACCGGGTTCAGGCTCTACGCCTTTTCGAACGGAAAAGCATCCGATGTTGCGCACCTGCTCGATCATGCAGGAATCGGCAGTTATTTCAACGATATCGTGAGCGTCGACGAGGTGCAATCGTTCAAACCGGACCCCGTGGTCTACCGGCACTTCCTTCTGCGCTCCGCATCACTGCCGGAGCATGCATGGCTTGTCTCGTCGAACCCCTTCGATGTGCTCGGTGCCACAGCGGTCGGCATGAAAACGGTATGGGTCCGGCGGACTGCGTCTGCCGTCATGGACCCCTGGGAGATCGAACAGGACCTGACGATCGAAAAACTCGAAGAACTCGCGCCCGCCATAGAAAAATACAGGAGTTCTCAGCCCTCCTGACATTCGAGGTCCTCGATCTGTGCATGCCGAAGGTACTTTGCCGTGACGAAGATGGTCAGTGCTGCTGCGGCAAAAAGACCGGCGGAAAAGAGAACGAGCACCGGGGCCATTCGTCCTCCGGTCGCATCACGGATCATACCCGCCAATTCAGGGCTCACATATCCTGCCAGGTTGCCGAAAGAATTGATGAGGGCGATGCCTGCTGCCGATGCCGTACCGGTCAATACTGCCGACGGCAGTGACCAGAAGCAGGAGAGTGCCGACATGATGCCTGCAGTGGCGATGGAAAGTGCGGCGACTCCGTACCAGCCGTTCACTTCCGGCATTGAGCTCATGGCGAACGCCGCCCCGCCTGCAATACATGCACCGGCAATGTGCCAGCGGCGTTCCCCTGTCCTGTCGGAGTGCATTGCGTTGAGCACCATGGCAACGGCCGACACGAGCCAGGGCACGGCTGAAATCCACCCGATAGCGGATACGTCGCTTGTGATGGTCTCCCTGATGATCTGAGGAAGCCAGAAAGAAATACCGTAAAGCCCCATGACAATGGAGAAATAAACTGCACTGAGGGTCCAGACCACAGGACTCGACAACGCGTCCCTGAAGGTATGGCCGGTGGTTGCAGCACTCTTTTTTTCCTCTTCTTCCAGGGCGAGCCTTCCCGTAATCGCTTCTTTTTCCTCTTTATCGAGCCAGGCCGCGCCGGAAGGAGCATCGTCGAGAAAAAAGAAAACCCAGACGCCTATCAGAACCGAAGGCACCCCTTCAAGCACGAAAAGCCATTGCCAGCCTCTCAATCCGGCAACGGTATGCATTGAGTCGAGTATGGCGCCGGAAATCGGACCACCCGCAACTCCGGCCAAGGCGACGGCAGTCATGAACCAGGCGACCATCCTCGCCCGGTAACGGGCTGGAAACCAGAGCGTCAGGTAAAGGATTATACCGGGGAAAAAACCC
>JAAXXY010000088.1 GCA_013334225.1 Chlorobiaceae bacterium
CCAGCATGAACCCGCCAGCAGGGATCGGTGAAACAGGATTGGGACGGTCAAGCACCATGAAGGTTATGCCTGCATCCCGGCAGGCTTCCATAGCGAGCTTCATGGTGGAAATGTAGGTATAACAGCGGACGCCGGCATCCTGCAGGTCGAACACCAGGACGTCGATCCTGTTCAGGAGAGCGACATCGGGTTTTCTGGAAGCGCCGTAAAGCGAATAAACCTTGAGTTTGCCGGCGATGGAGCTGTTGCCCACCTTTTTACCTGCTTCGCTATCCAGGGAAAACCCGTGTTCCGGAGCCATAAGGAACTTCAGGTCGACGCCGCATCTCTGCAACACTCGATAACCCGGCTCTCCGGAACTGGAGATCGCAGCCGCGTTGGTGATCAGTCCGACCCTTTTGCCTTTAAGCTCATTGCACTGGCCGGCATCGAGCCGGTCGAGGCCATATCGGAACTCCTCTGCATGGAGACGACAGAACGGCATAAATATCAAAAGCAGAAGAGTGAGCATCACTCGCTTCATACATAACACCCGACTCATAGTGTAACATATCATTACGTTACTCGACGACAGCACAGCCATTAATAAGAAACAATGCAGAATATGTGCTTGATTAATGATCCACCTTGGCTTTTGTGAGATTTTCGATCACTGTCAGCCATTCATTAAACAGAGTACACTGCTCCCGCATTTTCTCCAAACCGATAGCCTGGGCTATCCCAATGCCTGTCGATGTCTTTCTGAATCGATCAGAAAGTCCTTTAAGTCTTTTCGATGGTGCCGTTACAGGCGAATCATTGATGTTCTCCGGCTCACCACAGGCCGTAATGATCTGTTCTACGTCAGAGATATTGACACACAGATTCTCAGCCAGCACAGACGGGTCACTGAATAATAAAGTCTCGAATTCATGCATCGCGACATATGGGATGAACCGATGATCTGCACCATAAGGTCCAAAAAGTCTTTCTACATCCTCTTTTGTTGAACGATTGATCATCGCTGCCTTTTGAGCAGGTGTTATCTGCAGTCTGGCCTCAGCAAGCCCAGGCCAATCCTGGCCGATGCCATAATAATCGACAAACAACGTCACGTAAGTATTCGTGCGCTGCTTCAGATGCAGTTCGATATCTTTTTTTACCCTGGCGAATCTAACGTCACCGCCCTTTTGACCCGGTTTAGAAATGATGATCGGAGTCAGGAAAACACCTCGTTCAGCGAGCTGAAGCAACAGCATACTCTCAACAAAGATTTTTTCTGTCTGTCCTTCGACCAGCACTATAACTTCAGTGTAATCACTCATAGACCGGGCCTCCGGGAATTACATTCTTACTCCAGAGCTCACCGACCGAATAATTCTCAAGCCATACGTTGTAATCCGCTGCCTGTAAACGTTCAAAAGTCGAGGCTCCATCTTGGCGCCTCACAACGATGACGTCTTCAACTCCGAAATTATCGATTAGCGCCGGCGACTGTGTAGCAATAATCAACTGGGTTCGAGTCGACGCGTATTGCATAAGTTCGGCAAGAATTGAAATAGCCGATGGATGCAACCCCAATTCTGGTTCATCTATAATGATCGTCGATGGAGGATCCGGCTGAAGCAGCGCTGTTACAAGGCAAATGAAACGGATGGAGCCATCTGAAAGTTGATAAGGCTGCATCGGATAATCGGAACCTCGTTGCTGCCATGAAAGATTTACCATCTGCTTCGGACCATACTCTGTAACATCGAGAAGAAAATCATCAAAAAAAGGCATAACCAACCGAACAGCGTCACGAATTTCTCGATATGCCTCTTCACATTCGTTCCGTAACCTCAAAAGGTAAGGGGCGATATTCGACGCATTGAAACGCAATACCCGGTTATCCTGGATGATCTCTGAATGCCGCATTGGTGCAGTTTCACCAGTATCATGGAAATGATAGATCTGCCACGATACGATTGCCTCATAAACCGGTTTGCTGTACTGACTGTCACCAATTGGATTTTTTGCCTCCCTGACCATACGTGACTGGCCATCAGGACTGTCGCCAAGACTCCACCACCCTGAAGACCCTCGATCATAATAGCGAGCTTCATCGGCCAAAAAACAATCCTCCATTGACCCTGGTTTTATAGTAAACCGATAGCCTCGAAGCCCAAAATGTGTTTCGAACTCCATTTGGGAAGTCACCTTGCGACCATTAAAAAGAAAATCGCTGATACCGCCACCGGAACGGATGAAGTCATTGAGTTTGCCATCGATGAGTGCGTGAAGCATCCGAAAAAAGGATATCAGATTGCTTTTTCCCGAGCCGTTCGCCCCAATGAACACATTAAGGCTCTTCAACTCGAAATTCTCAAGGTTTCGAATTGATTTAAAGCCCCGGATAGTCAGATGGTCCAGTGGTTTTTTCCTGTTTCTCATTGCATTATCACCTCTTAACCCACTTTTGAATCCTGATGCTGCGTATCTATAATCCAGATTAGAATAGTCAAGTCTAAATCACTCATCGAGTTTCATTAAAAAAAATTTGCGCAATTGATAAGGCAAGGCATGGATTGTCAAGGCTTTTTTTATGGATTCTAGCTGACGAAGTTCGTTCAGGCCATCTCGTAAAATCCGCACCATGCCCATTAAACTTGCAACAAATTGGAAATACTATGCAAACAATATAGAAGGGTACCAGAAATTCAGCAAAAGGATATTGAACAGTCCTGCAGCAAATACTGAACATGAATCTGACCTAAATAATGGCACAACAAAATTTATAAGCTCAGCATACTGATCTGAACTTTGGCTGGATTATGAGAAGGAGTTAAGAAGGAAAATGCGATTGGGCAAAAAAAAAGACCGCACAACATGGCGCGGTCTTTTCAATGGTGGTGGGGACAGGACTTGAACCTGCAACCTTCGGGTTATGAGCCCGACGAGCTACCAATTGCTCCACCCCACGATGTTAGTGACTTAAAGTATCACAATTTCCATTAAAAACAAACAATTATTGCACGGAGTTCCCGATTATTTCTTCTCCGTGTGGTTCGATCACAAAAAGATGCCCGTCCCGGCCTTCCACAGCGAGGATCATGCCCTGT
>JAAXXY010000018.1 GCA_013334225.1 Chlorobiaceae bacterium
ATCACCTCTTCCCATTCCGAACAGAGTCGTTAAGCCCTGGAGAGCCGATGGTACTGCTTAACTGCGGGAGAGTAGGTCGTCGCCGAGATTTTCAGCACAAAAGCCCAAGGGAAGCCTCGGGCTTTTGTCGTTTCTGCAAGAATCGACAGGACTGACAGGACCAATGGGACTGATAAGACCGATGGGACTGATAAGACTTATGGGACATATCCATACCATGTCCATCTTCGCACCTCACCCACTCCCCATTACCTATTACCCTCTCCCTCATTGCTCTTACATGAAAAAGTTATACCTTGAATGAGTTTTGATGTCTTAAAAACATGGAGATCCTGATGAAAAAATTATCCTTTCCACTGATATTTCTCTTTTCTTTTTTCCTGATCACAGGTTGTGCCGAAAACCCAAAAAGTACAACCCGGAAATTCTCCGAGAATCTTGCTGCAGGGAAAATTACCGAAGCAAAGAAATATGCAACCGAACCGACAGGCAAAATGCTCGATTTTGCTGCATCATTAGGTACCCTGCCGGTAAACCAGAACTACAAGTTCATCTTTATTCGTGAAAACGTCCAGGATAACAGTGCCCAGGTTGTCTACAAGGAATCTCCCGACGGGCCGGAACAAACGATAGATCTGGTGAAAATCGATGGCAAGTGGAAGGTCAACATGCAGACCAGGAAATAAATTTTTATTCATCATTTCTCTGCTGTTCGTTCTGAATGCGATACATCCGTTTTCTTCGGTTTCAGAAAGCACCGTCCGGCAGCGATTGAACATTCGCCTTGCATTGTCATCCTGCGAGGATGGGGATCTTGTTTTCAGGTATGGAAACGGTTTCTGGTCGCCGCATTTCAGGAACGTTTCCACTCTTCACAAACGCTTTTCACACACAGGTATTGTTTCCATTCGCTTTGGCCGTCCCTGGGTGGTGCATTCCGATGCTCACAGTCTGACCGGCGTGGGGCAGGTCCGTATGGAGCCGCTTGAATCATTTCTTGCCGATGCGTCCGATTTTGCATTTTTCCGACTCGATGCCCCTCAAAGTGTGAGGACGCATATTGCAACCGTCGCTTTTTCTTATCTTGGCAGGCCCTTCGATCCTTCGTTCGATCTGCATGACCCTTCGAAGCTTTACTGTTCCGAACTGGTGATGCATGCGGTAAACGAGGCGGCGGGAAAGGAACTTATCAAACCGTCGGTAATAAATGGCGAGACCGTCGTTGCGATAGACGATTGTTACCGGAATTCCAGAATGAGGGAAGTGCCGCTGCTTCAATCCGAAGTAATGCGGATGGAAACTGCAAAACGTTTTTGAAAAAAGATCTTAAAATGGAGATGGACGGTTATTCCTTCTGCTATGAAATGGGTGTTCGCGATTATGAATGTGATATGCAGGGTATTGTGAACAACAGCGTATACCAGAACTACCTCGAGCATGTGCGCCACGAATATCTCAAGGAGATGGGGATCGATTTCAGCGAATATACCAGGCAGGGCATCAACCTTGTCGTGGTGCGGGCGGAACTCGACTACAAAAACCCTCTTACCAGCGGAGACCGCTTACTGGTCTGTCTTAACCTTAAGCGGGAGTCCGCTTTGAAGTTCGCTTTTTATCAGGATATTTACCGACTGCCGGATATGAAGACGGTTGTCAGGGCAAAAATAACCGGTACAGCGCTCAACACCCGCGGTCGTCCTGAAATACCAGAGGAACTTGACCGCTGTTTTCAGTACGAATGAAATACCGGCAGAGGGAGTTATAATGAAACAGGAACAGACGGTATTAATCTCTGAAGCTCTGTTTACCTGTAACCTGCTTCGAAAAAAATGGAGTTTCAAATACCTCGTAGTTTGCTGTGATGATGTTTATTTACTTTTTTAGAATTATCGAACAATAATGAAACCACTCAAAGAGGTAGCGCAGGCTTATGTTGCGCTTGCCGAAGCCGAAAGGCAGATACAGCAGAAAATGTACAGGGAAGCTGCAGATAATTGCCTCAAGGCGATGGAAATATCCAGGACGATTCCTGCCGAAGAGGCTTTCGATCATTCCGGATTCGATGCATTCTGCCACGCGAGGTTATCGGAGGCACTTTGTATGCTGGGGATTTTCGGAGATTCTCTTGCTTCCGCTGAAAAAGCCCTTTTTTATTTCAATCGCAGGGGGGAGCTGAACCAGGAAGACGGAAAATTCTGGATAGCTGCGGTTTTCAGCCGGGGCGTATCCCTTCAGGAAACGGGGATGGCTTCCGAAGGGACAAAAGCGCTTGGTACCGCACGTGAGATGATCGCCGAAAGAAAAGGGGAACTGCCAGGCCGGGAAACGATGCTTGCTGATATCGAGAGAAGGCTTGCCGGTTCGGATAATCAGGCGAAACCTGCCGGAAAACAGGGATACAGGGCATGGTGGGAGTTCTGGTCATAACGGGATATCCGGGAGGGTGAAGAAAATACTGGTCATACGCCTGAGCTCCATCGGCGATATCATTCTTACGACACCGGTTCTGCGAGAGCTGGCGACGACTTTTCCCGGATCTGAGATCGATTACTGTACCAAGGCACCGTTCAAGGTTCTTCTTTCAGGGAATCCGCATCTCAACAATCTCTTTACCGTTGATGCCCCCCCTTCGGGTTCCTATGACCTTGTCGTCGATCTGCAGAACAATATCCGATCGAAACGGATCATCCGGCAAGTGCAGGCGGGGGTGGTGAAGAGCTACCGGAAACGGAACTGGAAAAAGCTGCTGCTCGTCAGAACCCGTATCGACCTGACGGGAACGTACCGCTCGGTTGTCGATAGATACCGGGAAGAACTGATTGCGTCAGGTGTAAAGCCGGATGAGCATGGTTGCGAGCTCTTTCCGTCAAATGCAGACCGTATTTTCGCATCAACTGCGCTGGGATCCGGAGTGCCGGTCCTGGCCCTCTGTTTCGGAGCCATGCACGCATCGAAACGGTATCCGCCGGAAAAATTTGCCCGTCTCCTCTCCCTTTTATTTACAAGCATGGACCTGAGTGTCATTCTGCTTGGCGGGAAGGATGATATTGCCCATGCACATGCGATCATGCAGGCGCTTCCGGAAACGGAAAGGAAAAACGTAATTGATCTTGCAGGGAAGAGTTCGCTCCAGCAGTCCGCTGCGGTTCTGGAACGAGCCGATGCCGTGCTTTCCAACGATACCGGGCTCATGCACATGGCTTCCTGTTTCGGAAAGAAGATTTTCGTGATATTCGGTTCCTCGGTGAAGGCATTCGGGTTCCTTCCCTATCACGTTCCATACGAGCTTTTCGAAAATGCGGGGCTCGACTGCAGGCCTTGTTCCCATTTCGGACGTGACCGGTGTCCGGAAGGACATTTCAGATGTATGAACGACATCAGGGAAGAGGATATTGCGGAAAAAGTTCTTGATTTTTTCAAAACACAGCGATCATGAAAATTGCTTCGTGGAACATCAATGGAATCCGGGCACGAAAGGATGCGTTACGGGCATGGATCGTGAGTCGGCAGCCGGAAATGCTTGTACTCCAGGAAGTCAAGGCTACCGAAGATGAAATACCTGAGGAAATAAGCGCTTTGCAGGGTTACAGGAAATTCTGGAACAGCTCCACTGTACGCAAGGGGTACAGCGGTATCGGAATGCTTGTCCGGGATCACGGTACGCAAGGAGACATGGCGTGGGAAATACCCGGCTTCGATCTCGAGAACCGGACAGGGGTCCTTCATACTTCCCGTTTTTCACTGATCGGGACATATATACCGAGGGGAGAGAGCGATGAGCACTACAGAGTAAAGCTGCAATATCTCGAATCGCTCAGGATTTATGCCCTTTCGCTCCTTCAGGCCGGCCGGCAGGTTATCATTGCCGGAGACATGAATGTCGCTCACAGGGATATCGATGTGCACCGTTCCCAGAACAAGCCGGGGGCAATCGGATTGCGTTCCGAAGAGCGAGCGGCGATCGATGCTCAGATCTCTTCGGGTTTACGGGATATCATGAGGGAGCTCAACCCTTCGGCAAACAATCTTTTCACCTGGTGGCCATACTGGAAATATGCACGGGAAAGAAACCTGGGATGGCGAATCGATTGTTTCTATATTTCGGGCGAAATAGCTGCCAGCGTTTCCGGTGCGCATATTGACCTTGAAGAAAAAAGTTCGGACCACGCTCCGGTGATTCTTGAACTCGATAATCAATAATACATCCAAGTAGCGCCTTGTGCTTGTAAGTTTATTTTATTAAACGGTTTATGGCTTTTCTGTCAGGGTTGGTTGTTCTCTTAATATGCCGTTGGAAAACTCGGGTTAAAATGATACTTTTAAGGTTCAAATTTGCAGGTGGTGTTTATTGTATGTTGTTATGTGCAATAAATCCTTGAAGGATGGTGCGCGCAATACCTGACTTCCGCCACAGGCAAGCAGTCGACATTGTCAACGTTTAATTATTGCGCTCTATGGAAACAGCAAAACTTTATGAATGTACGGTCATCATTGACGGCGGGCTTCAGGACGAGGCTATTGTTGCTGCAATGGCGATGGTACAGAAGGTAATTACCGAAAAAGGCGGCAGTATCAGCAATGTTCTCGAGATCGGCAGACGAAAGATGGCTTATCCGATCAAGAAGAAAACCATCGGATACTACGCTCACATCGAATTTACAGCCGCTACGGCAGTTATCGCAGAGATAGAAAAAGTGCTCCGTTACGAGGAGGATCTTCTTCGTTATCTCATTATCAATCTTACCGGCGCACTCCTTGAAATGCGCAAGAGGGTCGAGAAATACAGTATTGCCATTGGCAGTCCGGAAGATAATACTGCAGCTGAGGCAGGTCCCTCCGATAGAGATGAAGACTGAGCATCAGGTTCGTTCGAACGTAAGCTGAGAAGTGATTCCTTTTGAGAATAAAACGGAGAAGATGTTATGGCTGAGTTGAAAATGCCTGAAATAAACAGTGTTATTATTGCTGGAAATCTGACCAAGGATCCGGTTTTCAGGCAAACTAATTCCGGTGGAACGCCTGTAGTGAATTTTTCAATTGCCTGCAACAGAAGGTTCCGTGACAGCAATCACCAGTGGCAGGAAGATGTCTGCTATGTCGGCGTTGTAGCCTGGAACAAGCTGGCTGAAAGCTGCCGTGACAATCTGAAGAAAAGTTCGGCTGTCCTTGTCGACGGTGAACTGCAGAGTCGCACATGGAAAGCACAGGACGGTTCTTCCAGAACGGTTGTTGAAATCAAGGCACGCAGGATCCAGTTTCTCAACAAGAGAAAAAAGAACGGCGAAGAGGATGAAGAAGGCTTTATCGAGGATGACGGCCATGAAACTCACCATGAGCATATCCCGGAGGATGAGGCCAGCCACATTTACGAATATAAATACCTTTCCTCCGATTGAAACGGAAAGGATAAGAAAAAATTTGCACGAAACTTATGAGACAGAAATTTACACCATCACAGGGCGGCAAGACTCAGGGCAACAAATCTCTGAGCAATGCTCTGGCGTCAAAAAAGAAAGTATCGAAAAACCAGGTGGTATTTTTTGACTACCGGGACGAGCGCAAGCTGAAAAGGTTCATCAATGACCAGGGAAAAATCATTCCCCGTCGTATTACCGGGCTTTCTGCCAAAGAGCAGAACCTTCTGACCCATTCCGTGAAATGGGCACGGTTCCTGGCAGTTATTCCATATGTTACCGATGAATACAAATAACCAATTTCGAAATCTTTTGAACGAGGAAGCTAACAAGTGAAAATCATTTTAAGAAAGGATGTGGCAACCCTTGGCGATACTGGTGAAGTTGTTACCGTGAAAAACGGCTATGCCAACAACTTCCTTATTCCGCAGGGTATAGCCATTCGGGCAACCGAAGGAACGCTCAAAGCGCTTGAGACCGAAAAAAAGCAGCAGGCGAAAAAAGTGGAACTGCAGCGTAAAAACGCCCGTGAACTTGCTCAGAAAATCGAGCAGATGACCCTGAAAGTTTTTGCCAAGGCTGGCGAGTCCGGAAAACTTTTCGGAACCGTAACTTCTGCAGATATCGCCGAAGCACTGAAATCCCAGGGGATCGATATCGACCGCAGGAAAATCACCCTTGAGGCACCGATCAAAGCGCTCGGCAAATACGATGCCGACGCGAAGATTTTCTCGGATGTTTCAGTAAAGGTCCATTTCGAAGTGGAGGCACAGGGTACAGAAGCCTGAGATAATTCTCATTGAAATATCTTTTTGCGGCTGAACCCTGCATAGTTCATCGTATATCATAAAGCTCTCCGGCAGTTGTCTGTCAGGGAGCTTTTTTATTGGTATTTTATTCCGGATGGAGGGTAAGCAAAGCATGGATTTCCGGTTTTCAGGAAACGGGAAATGGTCCTGTCATGTAAAGATTAATGGAGTTTGCCACCTGCAGTTCAATTCGTATAAATATCCCGGTGATTTTTCAGGTTTTGAAGGATTTCTCCCATACCCCTTGCTATAACCGTTTGAGGATCTTCACACAATAGTACCGGTATGGTTGTTTCCTCGGTGATTTTTTTATCAAATCCAGGAATAAGGGCTCCGCCCCCGACAAGGTACAATCCGTGTTTATAAATATCGATAGCGATTTCGGGCTTGATCACCAGGACTTCAAGGCTTTTCTTGATACCCGTGATGATCTGGTTGATGATCGGTGAGAGCACTTCCCGTATTGTTTCGGAACTGATTTCTCTGGATGCAGGCAGGCCCGTTTCGATATTCATTCCCCATACGGTCATCGACCTTTCATTGCTTGTTATGAAAGCAGAGCCGAGTTCAAGCTTGATTTCTTCGGCCCTCAAGTCGCTGAGGACCAGATTGTATGCTTTGCGGAAATGATCGAGAATGGCATTGGTCATATTGATTCCGCCGAGCTTGAGCGATTCGCTCGAAACTACTCCGCCAAGTGAAATGACGGCTATCTCTGTCGTTCCTCCTCCAATAGAGACTATCATGTTGCCTATCGGTTCTTCTATCCTGATGCCGAGCCCGAATGCTGCTGCCATGATGTCCGTTTCCATATAGATATTTTTTGCTCCGACATTTTTTGCAAAGTAGCGGACAGCTCTCTTTTCCACGGCGGTGATACCTGAAGGCATACTGATTACCAGGTTGCGGATGCCAAGCCCGAAATGGGTTTTTGTTTTTTTGATCAGCCCCTTAACCAGATCCCTCGTTGACTCGTAGTCGGCAATTACTCCGTTGACAAGTGGACGTATCGTAGCGACCCCGGGATGAATTTTTTCATGGAGAGCAAGCGCTTCGTGCCCGACGGCAAGGACTTTACCGGTCCCGATATCACGGGCGATCATGGAAGGTTCGTTCAACACTATACCCGCTCCGGCTATAAAAATAACAGTATTTGATGTGCCTACATCAATAGCCATATCTCTATACATGTCTTTGAAAAAGCCCATAGAATTCCCGAAGGGGGTCATGTTAATAGTAGCTGTGAAAGAAAAGGTTTTTTAAAAAAAGCAGTCATGGGTCAGGATGACATTCGATACGGAAACGGGAAGCTTGCTTTCATGAGAAGTGATGTGCGTCGTCAGTCTTGTAAACCATATATGAACGCATATAATATAGGTATTTACAACAGATGCCGCAATCTTTGCAAACAGGGCGTAATCACAATTGTTACAGTATCGGAATTTATATCAATGAAAGGCGGGCGACAGAGTTAATCCGGCCGCAACGTTATTATAAATGCAGCTTAGCTCAGGCAGGGAACTGCTTCAGCATGCGTATGTCGTTTTCAAACAGAAGACGGATATCGTCGATTTTATAGCGAAGGAGCACGGTTCTGTCCACGCCCATACCGAATGCATAACCTGACCAGGTTTCCGGATCGATTCCGCAATTGCGAAGAACGTTCGGGTGGACCATGCCGCAACCCATGATTTCGAGCCAGCCTGATTTCTTGCAGACACGGCAACCTTTGCCGCCACAGAGATAGCAGGTGACATCGACTTCTGCCGACGGCTCAGTGAATGGGAAGAAACTGGGCCGGAAGCGCAGTTTCACATCCGATCCGAACATCTGCTTGGCAAAGGAGTAGATGGTGGCTTTCAGGTCTGCGAATGATACGTTTTTGTCGATATAGAGCCCTTCGAGCTGATGGAATACACAGTAGCTTCTCGCACTGATCGCTTCGTTGCGGTAGACTTTACCCGGACATATCACCCTGATTGGCGGTTCCCGGTCCAGCATGACCCTGATCTGGACGGGAGAGGTATGAGTTCTCAGAAGCACGTCGTTGCCGTTTTCTTCACGGGTGATGAAGAAGGTGTCCTGCATATCTCGGGCAGGATGGTCGGGAGGGAAGTTCAGCATGTCGAAATTATAGCTGTCGAGCTCGAGTTCCGGGCCTGTCGCTATGCTGAAACCCATATCGGAAAAGATCCTTTTCATTTCGCCAAGCACCTTCTGGACCGGATGTTCGCTGCCGGTGAAATACCGTCTTCCGGGGAGGGTGAGGTCGATCTTCCTTTTTCCGCCTGACACCTCCGAAGCAAATTTTTCAGCGGCTTCGGCACTTTTGGTCTCAGCTGTCTGCTTGAGCTGGTTCAGCATCTGGCCAATCCGCGGTTTTTCAGCAGGTTCAACTGATTTGAGCTGTCCGAAAAGATTTGCGATCAGACCTTTGCGGACCGTATAACGGATCCGGAAGGCTTCGAGGTCTTCCGGTGTGCTGATCTCGAAATCAATGATTTCCTGCTGTAAACTGCGAATGGTGTTTTCCATTGATGCCTGGATAAATCTTATTCGATAACGCTGTTGACAATCCGGGTGAATGCTGCCGGATCCTTGACGGCGATCTCTGCAAGGGCTTTCCTGTCGATTTCGACGTTCTTCTTGTTCATGGCACTGACAAGCTTCGAATAGGTTGTGCCGTTCAGGCGCGCAGCGGCATTGATGCGCATGATCCAGAGCGAACGGAAGGTGCGTTTCTTGGCCCGTCTGTCACGGTAGGCATACTGTTCGGCTTTGTCGACAGCATGTTTGACGACGGTCAGAACATTGCCGCGTGAACCCCAGAACCCTTTGGCTTTCTTTAAAATTCTCTTTCTCCGTGCTTTCGAGGCTACGGCATTATTGGCTTTAGGCATTGCAGTGAAAAGTTAGTGTTAGAAATTTATGCAAGAATCATCCGCTTGATCTGTTTGGCTTTCGAGCCTTCAAGCAGAGTTGACTGGTGCAGGCGGCGTGAACGTTTCCTGTTCTTTTTCTCAAGGTTGTGAGAACCGTTCATCCGTTCGCGTTTGATCTTTCCAGATGCGGTTGCCTTGAAACGTTTTTTGGCACCGCGGTGTGATTTCATTTTAGGCATGATCGTCCTTTATGATATTTTGGTAATAAACTGAAACGGTATTTACTCTTTAACTTCTTTAACATCCTTTACTTCGGCTGGCGGAACGACGGGAGCGGCTGTCTTCGCCCTGATGCGGTCGTAGGCATCTATTTTTTTCTTGTCAGGCTCGAAATAGACGAAAAGCTTCTTGCCTTCGAATTTCGGATCGCCATCCCGGTTCCCTACGACACTGAGGCGTTCGGTGAGGCGTTCGGCAAGCTCGAGCCCTTTGTCCTTGTAGATGATCGAACGTCCGAGAAAGACGATGGTCGCTCGAACACGGTTTCCCTTGCGGAGGAACTCCTCCAGATGGGCAGTCTTGAAATCGAAGTCATGCTTGTCGGTGTTGGGATGGAACCGCAACTCCTTGAGTGTGGTGGTCTTCTGCTTCTTTTTCAGGTCCTTTTCCCTCTTGTCCATTTTATAGAGAAGCTTGCCGAGATTGTCGAACTTGCAGACCGGCGGCTGGGCGTTGGGCTGGACTTCGATCAGGTCCTGGTTTTTTTCTTCCGCAATCCGTCTCGCATCGATGGTTTTCATGACCTGCTGTGTGCCGTCCGGAAAAATTATTCTCACTTCCGGAACACGAATCTGTTCATTGACCCTGTAGGAGAGTTTCGATTTTTGATCCGTACTCTTTTGTTTCTTCATGCGTCAAGGTTAGTTTTAGGTAGTCAGGTTCTTCCGGTTATTTCTTTCTGCAATTTTTCTATCATTCCATTCAAGCTGAAACGGCCGGCGTCACCGATACGATGGCGGCGCAGGGAAACTTCTCCGTTTTCCTGTTCTTTCTGTCCAATAACGATCATACAGGGGATTTTGCCGACTTCTGCGTCCCGTATTTTTTTACCTACTTTTTCACTCCTGATGTCGATTTCCGTACGGATTCCCGCTGCCAGCATCGCCTGGTGAACGGTTCTCGCATAGTCGTGAACATCTTCAGCGATAGGCAGGACAATTGCCTGCACCGGTGCGAGCCATAGCGGGAAATTGCCGGCGGTATGCTCGATGAGCACGCCGATAAAACGCTCCATGGAACCGAACGGGGCCCTGTGGATCACAACCGGTCGGTGTTTCTGACCGTCGCTGCCGACGTAGGTAAGATCGAACCGCTCGGGCATGACATAGTCCACCTGGACCGTGCCGAGCTGCCATTTTCTGTCGAGGGCATCGCGGACGATAAAATCGATTTTCGGGCCGTAAAAACTCGCTTCGCCGATGCCGATGAAATAGTCGATACCCATGCGGTCAGCAGCTTCCTTAACATCTTTTTCGGCCTGTTCCCATACTTCCGGTGTTCCGCCGTACTTGGCCTGGTTTGCCGGGTCATGCATGGAGAGCCTTGTCTGGACATTCGAAAATCCGAGTGTCGAGAAGACATATTGCGTAAGGTCGATGGCGTTGCAGATCTCATCGACAAGCTGGTCGGGACGGCAGTAGATATGCGAGTCGTCCTGCGTGAACCCGCGTGCGCGCACAAGGCCGTTCAGTTCACCTGACTGTTCGTGGCGGTAAACGGTTCCGAACTCGGTCAGCCTTATCGGCAGGTCGCGGTAACTGCGGATCCTGTTGCTGTATATGAGATGGTGATGCGGGCAGTTCATCGGTTTAAGAAGGTACTGCTCCTGCGAGCCATCCTCATCGTGGTATGTCAGAGGAGGAAACTGCGAATCGCTGTAATACGGATAGTGTCCCGAACGTTTGTACAGTTCGATATTGCCTATATGCGGTGTGTAAACCGGCAGGTAACCCCGCTTGCGCTGCTCTTCCTTCAGGAAGGATTCGAGCTCGTTGCGGATGATGGCACCTTTCGGCAGCCATATCGGCAGGCCGCTTCCCACTTCAGGGGTGAGCATGAACAGCTCGAGTTCAGCACCGAGCTTCCGGTGGTCCCTGCGTTTTGCCTCTTCTATTCTGGCGGCATACTCCTTCAGAATTTTCTCGGACGGGAAAGCGATGCCGTAAATACGCTGCATTTTTTCCCTCGATGAATCGCCGCGCCAGAATGACGAGGAGATATTGGTGAGAAGCACCGCTTTCAGCTTCGAGGTGGAAGGAAGATGCGGGCCGCTGCAGAGGTCGGTGAATTTGTCCTGATGGTACAGGGATACGGTATCGACCTGTTTCAGGGTGTCTTCGAGGATTTCAACCTTGTAAGGGTCCTGTCGAACGGTCGAAAAAAATTCGATTGCAGCCTCTCTCGGCAGTTCCTCTCTAGTGATCGTGATATCCCGTTTGCCTATTTCAAGCATTCTTTCTTCGATCAGGCGAAGATCGGTTTCCCTGAACCGGTGCGGGGAATCGATATCATAATAGAATCCCTGCTCGATGGCCGGGCCTGCACCGAATTTGCTTCCGGGAAACAGTTCTTCGATTGCCTGAGCCATGATATGGCTTGCGCTGTGCCAGAACACATTTTTCCCTTCAGGGGAATCGAAAGTCAGTATCTCTATTTTAGCATCGGCAGTCAAAGGTATTCCGAGATCTACGGCTTTTCCGTCGAATTTCAGCGCGATGGCATCCTGTGCAAGTTTGCGTCCGATTGAAAGTGCGATTTCGAGTCCTGTGCTTCCTGACGGGAAGGACCTTATTGTCCCGTCGGGCAGGGTAATGGCTATCATAGCCGGATTTTCCTGATGGTCAGACATTTCGTTATTCTGTCGTTTCACTTTCTGCGAATCATGGTGTCTCTCTGGCTCGCAGAAAAAATCAAATCAGCCGCTTTTCGTTAGTCATTTCCGTCCGGGGGGGCTGATCAGTATCAAACTGTTTTCCCCATTGACGGAGTGAAGAACCTGACAATACAAATAAAACCCAAAATTTCCAAATCAGTTCAGCATTTGCAGAATGTCAGGCGTGATGGTTTCCCTGCCCTGTTTCCGGGCAAACAGTTCGGCTTTCTTTTTCAGTTCCCTTCCAAACGAAATCTGGCTGATGAAAGGAGCTTTTCTGACGATTTCATTCAGGACAGCATTGGCTTCGCTGCTCCAGGTAATCCTGGCACCCGAATCCTGCTGCACGCTGGAGCGACTGTTGATCGGAAGGAAGTTGAAAAGCATGTCGTACAGCGCATTGACAATTTCCTGAATGAGATAGATGGCTCCTGAATGTCCCATGAACGGCGTTCCGAGGGCCCTGCGCACGATCGGTCCCGGGAAGCCCGCAGGAACGAAGCGGGTTTTTGCATCGAGTTCCGCCAGGCAGATCTTGTCGACGATCCTGCCGAAAAGGAACTGGGGCTGCTTCTGCTGGATTTCGTTCCTGACGACCGTATTGTCAGCTTCGGAGGAATCGAAACTGAAGAGGCACTGCATGCCCATTTCAGTGCCGAGAAATTTTTCCAGCCCGCGAGCGTAGGTTTTCGATGCAGCCACTCCGAAACGAATGGTCGGAAACCATTCCGCCTGAGGGCCGCGCCAGAGGTCCCAAAGAGGCTTGAGTGTGGTTTGTTTCTCGTGCTTCAGGAACAGTGAGGCTTTTTCCTCCGTATGCAGCAATGTTCCCAGTCCGAGAATGAACTCTTTTGTTTCCTCTATCCCGAAAGAGGCCTGAAGGACCGGTCGTCCCAGCGATTCCGCAAGGGTATGGCCGAATTCATGATAAAGAAGCACGATGACATCGGAATTTTTCAGTTCCGATATATCATGAAGAGAGCTTTCAAAGGGATAGATATGATGAACAGAGCCTCCTGCACCTTCAATCAGCCTCTTGATCTCGAAGAGATCGGAAGGGCTGTTGAAGCATCCATAGGTCGGACCGATAATGCTTACCGTTCCCGGTTTCACTGAAGCGGTTTTTCCATCGTCAAACTGTTCAAAAAGCCATTGCAATGCCCGGTCGCGTCCCTGCCATTCATTCTGGCCAAGGGAGTTGGACGGGAAAAAACGGATATCGGGATATTTCATTTTCAGCATCCCTTCATGATCGCTGCCTATCATTTCGCTTTCGGCACTCGAGACGAGGATAAGCTGTTTTCCTGGTTCACGGAGCTTTTCAATGGTGGCGCTGACAATTTCGGAACTTCCCGAAGAGGCGATTTCCTTTTCGGTAAGGCTCGTAGGGGTGAAATTCTCAAGGTAGGGGACCGCGTCCGTATAATCCATGACAGCGACACCGACAAGGTTGTAACATCCCACCGGAGCATCCGCTATGACGTGGACATCTTTCAGCGAACAGAATGTGTTGACGGCTGCCCAGTAGGCGCTTGCAGTCGATTCGTCACGGATTATTTTTCCCATAATCTTGTTGAAGATTGTTGATTTCCGGAAAATATCAGTCAGCGGCTGAAAGACTGCAGCGATACGGGCAGCAGCCCCTGAGGTTTGAGTTCGCCCCTGAGCGCATCCACTGCCAGCCCTTCACTTGTTTCATGCGAGGAGTATGTACAGAGGTATGTGGTAATTTCCGGGAAATAGTTGATCAGATAAGGTGTTCCCAGAGAGACGAAAATAAGCGGTTTTTTCGAATTGAAGCCTGACAGCGAATGGACGAACGACTGCTGTTTTTCAGTGAGTTTCAGAGTGCCGGAACCGGAAAGCGCCTGGACGTATGAGGTAATGATGACCGCGGATGATCTGCCTGCGAGGTCGTAGGCTGATGCATAGCCGGATGAGTCGGTTTCGGGATCGATGCGGATATGTGTTACAGGGTAGAACCGTTCGAGGTTTTTCATATACTCGGTGCCGGTCTCGCTGTTCTTTTTATCCTGGAGAATAATGTTCAGGACAGAGCCGGATGTCGATGAAGGCCGTAACGGCAGATAGTTGTTTGCATCTCTGACAATTGTAATGGCGCGGGATGCTATTTTTTTTGCAAGCTCGCGATGGGATTCTGGGCTTTCCTCTGCAACAACCCGGTTCAGATCGACAAGCTTTCTGCTGTTTCGGTCCAGCCACGCTTTTGCCTGAAGGATCCTCCGGACGGAATTGTTGATCTGGTCGATCGCTATCGTCCCTTCTTCGACAGCTTTCACAACCGAGCTGTGAGCGAGTTCCGGATCGGGAGAAAACAGGAGCAGATCGTTTCCCGCCTTCACTGCCTTGACGGAAATATCCGCGACGTTACTTCCATTGTAGAGGGCTTTCATGTTCAGAGCATCGGTGATGATCAATCCTTTGAAACCGAGTTCCTGTCGGAGCAGACCGGAAACGATCTCCCTCGATATGGAAGCCGGGTCCATGTTTCCTGTCAGTTTAGGAACAGCGAGATGGCCTATCATGACGCTTATGACGCCCTGGTTGATTGCGGCTTTGAAGGGTTTGAGCTCATATTCATCAAGTCGTTTCCTGTCTGCCTGCAGGACCGGCAGAGCTATGTGACTGTCGACGGTAACGTCTCCGTGTCCGGGAAAATGTTTTGCAGTGGCGATCACTCCGTTCGATTGCAGTCCTTCGATGATCGCATTCGACATGGTGATCGTCAGTGTAACATCGTCACCGAAAGAGCGGGTGTTGATGATAGGGTTCAGCGGATTGCTGTTCAGGTCGACAGTAGGAGCATAGTTGTAGTTCAGTCCGACAGCCCTTGCTTCCTGTGCGATATACTTTGCCATGTCTGCAGCAAGCTGAGGGTCCCGGGCGGCAGCGACAGCCATGTTCGGGGGAAATTGTGTGGCTCCCGTCAACCTCATGGCAAGCCCGCGTTCCATATCCGCGCTCATGAGAAGCGGTCTGGAAGCCAGCGACTGGAAGTGGTTCGCCAGCATGGCTGCGCTGAACGCGTCTCCCTTGAGGAACATGATGCCTCCCACCTTGCCTTCCTGTACAAGACGGCTGAGAAGCTTGTAATTTTTATCTTCGTTACCGTTATATCGCCCTTCGATCTGGGCGACGAGCATCTGTCCGACCTTTTCAGACAGCGTCATCGTTCTAAGAGTTTCCTCGATGCGGGACGTGGAGTTGGCGAATATCTGCTGTGCCTGCCAGTTTTTTGCGCCCCCTGCCGATGTAGCCATTGCCGTGACATATACCGGAAGCAGCAATGTCAGGAAGAGCAGTGTTAAAAAAGAGTATGTTCTTTTCATCTGGCTTTTTGTCTTCTCCTTTCTGAAGTTGAAATGAATAAGCGTACCTGCCTGAGGTCTTGGCTTGAAAAATCGTAAATGTTTCAGGCAATGCTTGTAATCGACGAACAACAAACCACCGATGAATAGCATTATCTTCTGCTGGAAAGGTAAAAAAAATCCTCGAAACCCGACTATACCTCTCGCTAAATGCTGACACAGAAGCTGCGGATTATACCGTGGTTCTCAGGCTTCTTTTAATAACAACACTGTTCGGAGGAACATGGTTTCCCCATCTTGAGGCTGATCATTATATATTATGTGCTTTTTTCGCCATAGTTTCAGTTTTTCGCAATCATCGCGCATTGTAGATTGTTCCGCCTTGTGAAGTGTAAGAGCGGAGGACTTTGACGGCCTCTTCCCGTAAAACGCCGGTAACGACCTCGATTCCCCTTTTTTCAAGCTCTTCCACCCACTTCTCCGGTTTCGGTCCCTCGTCAAAACCGGCTGCAACGGCATCTTCTGTAAGTGCACCGCATACGAGCCTGGTTATTCCCGACCAGACTACCGCCCCGAAACACATGGAGCAAGGCTCGGAAGAGGTGACCAGTTCGTATCCGGAATTACCGGAGCGGAACAGGCTGAATGAAGAGAGCCGGTGCTCGGCGATGGCAAGGGCGACCATCTCGGCATGGGCATGCGAGCAATTGCTTCGGATGACAAGGTTGATACCGACAGCTTCAAGCTTGCCCAGCGCACGGTCGAAGACAGCAGCTCCGAAAGGGCCGCCTGTTTTATGGCGGACGTTCAGTCCGGCAAGTTCAATTGCCAGCATCATTCGTTCTTCAGCAGGAAAACATAGACCACAGGTATTTTGGGCGAACTCTTCAGCCCAGTCAGGAAGTAAAGATTCAGGGTTGAACTGCTTCATCGGTTTTTTGATCTGATCGGGATTATTGATGCCGCACAGCTGTCAGGTCATATAAAGATAGGGTTTCCATGCTTCATGGACGAGAGGAGAGAGATGCTGCGAGAAAAGGAGCAGGTAATTGGGTTTTCCCGGCGGTTTAAGGGGCGGCATGCTGGCTTCCGGCGGGGTCAGATTTCCTTTTTTCGCGTTACAGGAAGGACAGGCTGTGACAAGGTTATCCCAGGAAGCATCCCCGCCCCTGGAACTGGGCACCATATGATCGATTGTCAATACCGTACCGGTTTTTCCGCAGTACTGGCATTGGAAATTATCTCTCAGAAAGATGTTTTTACGGTTCGGAAGTATGTTTCTGTAGGGAGTTCTCACGTAGGCTTTGAGCCTGACTATGCTTGGGAGATCATAACTGCGGGAAACCGTCCTGATGACCATTTCAGGGTGATTGGCAATCGGTACGGCTTTCCCGCCGAAGAGAAGAAGAACAGCTTTTTGAGCGTTACAAATGCTTAGTGGTTCGTAACTGCTGTTGAGTACAAGAACTTTCGATCGTTGCAACGGCATATTCCGGAGTTTTTCTGAAGTATAACGGCATTGTTTCTGTCATCACAGTCAGCAAGGTTAAGCTTGTGTTAATTTTCTCGAAATCGATCATTTATCTGCAGCAGATGTTGAGCTGTCTCGAGGCCTGCGCTTCGTCGAGCCGCTTTACCGGTGTCGTTAACGGGGCGGAAAGCACCAGAGCCGGATCCGATGCAGCTTCGTCAGCGATCCTGTTCAGCACTTCGGCAAAAGTATCGAGCGTTTCCTTCGATTCCGTTTCGGTCGGTTCGATCATCAGTGCTTCGCTGACGATGAGCGGGAAATATATGGTCGGAGCATGGAACCCGTAATCGAGGAGTCTCTTGGCCATGTCGAGGGTTCGTACACCGTGCGCTTTTTTCTGTCTGTCGCCTGAAAGGCAGAACTCGTGCATGACCGGCTTCGGGTAGGGAAGATCAAACTTTTCGCCAAGCAGGCTGAGGAGGTAGTTGGCGTTGATGATTGCGTTTTCGGAAACCATGCGCAATCCATCCGCCCCGAGCATTCTGATGTAAGTATATGCCCTGACAAGGACACCGAAATTTCCATAGAAATTCATCATCCGGCCGATGCTTTCAGGACGGTTGCAGGACAGCCTGTAAACGTTTCCTTCCGGGGTTTCCTGTTTTTCAACGATCGGGACGGGAAGAAAGGGGAGCAGTTTTTCGCAGACCCCGACCGGACCACTGCCCGGGCCGCCGCCGCCATGCGGAGTGGAAAAGGTTTTATGAAGGTTGTAATGCACGACATCGAAGCCCATGTCGCCCGGTCGGCTGATGCCGAGCAGTGCATTCATGTTCGCTCCGTCCATGTAGAGCAAGCTGCCGTTGTCGTGGACCATTTTCGCGATCCGGACGATATCCTTTTCGAAAACACCGATGGTGTTCGGATTTGTCAGCATGAGCGCAGCCACATCCCCGTCGAGCTTTCGTGCAAGGTCATCGAGATCGGTGCGGCCATCAGCGTTGCTCGCAACGGAAATGATCTCGTAGCCTGCAAGCGCGGCGGAAGCCGGGTTGGTGCCGTGTGCGGAATCCACAACCAGCAGTTTCTGCCGCTTCGAGCCCATCGACTCATGATATCTCTTGATGAGCAGGATACCGGTAAGTTCCCCGTGCGCACCAGCTGCAGGCTGGAGTGTAACGGCAGCCATGCCTGCAATCTCACTGAGCATTTCGGTCAGTTCGTACATGAGCTGAAGGGCACCCTGTGTTGTTTCGGACGGCTGTAGAGGATGAAGTGTGCTGAAACCCGGAAGGCTGCAGGTATAATCATTTATCTTGGGGTTGTATTTCATGGTGCAGCTGCCCAGAGGGTACATCCCCTTGTCAACATGAAAGTTCATGTTCGACAGGCGCACAAAATGACGGACAACCTCGCTTTCGGAAATTTCAGGCAGAGAGGCTGGTTCGGAGCGAAGGCTGTTCGAGGGAAGAATGGTATCGAGAGGTACATCGGGCACATCGTTTGCGGAAAGCGAATACCCTTTTCTTCCTTCGCGGGAAAGGTCAAATATCAGTTTTTCTTTCATTTTTCGGCCTTGTTAAATGGGCTTACCAGTGCTTCACGCTGCAAATGTGCAGTAAGCAGCCGGGAGATATTGTTTTTCCGGTCGAACGTGCCGGCCAATCGGGGAATAATATACGAATTTCAGGGATGGTTTAAAGGAGGAGGGGATGGTTCCCGGCAAGACTTGTGCTGATCAGTCGCAGTATGTTTTTTCACTTGCCGAAGATTATCAGTGAAATAGTCTGATGCAAGAAAGAATGACAATACGTTTCCGCAAAACAGGACTGTTTGTCACTTGTCTTTCTCTCAAATGATGTTTCCGGTAAACGATTCAAGAACCGTAATACCCGTTCATGATCAGGTAAAATACGTTATAATTGTAACTTGAACATGTTCTGAAATATAATGTGTCTGTATGTTGCACGCTTGTTGCTGTCAATAGATATGGAAGAACTGACTGCATGCAGGATAGGTCAGTTTACGCAAGGGAGGCTGTGGTGATGTTTTTGTGTTTGTAATAATGTGAAAAATATGTAATATTTGTGTATGGAATGGCGTAGATAATCTTCATATTACCCCCGGGATTACACAAATGTTGTTACATGATAGAGTTGATCTGCTGATCCTTTTTTTATGGGTTACTTGTATCGGATGTATTTTTCTCTTCCTGCAGTTGAAACGGGCCAGGTTACTGAAACATCCCCATGGCATTACAGGTAAGGCAAAATATTTCAATAAAGTATCTGTTTGTATCTGTTCTTTGGTATCATGTTTCCTTTCAGACATTTTTTCACGTCACTGATCAGCCGGTTTTACATGATTGAATCGGATGTCATGGCTTGTCCGCTATCCTGCAGAGCAAACCAGCCTGTTGTTGTCCTTTGACGGCCGGTAGATGTTACAACGTTTTTTTGAAAGAAGGTCATAGCTATTCCGGTTGCTGTTCCGATCAACCTGGCGATGTTTCGTCTCCAGGGGCCAGGTGTTTCATGGCTTCTTTTGCCGCGAGCTGTTCGGCATCTTTCTTTCTCGGAGCGGTCCCTGTTCCAAGGAGCTGTCCGGAACAGCTTACCGCAATCGTGAATGTTTTTTCGTGTTCCGCGCCCGATTCTTCGGTTACGATGTATACCGGAGCCGGCATTCGGTTCGATTGGGTGTATTCGATCAGGCGGCTTTTATAGTTATGCTCGGAGGATACAATTCGTTTGAAATCGACATGTTCGATGACATGCTTGAGGATAAAATCAGAGGCAGCTGCGATACCTTTGTCGAGATAAATTGCCCCGATCAGCGATTCGAATGCATCGGCCAGGGCGGATTCGCTGTTTATTATTTTGTTATGATCGGCCGATTCACCGATAAGCAGATGGTCCCCGAGGTCGATGCTCCGCGCGAATCCGGCAAGCGACTTGCGGTTGACGATTTTTGAGCGGTTGCTTGAAAGTTCACCCTCTGCACTCGCAGGAAATTGCCTGAAAAGATATTCCGAAATGATCATGCCGAGGACAGAATCGCCGAGGAACTCAAGGCGCTGGTTCGATTCAATGATGTTTTCTGTCGCTGGATCATGGACGACGGAACGGTGGGTGAGCGCCGTCAGGTAGAGCGAAATGTTGTCTATTCTTTCACCGGCAAGTTTCCGGATGTATGTTATGGTTTTAGCGGAAAGCCCTGCAAAAGCGAGCGGATGACAGCTTTCGACGGTATCTTCGGGAGGGGCATCTTTCGATCGGTTGAAAGCGATTCCTGTTAATTTCTGCCAGAACCGTTCCATTTGCAGGAAGGTTTTGTCAAAGCGAAGAACCGTTCCTGAAAATCAGCGACGCATTGTGTCCTCCAAAACCGAACCCGTTGTTCAGCGCATATTCTATCGGGCGCTGTTTTGCAACATTCGGAGTCACATCGACATCGATTTCCGGATCGAGGTTCTCGATATTGATGGTCGGAGGTACGGTCTGGTTCTGCATGGCAAGCAGACAGGCGATTGATTCTACTACACCCGCTGCCCCAAGCAAATGACCTGTCATCGATTTGGTGGCACTGATGTTAAGCTTGTATGCATGTTCGCCGAACACTTTTTTGATGGCGGTTACCTCTGCGATGTCTCCAAGCGGTGTGGATGTTCCGTGGGTATTGATGTAATCGATTTTATCTGGTGTAATTCCGGCAATGGAGAGCGCCGTTTTCATGGCATGGGAAGCTCCCAGGCCTTCGGGATGAGGTGCTGTCAGGTGATGGGCATCCGCTGTTGCTCCAACTCCGGCAACTTCTGCATATATCCTTGCTCCTCTCGCCATGGCGGATTCGAGGGTTTCAAGGAGCAGTGAGCCGGCGCCTTCTCCCATGACAAAGCCGTCACGGTTCTTGTCGTAAGGACGGGATGCGGTTTCAGGATGGTCGTTTGCCGTGGATAGAGCCCTCGCAGCATTGAAGCCTGCGATACACATCGGAGTGATCGGAGCCTCGGAACCGCCGCAGATCATGTAATCAGCCATCCCACTCTGGATGAGCAGGTAGGCATCGATGATGGCATGAAGCGACGTTGCACATGCTGAAGCAGTCGCGTAGTTCGGTCCCATCAGGCCGTGGCGCATCGAGATCTGACCTGCAGCGATGTCTGGTATCAGCATCGGGATAAAAAACGGACTGATGCGACGGGGACCACGTTCGATCAGTATTCTGAACTGCTGATCGTAAACCGTGACTCCGCCAATGCCTGATCCATGAACAACACCGATTCTGAGAGGATCGATGCTCTGCAGGTCGAGACCGGAATCCTTCAGAGCCTGGTCCGCGGCGATCACGGCATACTGGCAGAAAGGATCCATGCGGTCTGCGGACTTGCGGTCGATATAATTCTCGGCTGAAAAATCTTTCAGCTCGCAGGCAAAGGTCGTTAAAAAACCCTCCGTATCGAAATAGGTGATAGGAGCGGCACCGCCTTTACCCTGAGCCAGTGAATCCCAGAATGATTCTTTCGAAAGACCTATCGGAGATAATACACCGATCCCGGTAACGACGACTCTTTTACGCTCCTGTCCCATTTCGTATGATTTATCGTTTGCCTGTAATTAAAAAACAGACGTTATTTTTTTGCGACGATGTAGTCGATTGCCTGCTGAACGGTGCCGATTTTTTCAGCATCTTCATCTGGAATCTGGATACCGAATTCGTTCTCGAGTTCCATGATCAGCTCAACGGTATCAAGCGAATCTGCGCCGAGGTCGTCAGAAAATTTCGATTCCGGTTTGATCTGGTCTTTGTTTACACCCATTTTGCTGACAATAATATCATAAACCTTGGCTTTGATGTCTGCTTCGCTCATGTTTCGCTCCTCATTAATGGTTGGTTATAGGTAAAAAAAATTCAAAAAGTCTGTGAATATACAAAGAAATTGAGTTTGCTCAAATCACATGACCATGCCGCCGCTGATATTGATGACTTCGCCTGTGATATAGCCTGACTGGTCGCCTGCAAGGAACGAGACGACGTTTGCCACATCTTCCGGTTGTCCGAAACGGGCAAGCGGGATGACATCGAGCATTTTCGCCCTGACCTCATCAGAAAGTGCGTCGGTCATTTTCGATGAAATGAACCCGGGGGCAACGGCATTGACACGGATGTTTCGTGAAGCAAGCTCCTTCGCCACCGATTTGGTGAATGCGATGACTCCGCCTTTCGAAGCGGCGTAGTTGGCCTGACCGGCATTTCCCATAATACCTATGACCGATGCGATATTGACAATGGAACCTGAACGCTGTTTCATCATGGTACGGCTGACTGCTTTGGTGCAGGCAAACGTACCTTTCAGGTTGACGGTAAGGACCGCATCCCAGTCTTCATCGCTCATTCTCATCAGAAGGCCGTCACGGGTGATCCCCGCATTGTTGACAAGGATATCGATTCTACCGGTTGCAGCCACAATATCGTTGAAGACATTCTGGACAGCTTCCGAATTGGTGACGTCGAGTTCGAAACAGTAGGCTTTTCTTCCTCTTGCTCTTACACCTTCGGCAGTTTCCTCGAGCCATTCGGCCTTGATATCGCAGATGACGACATCGGCATTTTTCGAAGCGAGATTAAAAGCGATAGCCTGCCCGATACCCCTGGCAGCTCCTGTAACAACAGCAATCTTGTTTTGAAGCATAATTTCGGATGGTTGATGTTTATGGCGCAAATAGTTACGATACGTGGGACTGCATGTCCGATACCGTATCGAAGCCGCTGGTGCCGACCGTTTTGTCGATCCGCTTGATCAGCCCCTGCAGCACTTTCTGCGGGCCGACCTCCACAAATGACGTTATGCCGTTGCGGACCATTTCTTCTACCGACTGTGTCCAGAGCACGGAACTGGTGAGCTGAAGAACAAGGTTTCTTCTTATCGCATCGGCTTCGGTGACCGGCTGGGCTACTGCATTCATGCATACCGGTATCTGTGCCTTTTTTATATCGATCTTTTCAAGTGCAGCTGCAAGTTCCTCTTCGGCGGGTTTCATGAGCGGAGAGTGGAACGCCCCGGAAACGACGAGTTCCTTGGCCATGCGGGCGCCTTTGGATGGTGCGAGCTCCACGGCTTTACGGACGGCGGAAACCGATCCTGAAATAACGACCTGCCCGGGAGAGTTGAAGTTTGCAGCCTGCACGATGCCTTCGCTTGAGGCTTCGGTGAGAAGTCCTTCGAGGGCACTGTCGGGCATGCCGATTATGGCTGCCATGGTGCCTGGATTTTTCTCTCCGGCATGCTGCATGAGCTCGCCTCTTTTTGACACGATATGCAATGCATCCTCAAAATCAAGAGCTCCGGCAAAACAGAGCGCGCTATATTCTCCAAGGCTGTGACCGGCAGTCATCGCGACATCGTTTCTGCCGAGGATCGAAGCGATAGCCATGCTGTTCAGGAAGATTGCCGGCTGGGTAAATTTAGTCTTGCGCAGTTCTTCCTCGCTTCCGGTGAACATGATATCGGTTATCGAATAGCCGAGAAGCTGGTTTGCTCTGTCCATAAGGTTCCTGGCATCAGGGTAGCTCTCATAGACATCCTTTGCCATACCGCAGTACTGGGAACCCTGGCCTGGAAATATAAAGGCTTTCATGTATCAGTGAGTTTTTGTAAAAAATTATTTCGTTACTGCCATTTCACGTAAATGCCGCCCCATGTATATCCTGCACCGAAGCTGACCAGGATCAGGTTTGAACCTTTCTGCAGCTTCTGCTGCTCGTCGAGCTCGGCAAGGCAGATCGGTATGGTGCCGGCCGTCGTGTTTCCATACTTCGCAACGTTCGACATAACCTTGGAATGATCGACACCCATTCTTTCCGCTGTGGCATTGATGATGCGCTGGTTTGCCTGGTGTGGCACCAGGTAAGCGACATCATCTGCCTGAAGATTATTCCTTTTCATGATCTCTTCTGCTACATCAGCCATGGAGATGACCGCGGACTTGAACACCTGCCGCCCGTCCTGCCGGATATAGTGCATTTTTTTATCGACGGTTTCATGGCTCGCCGGATAACGGCTGCCTCCAGCCAGCATGTAAAGGTGTTCCTTTCCGTTCAACCCGTCGGAGTAAAGGCGTGCATCGAGTATGCCGAATCCTTCTTCTTCCGCAGGTTCAATGATGACCCCGGCGGCTCCGTCGCCGAAAAGGATTGCCGTGTTTCTATCGGTAAAGTCGAGTATTGAGGACATTTTATCGGCACCGATAACCATGACTTTTTTATGAGCGCCGCTTTCGATGAACCGGGCGGCCGTGTTCAATGCATAGACAAAGCCCGAACAGGCTGCATTAAGATCGAATGCCCATGCATTGACGGCACCGATTATGCTCTGGGTAACACAGGCTGTTGACGGAAACATCATATCCGGAGTCATCGTCGCGACAATGATCAGATCGATCTCTCCAGCATCGATATGCCGTTTTTCAAGAAGCTGCTTTGCAACTTCGCCGCACATATAGGACGTGGGCTTTTCCGGGTCCCTGAGTATTCTGCGTTCGCTGATACCGGTTCTTGACTTGATCCAATCATCACTGGTATCGAGCATCTGCTCGAGATCATGATTGGTCAGGACGGTATCAGGCAGGTATTTGGCGGTTGCAGTTATTGCAGCTTTCATGCTTTATTAGCAGTTATTGAAATGAAGGATAAAGTAAGAATACCCCTTCTCTACAGGACGTACTTCTGTCTTGCCGGGGGATAACAGGAAACTTGGCATCAGTCTTCTGCCAGGACTTCCGCAATATGTTCATTGACCCTTTTTTCAATCATATGTTCCGCCATGTAGATCATGTTTTTAATGGCTCTTGAAGATGATCTGCCATGACCGACGATAGAAATGCCGTCTACACCGAGGAAGGGAACTCCGCCGAACCTCTCGACATCGAAAGGTTCGAACATCCCTTTGAACATTGCGGTGGTGATCTTTGCCGAGTTCTGGTCCATCTGACCTGAAGCAACGAGCTTTTCAAGTGACTGCTTGAAGAGCATGCCGAGGAATTCCGGAATACTTTCGCCAAACTTCAGGACGGTGTTACCTACCAGTCCGTCACAAACAACGATGGTTGCATGTCCTTTCAGGATATCATGCCCCTCGATGTTTCCGATGAAGCTGATTTTTCCTTTCCGGTCAGCTTCCTGCAATAGACGATAGGTCTGCTTGAGTATTTCGGGCCCTTTGTTTTCTTCCTCACCGATGTTGAGAAGACCGACAAGCGGTTTATCAATGCCCGCAGCGTACCGCTGATAGATGGTCAGCATTTCGGCGAACTGGACAAGATTTTCCGGTTTGCAGTCCACGTTTGCACCTACATCGACGATATTCGTGAGACCTTCCTGAATGCGCGGAAAATAGGCGTATATGGTTGGTCTGAGAACGCCGGGAAGCCGTCCGAGGACGAAGAGAGATGCGGCCATTTGTGCACCGGTATTTCCCGCGCTGACAAACGCATGAGCCTCTTTCGCCTTGCAGAGCTGCAGGCCTTTTACCAGTGAAGAATCCTGCTTCGCCTTGACGGCAGTTGCCGGAATGTCATCCATCGTCACCACTTCCGGGGCATGCATGAAACGCAGGTTCAGCGAAGCAGTGTCTTGAGCGGCAAGCAGGGGTTCTACCTTCTCTGCCTGACCGATCAGCACTATTTCAAATCTGTTGCTGCTTTCCTGCAAAGCCTGAACTGTTCCTTCAACCACACAGGCGGGGGCATTATCTCCGCCCATGGCGTCAACGGCGATGGTCAACATGATGGGATTATGGTCTTGTTGTTAGCTTTTTGACAACTTGTTGACGACGGACCTGCCGCGGTAATGTCCACAATTCTGGCATGCGCGGTGCGGAAGGGTCGGTTCGCCGCAGTTCGGACAGACGACCGTCACAGCCGCTTTCGTACGGGCATTGAACTGGGCACGTCTTTTATCCCTCCTGGATTTTGACATTTTGTTGGTTGGGTTTGCCATGAGTGTCCTTTGGTTATTGTCGGTTAACGATACTTGTTTTTCAGCTTTTCAAGTGACTCCTGCCACTGGCTTTTTTCAGCGTCCCCATTCTGTTTTTCCTCACGGGCACCGCTGTATAGCCTGCAGTCAGGGTTATCTGTACAGGTTACCTTCATCGGCACAGAGAGCAGCAGTGTTTCACGGATATCCTCAGTAATATCGAGGGATTCCGCGTTTTTTTCAAGAAGCCGGAACTCATCGCTTCCATCGATGCTAACTCCCGTATGGTCATTGTATACATAAAAAATCCGGTAAGAGCCGGTAAGTTCTTTTGTTACCGGAGCCAGGCAGATATCGCAAATCAGGTCCGCCTCTACCCTTGTCCGGATTATGACTGTGATTTCCGTATCGCTTTTTTCTGCGGTAACCTCAATATGGATTTCACCTCTGAATCCTGCGTCAATGAGCTTCGGGTCATTGAAATCTGCAGCATCACAGATGAATTCCAGCTCATTGGTGCCCTGCAGTAGACTGTCGATCTGGATCTCTATCAGTCCTTTTTCTTTATGCATACGATCTCTTTTCGGTAAACGAGAACCAATGTACAAAAATAATTATGGAAAATGAAAATGCTTGGGAAGACAACCGGTACGAAAAATTGAAAAAAAACACAGGAACGGTTTGTATAAAAAAAAAACAGGTGTATATTTACAGCCCATTGGCACACTTGTGTGCTCACATTCCGCGATAGCTCAATGGTAGAGCATTCGGCTGTTAACCGAAGGGTTGTAGGTTCGAATCCTACTCGCGGAGCAAAGAAAAATGGATACGGCTGTTATCCCGACAAGTCGGGATGCAGGTTCGAATCCTGCTCGCGGAGCAAAAAGAAGCAGAAGTACTCACAAGTGCTTCTGCTTTTTTCATTTACCCACCTTTCCGGATCGGCAGCAAACCTTGCTTTGCAATGAAATCAGAAAATGATGGCTGCTGTTCGGTTTCATATTCTGATTGACCACCCTTTACCGTTCATGGATGATCGAGCTTTCTATGTTATCAGCCAGTTTGCAGTAGAAACCCCGGAAAACATGCTTAAGCAAGTTCATGTGTAAAGGACGGAAGAAGTTCCGTCAGGGAGTTTTTCGAAATCTGCCCGAAATCATTATAATGAAGCGCCTGACCCGGGAATTACCATTATTGAGCAATAATCATAAATAGATATACAAGCTGGAGGAATCAGATGAGACGAATAGTACTTTTTTTGTTGACCAATATTGCGGTTATGGTGGTGCTGTCGATCAGCGCCCGTATTCTGGGGATCGACCGCTTTTTGACCGGCAACGGATTGAACATGGGCATGTTGCTGGCGTTTGCTGCCCTGATCGGCTTCGGGGGGTCCTTTATCTCGCTGATGATGTCCAGAACCATGGCTAAATGGAGCACCGGTGCTCGGGTTATCGCGCAACCGGGCAACCAGGAAGAGGCATGGCTCGTGGAAACGGTGAGACGGCTGGCAGCCAAAGCCATGTTGCCGATGCCCGAGGTCGCCATATATGAAGGCGCTCCCAATGCATTTGCCACCGGTCCAAGCAAGTCAAAGTCCCTGGTGGCTGTATCAAGAGGATTGCTGCAAAGCATGAATCGAAAAGAGGTGGAAGCCGTGTTGGCCCACGAGATATCCCACATCGAAAACGGTGACATGGTTACCCTGACGCTCATCCAGGGTGTGGTCAATACGTTCGTGATCTTCCTTTCACGCGTTGCAGCCTATGCAATAGACAGTTTTCTGCGCAGGGATGAAGAGTCCCGCGGTCCTGGTATCGGCTATATGATCAGCAGCATTGTGTTTGAAATCCTGTTCGGTGTTCTGGCCAGCGTCGTGGTCATGTCCTTTTCCCGCAAACGCGAATTCCGGGCCGATGCCGGCGCAGCTGCGCTGATGGGCGACAGGCGTCCAATGATCGATGCGCTGCGTGCGCTGGGTGAGCTTGAAACCGGCCAATTGCCGAAAGCAATGGCTGCCAGCGGGATTGCAGGCGGTCGTATGATGGCATTGTTCAGCAGCCACCCGCCCCTTGAGGAGCGGATCGCTGCGCTGCAATCGTCAAACTGATGCTTCCTCACTCTGTTTTGACAGCCGGGCGGCACCGCACCGCTGCGCTCACCAATTCAAACTTCGCTGCGCCAGGGATCTCCGGAAGGCCGGACCGGGGATCCGCCCCGGGCGGATCAAATCGGAACGACCAGCTTTTCCCGGAACCTTTTTCCTATGAATTACAATACATTTCAAGGTCTGTATCATCGAATCATGACGCATTATGAAAAAAGAATTCTTTTCGGCATATAAACTGGCAGCAGTAATGCTTACGGTATTGACGCTATTTTTATCCGGATGCAGTGCCGAGCAGGCATCGCTCCCATTAAAGCCAGCTGCAGCTAAAACCGCCTTGCTTCATACAACCTGGCGGATTTCGGAAATAAACGGTTCGAAGGTTGTGTTCAGGCCGGGACAGAAGCTCGATGTTTCGCTTGTCTTTTCCAAGGGAGGCCAATTCAGCGGCACTACAGGATGCAACTATCTGAACGGTACATACATTCTTAAAAAGGATCAGCTGAACTTCGGTTCGCTGGCGATAACCCGCATAGCCTGTTCTCCTCAGCTCATGGCCCAGGAAAGGGAGTACCTCGGCGCAATCCGTAAGGCATCATCCTATGCGATAAACGCAAACAGTCTGAAGCTGTTCAGTGCCGATGGCCGAAAAATCATGGATTTGATTGCGGTGATGCGGCCGTGAGTTAACGTGCGTGTCCTGAATTTTATTTTCGAGGATTGAAACTTAGTGGCGGGAGAAAATGTTCATAAAACCATTGCAAGCGTTTGCTATTTTTTTATTTTGATGGAAAGTCCTGCCGAACAGGGCCTGTTATAAAATAATTTGCACATGCGCACTACGAACACAAACAACCTTCCACAGATAGGCCTCGGGCTGATTCTACTGAGCATGATCGCTCGGAGGGGGGGGGCTTTTTAGTTCGTTTTGCACAGAAAGGAAAAACAGTTCGAAAGCCGCCATCCTTCCAGGGTTGGAGGCTTTTTTCGTTTAATGGACAAAAGGAGAGGATGAAGCAGTGAAGAAAATGAACTTCGAAAAGTACAAGGCATATCCGACGGTTCCCATTTCAGACAGGACCTGGCCGGATAAAACGATCACCAAAGCGCCGATATGGTGCAGCGTCGACCTTCGTGACGGGAATCAGGCGCTTCCGGTGCCGATGAGCGTCGAAGAAAAGGTTGCCATGTTCCAGTTGCTTGTTTCTGTCGGGTTCAAGGAAATTGAAGTCGGCTTTCCTTCCGCATCCGCGATCGAATTCGCGTTTGTTCGGAGACTGATCGAAAAGCAGCTTATCCCTGACGATGTCACCATACAGGTGCTTACACAATCGCGGGAGCATCTGATCCGGAAAACGTTTGACGCCATCAGGGGTGCCAAAAACGCCATTGTCCACCTGTATAACTCGACCTCAACCCTTCAGCGCGATGTCGTGTTCCGCAAGAACAGGGATGAGATCAAGGCTATTGCAGTCGAAGGAACGGCGCTTGTCAGGCGTCTGAAGGATAAAAGCGGTAATCCGGGCATCCGTTTCGAATACAGCCCGGAGAGCTTCACCGGTACGGAGCTGGACTATGCGCTCGATGTCTGCCATGCCGTTATGGATGCCTGGGGGGCGACGGCGGAAGAGAAAGTCATTCTCAACCTTCCCTCGACCGTCGAGATGTCCCGTCCGAACATCTATGCTGACCGTATAGAATGGTTCTGCCGGAATATCAGACAGCGGGATGCCGTAGTGATCAGCGTTCATACGCACAACGACCGTGGTACGGCTGTCGCTGCCGCCGAATTTGCCGTGATGGCAGGTGCAGACCGCGTCGAAGGAGCCCTGTTTGGAAACGGGGAGCGGTGCGGAAATATGGATATCGTCATCATGGCCCTTAACCTGTTCAGCCAGGGAATCGACCCGGAACTGGATTTTACCGAGCTGCCGAGGGTACGCGACGTATACCGGAAATGTACCCGCATGGATATTCATCCACGCCATCCCTATGCCGGTGAGCTGGTTTATACGGCATTTTCCGGTTCGCACCAGGATGCTATCAGCAAAGGGATGAAGGCGAATTTCCAGTCTTCCGGCTGTTTGTGGGCCGTTCCTTACCTCCCGATCGATCCGCGTGACGTCGGCTGCACCTACGAAGCGATCGTCCGCATCAACAGCCAGTCCGGAAAGGGAGGCATGGCCTATGTCCTGGAGACCGATTACGGCATACAGATACCGAAATGGATGCAGCCCGATTTCGCCGAAGCAGTTCAGGCCGTGGCGGACAGGACTGGTGTCGAGCTTTCACCGGAACAGATCCATGACTTGTTCTATTCCGAGTATGTGACCCTGAAAGAGCCTATTCACCTGAAAAAATGCCATATCGCATGGGATGACATGGATCCCGATCGTAATGATGATGAAGCCACATCCCTCAGCTGCATTGTGCAGATGGACGAGAAGGAATTCAGCTTCGATGCGAAGGGTAACGGTCCGCTCGATGCCTTCGCGAAAGGGTTCGTCAAAGCAAGCGGTATCGAGTTCAGCGTCGAGGAGTATGCTGAACATGCCATCGGCCACAGTGCAGGCGCGACAGCTATCGCCTATATCAAAATCGGAACACCCGACGGGCACATTTCATTCGGTTCCGGGGTCGATTCAAACATCAGCCTCGCTTCGATAAAAGCCACGGTGAGCGCCCTGAACCGCCTTCCTTAAAACATTGACGAGGATGTCTCGGTTTTGCTGCCGAGACATCCTCGTCGTGTTATTCAACCCTGGAAACAACTGACTCCAGGTCGGCTTCCGTTTCAGTCAGTTCACAGATTGATGGAGCGTCCGGCTCTCATTTCCAGGCCGGATCCAGGCGTTCCAGGCAACTTATTCCACAGATTTCGACAGATGACCCGGGAGCCGTTATGGGCTCGACACTCTTTTCTGACAGATTTATGAGCCACCGCTCTGTAACGGAGAATTTCCGTTTTATTTTTTATCTTAAATGGAAATAATTTCCATTTGAATTATGCGACAGCCACTGGAAGTCATCAGGAATGCCGGTTTGAAACTGACCCCGCGACGCAGGGAAATCGCCCTGCTTTTTGCAGAGACCCTCAAACCGCTTTCACCTCTTGAAGTCCAGGAACTTCTGAGAAAACGGTTCGGCAGGTGCGGACTTCCGGGGGTTTACCGGAATCTCGAAGCTCTGGCAGAATGCGGGTTGCTGCTTCGTCTCGCGGGCTTCGGCCGGGAACGGAAGTATATGTTTTGCCCGGGTCAGGAAAAACATCACCACCACCATATTATCTGCGTTTCCTGCGGAAAAGTGGGGCATGTCGAAGGTTGCCTGTACCACGAAGGCATGATGCTTGGCGGGTACCGTGTGCTGTCGCACATCGTGCAGTTCGAGGGTTTATGTGAAAACTGTCTGCCGAAAAAACCATGACGACATTCCGTAAAATAAAAGAAACGTTCAGGGCTTTTCTGTTGGTGGTGCCGTTACTGCTCGTGATTTCTGCATGCCGACCACCCTCCGAAGAGAAACGGTTTCATGTGGTGACATCGATCATGCCGCTCTCTTATTTTGTCGAACGTATCGGTGGCAATCATGTTACCGTATCGGTCATGGTGCCTCCCGGGGGTGATCCTCACAGTTACGAGCCTACTCCGAAACAGATGGTGTCGCTCCGTAAATCCGCACTGTTTATAAAAACCGGATCAGGGATCGAGTTCGAGCTTGACTGGATGCCCCGTATTCTTTCTCTCAACCCGGGACTCAGCATTTGCGACGCTTCGGAAGGTGTGCAACTGATTCCGATGACAGAAGGGGAAGATGTGCATGGCGAAGAGCATCACGGCGTTGGTGCGGCACATCAGCATCTTCATCATCAACATGCAGGTACTGATCCCCATTACTGGCTTACTCCGGAAAACGGCATGATCATGACAAGGAACATTGCCCGTGCCCTTGCAGAAGCTGATCCGTCGCATAAAGAAACCTATTCGGCAAATGCCGCAGCACTTATCGGAGAGCTTCAGTCACTCGACAGGGAAATAAAAGAAAAGATTGCAGGTGCGAGGATCAGGAAGTTCCTTGTTTTTCATCCGGCCTGGGGTTACTATGCACATACCTATGGACTCGAACAGATAGCGGCTGAGGCGGAAGGCAAAACGCTGACACCCGTGCAGATGCAACATGTCATTCAAACTGCGAGAAAAAACAGAATAAAGGTTGTTTTCATCTCCCCGCAGTTCAATTCATCGCAGGCAGAAGCGATCGCCGCTGAAATTGAGGGGCGGATACTTGCCGTCGATCCTCTTTCGGCCGATTATCAGGAGAATCTCAGACGGGCAACGTCACTGTTCCTGAAGGCAGGTCATGAATAACAGCGTCATTGATTGTTACCGTCTGTCGGTTGAACTCGACGGTGCCAAGGTACTCGACGGGCTCTCTCTTTCGGTTTATGAGGGCGATTTTATCGGTGTTGTCGGTCCGAATGGCGCCGGGAAAACCACATTGCTCAGGGTTATCCTCGGACTCGAGAACTGTTCGGAAGGAAGCGTGAAGGTGTATGGTCATCCTCCGGGAAGTTTTCCCGAACGGATCGGTTATGTGCCTCAACGGCTTTTTTTCGATCGTGATTTTCCCATAAGCACGAAAGAACTCGTTCTTATGGGGCGGCTTTCCAAAGCCAAAATGTTCCGGCAATACAGCAAAAGAGACACGGAAAAAGCCGATGAAGCGATCCGGACGACAGGGCTCACTCACCTTTCCGGACGCCGTATCGGAAGTTTGTCGGGAGGAGAACTGCAGCGGGCTCTCATTGCCCGCGCTCTTGCCGGAGAGCCTGACCTGCTGCTGCTCGATGAACCGACCGCGAGTGTCGATCCCGAGATGAAAACCAGCATTTATGATCTTCTTTTAAAACTCAGGGAGAAGATGACAATCCTGCTTGTCACTCATGATACGGGAATCATCAGCAGGCATGTAACGAGAATTGCATGCCTCAACTGCTCGCTTGAAATGAAAGAGCCCGGTTCCTCACTTGGAAGGGAAACCCTGGACGCTCTTTACCGTTATCCAGTCGATGTCATCCGGCACCAGGACAGTATCGTCAAGCCACACGAGAAAAATTAACCGTTATGTCGTTTGAAATACTCCAGTACGAGTTCATGCGCAACGCACTTTTTGCCGCGCTGCTTTCAAGTATTGCCTGCGGTATTATCGGCAGTTACGTGGTAGTGAAAAAAATCGGTTTCATCAGCGGTGGTATTGCGCATACGGCATTCGGCGGTATCGGCCTCGGCTATTTTCTCGGAATCAACCCGCTTCTCGGGGTGATTCCTTTCAGTCTTGCATCCGCAGTGGCAATAGGTCTCATCAGCAGAAAATCGAAGGTTGCCGAAGATAGTGCTATCGGCACCTTCTGGGCTGTCGGAATGGCTGTCGGAGTCATATTCATAGGTCTGACGCCCGGTTATGCCCCCAATCTTTTCAGTTACCTGTTCGGCAATATCCTTACAGTTCCCCGCTTCGATCTGTGGATAATCTTCCTGCTTGACCTGCTGATCATTGTGGTGGTTTATCTTTTTTACAAGGAGTTTCTCGCGATTTCCTTCGATGAAGAGTATGCCGAGGTTTCTGGCCTTAATACAACATTCCTTTACCTGCTTCTCCTTTGTCTCATCGCATTGACTATCGTGATTATGATGAGGATCGTCGGTATTGTGATGGTAATCGCGCTTCTGACAATTCCTGCCTCGATAGCGAGGAGCTTCAGCCGTACCCTTACTGGCATGATGACTCTTTCCATCGCTCTTTCGGCAGGTTTCAGTATATGCGGTTTATGGTTATCCTTCCTGCTCGATATGGCTTCAGGGGCCATCATCGTTATCATTGCAGGCTTGTCCTTTTTTTTCGTGCATATTTTCAGATTTTCCGGTCAATGGCTGAAAGAAAAAAAAAGAAAGGCGTGAATTATTTCACCTGTCTCGCTGTTATATCAGCGAGACAGGCAAGAAAGCCATGTTACAGGAAATCAGCCCTTGATACATTGCGGTGCGGGGAACAGCAAAGAAGCTTCCACAGTTCTTCGTAAATACGGTCTCTACAAAAGAACTGCGAGAAGATGAATAACTAACGTATTGTTGCCGGGATGGTTTATGCAGCAGCTTTGGCTTGCTTTTGTTCCTGGTACAGCATGATCATCGCAGCTGTAACACCAGGCACCCAGCCAAGCAGTGTAAGAATGCCTGTAAGCATGATTGTTCCGGCTTCCTTGTTCATGACAGCTGCGGGAGGAAGAATAACGGCAAGAACCCATCTGCGAATATCCATAGCAAGCTCCGGTTTTAATTAATTATTTTCTGAAAATTTAATACTTAAACAGACAACAAGCAATGTTAAAAAAATGAATCTATGATTGACAACCAGGGATTAACCATGGTATTGCTTGTAATTTAAATCTAAAATTGTAAATTATAACCCCTTCGGATAATCAGCAGGGTAAACTGAAAAAAGGAATACCCTTGATTTATTGAAAACATAAATTGAACAAACTTGTTAGATAAAGTTCATCCCTACGAGGCTTTGGATGATTTTGAGGTTTTAGACGAACCTAATTTTAATAATTTCAACACATCTCCAGAGCCACCAAGTCCTTACGCCGACCTTGAAAAAAAGTATCGAAAAAACCGGTTTAACAAAAACAGAAACAAGAAATCAACCGAGCTTTACGGTGTGACCGGCGTCGGTATACAGCCATTGTCGAAAACTGCAGATGGGAACAAGCTGCAGAAAAGAAAGCCGAAAAAGAAAAATTATTCCAAGGTTTCCCGCTCTGCTTCCGGTAAAAGGAACGCATAAAAGATCCTGTCCTGCCGCCGTTATGGAAATATCAGCCGGATACCGTTCCGGAAGCGAAGAGTGTGCTGTTTTCTTTGAACTCTTCACAGAAGATTCGTAGTTTTAAAAGAGTATAACCTTCATCACGATATCTTTTTTTACCATGCTGCTTATCAATCGTTTCATTCGTCTGATCGAAGACCACGCGGAATCTCTTTCGCTGAAATGGGTTCAGGAAATCCGCACCAACCCCCTGACCGGAGGGTATGCGAAGATATCCCGGGAGGAGCTTCATGACCTGGTCTTTGGCCGTTTCAGAACGCTCGGGCAATGGGTCGGAAAAAAAGAAGGCCGTGACAAGGATATCGCCCAGGCGTTTTATGAAATCGGGGTCCAGCAGGCTGATGCCGGCATCAAGGCGAGCGAAATGGTCTACTCGTTCATGCTCGAAAGAGACCTGCTCTGGGAATACATCCTCGATGAAGGTATTGTCACCGAGGGTATCGACCTCAACAGGGCAATCGAGTTTTCAATACAGCTGAACTATTTTTATGAAAAAGCGGTCTACTTCTCGCTCGTCGGTTATGAAGAGAGAATGGCAACGAAACCCGAAGGCTCTGATGAAGCGGCATTTCATAAGACATTTGAGGGTTTCAAACACTGGATCGTCGTAAAATAACAGAGTATCATAATTTTTTTAAAGGGGGCGTAAAGTCCCCTTTTTTTATTCTATGACATTTGAAATACAGGCGCACCGCGGTGCGCGGTCATTTTTTCCTGAAAACACCATTCAGGCATTCTGCAAGGCGGCAGATCTTGGCATAACAGTTATCGAGCTCGATCTTGTGGTTTCAAAAGATCTTGAAATTCTTGTTTCCCATGATCCATGGCTTTCCGGTCCGCTCTGCTCGGACCCGGATGGAAATCCACTTGGGGAGGAAGACCGGACACGGTTTGTAATTTATGATATGCCCTACAGTGAAATAATCTCGTTTGATTGCGGAAGACCTCACCCGGCATTTCCCGGACAGCAGAAAATTGTTTCCAGCAAACCCCTGCTCTCAGATGTTTTCAGGCAGGTTGACGATTATATGAAACAGTCCGGTTTGACCGGAAAAATGATTTTCAACCTTGAAATCAAGTCTTTGCCTCAGTATGACGGATTATATCATCCAGCCCCCCTCGAGTTCGCAATGCTTGTCGTCAGGCTTGTCGAGGATGCCGGCTTTCAGGAGCGGGTCCGGATACAATCATTTGATTACCGGGTAGTGAGGGATGCATGGAAATTGACTTCCGGTCTGTGTTATGGAGTGCTGATCAGCGACCAGTCGAATATCGCCCCGTTTTTGCAGGAACTTGGTTTCGTTCCTCATTATCTCAATCCTCATCATACACTGGTTGACCGGAAGATGGTCGACGGGCTCCATGCACTGGGGATAAAAGTGATTCCCTGGACAGTGAACCGGGAAGAGGATATGCTTGCCATGAACCGTATCGGAACCGACGGTTTTATTACCGACTATCCAGAAAAGGCCCTGACACTTTTCGGCGAGTCATGAACGCTTCACAACGGTTGCAAACTGCCTGGCAAAAACAGCAGGGCGGGGATATCGCCGGTCCGGCTTCAATCAGTTCGAAACGGCGATTTTGTTCAATGTATTCAGGAGGAGATCGATTTTGCCGATAACAGATTCGGGGATTACCTGTTTTTTTTCCCCGGCTGTGCTGTAGATGATTCTGTCAAGAGAGTCAAGCATTTCCGGAAGTTCATTCAGCAGAGATTCGGGGACCCCGGTTTTCAGCAACTCTTTTTTCAGTTCATTCCGTGTCAACGCACATGGAGAACTGATGCCGGCTTTTTCAATCAATGCGAATATCGCTTTTTTCATCGATTCAGCGGACTGGCCCCGTTCAATTTCCAACTGAATGTCCGCCTGTTTTCTGCCGGGATAAGATCTCCTGTTTTTGTTCCAGATTGAAAAACTCACAAAAGAGATCATGACAAGAATGATTATGCCGGCGGCAATCGTGAGGGGCCGTAAAAAAAATGGTGTTTCCGATTGCTTTTTTATGGTTCCTGAAATATCGCTATTGTTTTCCGTCTCTGTTTGAGCAGCCGGCGAAACATGGATGGTGAGAGGCTTTGAAATGATGGAGTGGAATTTTCCGGTTTCAGGATTGAAGATATCCATACTTGCGGACGGAACCTGGTAATCTCCTGCGGATTGCGGCCAAACCTGGATGGTCGAGATAACGGAACCGGAGGATATCCCGGGTTCATTTTTCAATGCATCGGTATACAGAGACTGGTTTCTGCGGAAGCTTACCGGCAGCCGGAGATCCGGCATGGTAAGTGTGAGGAGGTTCCCTGTACCTGAAAGTATGATCTTCATGGTGAGCGCTTCCCTGGCTTTCAGGTTTTGCCTGTCTGCAGTCAGCTCAAGGGAAAAAGTCCCTACGGCTCCTGAAAATCCTTTGGGAGCGTTTCCCGGAAGCGGTCGGGCAACTATGTCAACACCGGGGGCGGTGATAAGAAAACGGACATCGGGAATATCGCTTCCGGTGAACGATGCCGGATCAGATGGAAGCGAGCAGTTCATGCTGTATCCTGCAATGGTTATAGGGCCGCTCTGCAGCGGCACCACCTTGAACTGTTTGACGACGGCGCTTCGTAATTGTTCGCCTTTTATCGTTACCGGGGTGCTTCTGATGTAACGTTCAGGCTTCGCTTCCTTTACCCAGACACCCCGAAGGGATGGTGGAACTTCCTCTGATATTTTCGGGGCAGTATCCCTGAAACAGAGCGTATAGGTCAGCAGTACTTCCTGGCCTACGAAAGGCCGGTTGTTGCTGATCGAAGCGGTGAGGAATGGTTTCAGATCCTTTGCAGCTGCAAATCCTGCATTTTGAGCAATAAAAAACCATATGACCGTAAGCGTGCAGAAAAGAAGGGATCGAAACACTCCTGTAGCCATAGCAGCTTATTTCATGAGTTCCTTTGACCGGGCTGTCGCTGCTTCAACTGTTTCAATAAGTATGTGCCGGATATGTTTGTCTTCAAGAATATTGAGGCCGGCTTCCGTTGTGCCGCCGGGCGTCGTTACATCCCGTTTCAGGTCTTCCGGAGTTTTTTCTCCGGTAAGAGCCATTTTTGCTGCACCGAGCATGGTCTGCGCGCTGAGGAGAAGCGCCTCTTCACTTGAAAGACCGCATTTGATACCGGCTTCTGAAAGCGCATCGAGTATAAGGAACATGTAAGCAGGTCCGCTACCGGAAATGCCGGTTGCTGCATCCATCTGGAATTCTTCGAGAATTGCCACACGGCCTATTGAACTGAAGAGATCGCAGGCAACTGCCAGATCTTCTTCGGTAGCCATTGCCCCCCTGCATATTGCCGTCATGCCTTCTCCTACAAAAGCCGGTGTATTTGGCATGGCGCGTATCACTTTCATGGATTCACCTGCGCATTTGCGGATGAAATCCGTCGAAATTCCAGCTGCAACACTCAGAATGAGATGATTGTCATTCAGATAAGGTTTCAGAACAGTTATAACTTCCTCTATCTGGTATGGCTTGACCGATAAAATGATGACATCGGCCCTCCGGGCGACCTCCTCGAGAGACGGGCATGGCTTTATCGCATAGAGTTCGGTAACTTCTTCGAGGGCTTTCTGGTCCTTGTCGAATCCTGAAATGGTGAGATTTTCTTTATTACAGAGACCAGCGATAAGGGCCCGGGCAATTCTGCCTGTTCCTGCAAAACCAATATGAATGTGGTCCATGATTTATCCGTTTTATGATAAAATGTCTGTATTTATTATTTACGCTTTTTTGGCTGATTTTCCATCGTGAAAGGAAACTGCCACACTATTTGTTTTTTAGGCTTGCAGAGTTCGAAGATGTGCTTTGCAGCCTGACGGGAATTCAATGTTGTCATGTCTCGCCCCGGCCGATTTTTTTATTTGCGGCTTCATCGTTTTTCCATCCGCCTCCGAGCGCTACAAAAAGCGCGGTTGTATCCTGCAACTGCTGCGCCTTTGCCTGCAGCCAGGCTATTTTTGCCTGATGATACTGCAGATCGGTCAAGAGGACCTGAAGATAATTGACCAGACCGGCTTTGTAGTTTACCTGCACAAGGTTCATCGTCAGCTGCGCTGTTTCGACCGCTTCGGCTTCTTTCCGGGTTACTTCTGCATCGTGCTCCAGGGCGCGTAATATATCGGCAACCTGGGCAAAAGCGGCAAGAACCGTCTGGCGGTAGTTCGCTAAGCTTTGTTCATAAGCAGCTGTAGCCGCCCGGCGCTTCGCTCTGAGGGCCCCTCCATTGAATACAGGCGCTGCGATATTCGCTCCCAGTCCCCATACATTACTGCCTTTATCGAAAAGGTTACTTGTCGCCAGACTTGTCTGACCGTAGCTTGCATTCAGGGTCAGGCTTGGAAACAGTGCCGCAGTTGCCGCACCGATACCGGCGCTGGCGGCATGCAGCTGCGCTTCGGCAGAAAGGATATCGGGTCGCTCCCGGACAAGTTCCGAAGGGATGGACAGTGGCAGGTCACCTGGAAGGGAAATTCCGGAAAGCATGATTTTCGGTGTCTGCCACTCTGCAGGCGTTTTTCCGATCAGTGTTGCAAGCAGATGTTCAGCCTGGCTGCATTTCTGCTTCACCGGTGGCAGTGTGGCTTCGAGAGCTTTGAGCTGGTTTTGCAGCGCGAGCACGCTCATGTATGTTGTCAGACCCGCCTTGTATTGTTTTTCGGCAATAGCTACCTGGTCTTTTTCAAGGTCTACAAGTTTTTCTATTTCATCGATTTCCGCCTGGTAGGCAGATATTGCGATGGAAGTGTTCACGATATTGCCCGACAGCATGATGTAGGTACCGAGGGTGAGGGCGCGCTGCTGATCGACCTGGGCTGCCAGACCTTCCACAGTACGTCGCTGGCCGCCGAATATATCAAGCACATAACTGACCGAAGCAGAAAGGGTTGACAGATTGAAAATATTTCCCGGCAGAGAACTGCCGCTTGATGCCGGTGAACTTTTTTCGCGCAGCTGCCCGAATGTCGCGCTGACTTGAGGATAAAAAATTCCCGATCCCGCCCGCAGGTTTTCCCGGCTTTCTGTGAGGCTTGCCTGTGCAGCCTGCAGACCGGGATTGTTCTGGAACCCCTCTGATACGATCGCATCGAGTTGCCGGGAATTGAAAAGCTTCCACCAGTTCGCGGCTGGATCGGTTCCAATCATGAAGCGTTGCGTCTGCCCTTCAGCGGCAACGGTTTCTTTTGCGTCACCGCCGTAATTGTAGCTGTTTACGCTCGGGGCGTCCGGTTTGACGAAGTCCGGGCCGGCAGCACACCCTCCTGTGATCATGAAACCTAGAGCACATATCGACATGATCCATGCTCTCATGAGGGAGTGACACCGCAATGTTTGAAACACGGGTCCTGATCGCTGTCTGACTGTATTATCCACCGATATACACATCTACAAGTTGGCCGGGATACAAGGTAATATTCTTTGGCTTCTCGAAACTGAAAACCATGGGCAGGACTCGGACATCGACCCGTTCCGTCCTCTGGCTCGACAACTGGATCTTGGGACTGACATTCGGCTGGATACGTACGAATTTCAATGGCAGATTGATGTCGGTTCCTCTGATGAACATACGCGCGCTGATCCTGGAAGGGTCGGGAAGGCGCTGGATAAGGATTTCATCCACGTAGCAACGTACAGCAAGGTCGGTGTTCGAGCTTCCCATTACCAGAACGGGGACAGATCCTCTCGAATAGGTATCATATACCCCCTGGTTCGAGACATAGCTGCCGACGGCAGTGTTGATGGAAAGGATGGATCCGTCGGAAAGAGCCTTGACGACATATTTGCCAAGCAGGGCATTGGCTGCATTGTACTGCTTACGGGCGAGTTCCCAGCTTGCATTTGCCGCATTTGCCGCGTTTTCGGCGGTATCGAGCGCATCTCTGCTGACCGACCGCTGATCGAGTTTCCAGGAAGCTTTCAGCTTTTCATACTGTGCCTGCAGGTTCCTGTAATTTGCCTTTGCGACACCGATCTGGGCTTTGGCGGATTCTGCCGTTGAACGCTGGACCGTGTCGTCGAGCACCAGTAAAGGGGTTCCGGCACTGACATGCTGTCCTTCACTGACCGGGATTTGCGTGACGGTTCCAGACACTTCGGGGTAGATATTCACATTCGCTCCGCTTGCCTGAACCGTTTCAATAATCCCGTTGGAATATATCCCGTTCTGATAGGGATTCGATGCAGGCTTGAACGCCGGAGGGAGTGGTTTCGGCTGGGTCCGCAGCACGTATGCGCTTCCCGCTCCCAGGACAATACCAAGGATTGCAAGTCCGATAAGGATTTTATTTCTCATGTGAATGATTCTTTTCAAAACCGATGATTTTTCCGTCTTCCATTTTCATGATAGTGTCTGCGAATTCGTAAATCCTGCTGTCGTGCGTGACAATGATGATGCAGCTCTTTTCATTGAGGATCTTTGTTTTTACAAAATCGACAATTTTTCTTCCGGTATCGCCGTCAAGCGAAGCCGTCGGTTCATCGAAGATCAGGATATCAGGCTTTCCTGCTATCGCCCGTGCAATAGCCACCCGCTGCTGCTCCCCTCCGCTGAGTTTGTATGGAGGAAGCTGGGCGCGCTCTTTGAGGCCGACAATGTCAAGGTATTCGGTTGCCACCGTCAACGCCTCGTTCCAAGCCATTTTTTTCAGGATCAGAGGTATCGCGACATTTTCTGCGGTGGTCAGACGAGGAAACAGATGGTAGTCCTGAAAGACAAAGCCGATTTTGTTCAGCCTGATGTCGGCAATGCGGTCCTCAGACATGCTCCAGATATCATTTCCTTCAACGATGACGCTTCCTTCGTTGGGTTTCAGTATCCCGGAAATCATGCTCAGAAGGGTGGTTTTACCGCTGCCGGAAGGTCCCACGATATAGTGGATCTGCCCGTATTCCGCCGCAAAACTTGCATTCTTTACCGCCACTGTTCTTGCGTCTTCCTCGCCGAACCATTTGACCAGGTTTTCGGCCCTGATAGCTACACTGCCCATATCAGCCCCTGAAAATATCGAACGGTTGAATCTGGAGCACCTTGCGTACACCTATATAGCTCGAAACGCCGGCGATGATCAATACCATCAGGAAAGCGAAACCGAGGATCGTAAAGGTTATCTGCGCAGCATAATCGGGCAGGCGAAGCCTTGCAAGGATCATGAATGTTGATGCAAGCCCGACACCGAGCCCGTAGCCGATGAACGAGGTAAATGCAGCCTGGAAGAGGATCATGGAAATAAGCTCTTTTCCTTTGGCTCCGATGGCCTTCAGCGCGCCGAACTTCTCCAGGTTTTCAAGAATGAAGGTATAAAACGTCTGGCCGGAGATGGAGAGACCGACAATGAAACTGATGGCGGTCATGAGCAGGATGTTCATGCCCATACCTGTCTTGAAGGTATAGAAATCGCTGATTTTTTTGACGAACTGGTCGCGCGTAAGCGCCTGGTAGCCGAGTTTCTGGATCTGCTGCTGGATATAGGGGATATCTCTGTCACTCTTCGGTTCTATAAGCACATAGGATGTCGTGAACCTCGTCGATGGAATATAGGTTATCGCCCTGCTGTAGGTTGTGTATATCGTCGGGATGCCGAAAAGCCCGGAAGATGCAACTTTCGCCAGTCCGACGACAACCCCCCGGTGATCGTTGATCTCGAATTCGGTGCCGACATCTGGCTTTTCAAGTTTGTTGTACTCTGCATCCTTTACTATAAGGAACGCGTTATCTCCGTATATGTCGTTGATATTTCCCTTGATCAGCTCCGGTCTTCCGAAAAGCGTCGCATCGTCGAGGCCGACAACCGTAGCTGCCTGGTATGTGCCCTTTTTCAGTTTAACCTGAGCAGTTCCGAAATAGAGAGGCACGGCATATTTGACACCACGGATGCCTCTCGAGGCAGAGAGAACATAATCAGGCATGGGAATACTGCTCGTGGCGTTGTTTACCGCCGGGTCCATGACCCAGATTTTCGCTCCGATATTGTAAACAGAAGATGATGATCGGGTCAGTATACCTGAAAACATCGATGTCATCATGACCATGAGGAATACTGCAAAGGTAATGCCTACGAGCAGGGCTGTAAACTTGCTTTTGTCATTGACCAGCAGCTTCAGTGCTATTTTAAGAATACCGGGCATATGTCCTTGTCACTGCGGCGATTAAAACTATCAATTTTTGTTAGCAGCAATAGCTCCGATTTTGTCATTCCGAGGCCGATGTTGCCGGACGAAGCATCCGGAAATTATTGTATAGTAATAAAATGGTTTCTTCATTCCGCTGCGCTTCATTGAGGAATGACAGGCCCGATGCCTGTAAATTCTTGTGACATATTGTTTCTGGAGCAATAATGTATCGGGAAACTATATGTTTTTAAAACATGAAACTATCGGAAAAATACAATGTTTTTCATCTGAATCGGTCATCAGGAACAGATATCCGGCTTTCATCGATAACGTTAATACATTTATTTTAAATCCGATATTCCATTTCGTGAATAAAGAACGGGGACATGTAAGTGCCCCATGCCCCCTTCTCGCTGCTATTGATAATAGCGATCATCTGTTAAGGGTCAAACACCGTGCATACGGCGTTCCTTCATTTTCAGGAAGGTTTGAACCTGTTCAGGTGTCAATATCGACGAGAGTTCTCCGAAAAACCTGCTCTCCGTTCTTGCAAGCTTCGAATGCTCTATGCCGATGGTGTCAGCCAGCGCATTGATTTTTTTCTGGTCAGGATTTTTTTTCAGTGATTCCTCGGCGAGCTCTTTCTTCAAATCCCGGAGGTGCCTGCGTTCGGCTATCGACTGATCGAAATATTTCCTCCTGAGATCCCGGAAACTGATCTGCTGTTCCCGGCTGAGGTTGAACCTTTCGTTCATACGGAAACCCGTTCCCCTGCCATGATGCAACATTCGCGGTTCACAAGGTGCTGCAGGACGGGCATCCGCCGCCCGGTTGCCATTTTTCGCATAATCCGGTTCTGCTGTTGTTAGCGCAAGTGCTGTGCCGCCAAAACCAAGCATGCCGATCATAAGCATCGTGATCGTTTTCTTTTTCATCGTTTCATTTCATTAATAGTTGGAAAGAGAGCCCGGCAGTTGCCTTGATGTTCGATCAGCTGCCGGGCCGCATTCAATACCATAGACGTCAATGGTTTGAAAAGCTTGTAGTTACATCGGGAGATCCATATGGTACATTTCAATGAACTGCCAGGGCGAAGTAGTGGTTTCTTCTCATAAGCGCTTGATTACGGCTCAGGCTGACAAACCGGACAAACCCTGAATGCTGCTGAAATGGCCGAAAACCCGGACATGCCTTTCTGGGATCTTTCCCCGGAAAACGCCCTTGCGAGGGTAGGTGGCACTTCTCGGGGGCTGACCGAAAAAACCGCCCGTGATCGGCTGAAAGAGCAGGGAGCGAATACCCTGAAAGGAAAGGAGAAAACCTCTTCATTCATGCTTTTTCTGCTCCAGTTCAAAAGCCCGATAACGATCCTGCTTGTTGCCGCTTCGCTGCTTTCGTTCGCGCTCCATGACAGAACCGATGCGACGATCATCCTTTTTATCGTTCTTGTCAGCGCTCTGCTCGGCTGGTGGCAGGAAAAAGGAGCCGCCAATGCGGTGGAGCAGCTGATGAAAATGGTGCAGATCAACTGCAGGGTAATCCGGGACGCCGAGGAACGGATGGTCCATGTTGAAGAGATCGTGAGCGGTGATGTCGTTCTGCTTGCGGCCGGAGATCTGATCCCCGGTGACAGCCTGATTCTCGAGTCAAAAGAGCTGTTTGTCGATGAAGCGGTTTTTACAGGTGAAACGTTTCCAGTCGAAAAAGAGACAGGAGTTCTTTCCGGCAATATTCCGCTTGCAAAACGCAGCAATTCTCTCTTTATGGGTTCGCACGTCATCAGCGGCAAGGCCAAAGCCCTTGTAATGAGAACGGCAAGGCAGTCGGAATTTGGAAAGATATCCGAAAGCCTGAGGCTCCGTGCGCCTGAAACCGATTTCGAGAAAGGAGTGCGCCGGTTCGGGTACATGCTGATGGAGATTACCCTGCTGCTCATGATCGTGATTTTTGCCGTCAATGTTTTCCTGCAAAAGCCGATACTCGATTCATTCCTGTTTTCTCTTGCCCTCGCTGTCGGGTTGACACCTCAGCTTCTTCCCGCAATCATTACGGTCAATCTTGCATCCGGCGCCAGGAAAATGGCCGGGAAGCAGGTTATTGTCAAACGCCTCTCCTCGATAGAGAACTTCGGAAGCATGAACATTCTCTGTTCGGACAAGACCGGCACAATTACCGAAGGAAAAGTCAGACTGCATTCGGCATGTTCAGTCTCCGGCAAATCATCGGTGAAGGTGCTGGAGTATGCCTGGCTCAATGCAAGCATGCAGCAGGGTTTCCGAAACCCGATTGACGATGCGATCATCGAAAACCTTTCCGGCCATCAGAGTTCTTACGTGATCCAGAGCGAAGTCCCTTATGATTTTATACGGAAACGTCTTTCGGTCCAGTTGCGCAATGCGGAGGAGAACATCGTAATCACGAAAGGAGCTTTGAAAAATGTGCTCGATGTCTGCACTCTCGTTGAAACAGAAGATGGAGAAACGGTACCGGTCGGCGAACAGCGGGCACAGATACTGGATGAGTATGCCAGGCTCAGCAACGATGGATTGCGAACGCTTGGTATCGCATATAAAAAAGTTGGTGACCGGGAGAATTTTACCCGTGCTGATGAACACGATATGGTTTTTCTTGGTTTTGTCATCTTTTTTGATCCGCCGAAGCAGCATGCCGCCGAAACAATAAGGAAGCTGGGAAAACTCGGTGTGCAGTTGAAAATCATAACCGGCGACAATGCGCTGGTGGCTGAAAATCTCGGACGTCAGGTCGGTCTTGACAAACCTGTTGTGCTTTCCGGTGCCGATATGCACCACATGAACGATGCCGCCCTGATCCGGCAGGCCGGACTCACCGATATTTTTGCAGAGGTTGAACCAAACCAGAAGGAACGTATCATCCTTGCCCTGAAAAAAGCGGGAAATGTTGTGGGTTTCATAGGTGACGGCATCAATGATGCATCGGCGCTACATATTGCGGATGTCGGCATATCGGTTGATTCGGCGGTCGATGTCGCCAAAGAGGCGGCTGAGATCATTCTTCTCAATCACGATCTCAAGGTGCTTCTCGACGGCATTGCCGAAGGACGGAAAACCTTTGCCAACACCATGAAATATGTTTTCATGGCCACAAGCGCCAATTTCGGCAATATGTTCAGCATGGCGGGGGCATCGCTTTTTCTGCCTTTCCTGCCACTGCTTCCCAAGCAGATCCTGCTCACCAACCTCCTGACCGATTTTCCCGAAACCACGATATCGAGCGATCGTGTCGATGCGGTCAACATCGAGACACCTCACCGCTGGAATATCCATTTCATCAGACGCTATATGGTCACTTTCGGTATTCTCAGTTCTGTTTTCGATTATCTCACTTTTGCGGCACTTTTTTTCATCCTGCATGCAGGTGAAAAAGAGTTTCAGACAGGATGGTTTGTCGAATCCGTCATATCGGCTTCGATGATTGTGCTGGTTATCCGTACACGTCTTCCATTCTTCAAAAGCCTTCCGGGGAGGTACCTGACAATAACCACGTTTATGGTGGTTATTGCGGTGATTCTGCTGCCGTTTTCACCGTTGGGACCGATGTTCGGATTTACACCTCTGCCTGCCGTATTTTACGGTCTGATGCTGCTCTTTGTAGTTCTATACATCATATCAGCCGAGTTTACCAAACGATTCTTCTACCGGAAGGCAGCAACGGATTGATGCTGCCATGGGTGTGAAAACCGCAATGGAAGGACGGATTGATGTGAAATAGAGATAAAAAAAGCGGAAGGAATGAATCCCACCGCTTTTTTCTGAAAGTCTGCGAGACTTATTTGCCCTGTCCAACCATGTAGGCGACTGCATCGCCAACCTGCTGGTCGGTGAGTTTCGGGTTGCCGCCTTTGGGAGCCATCATTCCTTTTTTACCCTGATAGCCTTTGATTGATTTGCTGACGAGTGTAGGCATGCCCTGAGCGATGCGAGGTGCCCAGTCAGCCTTGTCGCCGAGTTTCGGTGCACCCATCATGCCGGTTTTGTGGCATGCAGCGCAGTTTGATTCATAGACAGCTTTGCCTGCTGCGGCATTGTAGGCAGCCATGGCATTTGCAGAGCCCATTGAGCAGATGAAGAGTGCACAGATGGCACCTGTTACAAAACGAGACATTGGTGGATCTCCTTCTGATGGTTGTATGTTGGTGTGAAAAAAATTTTATCGAACTTCGACAGCCCTGATGTTAACATTTTAATGCAATCAATCCAAACTGCGCGGCTATTCCCTAGGTTAATCCGCTCAGAGTGGAGTTCCGCTCATGTTTTATACAGGGACGAAAAAAGGGAGTTTTTTGAGCGCTCCCTTTTTTCTCTTAAAAACAGGCTCTGAGCTTACTTCGATTTTTCAACCATGTAAGACGTTGCATTGATCACCTGTTCATCGGTCAGTGATGCGTTGCCGCCTTTGGCCGGCATCATGCCGCCTTTTCCGGTGAATCCCTTGATGGCGTTGTTGTTCATCGTATCTGCGCCTTTGGCGATACGATCAGTCCAGGCAGCCTTGTCGCCGGGTTTCGGTGCGCCCATCATGCCTGCATCGTGGCAGCCTCCGCAGCTTGCGTCATAAACTTTTTTTCCATCGGCAAGTTTAGGATCTGCAGGCGTTTCGGCAGCCGCAGCAGGAGCGGCGGGAGCAGCTGCCGGAGCAGCGGCTTCTTTTTTCTCTTCAGGGAATTTCAGGCTGGCAGGCGGCTTTTCGAGGCCGCATGCACCCAGGAAAAAAAGACTTACCGTTAACAACGGCAGGACTGGCTTCATGGTCATGTTTTTCTATCGGTTTAGGTTGTTGTTTCAATTCGGTTGAAAAATTTCCAAACCTCATTTTAAAAATTATTCGGCGTATGGCAAAATGCTTTTTTCCTGGGGGTCCCTGCTTTTCTGGAACTGCAGGTCTTTCCGGGAGAGGCCGTAAAGATGGGTGTAGAAAAGATTGAAGAGCATGACCGCAGTTTTTGCCGAAGGGGCAGCCATTCCTCTTGCAATTGCATTTGTAACTGAAAAAATTTTTCGTGTCAGTTCCGAGTAGCTTTCGATAAAGTCGTCGAGCGGGATGTTTTTCGGACTGTAGAGCAGTTCCTGTCCGAATGTATAGCGGTAAGCGGTGATATCGAGGGGGTCGAACAGCAGCCGGCCCTCTTCTCTGAGCCGGTCGAACACTCTTGTTCCGGGAATGGGGCGAAGAATGTTGATGCCCGGGACATCGAGTTTCGTATCATCGATGAAATCCAGAATTGCCGAGGGCGTGTCGAGCGTATCGCCATCGAGCCCGTAAATGAAACTGCCGTAGAGACTGATACCAGCGTTGCGGATATTCTTGATGGCGCCTGCGAGCTCGGTGGCCCTGTTCTGGTTTTTCCTGTGGGCGCTGCGGCTTTTCGGTTCTATGCTTTCAATGCCGACAAGCAGTGCGCAGCAACCTGAACGGGCAAAGGTTTCGAGCAGCTCATGCTGCTGTCCGAGGGTCGTGGTAGCCTGGCCGAACCACCTGATATTGAGGGGTATGAGGCGGCGGAAAAGCTCGATCGCATATTCGGGGTCTGCATTGATCGAGTCGTCGACAAAAAAGAAAATCCTTCTGTCCTCACGACGAAACCGGTCCACTTCACTTACCACGTCGGGGATATTCCTCTTGCGCAGGTTGTGTCCGTTCAGCACATGCACATTGCAGAAATCACAGTTATGCGGGCATCCTCTGCCTGTCTGGATCAGATTGGTGGTGAAATAACGTTTTTTTACCAGCATGCTTTTGCTTACCGGCCTTGTCAGCGAAAGGTCCGGAAAGGTTTCTGAACGGTAGAGAGGTTTAAGATTACCGGTTTTCAGGTCGGAAAGCACCTCTTTCCAGAGATCTTCAGCCTCTCCCTGCACCAGCACGTCGGCATGATCCCGGCATGCATCGGGGAAGAGCGTGACATGGGCACCTCCAAGAGCCACGGTGATGCCTCTGGATCGAAGTGTGGCGGCGAGATCGAGCGCTTTTCTCGCCATTCCTGTCTGAACGCTGATCCCGACAAGGTCCCATTGACTGTCAAAAGGGAACTCATCGAAGCGCATATCGCAGAGTGTCTGCTCGATACCATCGACTTGTATTGACGAGAGGATCATGAGCGACAGAGGGGGGATTGCAAACTGGCTCTGTTTGATGACGGTTCTCAGCGAGCGGTTGAACCAGGAGAATATCGCGTTTCCTTCGTTTTCTTTATAGAGCGATTTTGCGCCGTCAACTCCGCTTTCTGAAGGAAGAAATACCAGCAGTACCTTTTTGGTGCTTCCCATCGACTCACCAGTCCTTGTCGTTTTTACCCCCGGTTTCTGTTTTTCCCTGACGGGGAAGCTGCTGCATCAGGGATGATTCGTCAGCCTGTACTTTTTCAAGCAGGCGCTCGGCAACGTTCTGGTTGATACCGGAAGGCTGCTGCGGGTTTTTCTGATCTCCGGAGCCTGATGTGGGAGGAGGAACAGGACGTTCGAGTTCCTGAAGGTACCTTTGGACGATTTCATAATTGATCTTTGCCTCGCCGTCTTTCGGGTCCGCTATCAGCACAGATCTGAAACGGTCGAGAGCGTTACGGAGGAATGCTGTTTTCTGATTTTTTTCCTTGCTCAACAGTGCGGTCATGGCAAGGGTGTTTCCTTCGTTATAGAGCGATTTCTGCTTCAGTTCACGATTGTCCGGTTTGCGTGAAAAAAGGGCTGCCGCCTGGGAATATTTTCCCTGCATATAGTAAGTGCATGCAAGATTGAATGTTGCGGCAGCGTACCCGTCTCCTTCGGGCAGGAAACGCAGCAGTTCCAGGAATTTCGTTTCTGCGAGCCGATAGGAGCGGCTGTCGAAATAACCGCACCCCTCCTGCATGAGGCGGTATTCCCGGAAAAGCCCTGGTACAGAAGGGGCCGCGGCCAGGACAATAAGAAGCAAGGGTATCAGTAACATATCGGAACGCTTTATTCAAGATACGCAGCCCGCTGAAAATCGAAAAGGGTAACAAATAAAAAGCCCCGCTCTTCCGTGCGGGGCAAAGAGTTCAGATGAAAAGCCGGCAGATTGCCATTATCCGAGGAAGGCTTTCTGAACAGCGCTGACGCCGGCTCCGATTTCGAAATCGAATTTGATGTCTTTCAGGGCGCGCTCAAGACCGCCGATCACGGTGAGCATATCGAGTTCGTCGTAGAAGCCGAGGTGCGAAATACGGAAGATCTTGCCTTTGTATTCATCCTGACCGGCTGCGACGGTTATGCCGTTCTTGTTTTTCAGCGATTTGTTGAATGCCGACCAGTCAACGCCTTCCGGCAGCCAGACCGGAGTAACGGCGAAAGAGGGCGAGTTGCTGAAGAGTTTCATGCCGAGCGCGCTGCATCCCTGTCTGCAGGCGGCTGCAAGACGTTCGTGGCGTTTCCAGATATTTTCGATTCCTTCCGCCTTGATCATCTGCATCGCTTCGTCGAGCCCGATGACGAGCGTAACGGCAGGAGTGAACGGAGTGTCTTCCCCTGCATGAGCTTTCAGGGCTTTTTTCAGGCTCAGGTAATACTGGGTCATGCCGCTGCGCGAATTGATGATATCCTGAGCCCGTTCCGATATTGCGACCAGCGCGAGGCCGGGAGGCATCATCAGTCCTTTCTGGGATCCTGTAATGCAGATGTCAGCTCCCCAGTCGTCGAAATGGAATTCGTGGGCGCCGATAGCGGTAATGCCGTCCACGAGAATCAGAGCATCCGATTTTTCACGGATAAGCGCGCAGAGCGTTTTGATATCGGCGGCGGTACCGGTCGATGTTTCCGAATGCGTCAGGCAGACCCCTCTCGCATCCGGGTGTTCCTTGAGCAGTTCGGCCATTCTTTCAGGCTGTATAGCCGTTCCCCACTGCACTTTTTCCTCGACACAGTTTCCTGTGAAAACCCTCACAAGCTGGCCCCAGCGTTCGCCGAACTTTCCAGCATTGACGGTGATGACTTTTTCACCCTGCCGGAAAATGCTCGAAACAGCGGATTCCATGCCGCCGGTACCCGAGCAGCTCAGCACGACGACCGGCTGTGTGGTCCTGAAGAGATACTTGAGATCTTCGTGAACCCTTGTCAGGATTTCCATGAATTCGGGGTTCCTGTGATGAATGATCGGCGCGGCCATGCGAAGCATGACATTTTCGGGTACAGGGGTGGGCCCTGGTGTGAATAATCTTTTTTTCATCTCTTCGGAAAATGGTTTGGTTAAAGAGATCCTTTGCCGTCAGTTCTTCGCCTGTTCCATTAACGTTACGAACTGATCGAACAGATAATGCGAGTCGTGAGGACCCGGTGCCGCTTCCGGATGGTACTGCACGGAAAAACAGGGGAGCTCCCTGTGCCGGATTCCTTCAACGGTATTGTCGTAAAGATTGAGATGCGTCATTTCGACGTTATCGGGAAGCGAGTCGATTTTTACAGCGAAACCATGGTTCTGGGATGTTATCTCGATCCGGCCGCTGCTCATGTTTTTTACCGGGTGGTTGCTTCCGTGGTGACCGAATTTCAACTTGAAGGTTTCGGCTCCGAACGCGAGAGAAAGCAGCTGGTGCCCCAGGCAGATGCCGAAAATCGGAAGAGGCCTGGTCGTGCGGTTGTAATCGGCAAGCTGCCTGATCGCATCGATGGCATAGTTGACAACAGACGGGTCGCCCGGACCGTTAGAAAGAAAAACTCCGTCGGGATTGAGCTGCAGGATCTCTTCAGCGGTTGAACCCGCCTTCATGACGGTCACCCGGCAGCCGGCGTTCTGCAGAAGCCTGAGAATATTTGTTTTTATACCGTAATCGAGCGCCGCCACATGAAAAAGGGCATCGGGCTTGTCAAGATAGTAGTTTTCGCTCGTGGTGACGGTTTTCACCAGGTCCTGTCCGGTCATTTCAGGAGTTTCGAGGACTTTTTCCAGTAATTTATCCCTGTCGGGTTCACTGACGGAAATGTACCCTCTCATTGCTCCCTGCTGGCGGATTTCACGAACGAGTTTCCGTGTGTCGATGCCTTCCAGGCCCATGACACCCGCGGTTTTCAGCATGGAATCGAGCCCGCTCGTGGCTTCGTAGTTGCTGTATACGTTGGATAGTTCACTGACAATGAAGGCAGAGGCCCAGACTTTTCTTGATTCGTTATCGCTGTCGTTGATTCCGTAATTGCCGATGAGGGGATAGGTCATCACGACCATCTGGCCGGAGTATGAGGGGTCGGTCAGAATTTCCTGATAGCCGGTATGTGATGTATTGAAGACGACCTCTCCATATGCATCTCCGATATGGCCGAATGCAGTTCCACGGTACACAGAGCCGTTTTCGAGGACCAGCGTCGCAGGTATGGGTTGCATAGTATTTGTCATTCCTTGATCATTCCTTCGTCGCGAGTTTATCGCCTGTTTCCTGTTTTTCAATAGTTGCAACAGCGGTGCGGTCAAACTTGATTTTCACGTTTTCACTAACCTGAACGAGGACCGTTTTCTTTTCGGTATCGATTCCGGCAACGGTTCCGTGAACTCCGCCGATCGTGACAACCTTGTCCCCTCTCTTCAGGCTGTCAAGGACTTTTTCCCGATCTTTCTGTTTTTTCTGCTGCGGACGTATCATGAAAAAGTAGAACACAACGAAAATGAGAACCAGCGGTACAATCTGTATATATGGGTTCGGAGTCGCACCTCCTGCGGGAGGAGCGAAAAGAAACAGCGAAAGGAGCGTATGGTGCATGGCTGAGTTATGATATTAAAGAAACCTGAAAGCTTTTTTTCGAACAACAATGTAATGTATTTGCTGCATTATTTCAATTACCCCTTCCTGTTGGAGCCGGATTCTAAACTTGCGAAAGGTGCAATATCATACCTGCGTTCGGCCTTCATGCCTTTCGAAAGCTTCAGGTTTGCGAGCGTGGCGATCATTGCGGCATTGTCGGTAGAATACCGTGTGCCCGGAATATGAAGCGCTAACCCTTCCCTCATGCATGCCTCCTGCATGGCTTTTCTCAGTGCCGAGTTTGCGCTTACCCCTCCGGCAACCGATACCGAGCGTATTCCCAGGTTTTTTGCCGCAGCTATGGTTTTTTCGACCAGTACACTGACAATCGCATGCTGGATAGATGCCGCTATGTCGGCAAGATGACGTTCAATGAATTCTGGTGTCTGTTTCTGCACATAGGTAAGCACCGACGTCTTCAGGCCTGAAAAACTGAAATCGGTATTGCCCCGGTAATTTCTGCTTGTCTGCGAGTGAGAAGTGAGAGCTCTCGGGAATTCGTGGAAGAAAGGGTTGCCCTGCTTTGCAAGCCGGTCGATCTCGGGTCCGGCGGGGTAGGGAAGTCCAAGCATTTTCCCGGTTTTGTCGAATGCTTCTCCTGCAGCGTCATCGATCGTCCGTCCGATCACTTCGTAGGTCATGTCGGGATGGACGGCGGCAAGAAGGGTATGGCCACCCGAAACCGTCATGGATATGAACCGGCCTTCGGGCCCCCTGCTGTCCGGACCTTCGACAATGAACGGCGAGAAGATATGTGCCTCGATATGATTGACCGGCACAAACGGAATGTCAAGTGCGTATGCCAGCCCCTGGGCGAAGCAGAGACCTACCATAACGGCACCGATAAGGCCCGGCCCGGCGGTCGCAGCTATGATATCGATATCTTTTTTTCTTATATTGGCTTCAGTTACAGTGGCATCGACAATCGAGACGATCATCCGCTCATGTTCTCTTGAGGCCAGTTCAGGAACTACTCCGCCGAATCCGCTGTGGCAGTGCTGGGAACTGACTACATTGGACAGTACCCGGCCGCCGGAAACAACCGCAGCCGAAGTTTCATCACAACTGGTTTCTATACCGAGAATATTCATGGTATATTTTTTTCTGATAAGCTATGGGCAAAACTAACAATCAGGGCAATAATACCAAACAGGGGTTGAAGATCAGCATTTTTCATGTGCTGGTGATCCTTGTCGGGGCGGATCTGATACTGCTTCTCGCTCCGGAATTAGGTATTTTGAACAGTATTCTTTTCATTCCCGATATCTATACGTGGCCGGCGCTGATTATCGGAATCATTATGCTGGTATTCGGTTTCAGGGGATTATATAAAAAGAAGTAAACCCGTCTGCCCGGATAAGTCAGGACCTGCTCCTGATGAACAGGAGTTACTGACAGCCCGGGATGCAGGATTCCCGGGAAAAAGGAATGGCGGAGGATTTTTACAGTTTGTCATGAATATTACGAGTCCGGCAGGAATGCAGATAACTGAAATGTGAACCCGGTACCCGAGGGGATGATACCGGAAGGGAGGAGAAGGTATGCAGCACGCAGTTGAACTAGAAGCGCTTGGGGAGCAGATAGCATCGGCATCCCGGTTTATCGAAAAAGCGCAGGAACAGCTTTCCCGAAAGATTATCGGTCAGCACGATGTCGTCCAGCGGATTTTCATAGCACTTCTCGTAAACGGCCACATCCTTCTCGAGGGTGTGCCCGGTCTTGCCAAAACACTGATCATCAGGACCTTCGCGGCAGCGATGAACCTGAAATTCCAGCGTATCCAGTTTACCCCGGACATGCTGCCGGCCGACCTTATCGGCACCATGATCTACAATCCCAAGGATATGGAATTCTATCCCCGGAAAGGGCCGGTTTTCGCGAATGTCATCCTTGCCGACGAGATCAACCGTTCTCCTGCCAAAGTCCAGTCCGCGCTGCTCGAAGCGATGCAGGAACATCAGGTCACCATCGGCAGTCAGACTTTTCCCTTGCAGGAGCCGTTTCTCGTCCTGGCAACCCAGAACCCTGTCGAGCACGAAGGAACATACATTCTCCCCGAAGCGCAGGTTGACCGGTTCATGATGAAAGTCCTGGTCGATTACCCCACCTACGAAGAGGAACTCGAGATCATGCTTCAGTCGGCGACAACCGGCCCGGATAAATCGGTTTCCGCGGTCGTTCAGCCGGAAGATATTTTCAGGGCAAGGGAACTTATCGACCGTATCTACGTCGATCAGAGAGTTCAGCGCTATATTGTCGATCTTGTTTTTGCAAGCAGAAAACCCGCTCAGTACGGCATGGCTTCGCTCGAATCGATGATTGAATACGGAGCGTCTCCCAGGGCATCGATATTCATGCTTCTGGCTTCGAAGGCCCACGCTTTTTTACAGAGAAGAGCGTACATAACCCCCGAGGATGTCAAGGCCATAGCTTACGATACCCTACGCCACCGTATCAGGCCGGGTTACGAGGCGGAAGCCGACAACATCCAGTCTGACGATATTATCCGTCAGATTCTTCAGCATGTTCAGGTGCCGTAAAGGAATCTTTTCCTGAAAAGAACCCTGACAATCCGGATTTGCCGGCAGGGAATGCCCTTCAGGGCAATAAAGGAATGGAGAGTGGTATGGAAAAAAATGAAACGTACCTGAAAGAGGTTCAGAAAATCATAAGGCGCGTCGAAATCCGTTCAAAACGGATGGCCAGCGAGCTTTTCAGCGGAGAATACCACTCGTCATTCAAGGGTAAAGGTATCGAGTTCAGCAATGTCCGGGAATACCAGTACGGGGATGACGTCCGGGCTATCGACTGGAACACCTCGGCCCGAAAACATGAACTGTACGTGAAGCTCTTCACCGAAGAGCGTGAACGGACGCTTCTGCTTGTTGTCGACGGATCTGCTTCCATGCTTTTCGGCAGTCAGGTCCGCCTGAAAAAGGAGCTTGCGCTTGAATTGTGTGCCGTTCTCGCCTTCAGCGCTATCCAGAACAACGATAAAGTCGGGCTTCTCGTCTTCACGGACCGTGTCGAAACCTATATCGCTCCGAGGAAAGGACGTCAGCACGTTCTTGTCATCCTCGAAGAGCTGTTCCGTATCAATCCCCAGAGCAGGAAAACCGACATCGATGCCGCCTTGTGTTTTATCCGGTATACCCTTAAAAAGCATGCCATTATTTTTCTGCTCACCGATCTCGTCGATACCGAATACGAGAAAGGGATGAAGCAGCTCAACACCCGGCACGATTTTGTGCTTGTGCATATCAGCGATCCCCTCGACAAAGCCCTTCCGCTCAGCGCACTGATCGATCTCGAAGAACCGGAAACCGGGTTGCGGATCACTATTGATGCCGGAAGTTCAAAACAAATAGAACGGTACCGCGAGGAACAGGCGAAACATTTTGAAGAGCTCCGGCAGAAGCTTCGCCGGATGCGGATCGATACGGTTTTTCTTGATACGGACCGTTCCTTTATAAGCGACCTGAACTCCTTTTTCCGGTACCGTGAAAGGAAAGTTTGAATCGACAACTTCCGGATTGATCATAAGTCTTGCGCTTATCGTTCTGTCCGTCCTTGCTTCGGCAGTTTCAGGAAGCCTCCGCGCTGACACGGGAGAGGGCTATCCCGGGGTGACGGTCAGCCTGAAGCCCGACACCGTACTGGTCGGAGACCGCGTGTTCCTTTCCATCGGCGTTTCGCACCGTGAGAGTGAAACAGCGGCCATCGAAGGCATAGACAGCGTTTCCGTAAAGCCCTCTGTGCTGATCGGCCGTAAGGAAAGTTCTTCAAAGCTCTTGCCCGGTGCCGGCAGTGAGCGTTTCGATTACGAGCTTGCCGTATTTGGCAGCGGAAGGCAGTCAGTTCCTCCTTTTACCGTGGTGCTGCGCGACGGCGCGGGCGCTGTGACGAAACGGGTGCCGTTCAAACCTGCGAATTCCTTTTTTATCAAGGCATTGACCGATTCGTCCATGCACGACCTCAGGCCGATCAGGCCTCCGCAGAGGCCGTCGATGCCTCTCAACGTTCTCCTGCCTTTTCTGTTCTCGGTTTTCGGTGTGGCGCTGCTCGTGCTGCTGCTGCTTTTCATCCTGAAGCGTTCGGTACGCAAGAGTGCGGAAAAAATCGATCCCGGAATGGTGGCCCAGCGCAAGCTCAAAAAACTCGGATCAAGGCTTTCCGGGGGTATGCCGCCGCACGAATGCTATGAAGAGCTCAGCAACATCATGCGTGCTTTTCTTGAAAACCACTATCGCATCAGGGCGCTCGAGGCTGTTACGCAGGAAATCGAGCGGGACCTGAAAAAGATCGGTGTCTCAGGGCTCGAAAATATCATGAACCTGCTCAGGCAGGCAGACCTCGTGAAATTCGCCGACAGCCGTCCGGACCAGGAGGAGTCCATGCAGTCGCTGCAGAAAGCCGAGGAGGTTGTCCGAACGGCACGTTCGGAAAAAGTGGAAGGTTAGCAAGACGACCTTCTGTTACCGTTTTTCTCTCGATGCATGGCGAACCTCACGAAGGCTCATGATCTCGGCCACCTCATACTTTTCAGCCGAAGCACTCTGTGCCGGTCGCAGATGAACGACATCCGGGAAATACCCGAGACGGCCGTGCAGATCGGCAAGAATAACCGACCAGATTGCCGAATAACCCGCAGGAACACCCACCATGCCTGCCGTCTGCCATTGCTCCGGTGACAGATTAATTTTATCGATTGCCCTTACAGGCCATCTCTAAAAAGTCTGTTATTCTATAACTTATTATATAAAAGCACTTTATAGTGCATATTAAAGTATAAAAAATCGTATTTTAAGGCAGTTATTATCATCTTGCCTATACTGCCATGAAAAA
>JAAXXY010000059.1 GCA_013334225.1 Chlorobiaceae bacterium
AGTAGGTGATTTCAAATCGGTAACGGCAAAATATCGCTATATATTATTATTTATAAATAAGTTATAAGGATTTTATTTTTCAACAACCGGACACCAGTGGTATTGTAGTATAAATCACAGAAAATGTTGTGCAGCCTGTTTCGGAAATGCTTTTAAAAAGGCTTTTTTCTTCTCGTTGGTAATTGCGGCAATTATTTCATGGAAACTTCGTCTCTGATTGCCAACCTGGAGCATGGCGCTACCGGCAGAACAAGGTGTAAAGTGCAAAGGGCTGCCTTTACGGGCAGCCCTTTGAAATCTTTGGCGATCCTTCTGGGATAGCCTTGAAGTTGCGATTTATTGTGATTGTCAGAACACTTCGTTCTGGATGAGCTGATCGTAGGTGTCGCGTCTGCGGACAAGCTTCGCCTCGCTGCCGCTGACCAGCACTTCGGCGGGCCTGAGCCTGCCGTTGTAGTTGCTGCTCATGACGGCGCCGTATGCGCCGGCTGACATCACTGCGAAGAGCTCTCCCTCTTCGGCCGCATCGAGTTCACGGTGACGTGCGAAAAAATCGCTCGATTCGCATACCGGCCCTACGACATCGGCCCTGATCGTGCTGTCGTGCCTGGTAACGGAGAGAATTTCATGATGCGAGTGGTAGAGCGCCGGACGTATCAGTTCTGTCATGGCTGCATCGACCACGAAAAATTCCTTTCCGGTATGATTGCGCTTCCTGTAAAGAATTCTCGTCAGCAAAACCGAAGCGTTTGCTGCAAGGTAGCGGCCCGGTTCGAAAATCACGGTCACCCCTGCCGGAGCGAGCAGAGGGATCAACTTTTGGGCAAAATGCTCGATCGGTGTCGCCTGTTTCTTCGGATCGTAGGTTACCGGGAATCCGCCGCCGATATCGAGGTATTCGATACAGAAACCCAGATCCTTCGCCGAATTGAATATATCGAGCAGCTTCATGGTGGCTTCCACGTAAAAACCGGTATCGAATATCTGTGATCCGATGTGCATGTCGAGGCCCTTGAGCGTTATGTTCCCGAGCGTGCCGAACAGCTCGAAAACCTCTTCGAGTTCGGCTTCGTCGATACCGAACTTCTCCTTGCTGTCCCCGGTCGTGATATAGGGATGCGTTTCAGCCGTCACGTTCGGATTGATCCTGATTGCAACTGTTGCGTTGCGTCCGAGTTCCCCGGCAATACGGTCGATTGCCCGCAGTTCGGAAACCGACTCCGCTTTCAGCATGAGCACACCGCTTTCGAGAGCATAGGCGATTTCCTCAGGCTTCTTGCCTACACCGGCAAAAACGATCTTTTCCGGTTTGACCCCGGCCTTCAGGGCACGGAAGAGCTCACCTCCTGAATTGACATCGCATCCGCATCCAAGTTCAGCGAGCGTCCTGATAACGCTAAGGTTGAAGTTGGCTTTCACCGAATAACAGGTAAAATGAGGCAATGTGGCAAAAGCATGTTCGAAAGCCAGATAGCTCTCCGTCAGGCTTTTGGCGGATGTCACGAAAAGAGGGGTTCCGTACCTTCCGGCAAGCTCCTGAAGGCTCACTTCTTCACAAGAGAGCGTATTGCCGGTATAATGAAAACTGTTGCTGTCAAACACGGTATAAGTACTTGGTTTTTAATATTGAAGAACCTGAAAATAGTGTTTGTTTTTTTATCACGGAAAGAAAAAACCCCTTAACTTGCAAATTCCTGTCAGGAAAGCTATATTCTCAACTCTTTATAACTCATTCCTGGACTTAGTAAACATGGCAAAAGGAAAAGAAAACAGAATCGTTATCACACTCGAGTGCACTGAAGCGAAAAAAGAAGGAAAACCCGTTTCACGATATACCACTACAAAAAACAAGAAAAATACCACGGATCGTCTTATCTTGAAGAAATACAATCCCAATCTGCAGCGCCATACCCTGCACAAGGAGATCAAGTAAGCGTCAGATCGGGTACTCTGACGGTTTGAAATTTTTTCTGTTCTTTTCTATAGCATACGCTTAGCCCGAATGGCGGAACTGGTAGACGCACTCGTTTCAGGGACGAGCGCCGCAAGGTGTAGGAGTTCGAATCTCCTTTCGGGCACTAAAAAAATGATCGCAGCGATATGCAGAAAGAAATATCAAACACTATTTCACTGACCGAAAATTGTACCAATTGGTTTTTTTCTATAGAAAACAAGCCCTGCACCTTTCACAAAAAGGTGCTTTTTTTTATGTTTTAATTAATTAACCAAAACATCAGTAGTAGTGGATCATACAAAAATCAACCTTCTTGTCAGGCTTCAGCACCTTGACAATCAAATAGAAAATATCGTCAGTCTTCAGAAAGGTCTTCCTGAAGAAATTACCGCACTCGAAGAAGACCTCGCTTTTACCCGCCGCCAGATAGAGTCCCGTAAAAAAATCGCCGATGACAACGCCAAGCTTCGTCTGAAGCTTCATGATATCATCGAAGAATGCAGGAACAAGATAAAGGCGTACAAGGAAAAGCAGACTCTTGCGCGTAACAACAAGGAATATGATGCGCTCTCCAAGCAGATCGAGTACGAGGAAAAAGAGATCGCTCATTCCGAGATCCAGCTTCAGGATATCGTCCACACCGAACAGCGCATGCAGGACATCCAGCAGAAAGGCCGTCAGTTGATCGCCGAGAACCGTTATGACGAGATCTCGGAAGATATGATGCCTGACGATGTTCTCCATCAGCAGCTCGAAGATCTGCAGAAACAGGTGGACCAGAAGAAGGAAGAGCTGGACAGCATAGTTATCGAGACAGCAGAGGATGTCGATCATCTTAATAAACTGATCAACGAACAACGTGAGCTCATTAAAGCTGAAGCGAACAGGCTGCTCGACAAATATGACCACCTCAGAAGCGGTACATTGCAGAATGCCGTCGTGAAACTGAACCGCAATGCCTGCTCGGGCTGCAATACCAGGGTCCCGACCAACCGGCATACAATGATCGTTCAGGGAGGTTTTTATCTCTGCGAATCATGCGGACGTATCGTTGTGCATGAACGGCTGTTCGAAGAGGCCTCAAAATAAGGTTGAACAGCTTCAATCAGGAACGTTCTTTCTCTCATATCGGTTAAACAATTGCCGAAACCGCAAGCGTGCAGTCGCTGTACGGTATAAAAGCCGTGCAGAGGAAAGTCCGAACTTCACAGGGCAGGGTGCCGGTCGAGAGCCTTTCCGGGCTCAAGGCCGGGGATATCGGCGCAAGCCGCATATCACAGAGAGTGCAACAGAAAGCATACCGCTCCGGGCAACCGGAGTAAGGGTGAAACGGCGGTGTAAGAGACCACCAGACATTTCAGCAATGGAGTGTGCTCGGCAAACCTCCCCGAAGCAAGGCTAAATAGGAAAGCTTTCCCCAGGCGGGGAAAAGAGCGGCCCGTTCAATTCCGAAAGGAGAGTTTTCGGGTAAGCCGCATCAGATAAATGGCTGCAGTTTTGCCCGGCTTCCGGGTAATTCACAGAATTCGGCTTACAGCTTCGGTTTCGGTTTTTTTTCAGACATCCTCAGGTATGGCTTCGATTGCTTCGATTCCGTAATCACCGATGGAAACTTTCACGGTGACAGGTTTACAGCATACCGGACAGTCCTCGGTAAACTCCTGGTTCCCTTCCGACAAATCCACTTCTAAATCCATGCTCTCACCGCAATATGGGCACTGGATGGATACCGGTTCTAGAATGTTCATGTTTTCCTCCTTTACTTATTTTATGATGACATCGACTTCTTTCCGGCCTTCAACCCTGATACCGGTAATATTCTTCATGATCTTCTCCATCTGCTGCGTCGAAGCCCCTGAACCCGAGGCATTGAAAGCGGCAAACTGCCTGGGATGAGCGATCAGCTTGTCGAAGTTTACATCGACCAGGGTAATCCTCTTACCAGACCTGTGCGTCGCGTTGGTGCTCACAAGCGAGCCATCGACATCGACGGCCAGAAAGACCCGCATGCCTTTGAAAAACTGTTTCATGAGATCAGCCATCATTTTCTGCTGTTCGGGGTCAGCCGGAGGAGTTGCAGGAGATGTTGCGGACTGTGTTTTCTCTCCGGGTTCCTGGTCCATCAGTATCTTCAGTTTGGAAGGCTCTCCCTTTGAAAAGACGAACTTCACATATTGCCTGTTCTTTTTTATGGAAGCTGTTCCTGCAGATGAATCCGCAGTTGACTCCGTATCGGGGTTCCGGCTTATTTTCAACTGGTTGATATCCCTGAAGGCATAAACTGTTTCATACCCTTCATGGCTTTTCGTTTCAACAGGATGAACATCGACAAACGTCACACCTTCACCCATTTCCCGGGTTTTCTTTTCAATCCGGGTTTTGTCGGGCACCTTGCCAGGCTGATCGTTTTTATCCTTACCTTCGACCGGCTTCATCTGACTGAACGCTTCCCGGCTTATCAATATCCGTTCGGAAACCGTTCCTGAGCCGTCTGGTTTGACATGAACGACCGTGCTTACTTCGAGACATCCGGCAAGTGTCAGCAGCAGCGCAAGAAATCCACACACCCTTGCCAGGTTTTTAACAACCATGGTGCAACAATTTTGCATGAAAAAACAATGAGCCTGAGTAACTGAAAAAAAAATCATCAGCCAAGAATCTGAAGGCGGCTGCAAGCTTCGTCGAGTATCGCATCTTCCTTGGCAAAACAGAACCGTACGATACTCTCCCCTTTCCCGTCCTGATAGAAGGCGCTTCCTGGAACGCTCGCAACCCCTGTCGTGTGAAGGATATGCATCGCCCTTTCCTTGCCGGTCGAACCGGGCACACAGGAAACATCAGCAAGAACATAATATGACCCATCAGGAATATACGGAGGAAGTCCCGCCCGGGAAAGAGCCTGGCAGAAACGGTCTCGCTTCGTTTCGTATTCACGGGCGAGGCCAAGATAATAGTCTTCTCCCAGTTCACGCATCCCTTTTGCCACCCCGGCCTGCAGAGGAGCGGGCGCACAGACGTAGACAAGGTCATTGAAATAACCGATCGTTTTCGCCCATCGCGCATCGCATATGGCATACCCGATCCGCCATCCCGTCACGCTGAAAGTTTTCGAAGCCCCGGAAATAGTAATGGTACGCTCCTTCATGCCTGGCAGCGTTGCAAAAGAACGGTGCTCATGACCGGTATAGATAAAATGTTCGTAGATCTCGTCCGTAAAGACGAAAAGGTCGTACCGTTCCGCAAAATCGGCGATAAGGGTCAGTTCGGAAGGGGAAAAAACCTTCCCCGAAGGATTTGCCGGGGTATTGAGAATAATACCCCGGGTCTTCGGGGTAACAACCCGTTCCAGGTCCTCGATAGCGAATGTCCATCCGGGAGGATCGAGCTGTACATAAACCGGGACCGCTTCCGCTGCATGCAAAGTGCTGATATGGTAACCGTAATAGGGCTCGAAGACAATCACTTCATCACCCGGATCGAGCAGCGCCTGGAAGGAACAATAGAGGGCCCCGGTCGCTCCGGCACTGACAATGATCTCCTGCTCGGGATCGCACTCCATTCCTGAATATTTCTTCTGCTTTTCAGCAATGGCTTCCCGGAGCTGAAAAAGGCCTGCGTAGTGCGTGTAGGTGTTTAACCCCCTTGCAATGGATTCAGAAGCACCCTGCACGACCACTGGAGAAATCGGGGTATCACAGACTCCCTGGGAAAGGTTGATCCCGCCGATACGGCTGCATTCGATGGACATGTTGCGTATCTCCGACTGCAGAACGCATCCATGACGGGAACTCAGGGCAAGGCTCATACTTTGTTCACTGGTTTGTTGGCTGCAATTCAGCGTTATTCCGGTTCATTCGCTGATAAATTCCGTTTCATGGCTCTTTATGATCAGGACAGGACATCTTGCTTTCCGGATTACCTTTTCCGTCACGCTTCCGAGGATAAGCCGGCTGAACCCGTGCTTGCAATGCGAACCCATGATAATGAGATTAACACCCAGTTCTTCCGCTTTTTCGAGAATCACAGCAGCCGGATCGCCGAATTCGATGGAACCATCAGCTTTCAGTCCATCCGCACAAAGTTTTTGAATGATCTCATCGAGCTGATCGTACTCTTTCTTTTCAAATTTTTCCTCGAGAGGCAGGTTGTTCACCAGCACTTCTTCCGGAATATCGATGACATTGAGCAGGTAGATCGACGCTCCCATACCTGTTGCAAATTCCCGGGCATAGGTGACCTCCTTGAGGGATGCGTCCGTAAAATCGACCGGGCAGAGAACAGTTTGAATTTTGAACATGGCTTAAGCGATTTAGGATTGCGTTGTCGAGGCTCCTTGTATTTCAATGCAAAGGTATTAACCCTGTAAAATGTTAAAAAGCAAACATTTCGTTCTGCAGCAGAGTTAAAAAACAACAGCGTTTTTCCTGATCCCGGCGATCTCAGAATACCGGGCCATTACGGAAAATTCCATGAAATCCCCATATGGCGCCGAAAAATGTCATCATGATTGTCATGATCAGACCCAGCACAAAAAACAGAATAATCAATGCTGGAATACTTGCAAATGCCCATTTCACCATGAAGATAACCATCGACCAGAAAGGCATGCGGATATTGGTAACCACAACTTTCTGTTCCCCCGTAACACTGTTTTCTTCCATACTCACCCATGTTTGCAGATTTGAACGGCTGTTTTCATAAACATCAAAACTTTCGACAATAAACCAAACCTCACTAAAAGAAAATCTCCCTGCAATTTACGATCCTTTTCAAAAAAAGCACGGCTGTGGTTACAGCAACATCGATATGGAGCGTTATCTATGGCAGATTTCAACAAACCTTCTCTTTTCATCCGGTTATCACCGCAAGCCAATCGACCCTCATCTGAAATCTGCTATACTCCACATATTAAAAAATTAATTTTCGACATATTTGTATAATTTTAGGTAAAAAATGATATATTCCATAAATATTTAAGAATTTTTCATGATTTATGGATTTTTCGTAACCATACTCATGACCACCTGGAAAGAATTATCGTATGACCCGCTTTTTCGAACGGTACGAAGCAGAAACAGACAGGTTTTTTGACGAAGTATTTACAGCCAACGAAGAACCTCGCCCCCATTACGACAAACTGCTTCAGCGATTCAGGCAGTTTTCTCCGGAGGATATCAAGGCCCGCCGTGAAATCATCAATATTTTTTTCCGTAACCAGGGCATAACCTTCACGGTTTACGGCGTGGACGAAGGTATCGAGCGTATCTTCCCCTTCGACCTGATACCGAGAATTCTGCCCGCGGATGAATGGAAAACCATCGAGAAAGGACTGGTTCAGCGGATAACGGCCCTCAACGAGTTTCTGTTCGATATCTACCATACCCAGAAAATCCTGAAGGATAAAGTCGTTCCTGCTGAACTGATCCTCGGCAGCAAACATTTCGCCAGAGAGTTCGTCGGCGTCAATCCTCCTCTCGGCGTCTATATCCACATTACGGGAAGCGACATTATACGGGACAGTAACGGCAGCTATATGGTGCTCGAGGACAACCTGCGCACACCAAGCGGCGTTTCCTACATGCTTCAGAACCGGCAGGCCCTGAAGCGTGCATTCCCGGTTGTTTTCGAGAAATACAAGGTACGGCCGATAGAGAACTATCCGCAGGAACTGCTGAGAACCCTTCAGGAAATAAGTCCTCCTTCCCGACGCGAACCGAACGTCGTAGTCCTTACGCCCGGAATCTACAACTCGGCCTATTTCGAGCATAGTTTTCTTGCCCGGCAGATGGGCGTCGAACTTACCGAGGGAAAAGACCTTGTCGTCAATAACAACAGGGTTTACACAAGGACCACACGAGGGCTTGAAAGGGTTGATGTGATCTACCGCAGGGTGGACGACTCTTTCCTCGATCCGCTGGTTTTCCGCCCCGACTCGAAACTCGGCGTCGCCGGCCTCATCAATGCTTACCGGAAGGGAAATGTCGCGCTCGCAAACGCTATCGGCACCGGTGTGGCCGATGACAAGGTTATCTACAGCTTCGTGCCGAAAATCATCCGTTACTATCTCGGCGAGGACCCCATTCTGCAGAATGTGCCGACCTGGCTTGCAAGCAATCCCTCCGACCTGAAGTACATCCTCGAAAACCTCGGATCGCTTGTGGTGAAATCCGCAAACGAATCAGGAGGGTACGGCATGCTTGTAGGCCCGGAATCCTCTATTGAAGAGCAGGAAAAATTTGCCGAGATGATCGTGGCGAATCCGCGCAACTACATTGCCCAGCCTACGATTTCGCTCTCAAGGCACCCGAGCTTCCATAACGACACCGATCTTTACGGATGCCATATCGACCTGAGACCATACGTTCTGTTCGGCAAAACCATCACGATACTGCCGGGCGGCCTGACACGGGTCGCACTCAAAAAAGGATCGCTTGTGGTGAACTCATCCCAGGGTGGAGGAAGCAAGGACACCTGGGTTATCGACGAATAATTTTCATTACACTACCATCATATGTTAAGTCGTGTTGCCGAATCACTTTTCTGGATGAGCCGTTACTTCGAGCGCGCCGAGAATACTGCGAGGTTCCTCGATGTGAATTTCAATCTTCTGCTCGATCTGAACAAAATCTCTCTGGTCGAAAATCCGAACTACTGGATAGCCCTTATCCTTGTCACGAGCGACAGGGATAGTTTCAATGAACTGTACAACGAATATACGGCCCGTACCGTGACCGATTATCTCGTGTTCAACCGCAACAATCCGAACTCGATCATCTCATGCATCAATCTTGCAAGGGAGAATGCACGAAGTGTTATCGAAAGTATTTCGAGCGAAATGTGGGAGCAGGTGAACAAACTGTACCATTTCCTGCAGAGCTCTGCCCCCCAGGTGGTGCATACCGATCCTTCAGGATTCTACAAGGAGATCAAGAATGCATCCCACCTGTTCCAGGGCATTACGGACAACACCTTTTCAAGGAACGAAGGATGGGATTTCATACAGATCGGCAAATATCTGGAACGCTCCGACAATGTCGCACGGTTGATCGATGTGAAATACCACATGCTTCTTCCCGAAAACCGGAGCAGAGAGGAGGTTATCGAGGATTCCGAAGATATCATCCAGTGGATGGCGGTGCTGAAGAGCTGCAGCGCGCTCGAGGCATTCCGCAAAGTTTTCCTTTCGAAGATCGATCCCGAAACCATCCTGCAGTTTCTCATTCTCGACAGGACTTTCCCGCGCAGCATCAATTTCTCTGTCTGTGCCGCAGAAGATGCTCTCTGGCGGATTTCAGGCAGTTCGAGGCACCGGTACGTGAACAATGCCGACCTGCTTATCGGAAAAATGGAAGCCGAGTTGAGCTACACGTCCATCGATGATATCCTGTCGAAAGGATTGCACAATTATCTGGAAGAGCTCGAGGAGCGGCTGATGAAAATCGGGGAACAGGTGCATCTGACTTATTTCGCCTATCACACGCCTGAAATAGAGCCGACGGAAATCGAAGAAGCCCTGCCGTTCACGGGAATAGGCGGAGGAAGGGCAATATGGAGCCAGGCTCAGCAGCAACAGCAGCAATAAACAAAACTGATAACGCATGATTTTAACGGTAGAACACACCACGTTGTTCGAGTACGACAATCCGATCTATGAAACGGCAACCGAGGTTCGGCTTCATCCCGACAGCAATCAGGCTGGTTTGCAGCGCTGCGCAAGTTTCAAGCTCCTGCTCGATACACCGGCCACAATCTTCGAGTACACCGATTTCTACGGTAACATCGTCAACCATTTCAATCTCCTGCAGAGCCATAAAAAGGTAAAGATTATCGCAACATCAGTTGTGGAAACCGGAAACGGGATTACCAAAGCCCAGGAAGACGAAGAAATACTGCTGACCGATTTCTCGTCCGAAAGCCGCTATGTACATTTCGATCAGGCAGTCAGGGATTTCACTTCCATGTTCAGCACCCTTGAAGACAATTGCCAGCTCGCCGAACATATCTGCAGAGAGATCAACGGAACCTTTATCTACGAACCGGGAGTCACTGATGTGCACAGTACCAGCTCTGTGGTGATGGCTCTGGGCAGAGGGGTGTGCCAGGATTTCGCCCATATCATGCTTGCTTCCTGCCGCTTTATGGGAATCCCTGCGCGCTATGTGAGCGGATATCTTTACGGCGGAAGCACACCTGACGGTATGGACGAAGCCAGCCACGCTTGGTGCGAGGTATATTGCGGAAAGGAAAAAGGGTGGATCGGAATGGACCCAACCCACAAAACCCTCTTTGTCGACGAACGCTATATCAAAATAGGTACCGGCAGGGATTATGGCGATGTACCCCCGGTCAGAGGAACATACAAAGGTAACGCCAAAGAAAAACTGAGCGTATCAGTCAAGGTCAGGTCCATGGAATGATCCGGCCTGACCAAAGCCCCTCCTGAAAATAATTCCGGAATTCCATCCGGAACACTACATTACTGTAATTAAAAATAACATCGGCTTCACTCGATCAAAAAGCCAAGCGCAATTCGATTACGGTATCAAAAAAGCGTGCCGGTATCTGTTTGCCCTTGTATTCACGGCTTTTCCCTGTGATGCGGCATTTGCAGATTTGCCTCCGTCCGAAAAAAAGGCGCCATCGAAGATGCACAGAAAGCTGCGCGGCCTAGTGACAGGTATGCACAGCGCATCCTGAGGTTCCTCGGATATGGCTGGCCGCCTTTCAAGCATAACCTGCAGATCAATCGAAAAATCATGCACCACCAGGGATGTCTCAACAATTTTTTCAACGCCTCCGCACAGCATTGCCTTACCTGCTGGGCGCCTTTGCCTGTATCGCTGTTATCCTTGTATCGATGCTCAAAAACAGTAACACCCTCATGACGCAGTCCCATCCGCACCCTGCAAAAGATTATGCAGAAGCCATGAAATTTTTCTCTTCACTGCAGGCAGAGGAGCCGGAAAATATGAACCCGGCCTGCCGGAGCCGGCTGCTCACCCATGGAAACAGGACTGAAAAGGCCATCATCCTGGTGCATGGTTACACGTCCAGTCCTGCACAGTTTCTTGAACTCGGCAAGCAGTTTTTCGACGCAGGATATAATGTGCTTATAGCGACTTTTCCCCATCACGGCCTTACGGACAGGATGACGAAAGAGCACGGCAGGCTCACAGCTGATGAGCTGGCGATATATGCCGACCGCACTGTCGATATAGCGTCGGGACTTGGCAACCGGGTTTCAATGCTTGGATTGTCCGCCGGAGGAGTCACGACAGCCTGGGCGGCTCAGAACCGGAAAGAGATCGATACTGCTGTACTGGTATCGCCGGCTTTCGCCTTCAGGAAAATTCCGACAATCCTTACTTACGCGGCTATGGTTTTCTACCGGAAAATTCCCGATTCTTTCGAATGGTGGGACCCGGAAAAAAAGGAAAACGGCGCGCCCCCATATGCCTATCCGCAATATTCCCGTCATGCGCTCACCGAACTGCTCCGGCTTGGATTTACCGTGAAGAACGCTGCCTCGGAAAAAGCACCTGCAGCGAAAAAGATCATTCTTGTA
>JAAXXY010000089.1 GCA_013334225.1 Chlorobiaceae bacterium
CTTCCGGAGGAATGACCGCAAGGGTTCCGGCAACCTGGGCGAACACTCCCCCGCGATCGATATCGGCTACCAACAGGACTGCGGCACCGGCTGCCCTCGCGGTCCTGAAGTTCACGAAGTCACGGGCGTACAGGTTCATTTCCGCACAGGAACCCGCCCCCTCGATAACAAGCAGTTCATGGCGCCGCATGAGCCTTTCGAGGCTTTCGAGCGCAGCGGCGGCCCACACCGATGTGTCCCTGAAATACCCCTTTGCTGTCTCATTGCAGCACACCTTTCCCTGCAGGACGACCTGCGCGCCCTTGTCGGAATTCGGCTTCAGGAGCACTGGATTCATGTCTGCCGTCGGCACGACGCGCGCAGCCTCGGCCTGAGCGATCTGCGCCCGGCCGATTTCTGAGCCGTCCGGGGTTACCCCCGAATTGTTCGACATATTCTGCGCCTTGTAGGGAGCCACATCGATGCCTGCATCGCTGAAAATGCGGCAGAGCGCGGTAGCGACCACGCTCTTGCCGACATCCGACCCGGTTCCCAGCACGGCGAGGGAACGGTATTTTTTTTCTCTATGCATCAGCTTTTCCGCATTTCATTGTTCATGATCACTCCGGCGATTAAAAACTGTCAATCCTTGTTAGCAACAATAGCTGCGATTTTGTCATTCCGAGCAAAGCAAAGAATCCATAACTTATTTTATAGTAATAAGATGGATTCTTCATTCCGCTATGCTTCATTGCGGAATTACTTTGCCGGAGCAATAATAACATCAATCATCAGTATTTGCAGGTTACACTTGCCATAACAGACCTTCCCGCACCGGGATACGGCGAAAGTGTCGAATGGAAGTACGCATCGTAAAAATTCTCCAGCCTGGTGACATAGTCCCTGTCAAGGAGATTATTGGCACTCAATGACAGAGAGAAATGGTCACTGATTTTTTTCGATACTTTCAGGTCGAGAAGCCAGTAGGAAGAGATATACCGGTCCGCTTCGGTTCCCGGATTGGCGGCTTTGTAATAAGGTCTGCGGCCCAGGGCCGTGATTGAAGGCGATACCGTCAAACCATGCTTGTCATCGTAAATGAGTTGGGCCCTGAACTGATGCCGAGGCGTATACATCGATTGGCGTTTGGCTGTTCCGGCTTTCTCCTCGACTGCATACAGAAGTGTATAATCGAGTGACAAAGAGAGGTTCGCATTGAGTCCTGCTTTTGCGCTCAGCTCCATGCCGTCAGCTTTGTACGAATCAAGATTTGTCGGCACCCAGTAATATCCGTAAGCTGCAGGCTGTGTCGAATCCTCGGCCCAGGCTATCTTGTTTTTGACATTCCACTGGAAATATCCGGCAGTTATGAAAACGTTGTCGCACAGCTCATGCTCGAGAGTGATGTCCGTATGCCAGCCTGTTTCCGGCCGAAGCGAAGAATTGCCTTTCGTATAACCGTCATCGGGCCAGAAAAGGTCGTTCATGGTGGGTGCCTTGAAATGGCTTCCCGTGTTGAACTTGATCGAGGTTTTTTCTGTCGGGTTCACAACAACGCCGTACCGGAAAACATTTTTCGTACCGAACATGCTGTTGTCTTCATGACGGATCCCCGTCTGAAATTTGATCAGCCGGACAGGCCTGTACTGCCCCTCCATGTAAAAAGCGCTCGAATGCAGATCATGAAAATAATCGGTTTCGGTCGCCGGGATTTCACTGCCTACAGCATCCATTCCGATCTGTCTGTTTTCATTTTCATAGTGCCTGTATTCGCCTCCCAGCAGCAATTCAAGTCCATTTGCAGGTTTGAACGTCATGTTGCCTTCAAAACTGCCAACCTGGTTTGTCACCCAGGTCTTGTAGCTGGAATATCCGAATACGTCCCTGTTGTAGTTATAGCTCCGCGAATAGGTATAATCGCTCTTCAGTCTGTAAAGCAGCTGTTCGGAAGCTTTGCCGTCGATATGCAGCACCACGTGGCCATCCCTGTCTTCATGCCTGTTCAGCAGGCTCGCCGCTTCCCCATTGTAGTATTCCTGACCGGCGATGTAATAGGGAGCTGTTCCTGCAGGAGGGGTGACACCGGGCATTCCGTATTCTCTATTGATAAAATCGCCGTAAAGGCTTACGTTCAACTGGTCGTTCTTATGGTAGGAGAGCTTGAGGGATGCATCTTTTGCATCGAGATCGCTGTTATCCCGAAACCCTTCCGTACCTTTTTTTCCCAATGTGAGAAAATACCCGAGTTCATCGGAAATTGTCATTCCCTGGGCAAATGAAAATCCATAGGATCCCTGCGTCCCCCCCTCTGCTGTAAGCATGAGATCCATTTTTTTCCTGTCCGGGTTCTTTGTGAATATGTTGATCACCCCGCCGGAAGCTCCCGACCCATAGAGTAGTGATCCGGACCCTTTGACAATTTCAATTTTTTCGATATTGACAAGCGGAATCCTGGCAACATCTGCAGTGCCTAAAGAAGCGGAATTCTGAAGAACTCCGTCAACGAAAACCTGGGTCCCGTCGGCATTCATCCCCCTGATATGAATTTCCTGAACAGCTCCGCCATAGTTGCCATAGCTGCCAAGATCAATGCCGGTTTTGTTCGCAATGAGCTCTCCGACGGTGTGTGCGCCGGAAGCATTGATCTCTTTCTGATCGAAAATGATGACGGCATTGGCTATGTCCTGCCGTTTGTTTTCCGTTTTCGTCGCCGTAACGACCATTTCCTGTCCCATGAAAGTTTTCGCCTGTTCTTCAGCGAAAAGCCCCCTGCTCGACAAGAGCCCGGCCATGATGATGAGAAACGCTTTTCTGTGCATACTTTTTCCTGTTTTCAGTTTGAAAAAAATAAACTGACAGGGGTTAGCAAAAGGCAGGCATGACAGAGTGGCATCGCAGCTGATTATTCCACAGAGGGCTTCACCGGAAACGGGTAAATGCGTACAGGAGTGCCCGAAGAAGGGAACGCACGCAATGAAAACCGGTAAACACTCTGCAAAAAGACCATGTGGAAAGCAATGCAAAAGAAGTACAGCTTTGCCCC
>JAAXXY010000060.1 GCA_013334225.1 Chlorobiaceae bacterium
TATCGCTCACGACCATAGCTTTTGGCTAAAGCCGCATACGGTGGTTTGCTCCCTGCTCCTGCAAGCCGAGTGCGAGGGGCCAGACCCTCATCACCTATATTGCTTCGCTACGACACACTAAATAGAGATGCCCTGAAACAAATACAAACAACATATAACTTTATAATCAGCAAACGGAAAGAAAAACAAAAAAAACCATACAAATTTTCAACACAATACTCAATCCAACAAAACATATTCATGATAATTTTTCAGAAAAAGAGATCACCAGTCGAAACAATAAATAAACATATATACATAATATATTGTTCAATCAATTTCGATATAGATACTGCGTATATTTTTTTCAGATAAAAATTATTATACTTTAAAAAGTCAAAAAGCATACTATATTTAAACAAGAACGGAAAGCTCCCCCGAGAGTATTTAAATTTTCATTTTCAAAATTATAAACAGAAACTTTACTACTATACAAACATCATATTTAAAAGTTTAACAGTGCAGCTAAAAGATGGCAATGGGGGCCGATCTACATTATAATCAAGAAAGATGCCAGTCTTATCTGTTTATAGTCTTAGCTGCACCGTTAAAAGATGACCGGAGAGAGTCATCTTATATAAACAGGGCCGATACCAATCGATCCTGTTTATTTTATTTAACAACTGTAAAGCCGCAAATCTCACCTCAAATAATTTTATTGAACTCAATAATATAGTATCTTCAACTCAGTAAATATTACTGTTTATAAGCATGCTGTTTTATTTTTCAACCATCAAGCACAGTAAAATAAATAGCGTTTTGTTTTTAAATTTATGAAATTTGACAAAAACAGCTCCCAGGTTTCCAGTATGATATCAGAAAAAAGCGAAAAGACGATCTACAGGATTTTCCAGAACTTTGAAGATCCTTCATTCATCATGGACCGAAAAGGACAGATCATTGAATGCAACAAATCCCTGGCAGCAATGTTCGGCAGAACCGTCGAAGAAACCCTTGACGGAAATATTTACGATATCATACCGCCGGAATTGACTTCGTCAAGAAAAATCCAGGCAGAAAAAGTTTTCACTACCGGAGAACGTCAGTTGTTCGAAGATGAACATCTCGGCCGCTTTCTGCGGCATTCGGTATACCCGATAACCGGTGATGACGGCAGTGTTTTAAGCATCTTTATCATCGCTCAGGATATCACTGATCTTAAAAGAGCTGAAACAGAGCTGAAAATTGCCAGGAACACTGTAAAAAGACAGAAAATATTCAGCGACGCACTGATTGATGCTGTCCCGGGGGCTTTCTTTATGCTTGACGCCCGGGGCTGTTATGTTTTATGGAACGATTTTCAACGTGATATCGTAGCCGGCAAACCGGAAAGCGAGATGCCGAAAACTTTTGCTATCGAGACGATCCATCCTGATGACAAAAAGGTGGTTTTGGAGCAGTTGAACAATATTCTTGCGAACGGAGGAGAAAAAACTCTGGAGGTCAGGGCGATCATGCATGAAAAACCGGGTTATCGATGGTTCCAGATATCAGGAAAACGCATACTGATCGATGAGGAACCTTTCATCATCGGAATCGGAATCGATATAGACGCCAGAAAAAACGCAGACATTACGACTTTGAAAAAAAGTGAAGAACGTTTCAGGAAATTGTTCGAAGAAAATTCGCTCATCAACCTGCTGATCGATCCTGAAAGCGGACGGATCATCGATGCAAACCGTGCCGCTGCAGATTTTTACGGATGGTCCGTTACAGAGCTTCGGGAAAAATTCATCAGGGAGCTCAGCCTGCTTTCCGAGGATAAGTCACGGGATGTTTTACATAAAGCCCTGAATGGGGAAAACAAGGTTTTCCAATGCCGTCATCGCATTGCCGACGAAACGCTACGTGAAGTCGAAGTACATACCAACACACTTGAAATCGACGCCCAGGAACTCCTCTACATAAGCCTTTACGATATCACAGAACGGAAGATTGACGAAAACAAACTTAAAATACTCAGTATCGCGGTTCAGCAGAGCCCGACAATCGTCATGATAACCGACCCTCTTGGAAACATCGAATATACCAACCCGATGTTTACCGGGATCACCGGATACACTGCTGAAGAAGTCAGAGGCAAAAATCCGCGATTCCTGCAATCAGGGCTTACACCCGGAACAGTTTATAAAAACCTCTGGACAACTATTCTTGCCGGATCATACTGGCAGGGAGAGTTTCTCAACAGAAAAAAGGACGGGTCGCTCTACTGGGAAAACGCATTCATTGCACCCATGCGGAACGAAAAAGGAGAAACAACCAATTTCGTCGCAGTCAAGGAAGATATCACCGAAAAGAAAAAGCTCTGGAATGAACTGGTTGATGCAAAAGATAAAGCAGAAGAAAGCGACCGTCTGAAATCCGCCTTTCTCACCAATATGAGCCATGAGATCCGCACACCAATGAACGGCATCATCGGCTTGACCGAACTCCTCAAGGAAACTGATTTTTCGGCCGTGGAGCAGCACGAATACATCGAGCTCATACAGAAAAGCGGTGAACGCATGATGAAGCTTATCGATGACATCATAGATACTTCGCGTGTCGATGCAAAAAAAACAACTCTCAACATCGCTGAAACTTCTGTAAACACTATTCTGCGTGACATCTACGTTTTCTTTTTACCCGAAGCCAAAAAGAAAATGCTCTCCCTCAACCTCCACGAAGGATTGCCGGATAATGAAAGCCTGATCATGACCGATCCGAGGAAGTTCGAACAGATCGTGACCAACCTTGTTCATAATGCACTTAAATTCACAAAACAAGGGCATATCGATTTCGGGTACAGTAAAAAGGAAGGTGAACTCGAGTTCTATGTCACAGATACCGGTTCCGGCATTCATGCAGATATGAAAGAGAAAATTTTCGAAAGATTCTGGCAGGCAGACAGCTCTCTTTCACGCAGTCAGGAAGGAGCCGGGCTCGGGCTCAGTATCGTAAAGGCTTTCACTGAAATGCTCGGCGGCATGGTCCATTTCGAATCAAATGAAGATGGCGGAAGCCGCTTCATGTTCACTCTTCCCTACAGGCTCCCGGAAAACGTAAGCATATCAGGCGGTACGATGCAAACCGCTCATACAAGGTCAACTGAAAAATGCAGACAAGCCGAAACCATAATAATAGTCGAACATGATGAGGCGACATCTCTGCTTCTTGAAAAAAAACTGAAAGACGAAAATTTCAGGATCATCTTCGCAAGGAACGGAAAAGAGGCTCTCGAACTCACAAGCGCTCACCCTGAAGCTGTATTAGTGCTGTTGGATATCAGTATGCCGGTAATGAACGGTTTCGAGGCTGCAAGAATGATCAAGCAAATGCGCCCTTCCGTGCCGGTCATTTTCCAGTCCGAGTTCTTCTCTCCCGGTAATCGAAGAAAAGCCATTGAGGCTGGAGCAGACGGGTTTATCACAAAACCGTTCAGTAAATATGAACTGTTTGAAAAGATCAGAAATCTGTCAGATACAAAAAAACAAAACGAGTGCCTGTTGAACAATTGCTCACCAGGACACGAACGATAAAATCGGATCGATACATTTAAAAGGTCCGGAAGCAAATGATGGCAACCGGACCTTTTAATATTTCGGGAAAATATTTTCCTTTTCAGTTATCATTTCTCATTTTATCCTCTTCCTTTCAGTATCTTTCCGCATATGATACCGGAAAACAGGATAACCGGAAAGTCACTATCAACAAGCAAAAGAAAGTATGTCAACACGATACCTTTCAGGATCTGCCGTTGCGCTTGTAACCCCGTTCAACGAGGACCGCACGGTAGATACTGAAGCATTGAGAAAGCTGGTACAGTTTCATATCGAGGCTGGTACCGACATCATCATTCCATGCGGCACGACGGGCGAATCCCCGACGCTGACAGGACAGGAACAGTCTGAAATCATCCGAACCGTCAAGGAGGAAGCCGGGGGAAAAATCATGGTTGCGGCCGGTGCAGGCACAAACGCAACGAATGAGGCTGTCGAGCTTGCCGTCAACGCCGAAAAAGCCGGAGCTGCGGCCATTCTTTCTGTCGCGCCTTATTACAACAAACCTTCGCAGGAAGGCATATACCAGCATTACCGGCACATAGCCGAAGCTGTTTCAATACCGGTCATCATCTACAATGTGCCCGGCAGGACCGGATGCAACGTTGCCGCGTCGACAATACTGAAGCTCGCGAGGAATTTCAAAAACATCGCGGCTGTCAAGGAAGCAACAGAAAACATGAGCCAGATTGCTGAACTGCTCGAAGACCGTCCGGAGCATTTTTCCGTGCTTACCGGAGAGGATTCGCTGATCCTTCCCTTCATGGCCATGGGCGGTGACGGCGTGATCTCCGTTGCAGCGAACCAGATACCTGACCGTGTAAAGCAGCTTGTCGATGCGCTCGCTTCGGGTGATATCGAAACAGCGCGTTCGATAAACCGCACATGCAGAAAGCTTTTCAGGCTGAACTTCATTGAAAGCAATCCCGTGCCGGTAAAATACGCACTTGCACGCATGGGAATGGTAAAGGAAATCTACAGGCTGCCGCTTGTGCCCCTTGCCTCTGAAAACAAGGCCATTCTCGACAGTGAGCTCCAGGCGCTCGGGCTGATCTGAAAATGAATGACCCCTCTCCGGCATACCGGGGAGGGGTCATTTCGAGTATCTTTCTTTGGGCAGAAGCCCTTTTTTCAAGACCTTACCTGATTACTGCAGAGCGGCGAGAGCTTCAGCAAAGCTGTCAAGCTCTTCTTTCGTCCTCTTTTCGGTCACGGCGACAAGCAGTCCGGTTTCCCCATGCACTGAAAGGTCATAACCGGCAAATACCTGTTTTTCAAGCATTCTCTCTACAACCGATGATGCGGCAATCGGGGTTTCGACAACAAATTCCCGGAAAAACGGCGTGCTGAATTTCAGCGAAAATCCCGGAATTCCGGCAATTTTTTGTGCAAGGTACGATGCTTTCCGGGCTGACTGGGCGGCAACTTCCTGCACTCCCTGACGTCCGAGCAGCGAAAGGTAAACTGCGGCCTGAAGGGCGTTCAGTGCCTGGTTGCTGCAGATGTTCGATGTGGCTTTTTCACGCCTGATATGCTGCTCGCGGGTCTGGAGGGTAAGAATGAACCCGTCTTCGCCATCTCGGTCTTTCGTCATGCCGACAAGACGGCCGGGTATTTTACGAACATAATCCTGCTTGACCGAAAATATGCCGAGGTACGGTCCGCCGAAACTCTGCGCACTGCCGAGCGGCTGGCCTTCTCCGACCGCAATGTCGGCACCGTAGCTTCCGGGCGACGCAAGCACGCCAAGCGACAGCGGATCGGCCGATACGATGAAAAGCGCGCCTTTTTCACGGGCAATCGCTCCTGTTGCCTCGACCTCTTCGATACATCCGTAGAAGTTCGGCTGCTGAACCACGACAGCTGCGGTAGAAGCGCTGACAATCTCCCTGAGAGCATCGATGCTGCCGATACCGTTTTCAAGCGGGTTTTCAATGACAGCCTCCTGACCGGCGGCCTCGAGATAGGTTTTCAGGACAGCGGTGTTGTTCGGATGCAGTTTTCCGGCAATCACGACCTGATGACGGCCGGTGATGTTCATAGCCATGAGGACCGCTTCGGCAAGGGCTGTCGCACCGTCATACATCGAAGCATTGGCGACATGCATTCCGTACAGGCGGCATATGAGGCTCTGATATTCGTAAATCGCCTGCAGGGTCCCCTGAGATATCTCTGCCTGGTAAGGTGTATAGGCGGTATAGAATTCACTTCTGGAGACAATGGTACCGATTGCTGCCGGAATGAAATGATCGTAAGCTCCTGCACCGAGAAAGCTCACGTAATCTGAAGTGCTCCTGTTTGCTGAAGCCATGGATTCAAGCAGCTTGCGCACTCTCGGCTCGTCAAGCGCAGGAAACAGATCGAGCGGCTTTTTCAGCCGGATCTCTTCGGGAATATCCCTGATGAGCTCATCGAAAGAACCGGCTCCGATGGCTTTGAGCATCTCCTCTCTTTCCGCGGCGGTGTTGACAATGAATGACATTACTGATAAGTGGTAATTGAATGAAATGTTACTCGCCAGTAAGCTGATGATAGGCCGCAGCATCGAGAAGCGAAGCGAGCGATGCATGATTTTCGACTCTCATTTTGACAAGCCATCCGTTGCCGTACGGGTCCTGGTTGACGATCTCGGCATTATCGAGAAGCGGATTAATTTCAATGATCTCCCCTGCAACCGGAGCAAAAAGGTCGGCTACGGTTTTGACCGCTTCGACCGTACCGAAAACCTCGTGATCCTTCACCTTTGTCCCGGCGGATTTCAGCTCGACGAAAACAATGTCCCCGAGTTCATGCTGGGCAAAATCCGTAATGCCGACCAGAGCTGTGCTGCCGTCTTCAAGCAGTTTGATCCATTCATGGTCTCTGGTATAACGAAGGTCTTCAGGAATAAGCATGGCTGAATAAATGTGAGTTATTGGAGTTGCATAGGTCCGGGCTCTTTGCGAAGGTCAAGGTAATACTTTTTTCAATGCGGTGAAACGTGAAGCAGGAAGAATCGCCCGAAAAAAAAAGGCAGAAAAACTCTTCAGGCAAGCCTCTGCCTCATCGCCTCGTAAAGCAGCACACCTGCCGTGACGCTTACATTCAGGGATTCGACACAGCCGGCCATGGGAATCCTCACGACATGGTCACAGCATTTCAGGACTTCGGGACCGAGACCGCTTCCCTCTTTTCCAAGAAGCAGTGCCGTAGCTTTTTTCATATCGATATCGGTATAATTGACCTCTGCATCCATATCGGCGGCAACGATACGAACATGGTGCTCACGCAGATATTCAAGAGCTCTGACGAGGCTCTTCACCTTGCATATCCTCATATGGGCAAGCGCTCCGGCTGATGCTTTATGCACAACCGCACCGAGAGGCGCACCTTTTCCTTCGACGAGTACCACAGAATCGGCTGCCACAGCCTCGGCGGTACGGATAATGGCACCGATATTGTGCGGGTCGTCGAGACCCGGAAGTATGACAAGCAGAGGAAAGGTGTTTCTCGGAGCCGAAATCACCTCTTCAAGAGCATAATAGGTAACAGGACTGATGATCGCGCATACACCCTGGTGCTTGTTCGTGCCTGCTATCAGTGAGAGCTTTTCGAGCCGGGCTTTGCCACTCGCGATCCGGTGGCGTCTCGCCGTTATGACGATTTCCTTGAGCTTCGGATGGGATGTGTTGAACTGAAAATAAATTTTCTCGATGCTCTCGGGTTTTTTCTGGAGAATTTCGATAACGGCATTTCTGCCGTAGACGATATTTTCGGTCAGTTCTCCTGACATACCCCCCCCTTTTTCAGTAATGATGAAGATGAACAGTTGCTGGACAGCCTGCTGCAATTCCCGGTATCGCACATTCATCAAGGCCACCGCATCCGGGAACGCGAATTTAAATAAATTTATCAAAAATCGATTTTTTTAATATTTTTAGAATCGCTCCAGCTGAAAAATTTATTTAGCTGCGGATGTAACTTTCAAGAGACCTCCGTGGTTAACTTTGCAGTGCTCTGCACAGATTTTCATCAATACAAATCCAGCGACTGCCAATATGAGCCGTACGACGTTCAAGACAATGGAAGGAAATGAGGCCTTAGCTCATGTCTCTTATAGAACCAGCGAAGTTATCTGTATCTACCCCATTACACCGGCCTCGCCCATGGGTGAATATTCCGATGCATGGGCGGCACAAGGAAAAAAGAATATCTGGGGCACGGTACCAAAGGTAGATGAACTGCAGAGCGAGGCCGGAGCTGCTGCTGCCGTCCACGGCTCCCTGCAGACCGGAGCGCTGACAACGACATTCACCGCGGCACAGGGCCTTCTGCTCATGATCCCCAACATGTACAAGATCGCAGGAGAGCTGAGTCCCTGTGTGATCCATGTGTCGGCCCGTTCCTTAGCCTGCCAGGCACTCTCCATATTCGGCGATCATGGCGATGTCATGTCCGTTCGCGGCACAGGTTTTGCCCTTCTCGCGTCAGCTTCAGTTCAGGAAGTCATGGATATGGGGCTTATTTCCGCTGTTGCCACACTCGAGTCGAGAATACCTTTTCTCCATTTCTTCGACGGTTTCAGGACGTCGCATGAAGTATCCAAGATTGAGGTCCTTCCCGATGAGGTCATCAGGGAGATGATGAAAGACGAGCTTGTCATCGCGCACCGCAATCGCCGCATGACTCCCGATGCTCCGGTGCTTCGCGGAACATCCCAGAACCCGGACGTCTATTTCCAGGGCAGGGAGACGGTAAACAGTTATTACACAGCCTGCCCTGACATTACCGAGCAGGTCATGGAAAGGTTCGGACAGCTCACCGGACGCCACTACAAGCTCTATCAGTACTACGGAGCTCCCGATGCTGAAAGAGTGATCGTCCTTATGGGGTCCGGCGTGGAAACCGTACGTGAAACCGTCGAACACCTCAACAGGCAGGGTGAAAAAGTCGGTGTGATCAATGCGCGCCTCTTCCGCCCGTTCGATATCACCCGGTTCGTGGAAGCTTTTCCGAAAACCATGAAATCAGTTTCAGTTCTCGACAGGATCAAGGAACCTGGAAGCGCCGGGGAACCGCTTTACCTCGATACCGTCAATGCACTTCTTGAAGGGTTTCAGAACGGCTTGATCAAGGCAATGCCTTCCATCACAGGAGGACGCTACGGCCTTTCTTCGAAAGAGTTCACTCCCGCGATGGTCAAGGCGATTTTCGAGAACATGGCTGCCGAAAAGCCTAAAAACCATTTCACCATCGGCATAAACGACGACGTGACGGGCACGAGCCTTGAATTCGACCATACGTTCTCCATCGAACCCGATGAAATATTCCGGGCCCTTTTCTATGGCCTCGGTTCGGACGGCACGGTCGGTGCCAACAAAAACACGATCAAGATCATCGGCGAAAACACCGATAACTACGCCCAGGGCTATTTCGTGTACGACTCGAAAAAGGCGGGATCGATCACGACATCTCACCTGCGTTTCGGACCGCATCAGATCCATTCGACCTATCTGATCACCGAAGCACAGTTCATCGGATGCCACCACTGGACCTTCCTCGAGATGGTCGACCTGTTGAAAAACCTTAAGAAAGGAGGTACGCTGCTGGTGAATTCCCATTACGGTTCTGAAGAGCTGTGGAAGAAGCTGCCGAGAAACGTTCAGGAGCACCTGATCACCAAAGAGGCAAAGCTCTATACCATCGACGCCCTTAAAGTGGCACAGGCGAGCGGCATGGGTCAGCGTATCAATACCATCATGCAGGCATGCTTCTTTGCCATTTCCGGCGTCCTGCCGCGTGAAGAGGCTATTGAAAAAATCAAGCAGTCCATCAGGGAAACCTACGGCAAAAAAGGTGACGAGGTTGTCAATCAGAACATCAAGGCAGTAGACGATACTCTTTCGAACCTGCATCAGGTCACCATAGGAGCAGTCGCGACCAGCAAGAAGGAAATGCGTGCCTGCATTGTCGGTGAAGCCTCCGAATTTGTCTGCAACGTCCTCGCAAAGGTCATTGCCGGCGAAGGTGACAGCCTGCCTGTCAGCGATTTTCCGGCTGACGGCACATACCCGACAGGAACCGCGAAATTTGAAAAACGCAACCTGGCGGAAAACATACCCGTCTGGGAACCGGACCTATGCATACAGTGCGCGAAATGCACGCTTGTCTGCCCGCATGCATCGATTCGCGCCAAGGTTTATGAATCGAATTACCTGGCAAATGCTCAGCATACCTTCAAGTCCATCCCTGCCAAAGGGAGCAACTGGGAAGGTATGAAATACACCATTCAGGTTGCTCCGGAAGACTGCACCGGATGTGAATTATGCGCACACGTCTGCCCGTCGAGGGACAAGAACAACCCTGAAAGAAAAGCGTTGAACATGAGCCTGCAGCAGCCTCTCCGTGAAACCGAAGTGGACAACTGGAACTATTTCCTCAACATTCCCGACTTCGACCGCACAAGGATAAATCCCAGGCTTATCAAGGAACAGCAGCTCCAGGTCCCGCTCTTCGAATTTTCGGGCGCATGCTCGGGATGCGGTGAAACACCATATATCAAGATGCTGACCCAGCTCTTCGGTGACCGTCTTGTTATCGGCAATGCGACGGGATGTTCGTCAATTTACGGCGGCAACCTTCCGACTACGCCATACACCACCAATACCGACGGCCGCGGTCCGACATGGTCGAACTCCCTTTTCGAGGATACCGCCGAGTTTGCACTTGGCTTCAGGGTATCGATCGACAAGCAGCGCGAATATGCACGCGAGCTTCTGAAAAAGATGTCCATGGAGATCAGCGATACCCTCACTGCCGAGATCCTCGAAGCCAGTGAAAACTCAGAACCAGAAATCTTCGAGCAGAGAAAACGGGTGGCGATGCTGAAAGACAGGATCCGCCAGCTTGATACTCCCGATGCGAAAAACCTGCTCTCGATTGCGGATATGCTTGTAAAGAAGAGCGTCTGGGGTGTTGGCGGTGACGGATGGGCCTACGATATCGGATACGGCGGCGTCGATCATGTAACGGCGAGCGACAAGAACGTTAACCTCCTGGTTCTCGATACCGAAGTATACTCGAATACCGGTGGACAGGCTTCGAAAGCTACTCCGAAAGCCGCGGTAGCGAAATTTGCGATGGCCGGCCGGACCGCTACGAAAAAGGATCTCGGCATGATCTCCATGAGCTACGGCAATGCCTATGTAGCATCGGTGGCTTTCGGAGCACGCGACGAGCAGACCCTGAAAGCGTTCCTCGAAGCCGAGGCCTATAACGGACCGTCGATCATCATTGCCTATTCGCACTGCATCGCTCACGGCATCAACATGTCGAATGCTCTCGAAAACCAGAAGGCTGCAGTGGATTCAGGTCACTGGATACTCTACCGGTACAATCCGGAAAGGCTCAAGGAAGGCAAGAATCCGCTTATTCTCGATTCGAAGAAACCGAAAATTCCGATTGCACAGTTCCTGAACATGGAAAACCGTTTCAGGATGCTGAAAAAGAGCCACCCTGCCCTTGCCGAGGAATATTTCAAGGCCATCCAGAAAGAGGTGGACGCAAGGTGGGCTCATTACGAATATCTTGCAGCCCGGACATATGATGAGCTGAAGTAGGGATGATTCTTTACTGACAAAAAAGAGAGTCTCGAAAGAATTGCGAACAACGACAAAGGGCTGCCTGAAAAGGCGGCCCTTTGTAATTATATTCCTGACTTCATACATAAAACCCTGTAAATGCACCAACGACGGGGGTGTGCCATTGAAAATGGGCACTACAATGCAGTAATATGGTGCAGTAAATCACTTGATCAAAAATGGTGTGGCGCTGAGTT
>JAAXXY010000090.1 GCA_013334225.1 Chlorobiaceae bacterium
ATCAGGGAAGTGCGACGGGCTGATGATATCCTGCCCTTCCCGAAATCCCCGGATGGCAGCAATTTCACGGGTCACCTTGTTCCCGGGAAGATGACCGCCCATTCCCGGTTTTGCAGACTGCCCGATTTTGATTTCCACGGCATCGACCAGCTTCAGGTTTTCATCGGTTACACTGTATTTGTTGGGAACGTATTCGAAAATGTAACGGTAGGAGGCCGCAAGTGATTCAGACAGAATACCCCCTTCACCGGAGCACATGGCTGTTTTTGCCTGCGCACTGCCTTTGGCAAGAGCGAGTTTTGCTTCTCTCGACAAGGCGCCGAAGGACATATGGGAAACAAAAACCGGGATTTCGAGTATGAGCGGAAAGGCCGCAGCGGGACCGATCAACGTTCGGGTGACAACCGGCTGCGTTTTGTTGAGCGGTATTTTTGCAAGCTGCGCACCTTTAATAAGGATTTCATCCCAGGAGAAGGAGGGAATGCGCGACCGCATCGGTTCGATAATCGACTTTCCCGTCATGGCAAGGCTGTGAATATCGGCCATGCTGGTTTCGAAATCGTCAGCAGGCCGTCGCCATTCAGCCAGGTACTCTTCTCCCGAACCGGATTCAGCGACAATCCCGGCGGCGACTGTCGGCCGGTCGGACGCTGCACGCCTGAAATTCTCTTTGCCTGAGCCGCAGACAGGACAGCTCCATTCCTGGGGAAGATCCGGCCACAGGATGCCTTCTGTTGCTTCCTCATAGGCATAAGAGCAGAGATTGCATGTATAGATGTTTGTAGACGAGGATTCGCTTTCGACTGCCGGTGCTAAGGGTTGTTGTTCTTTCAACGCGGCAAATGATGATTTTGGCGAGCCGCAGACAGGACATATCCACTCATTCGGGAGTGCCTCCCAGGCGACGGATTCCTTGTTTTCATCGTAGATATACGAGCATAGCCCACATTGCCATTTTGCCATATGAAACGGTATGTTGATATGATAACTGCAAAATTCGGTTGATTGTTATAATAGGAATTATTCCTGATTGAGATCAGGAATAGAGGCTTCCTTTTTTCTTACTTTTATACCCAAAAAGGGCCACCTCTTCAGGCAGCCCTTTTCTTGTTTTACTCTCTGTTCTCAGATCTGCTCCCCATATCATCAATATCGGGGGATATTAACCTTTCGATCCCTCAGGCGTTTGCCTTTTTGGTGGCTTTTGCGCGGAGGTTCACGTCAAGGATCTTCTTTCTGAGCCTGATGCTCTGGGGTGTTACTTCCAGCAGCTCATCATCATTGATAAATTCAAGTGCCTGTTCGAGCGAAAGGATTTTCGGAGGGGTCAGGCGAAGCGACTCATCCGTGCCGGAAGAGCGCATGTTGCTCAGCTTTTTTGTTTTACAGACGTTGAGGGTGATGTCGAGACCTCTTGTCGATTCACCGACAATCATTCCCGCATACACCTTGGTGTTCGGCGCAACGAAGAATGTGCCGCGATCTTCAAGGGCGCTCAGGGCGTAGGCGACGCAAATGCCCGCTTCGGAGACAACAAGTGCACCGGTCTCGCGTGAAGGCAGTTTGCCTTTGAACGCCTGGTAGTTGATGAAGACGTGCGACATGATGCCCTCGCCTTTGGTATCGGTAGTAAACTCAAGATTATAGCCGATCAGGCCTCTTGTGGGAATTTCAAATTCAACCCTGACCATTCCGCCGCGAAGTGTGCCCATGTGGGTCATTTCGGCCTTTCTGCGACCCATTTTTTCGATAATCACCCCGGTGTACTCTTCAGGTATATCAATCGTCACATGTTCGATCGGCTCAAGCATCGCGCCGGTCTCATCATAATGCATGATAACCTCGGGTCTTGCAATCGCAACCTCATATCCTTCACGACGCATGGTTTCAATCAGAACCGAAAGGTGAAGTTCTCCCCTTCCCGAAACACGGAAGGTATCTGCGCTGTCGGTCTCTTCAACGTTGAGCGCGACATTGGTCATTTTCTCTTTCATCAGCCGTTCACGGATCTTCCGGCTGGTGACTTCCTTGCCTTCCAATCCTGCAAAAGGAGAGTCGTTGACCGAAAAGAGCATGGAGAGCGTGGGTTTGCTGATTTCAAATGAATCAAGCGATACCGGATCATCAACTGATGCAAGAGTCAAGCCTACAGTGGCGTCCGGTATACCCGCGATTGCAATAATATCACCGGATGTCGCTTCTTTTGCTTCGACTTTCTGAACCTTGTCGAACTGGAAAACCTTTGTTACCGTCCCCCTGCCTACCATACCATCAGGTCCTACAACAGCAAGCTGGGTTCCGGGGCTTACCTTGCCACGATGAATGCGGCCGATGGCAATCTTGCCGATATAATCGCTGTAATCGAGCGTGGTGACCAGCATCTGGAAACCTCCGTCATCATGGGCAACCGGAGCAGGAATCTCCTTGATAATCATGTCGAGCAGAAGGCTCATATCGCCGTCCTCGTCATCCATACTGTATTTGGCAACACCGTTTTTGGCTGATGTAAAGATGTAAGGGAAATCAAGCTGATGCTCTTCGGCTCCGAGTGCAATGAAAAGATCAAGCACCTGATCATGCACCTTGACCGGATCCGACTGAGGACGATCAATTTTGTTGATAACAACAATAGGCTTCAGATGGAGTTCAAGTGCTTTACGCAATACAAACTTGGTTTGCGGCATCGGTCCTTCAAACGCATCAACAAGGAGAAGGACTCCATCGACCATCTGTAAAATACGCTCAACTTCGCCGCCAAAGTCTGCATGACCAGGTGTGTCAACAATATTGATCTTGTGATCTTTATATACTGCTGCAGCGTTTTTTGAAAAAATGGTAATGCCTCTCTCTCTTTCCTGAGGATTTGAATCAAGTACCCTGACGTTTACCTGCTGATTATCCCTGAAAGCACCTGTCTTCTGAAAAATCGAATCAACAAGCGTTG
>JAAXXY010000019.1 GCA_013334225.1 Chlorobiaceae bacterium
AACTCCTGCAGGTCCGTGGCTTTCAGCGGATTCTTTTTCAGGGTATGATGGATATTGGTGCGGTAGTCGTAAAACCAGACTTCGTGTGTCCAGGGGTCTTTTGCTGCGGGCATGACATCGAAAAAGAGCACGTTTGTCCAGCCGTTATTGCAGAGCCGCTGGTCAATGGCAACACGTTCAAATTGGTCCGGGGTCTGATTCAGAGACTGTTTTTGAGTCACAGCGAGGGTTGTTCCATGTTGAGATCTGCAAATGCAGAAAATCGGCATTTGAACACGTGAATACTGCTTCACTCAATGTACATAACTTCCTGCAACCGGTGCAAATGGAAAGCGGTACGGAGGGGTGCCTGATTTTGCTGTTTCGTTGTATTATTTCTTATCTTGTTGACTGGCCTTTACGCCTGTTGCCATCCGGATTCTCTGCTATTTCCGTTTTCCGGTTAAAAGCTTTTCGTTTGAAACTTTAAAGTTTATACAGGTGTGATGCCAGTCAGGCTATTATGCTGGCGAAGTTACATGAGAGAGAATATGGTTTTACCATTATAAAAGGATCCGAGTATGAAGAAGAGTGCGAATAAACAGTTGCTGATGAACAAGACCGGTGATGAAATCCAGGTTGCCCTTGTCGAGGAAGGCCGTCTTGTCGAGTTGATTATAGAACGTCCGGAAAGCATGAGAAGTATCGGCGATATCTACCTTGGTCGGGTTCACAAAGTTATCGAGGGCCTCAAAGCGGCTTTTGTCGATATAGGACAGAAATCAGACGGGTTTCTGCATTTTTCCGATGTCGGTACGACGACCGAGGATTACCGTGCCCTGATCGAGGACGATGACGATGAGGAAGTCGTCGGTTCGGATGAAGCCGAAAACGGCGGAGCGGCGATGTCCGCAGAATCCGGCGTGCAGTCGCCAAGCGTGAAAACCCCGGCAAGGAGCCCGGGAAAAAGAGTTTCGAGTGACGAGCAGGAAAAAACCGAAAAGAGACAGACATACACCCAGATGATAGCCGGCAAGCTGAAACCGAACGACTCCATTCTCGTGCAGGTTATCAAGGAGCCTATCAGCAGCAAGGGTTCACGTCTGACATCCGATATCACCATCGCCGGACGTTTCATGGTCCTTCTGCCTTTCGGCGGAGGACAGGTGGCGGTGTCACGCCGTGTCGTTTCCCGCAAGGAACGGACCCGTCTCAAGAAACTGGTCCGTTCGATGCTGCCCGAGGGTTTCGGCGCCATTATTCGTACCGTGGCTGAAGATCAGGAGGAGTCGCTCCTGAAACAGGACCTGGAGAAACTGCTCGCCAAATGGAAGCAGATCGAGGAACAGCTCCAGAATGCCGTGCCGCCTCAGCTTATTTTCAAGGAGGATACCATTATTTCAAGTGTTCTTCGTGATTCACTCACGTCGGACGTCACTGAAATTGTTGCCAATTCACCGGTTATACACAAGGAGACGCTGAACTATATCCAGTGGGCAGCTCCAGAGATGGTGAAAAATGTCAGCCTCTACCAGGGCAAGCTTCCCCTGTTTGAAGGGTACGGTATCGCCAAGGATGTCGAGTCGATCTTTTCACGTAAAGTGTGGCTCAAATCGGGAGGCTATATCATCATCGAGCATACCGAAGCCATGGTGGTGATCGACGTCAACAGCGGCAGGTATGCCGCCAAACGCGAGCAGGAGGAAAACTCTCTCAAGACCAATCTCGAAGCTGCTCGTGAAGTTGTCAGGCAGCTGAGGCTCAGGGATATCGGTGGAATCATCGTTGTCGACTTTATCGATATGCTTGATTCGAAAAACGCCAAGAAGGTCTATGATGCCATGAAAACCGAGCTTCGGAACGACCGGGCGAAATCGAACATTCTCCCCATGTCCGATTTCGGTATCATGCAGATTACCCGCGAAAGAATACGCCCCAGCCTCATGCAGCGCATGGGCGACCAGTGCCCCGCCTGCGGCGGTACCGGAGTTGTGCAGGCACGGTTTACAACGATCAACCAGATAGAACGGTGGCTGAGGAAATATGCACTGAAGCATCCCATGCAGTTCACGCAGCTGGATCTGTATGTCAGCCCGACGGTTGCAGAGCCTCTGAACAACAGCGACATGAAAACAGAACTGAAATGGTTTCTCCAGCACCTTCTTTTTGTCAAGGTGAAGCAGGATGAAAGCCTGAGGAGCGATGATTTCAGGTTCTACAGCAGAAAAAGCAACCAGGATATAACTGCTGAATATTCAGATCTATAAACAAGCAGAACACAGAACATGGGACAGTACGAAACGTTGAAACAGGATATTCTCAGATTTTCTTCCCTGGGGGCCGCCGAACTTCATGAAATTCCGGTTGCCCGGAAAGTCTTTGCCGATTTCAAGCATTTGCTGAACGAAGGCCTGATCAGGGCTGCTGAAAAATCGGAAAACGAGTGGGTTGTCAATTCCTGGGTCAAACAGGGCATTCTGCTTGGTATGCGTCTCGGCAAGCTGCAGGAATACCACCTTTCATCCGATGAACCGGGAGGAGGACTCACTTTTATCGACAAGGAGACCTATCCGCTTAAAAAATTGACGCTGGCCAACAATGTCCGCATTGTACCCGGCGGCTCATCGGTCCGTGACGGCTCATATCTCGCCCCTTCGGTAGTCATGATGCCGCCGGCCTATGTCAATGTCGGGGCATATGTCGACGAGGGGACCATGATCGATTCCCACGCACTTGTAGGCAGCTGCGCACAGGTCGGTAAAAAAGTTCATCTGTCAGCAGCTGTTCAGGTAGGAGGAGTGCTCGAACCGGTTGGCGCCATGCCCGTCATTATCGAAGACGAGGTGATGGTAGGGGGCAACTGCGGAATTTATGAAGGAACCATTGTCCGCGAGAGGGCGGTTATCGGTACCGGAGTCATACTGAACGGTTCGACTCCCGTTTACGATCTCGCCATGAATGCCATATACAGGAAAACTCCCGAAAATCCCCTCGTCATTCCTGCCGGAGCGGTTGTCGTTGCCGGTTCAAGAAAGATCAAGGGAGATTTTGCCGCCGAACACGGTCTTTCCATCTATACGCCAGTTATCATTAAATACCGGGACGAAAAGACCGACAGTGCAACAGCTCTTGAAGAAGCCCTGAGATAGATGCCGATGGGCAACAACCCTTGTAAAACAGTCAATTCCCCGGGAAAAGTTCGTTTCCTGCGAAGAGCCCAGGGATGGATCGCCGCGGTTGTTTTTTACTGTGGAATCCATGCGTCCCCGCTTTACGCGATATCCTCGCCCGGCAAGGAATATTTCGATATCGTCAAAAGTATCGATCTGGTTGGTGAAGTATACCGTGAAATATCGCAAGGTTACGTCGACAAGGTCAATGTCAGCGAGTTGATGTATGCCGGCATTGACGGGATGCTCCATACGCTAGACCAGTACACGGTTTTTCTCGACGAGGACGCATCGAAGGATTTCGGAGAACAGACCAGCGGCCAGTATCCCGGTGTCGGTATCAGCATTGCCGGTCTGGAAGAAAATGTTTTCGTGACGTCCATCGTCGATGGTTATCCTGCTTCAAAAGCAGGAATCAGAGTTGGGGACAGGATTGATTCCATCAACAACACCAAACTGAAAAGCCTGCCTCTTGAAAAGGTCAGGGAGCTTATCAAGGGACCTGTCGGTTCGTCTCTTCTGGTTCGCATTGACAGGAAAGGATCGCCCTCTTTTATTGCAAAACTGGTGAGGGAAGAGATCCGTTTGAACTCGGTGACATATTTCGGGCTTATTGACGGGATCGGTTATATCGAGATGAAGAATTTCGGTACCCATTCAGCTGAAGATCTTCGTGAAGCTTACGAAGGATTAAAACGCGAAGCGGCAGACAGGCATATTATTCTGAAAGGTCTTGTCCTCGACCTCAGACATAATCCCGGCGGGTTGCTGACCGTTGCCGTTGATGTTACATCGCTTTTTGTGAAAAAAGGCAGTGAGGTCGTTTCAATCAAAGGGCGAACGCCGGATACCTACAAATCCTACACTACGGCCAATCCACCGCTCGATACCGTGCTTCCTCTCGCGATCCTGATCAACAGCGAAACTGCATCAGCGGCGGAAATCGTATCCGGAGCAATCCAGGATCTCGACCGGGGAGTACTGATTGGTGAACGGTCTTTCGGCAAGGGACTTGTCCAGTCGATCCTCAGGATTTCTTATGATCATATCCTGAAGATGACAACATCGAAATATTACACTCCTTCAGGCCGTCTCATCCAGAAAGAGAGTGAAGCAGGCAGTGAATCGAGAAAGGTGCTGACCAGAACCGCCGGAGAAAACGCTTCGAAAGTATTCTATACAAAAGGTAAACGAAAAGTATACGGAGGTGGAGGCATCACTCCCGATATCGAAATGAATGAATCCGCCTCATCTCCATACCTTTCTGAACTTCGCAAGAAAGGTATGATTTTTCTTTTTTCTTCCGATATGCGATCTGCCAATGCGGTGATGCCCGCTCAGCCGTTTGACCGTAAAGCGTTGATGACATCATTCAACGATTTTCTGAGCACCAGAAAGTTCGTATACAAAACGGAACCGGAACAGCGTTTAACTGATCTCAGGGAGAGCATTGAACGTCTGCAGAAGGGCAAGGATAAAGCAGAATTGAAAAGTCTTGACGGGGTGCAGCAGGAGATCGGGCATCTCAGGGAGATGGAATTGGCACGTGAATCGGATAAAATAACTGACGCCCTTGAAGTTGAGATACTCAGGCATTATAACGAACACGATGCTCGCAGGGTGGAACTCGGCCATGATCCGGTTTTCACAAAAGCTGTTGAAATCCTTTCCGACAGGAAGAAGTATTCATCACTGCTTCATCTCTGATCCACTGTCTTTGAGCGTTCATATTCCCTGATTTTACGCTGGGCGCCGATTGCAATCATAAGATTACTTATGGTCAGAAGACTTTCAGCCGACCCGTGAAGCAGATCGTCATGAGATAATGTAGGGTATCCGCGTTTTACGGTTGCAAGGTACATGAAGAAAACCGTAACTGAAATGAAAACCACCACAAACCAGAACCCTGCAATCGTAAGACCGGAGAAAACCGTTTTGTCGCGTTTGTAGAGAACCAGCAGCAGGACGAGAAAGGTCAGGTAAACCACGCTTGACAACTGCAGAATTGCATCGAAGATATCGGATCCCATGTAGGATTGCGGTTTGCCTGCAAACATAAGGGCCGCCATGAGTGCCGCAAAGCTCGTGGCCGGAGTTTTTTCCCTCGCTTTCAGGAGGTTGATGGTTGCCATGAGCAGCGAAATGCTGCCGAACAGATTGATAAGCTCGGAAAGGTCGAGCAGCAGGGCAACAGTGTCGGTAGTGAGATGGTAGGAGAGGACGAAAAAGCTGCCGAGCCAGTGCGGAAGCATAGAAATGCCGAAAATCCTGATCTCTTTACGACCGGTCATCGTACCGTACCGGTAGATCAGCAGCGAGGCTATTCCCCACTCCAGTGATGACGAGATATGGATAACCCAGTTGGGGATCGAAAGAAGACCTGTTCCTGCAAGGCTCATAGAAGATGATTCAGGGAACGTTATGATAACATATGCCGGTCAGCTTCCCTTGATCAGATGATAAATGTTTTTTGAAAATATTTTCATCTGTGTTTTCCAAGGGGCCGGCACCATTTTTTTGTAAAGGTACGAATCGAACGTAATACGCTGCACATCATCATCCGCACAGATGGCCACGAAACTTTCCCTCAGCCTGTCATTCCTGTAATAGACCGATTGAAGCACCTCGAGACCGAAGAAAATAGGAGCGTATAGCTTCCGGAATTCTTTCTCGTAATTTGCGAGGGGTGCCTTTTTGTTGAAATGCTCGATCATGGCTGTTGCACCAATCTTTCCGGAACGCATTGCAAAGAATATTCCTTCCCCGTTTGCAGGGGTGACCAGGCCGGCGGCATCCCCGACGAGAATGGCTTTTTCCTGGGTGAAGGATTTGCGCGGCTTCATAGGAATTTTAGCCGCTTCGTCGAGATATGGTTTTTCGATAATGCCAATTTTTTCAATAAACCGTTTCTGCAGTTTCTTGAGGTTATGGTGGTTGTCTTCGGTCCCTGTTCCGATAGCGAGGTGGTCGGCTTTGGGGAAGATCCATCCATAAAAATCGGGAGAAACTTCACCGTCAAACCAGATCTCGACGATATCCCTGAATTTTTCGATTTCCGGAGTGTACCTGAAGCGCTGCTGCATGGCAATCACTTTCAGATCGTTCGGAGGAAATTCAAGATCATCGGCGGTTTTCGAATTCGCTCCATCCGCCCCGATCACCCTGCGGGCTTGAACCGGAGGAATTTTGTCGTTGAGTGTCGTTATCACGAATCCGTCACCGGAGTGGGTAACGTTTTTTACAAGACCTTCTGTAATTACCGAGCCTGCTTTCTGTGCTTCGGAACGCAGCCATGCATCGAATTTTTCCCTTCGCACCATGCCGACGTATCCGTTGGGCATGCGCATATCGATGACCCGTCCTTTAGGGGAGCGGGCCCTCATATGGGAAAGCTTTTTTTCGACGAGTTCCGAAGGTATGCCGAACTCTTCTATAAGCCCGAGGGGGATTGCTCCCCCGCAGGGCTTTACATTATCAAGGTTTCGTTCGATCAGGATGGTCGAAAAACCGGCACGGCTCACTTCGGCTGCTGCGACAGCGCCTGACGGCCCTCCTCCTATTACTGCGACATCATAACGCATGGAATGAAGCGAGATTACAGGGGTTGTTGGTTATTTGTCATACAAGCTTTACTGCAAGAAATTCCACAGCTTTCGACATGTCGATCCTCTCCTGATAGGCACTGTCCCTGTAACGGACAGTGATGGTATTATCCTCCAGAGACTGGTGGTCGACCGTGAAACAGAACGGTGTGCCGATCTCGTCCTGTCGTCGGTACCGTTTTCCGATCGATGCGGCATCGTCATATTGCACCAGGAATGACATGGAGAGCTCATCACGAAGTTTCTCGGCTTTTTCGCCCATCTCCCCTTTCTTAATGAGCGGCAGAACAGCAGCCTTGACCGGGGCAACTTTCGGAGAAAGTTTCAGCATCACCCTCGGCTCGCCGTCAACGACATCTTCGTTGTAAGCGTCCGAAAGCAGGGCGAGAAAGAGACGGTCGCTGCCCGACGATGTTTCCACCACATAAGGGATATAGCGTTCGCCGGTTGTCTGGTCGATGTATTCCATATTCTTTCCGGAATATTGCTGATGCTGGCTCAAGTCGAAATCGGTACGGGAGTGGATACCCTCGATCTCCTCGATACCGAACGGGAAGGCGAATTTGATATCGTAGGCGAGGTCGGCATAGTGGGCGAGCTTGTCGTGCTTGTACCAGTGAAGCTTCTCAGGACTGATGCCGAGCTCTTCGATATACCAGTTGAAACGTTCTGCACGCCATGACTCGAATGCTTCGATCTGCGTGCCGGGCTTGACGAAATACTGCATTTCCATCTGCTCGAACTCGACCATTCGGAATATGAAGTTGCCTTTGACGATCTCGTTGCGGAAAGCTTTGCCGATCTGTGCGATACCGAACGGCACTTTCATGCGCGAAGATTCGCGTACGTTGTGGAAGTTCACGAAAATTCCCTGTGCGGTTTCGGGGCGCAGATAGACGATGTTCGATGTATCGGCTACGGCACCCATGGCGCACTGGAACATCAGGTTGAACTGGCGTACTTCGGTCCAGTCCCCGGAACCGGTATCGGGGGCTTTGATGTTTTGCGATACGATCAGGTCATACAGTGCCCTGTTCATATCAGGGGCCGTGGCGAGGGCTTCGTAGACCGACTGTACCTTTTCGGCTTGCTCCGTCTTGCCGTCACGGCGAAGTTTTTCGATGTGGTTTTCAATCAGATGGTCCGCACGGTAACGTCGCTTGGTCGTGCGGTCGTCGATCATGGGATCGTTGAAACTCGCCACGTGTCCCGAAGCCTCCCAGACCATCGGGTTCATCATGATAGAAGCGTCTATGCCCACGATGTTCGTATGGCGCCGGGTCATCGAGTTCCACCAGAGGTCCTTGATGTTCTTTTTCATTTCACTGCCGAGAGGGCCGTAATCGAAACAGGAGGAAAGACCTCCGTAAATTTCCGAAGAGGGGAAGATGAAACCCCGCCTTTTGGCAAGGGAAACAAGTTTATGCATGACTTTATCGGGCGTCAGATTGATGTTCTGTACCCTTGTCTGATCGGATGAGCTCATCGTTTATAAAAAAATTATGGATAAATTCCTTCCTGAAAACACTTTTTACCGAGTAAAATACGGAATATAACAAAACCGCGGCGGATAAATCAGGTGCTCAGACAACATACCGATTTTCATATTTTACTCTACGCCCCTCTATTTATTTTTTCGAACCCCCGATCAAATCATCGGCCGGTGCAGAATATCCTCTTGCTTACGATCATTTATGTTTTATTTATGCCGTGTAAGTTGTTCTCAAACTTCTCATGACAGTAAAAAGAGGTGTTCTTTTATTTTCAGCGGCGAGGGATAAACTGACTTTTTCACGTAATTGTCCGCTCGAAAAGAGAAAAAGTGTTGCATCGCACTATATTGCGTCATATGCCGCCTTCCCGCATGGCAATGAAACGGCATTATTTCCGGGGCGGCCGGCAAGAAGATCGTTTTTTCAGGACCTTAAAAGGCCGATTTCCAATCAATAAAAACCTTCTTCCTCATATGTCAAGCAGTAAACTACTTATCATCAGTACCACAGGGCAAGAAAACCCGGAAAAAGCAGTTCTTCCATTTGTTCTTGCCACAGCATCCCAATCCCTGAATGTGGAGGTTGTCGTTTTTCTCCAGGCATCTGCTGTAATGCTGGCAAAGAAAGGTGAAGCGGAAAAGGTGAACGCTGAAGGTTTCCTTGCAATGGACAAGCTTATCGAGACCTTCATGGAACTTGGCGGGAAGCTTTTTCTTTGTTCCCCATGCTTAAAGGAAAGAAATATAACCTCTGATGACCTGATTGACGGAGCAGAAATCGGAGCGGCGGGCACACTTGTCGAAGAAGTGATGAGTGCAAAGTCAGTTGTTACCTACTGACCGATACTTTTTACAGAATTATGAAAAGGCTGCCTCATAAGTAGAATATGAGACAGCTTTTTATATTTAAAGTCAGGCTTCGCTATTTCGAAGTCTCATGGTCGGTTTCTTGAACAGGGCATACTGCAGCCATTGATGGGCAAAAAGCATAAGTTCTGTCTCATCGTTCCTGACTATTTCCAGCAGATCCTCATCAACCTCGAAAACCTGAAGGAAGCGGCTTTCGAACATGAATTCCCTGAAGGAATCGATATCGTAGCTTGCCATGAAAAACATTTTCAGGCTTTTTTCATCCGGTTCGAGATCGGGGCTGTAAATTTTCTTGTCGAGGATGACATCCATCCAGACTCGATTTTTATCGTCATAATCGTCGATCTGCTGACTTTTGCGCCATTCACCTACTTTCCATTCCTTTTCTTCCCCGAAGCCCTTGCAGTGATCCTCCTTGATGAGAAAATAGAAATCGTCTCCGGCGTTTTCATTTTTGTATATCCCGAACCCGATCGGATAGTAGCGGCAGGCAAGAGGTCTGTCGTCGTAAATTGTACAACCCTCATCAGCTACAAAACGGCATCGGCCGTCTTCCGGGAGTTTCAGCTTCATGAAGGGCAGTTTTGTTTCCTTGAGGATTACCGGTTCAGTGTATTCTGAGAGAAATTCGGCTGACGAAATGCCCAGTTTGTTTTTCATTCTGAGGATATCGTACGGGGTAAGAAAAATATCGAGATTGCTGCAGCAGGTATTGTAACAGGAAAGTCCTTTATGACAGTTGAACTTGAAGGAACTGTCATTGGTAAGTCTGGTTTGTTCATTGAGCTCTATACCGAGCTTGCCAAGTATGTTATCCATGAGCGGCCTTTTTTAGATCATTTTTGTATTTCCTGCCGACCGGCAGATGTGAACGGAAAAAATTGCATAAACCATAAAGATGGGTTATCATGGTTTTAAAGTTATTTCGGCATAGAGCCGTTCATGATCTGAAATCCATTTCAGGTTCGGCAACTTACCTAAAATTCATGTTAATCTGAAGTGCTATGAAAATCAAGGAAGCCCCGGATTGCCCCTACTGCGGTACGAAGATGAAAAAATGTGAACCGCCTCCTTACAATTATGGTGATGGTCTCGGATGGTGCACACCATACTTTTATATCTGTTTCAACGACGAATGCAAACTGTATGTCAACGGCTGGAACAACCTCAAGAACAATTACAAAAAATCGGCATCCTACCGCTGTATGTGCTATCCCGACAACGGTGTTTTCGAGGCCATGTGTGTTTTCAGTCCCGATGGCATGAAGGGCCAGATCATCGAGGAGTGACCTTCCAAAAACAGGATCGCCGTCAAAACGGCGATCCACTGCAAGAGTTGATATATTTTTTACCTGCCCGAGATAACGTTACATCTCCACATCGCGTTTCATCATCTTGGTATAGGTGATCGCTACGGTACGGTAGACGAAGTGAGCAAGCTTCGAATACGGCATGTAGATGATGATGTAGAACACCAGTACAAGATGGATGAAGTAGGTCCCATAAGAGATGACCGGCGGAATGTTCATCAGACGCATTGCCTGGGCGAGGAACCCTGAAAGGCCGACCAGAAGCACGATTCCTGCAAATGTCCAGTCGAAGGATGAGGTCAGGGTTTCAAAACCGTGCTCTTTCAGCCTGTTTTTAATAACCAGCGCACCGCCTGCAAGAAGGGAAATGGCGCTTACGTTAGCAAGAAGTTTGAATACGGTAAGCATAATACCCGGAATTACGGCCGATCCTCCGAAAAGATTGACAATATCCTGGTCGTTCAGGGGATAAGGCGATTCCCATTTAAGCACGTAGAGGTTGAACACCGCCCATGCAGTTGTGATGGCAAGGCCGATAAATCCGTAAAATACAAGAACATGGGCAACCGATCTGTCCTTGTTCACGTCGCATTTCCTGAACTTTGAATGCAGCATGATCTCTTTGAGTGTTTCGATAAAGCTGGGCAGGAATTCGGCTTTCGGCTTCATGTTGCCTGATCCGGCAGTGATATTTTTCCAGAACCGGCTTATGCTGATGGCAAACATGAGCATGGTCAGCGTTGAAAGGGGAACGAATACCAGGTCGATGTAATGAACCGGGAAAAACTTCGAAAAAACGACTTGTCCTTCCGGTATGTGCAGATGGCCTGTGACGCCGAGAATAAGAAGGAAAAGAACAACCGGAATGGCAAGTGCCTGCCAGATGTTTTTCGGATCACCGACAAGCTTACCCATAACTCTTGGAAAAGCGTTTTCCTGGATGACGCTTTTGCGCAGAATGGCAAGCACGTCGCCAGGTCTTGCGCCACGGGGACAATATTTCGAACAGTCGTTGCAATTGTGGCAGAGCCAGATGTCCGGACTTTTTACAAGATCGTCCTTGAGGCCCCACTGGGCCATAACCATTTCCTTTCTCGGGAAAGGCCTGTCATCCGGTGAAAGCGGGCATACAACGGAGCAGGTGGCGCATTGATAGCACTTTTTCATGGTATCGGCGCCGGCTTCCCTGAGCTCCCGGATAAACTTGATATCTGGTGTGAATGCAGTTTCTTGAGCCATAGAAAATCTCCAAAATTAACAGCAGTGTAAACCTTGATTACAGATACCGGGTATCATTGCAGATACCCGGCATCGAGAAATACATTGTGATTATATCAGAATCCCTTGTATGGATTTTCTCCGATATCCTCGATTTTTTTCGAGAACTCTCTGAGAATCTCCGGCAGCTTATCCCACTCGTTGATCGAGAGCTGCACCTGCTCGACTCGCTCCGCTTCGAGCATGAGACGGTCAAGCGTTTCCTGGACCTTTCCGAGGCGCTCGTTCGCCATCTGGCTGCCTTTGACATAATGGCACTGGTAGTCGTCCCCGAATTTGCAACCGAGCAGCAGAATGCCGTCGACTCCGCGTGACAGGGCATCGGCGATCCAGACCAGGTTAAGGCCTCCAAGGCAGCGCAGGGGAATGAACCTGAAATTCGTGTTCAGTCCGATCCGGTTCAGTCCAACCATGTCGAGTGCTGGATAGGCGTCGTTCTCGCAGACAAATCCGAGGATGAAGGTACCTTCGTCCGGCACCTCGATCGATTTCAGTACAGCCGAGATCATATCTACGCTGTAGTCCTTGAACGAGATCACCCTCTGGGGACAGGCTCCCATGCAGACGCCGCAGCGCCTGCACCGTGACGGGTATTCCAGCGGGGTGCCGTCCTTTGTTTCATCGTAGGCGCCAAATGGACATTCCACTGTACAGCGTCTGCATTGAGTGCAGCTTTCCAGCCTGATTTCCGGATAGGTGCGATCCCACGTTCTCGGATGGACGGCACGGCCCTGGGCTGTGAGTTCGAGGCACTGGATTGCCTTGAGGGTGGCACCTGTGGCGTCGGCAACAGACTGTACGGCGTCCATGGGATGCCTGACGGCCCCGGCGGCATAAATGCCTGTTCTTCTGGTTTCATACGGGAAGCAGATGAAGTGGGAGTCCGGAAAGCCCCATTTCAGGTGAGGCATTTCAGGACCCTGACGGTACTTGAGGTTGAGAGCGAGTTTCAGCGGTTCGATTTCGGTGATTTCTCCATCGGTGGTTTCCTTCCTGATGAGGTTGCCGATATATTCGGGGGTGAGATTGTTGACTTCCTTGCCCTCCGGCACCATCCCTGAAACCATACCGGCGGCAAGAACAACAAGATCGGCATTGATTTTCATTTTTCTGCCGAGAAGCTGGTTGTCCACCTCCACATGAATGTTTCCTCCGGGACCTTCCGTCATGCCGAGCACTTCCCCTTTGGTAAGGAACATGCCTTCGTCATCCTGTGATACTTTGTAGAAGTTCTCATACAGGCCGATGGTGCGCATATCCTTGTAAATCACGAATGCTCCTGCATCAGGATCGGCTTCACGGACATATCGTGCCTGTTTCAGTGATACGTTGCAGCATACCGATGAGCAATAGGGAATATGTTTTTCGTCACGCTGTCCGGCACACTGGATAAAGACGACGTTTTTCGCCGGTTTGCCGTCCGAAGGCCTGAGCACCTTGCCGTTGTTCTTCTGCACGAGTTCCTCCATCTGGAGGTTCGTGATGACGTTGCGGAATTTGCCGTAGCCGAGGTGTCCGAGGTTTGATGCCTCATAAGGTCTCCATCCGGTTGCCAGTACGATGGAGCCGGCGTCGAAGGTCTCTTCCGTACCGTTTTTATCGATGGTTACCTTGTACATGCCCGGTCCGCCTTCGATGGAGGAAACGGTTGTTGACGTATGGACGGTAATGTTGCCATCCTTCCTTGCGTCCTGTATCCTGGTTTCGATGGTCGGTTTTTCGAGGTCGGCGAAAGGTGGTGCCGTCGGAAAAACCTTGTACATTTTTTTCGCCTGTCCTCCAAGATCGGAAGATTTTTCCACAAGCACGGACTTATAACCGGCTTTGGAAGCTTCGAGCGCCGCGGTCAATCCTGTAACGCCTCCGCCGACAACGAGGAGCGTACGGTTGACATCGGTGATCTTCGGTTCGGGAGTGTTTGCCTTGGTTATCCTGGTGATGCCCATTCTCAGGTAATCGGCAGCCATCATCTGGAGCCCTTCGGCACCGTCTTTTTCTTTCGGATCGACCCAGACAACCTGTTCCCTCAGATTGACCCTTTCAGTGACATAGCTGAGCGGGTCGAAATTGAAGACATCGGTGTTCACTCTCGGAGAGCAGGCTGCGATGACTACCTTGTTGATCTCTCCGCTGTTCAGGTCGTCCTTGATGATCTGGACGCCTTCCGTGCTGCAGAGAAAGGGGTGTTTCTTGCAGACGGGGACCTTGAACTCGCTTTTTGCAACCTTTTCGAGTTCATCGACATTCAATGCGCCTCCGATACCGCAGTCGGTACAGAGGTATACTCCAATTTTTTTATCATCAGCCATATGTTAACTCCTCACCAAACTTTGAATGCTTTTCAATGCCGTTCCTGTCGCGTCCTGAATAGAGGTCGTCACATCTGACGGCCTTTTTGCCACGCCGGTCGAGTAGATTCCGGGGGTTTTGCCTGCCTGGATGAACCCGTTCTCTTCGAAATTCAGCTGGGCATTTTCCTTCACCGAAGAAACCATACCGGTTGCAAGCACAACCATATCGGCTTTTTCGTGGCGTTTTCCGCCGCCTTCGACATCCTCGAACGTAACGATCACGCCGCCTGTTGCGCGGTCTTCCTCTATCATGGCGACTTTGCCCTTGATGAGTCTGACCTTTTCGTCAGCCTGGACCTTTGCGAGAAAATCTTCATATTTGCCGGGAGCCCTCAGGTCGATATAGGCAATCTGCACCGTTGCGTCAGGTATACGTTCCCTGATGTAGGTGGCCTGTTTGAGCGAGGCCATGCAGCAGATGGCGGAGCAGTAGTTGAGGTGGTTTTCATCCCTCGAACCAGCACACTGGACGAAAATGACTTTTTTCACTTCCCTGCCGTCGGAAGGCCTCAGGATTTTTCCACCTGTGGGGCCGTTCGGAGAGGCAAGTCTTTCCATCATCATATTGGTAATGACGTTTTTGACACGTCCGAAACCGAGGTTATCCATGTTACCGGCGTCATAGGGATTCCAGCCGGTCGCGTAGACGATGCTTCCGACCTGGATTTCCAGTGTCCGGGGTTTCATGGAAAGATCTATGGCATTGTACGTACATGCCTTCGCGCACTTGTCGCAGGAAGGATCGGTACATGCTTTCCTGTCTATTACATATCTCATGGGGTAGGACATGACATGAGGCAGGTATGCCGCTTTTGTCTTGTCCATCCCGAAATTGAAGTCATTTTTCCTTTCCGCAGGGCATGCTTCCGCACAGGCGTTGCAGGATGTGCATTTTTCATTCACATACCTCGGATTGATTTTCAGCCTGACGGTATAATTTCCTTCCTGTCCGCTCACCTGTTCGACTTCCGTCATGGTGTGGACAGTGATTTTCGGATTCAGCTTGATGCGCCTGAAGTTCATCTCCAGACCGCAGTAAGGAGGGCAAAGTTTCGGAAAATACTTGTTAAGCTGGGCAACCCTTCCTCCAAGGTAAGGGTTTTTCTCCACAAGCACGGTGCTGTAGCCCACCTCAGCGGCTTCGACTGCAGTGGTGATACCGCTGATGCCGCCTCCGACGATTAAAATGGTTTGAACTGACATGATGTTCCTCTGCGGATAAACTCTCTGAAATCATTACAGGGATGCTCTTCGAGATCCCTTTTTATCTTCTGCAACCCTTTTACTGATACAACAATCCCCGAGGATAACCTCGGGGACTGCATTGATAACGTAAGGTAAGAAATTTCCGCTTAGTCTGGAACGACCTGAACGTAATCTCTTTTCGAAAGACTCCACTCTTTGCTGTCGCGGTTGTACTTGGAAATCGTGAAACATTTCCAGTTTACATCGTCAACATAGAAGTGGTCCGCCCTGAAGTAGTAACCGGGATAACGGCTGTCTTCCCTGAAGAGGATGTGCCGCGCATGGGCTTCACCGGCCATGAGGCGATGGTAGTTTTCCCATGCACGCATCAGCTCGTGGAGGTCTTCCGCCGCCATTTTCTCGGCATCCTCCTTCAGGAGCGACAGGTGCTCAAGACCTTTTTCAAGCATGGTCTTGCTGGTTGTGTACCAGGTGGACACACCGGCGACGTACTCGTCCATGATCTTCTGGAGCCTTGCCTGGAACATCCTCGGCCTGATATAGTTCGGATTGATGGCAGGATCGGTGCTGTAATCCTTGTTCTTGGCGAAGTTTTCCATCGGAGCGTAGATCTCGGCGATCACTTCGTCAACATCCCTGCCGAGTTCCGGCTTGTAAGCGGCATTGTCGAGGCAGAAAGCGGTCATGTTCTTGCCTGCTATACGTCCTTCAGCGTGTGAACCGGAGGAGAACTTGTGACCCGATGCGCCGACGCCGTCACCTGCGGTGAAGAGACCGTTGACGGTGGTCATCCTGTTGTAGCCCCAGCTCCATTCGGCCGGAATGCCCTTGATGTCGCCAGGACCGCTGACCCAGATACCTGCACAACCGGCATGCGAGCCGAGCAGGTAGGGTTCGGTCGGCATGAGCTCGGAAGGTGTTTTTTCCGGTTCGATGTTGTTGCCGGCCCAGACGACAGCCTGACCGATGCACATGTCAAGGAAGTCTTCCCAGGCTTCGGCTTCGAGGTGCTTGATCTGCTTGGGAGTCATGGTTTCAGCTAGAGCGGCCATCGCTTCGTGAGTCCTCATGAGGATCGGGCCTTTGCCGGCCTTCATGTCGATCATCATCATGTGGTTCCTCATGGCGGTGGTCAACTGATGGGGATCCTCGGCATATTTTCCGAAATCCTTGTTCGCCGCGGCGAGGTTTGTCACACAGTAATCTTCGCCGAGAGAGTTGGTGGCTTTGCACTTGAAGAAGAGGAACCATGCGCCTACAGGACCGTAACCGTCCTTGAATCGTGCAGGGACGAACCTGTTTTCCATGAGCACGAGCTCGCAGCCTGCCTGTGCGGCAAGCGCGTAGGTGGTGCCTGCATTCCAGACCGGGTACCATGCACGGCCCTGGCCTTCTGCAGTGGATCGCGGACGGTAGACGTTAACGGCGCCGCCGCATGCGAGCAGCATGGTCTTGGCAGTGAAGACATAAGCCTTGTTTTCGCGGACGCTGAAACCGATTGCGCCGGCAATCCTGCCGGGATCGTTCTTGTCGTGGATGAGTTCGCTGATGAAGACCCTCTCGAACAGGTTCTGTTCGACGCCAGTCTCCTTGCGGTTGTATTCGAGAGCTTTCTTGGCGGCTTCAGCGACGATGACCTTGTATGATTCGCCGTTGATCATGATCTGCCACCTGCCGGACCTGACAGGTTTGCCGCCTTCAGTGAGTTTCGGTGCGGGTTTGGCGCCGTCCATTGTAGAACCGTCCTCGTCGCGCTTCCAAACCGGAAGGCCCCACTCTTCGAAAAGATGTACCGAGTTGTCTACGTGACGTCCGAGGTCGTACACCAGGTCTTCCCTGATAACCCCCATGAGGTCTTTTCTGACATATTTCACATAATCGGCAGGATCGTTTTCACCGCAATAGGTGTTGATAGCCGACAGCCCCATGGCAACGGCGCCGCTTCTGTCAACGGCCGCTTTGTCGACCATGGTGATCCTGAGTCCTTTCGGTGTAGCCCATTTTGCAGCTTCGTAAGCTGCGCCGCAACAAGCCATACCACCGCCGATAAGCAGAATATCCGTATCTACGTAAACAACTTCAGGCTTCTTGCAAAATTTAAATTCGTTTTTTTCTACTCCCATGGATGTACCTCCTGAGCTATTTGATTGTGTTAAAGGGTTGGATATTCCGTCATGTTAAAGAAACCCGGCTTCTTGAGATTGTCGTAATCATGCTCAGGCTTGCCCTTGTAGAGGTCGATAGAACCTTCGGAGGTCGTACGGATCGGGAATTTGTAGCGTTTGAGGATCCCATTTCTGAACTTGACGGTCCACATGATCGCGTCTGTGCCTCTCAGAGGGATAACATTGCCCCCCAGAGGAACGAAATCCGCGTAACCCCTGACCTCGATGGCCTGCTGCGGACAGATTTTCACGCAGTTGTAGCATTCCCAGCACTGGTCGGGTTCCTGGTTCCAGGCCTTCATCCTTTCGACATCGAGCTTCATGAGGTCGTTAGGGCAGATGTACATGCATGCTGTTCTTTCCTGCCCCTTACATCCGTCACATTTTTCCTTGATGACAAAACTCGGCATAATTTGTCCTCCTTACCGAATATTTGCAGACTTTGTCTGCGATTTACGAAGCGATTGTATTTGTATGTATAAGAGAAAATTCTTCAGGCTTTCGCCCGGTAATCATCACTCAGAGCGGTAATATATATTATCCGCCTGCTTTGGAATGCATTTTGATATCCACTTTTTCCGTCAGGCCATCATAGTATTTTTTCAGGATATCGAGGACTTCGGGGCGGCTGAAATGTTCGGGTACTGTTTCGCCATCCGAAAGCATTTTCCTGAGTTTCGTGCCACTCAGGTTGAGCCTGTCTTCATTGGTATGCGGGCAGGTCTTCATCGAGGCCATGGCGTCACACTTGTAGCAGTAAAATGTCCAGTCTATTTTAAGGGGCTTGGTTTCAAGAGCGTCTTTCGGAATCTGGTCGAAAATGTGGTGCGCATCGAAGGGCCCGTAGTAATCTCCGACCCCTGCGTGATCACGTCCGACGATCAGGTGGCTGCATCCGAAATTCTGTCTGAACAGCGCATGGAGCAGGGCCTCTCTCGGGCCGGCATAGCGCATGTCGAGCGGATAGCCCGCCTGGATGCAAGTGCCTTTGACGAAATAGTTTTCAGTCAGGACATTGATGCAATCTCTCCTGACGTCAGCAGGAATGTCTCCCGGCTTGAGCTTGCCGAGCAGTTGGTGAATGAGTACGCCATCACAGATTTCGATGGCGATTTTGACAAGGTATTCATGGGAGCGGTGCATGGGATTTCTGGTCTGGAAGGCGGCAACCGTGCTCCATCCATTATCCTCGAACATTTTTCTGGTCTGAGCCGGAGTCATGTAGATATCTGCAAACTCGGAAGGGAAAGAACCTTCGCTGAACACCTTGACCGGGCCGGCAAGGTTGACTTCTCCCTGGTTCATGACCATCAGCACACCGGGATGGGCGGGATCGTCGGTCTTGAACACTTCCCTGCATTCGTGAGACTTGTCTATCGTATATTTTTCCACGATTGTCATGCTTCCCATGATCTCACCGGATTCATCGTCGACAAGCGCGACTTCCTGACCGATTTCCAGGCTGTCAGCCTGCACCTTCGATGTCGAAAGGGTGATCGGTATCGGCCAGAAGGTCCCGTCGGCCATCCTGCACTCTTCGACACTGCCTTTCCAGTCGTCATATCCCATGAACCCTTCGAGGGGAGTGAATCCTCCGATACCGAGCATGATCAGGTCACCGGTTTCCCTTGATGAAAGTCTGATCTGTGTTAATGATTTCGCCCGTTCCTTCTGTTCTTCCAGTTCTCTGCCGGATAATAATAAAGGCTTTAAAATCTTTTCTTTGCCATGAGGATTGACTAACGCCATGAGATTGCTGGTTTGGTATACATTAATGAAAATCAGAAAAACAAAGTGCCGTAAGACACACACTTCTTCTATGATCAACACCGGCATTGCGGAAAACTCGAAAAACGAAGGGGGAACTAATAACCATAATATTATGGCGCCAGCCTTAACTGCCCTTATGATTCCGCGATGATATTTGTAGTTACTCCAGAACAGTCAACCCAGCGTTTTTTCAGATGGATTGATTCACTAAATCTCTATAGTATTTACGGAAAGAATGGAACAGATCCGCATCAATCCGGAAAAAATATCTATTCGTTGCGCCGTCATGAGGCGGCAATGTATCAGGTTATAATATCAGAAAAGCAAAATGGTATACCAGGGATGGTTTCTCATAAGGAGTTGATTGAAAACATGAATATATAGTAATATATTTAATATACTTTTTCAAGCATTCAGTTTAACTTTATTTTTTTGAAGAATTTTTTTGTCTGGTCTAACACTTTATCAGACGTGCATATAGGGAGCAATAATTTTGTAATAGCAAAGAACAGAACAGGTTGGCATCAGGGGGAGAAAGAGAGTGTGCTGAAAAAAACAAGTTTAACAGCAAAATGCGCACAGCAGAAAATTTCCACTGCTGTGCGTTTCGACGGTTGCAAGCATCTGTCAGGTCAGGAAATACAACGAGCCAAGTACAAGAGCTGCGAGAAATACCGTTTCCGCTAACATGATTGAAACAGGTTTCCAGCCTACCTCGAACAGTGACTTCAGCGATGTTTTCATTCCAAGAGCACCGATAGCTGTCACAAGGCACCAGCGTGACAGTTCGTTGAACAGCTTGTTGATGCTTGCGGGGATGACATGCATGCTGTTGATTCCGACAAAAAGGACAAAGAAAATGATGAACGGGGGAAGCAGCATTTTTTTTGTCTTTTTTCCAGCTTCATCTGTATGCGTATGGAAAATAAGAGAGAGAGAGAAGACTATGGGAACAAGCAGAGAAACGCGGAGCAGTTTGATAACGGTTGCCGTGTCGCCTGTCTTTTCTGAAACAGAATAGCCTGCACCGACAACCTGGGCAACATCGTGGATGGTTCCGCCAAGGAAGATACCGGTAGCCTGAAGGTCAAGCCCGAACTGTTTGGCAACGACAGGATAAATGATCATCGCCAGAGTACTCATCGCGGTAACGCTGATAACGGTAAAGATCGTGTTTCTTTCGCTGTATTCGTCTTTAGGCAGGATTGCAGCTATAGCCAGAGCGGCGGATGCTCCGCAGATTCCCACACTGCCTCCCGTAAGAATTCCGAAACGTTTGCCTCGCCCCAGGAATTTCGATAAAACGACACCGAAGAGGATGGTCAGAAAAACCGAACCGATGACAATGGTCAGTGGTTTGATCCCAAGAGACTGGAGCTGATCGATGGTAATACGCATACCAAGCAAAGCCACTCCTATACGCAGGATGGTTGTGGAAGCAAACTGGATTCCGATGAGTGCTTTGCCCTCATCTTCGGAGAGGAACCGGAACGCCATGCCGATCAGAAGTGCGAACAGCATGGTCGGGGCATTGTAGTGGTCCGAAAGGAATGTTGCTGCAGCTGCGACAGTGATCGATGCAAGAACACCGGGAAACAACTCATCGAATCTGATTTTGGCGGTTTTTACCTGGCACTGGAATCCGCATCGTTCTGCCTCAACAATCTGTTCATGTGTTGGTATTTCAGTATCTGCAGATATATGGGGATGCCCTTTATCGGTACCCCGATTGTCATTTTTGTGATTCATTCTGTATCTGTTAAAACGTTATGGCTTGAATTCCTGTATGTGACGGAAAGCCATGATCGAGATGGAAAAAACAGCTTGAAAGATAAAAAAAAAGGCATCCGCAGCAAGAATACGGCCCTTTAATAGTTTTAATATATTTTTCTGCAGGCTAAGGGTAGCTGGTTTCAGGCTGGACAGGCAAAAACAGTATTATATTCAGGACTGTATATTTGCCGTCGCGGTTTTATCCGGTCTGGATTTCTGTTTTCAAAGCAATTTCTTCAAGAATCGAGCTTACTCTGAGACATGCGTCGATCGTGCCTGTGTAAACGATACTGCGACCCCTGGTATGAACTTCCCAGGTGCACTGTTCTGCTTTCCGGCGGCTGCATTGTGTAGCTTTTATGATCTGTTCGATTACCTCGTCGAAGGTATGTTCTTCATCGTTGAACAATATTACACGATAAGCATCGAGAAGATCCGTACCGGACTTTTTTTCAGCTTTTCGGGTTTCGGGTGACTCGAATGATGCCGTCAACCATTTGAGAACAGATGCCTCCATAAGTAATCTTCGTGATGTTTGAACCGTTGTATCTGAAAAGATAAAATACGCAGGAGGGAATATTGTGTCAATATTCGGTGTCATTCTTCAATGACAGGTTCTGCTGCTCCAAAGGAAAAATATCCTGAAGAAGATATCTCCATGAAACAACGGGCGCCGACGGGTATCGTCAGGAGATCACGGATATGACCGTAGGAAAGTCCTCTCATGACGGGTCCCTCCATATTGTCAGGGTTGCTGTAGTACCTGAAGATATGCTGCAGGCGTGATTCTTCTTCAGCAGTTATTTCCGTGTCACCGGTGAATTGTCCCAGCAGCATTCCGCTGCATTCTTCAAGAAGGCCGGCATTTGACAGATGGGCAAGCATTCTGTCGATGCGGTAGGCAGGTTCATTGATATCCTCGAAAAAAAGCAGCATATCACGGAAAGATGAAAGAAAAGGAGTGCCGATCATCGAAGAAAGCACAGAAAGGTTTCCTCCGATCAGCCGACCTTCGGTTTTTCCGGGTCTGATGCAGGATATGGGATGATTTTCATGGTTACGAATGGACAGCGCATAGGAGGGTGAGGTCAGCATACCCCAGAAATGTTCTTCAGTATAAGGGCTTGGCCCGTAGAGTTCTGTCGCCAGCATCGGCCCGGAGAAGCTGATCATGCCGGTTTTTGCGAAAACAGCCAGTGAGAGTGCGGTTATATCAGAATAGCCGACGAGGATTTTCGGGTTGGCCGAAATGATGTCGTAATTGATTTTTTTCAGCAGCCGTGATGCTCCTGCACCGCCTCTCAGGCAGATGATCGCCTGTATTCCGGGGTTCGAGAACATCTCATGCAGGTCAAGGAGCTTGTGCCTGTCGGCAATTGCCGGATCGGTATCGATGCAGTTGAGATGCCGCGATGGTTCTACCCTGTAGCCCTGTTTTTCGATATATCTGACTGCCTGCTCGATTCTGTCAGGATGTGCGCAGTGTGAAGAAGGGGAGATGAGCCCGATGGTATCTCCTTTGCGCAGCACTTTTGGTCTGATGGTATGCATATAAGAAAAAACATCAGCATTCCAGGTATCAGGAATGCTGATGTTCAGTGTTCGTTCATTGACTTGAAAAATCAGGAGATGTTTTCGGTCAAAAGAATCGCTTTGTTGCCGCTGACTTCAAGAAAACCGTCATCAATCGAAAAGGACTGCTCACTCCTGTCAGGCAGGGAGAGCTTGACTTTTCCGGCTTTCAGTGAAGCAAGTAACGGCGCATGGTTCCTGAGTACCTGGAACAGTCCGTCTATCCCCGGTGCCATGACGCTGACAACTTCTCCTGAAAAGTGGAGTTTCTGGGGTGTAACGATCTCTATCTGGAAACCTTTATCGGAATTCGCCATGGTTCTTGCTTGTGATTAGAGAGTTTTTGCTTTCTCGATGGCTTCCTCGATGGTTCCTACCAGGTAGAATGAGTTTTCAGGAAGGCTGTCGTGACGGCCATCGATGATCTCCTTGAAGCCTTTGATCGTGTCTTCGAGTTTGACATATTTGCCGGCAAGACCGGTAAATGCTTCCGCAACGAAGAACGGCTGCGAAAGGAAGCGCTGTACTTTACGTGCCCTCGAAACAACCAGCTTGTCCTCGTCGCTGAGCTCGTCCATACCGAGAATGGCAATGATATCCTGAAGGTCCTTGTAACGCTGAAGGATCTGTTTGACCGCCTGGGCCGTGTTGTAATGATCATCGCCGACAATGTTCGGATCAAGAATACGTGAGGTCGAGTCCAGCGGATCAACAGCAGGGTAAATACCGAGCTCGGCGATGGAACGTGAAAGCACGGTTGTCGCATCGAGGTGGGTAAATGCCGTTGCCGGGGCCGGGTCGGTAAGGTCATCCGCAGGAACATAGATAGCCTGCACCGATGTGACCGATCCTTTTTTCGTTGAAGTGATCCTGTCCTGAAGTTCACCCATTTCCGTTGCAAGAGTCGGCTGGTAACCTACGGCGCTTGGCATACGTCCGAGAAGCGCGGACACTTCGGATCCTGCCTGGGTAAAGCGGAAGATATTGTCGATGAAGAGCAGTACGTCGCGGTTTTCCTCGTCGCGGAAATATTCGGCAATGCTGAGGCCGGTCAGAGCAACCCTCTGGCGGGCACCGGGAGGTTCGTTCATCTGGCCGAACACGAGCGCGGTCTTGTCGATAACGCCGGATTCCATCATCTCGTGCCAGAGGTCGTTTCCTTCGCGTGTGCGCTCACCTACGCCGGCGAACACGCTGTAGCCGGACTGCTGTTTGGCTATGTTGTTGATGAGCTCCATGATGAGCACTGTCTTGCCTACACCTGCACCTCCGAAGAGACCGGTTTTTCCGCCTCTCGAGTAGGGCTCGAGAAGATCGATAACCTTGATGCCTGTTTCGAACATCTCGGCTTTTGTCGAGAGTTCGTCAAATTTCGGGGCAGTGCGGTGAATGGAATAGGTTTTGACGCATTTGACTTCCCCCTTGCCGTCGATCGGTTCACCGACGACGTTCAGCATTCTGCCGAGTACTTCAGGGCCGACAGGTGCCTGAATGGGCTTTCCTGTATTGATGACGCTCAGGCCCCTGACGAGACCGTCAGTGCTTTCCATAGCGACCGTGCGAACCCGTTCTTCTCCGAGATGCTGCTGCGTTTCCAGAACCAGTTTGGACCCGTCAGGCCTTCTGAGCGTCAAAGCATCAAGAATCGACGGAAGTTGTCCTTCAGGAAAATCTACATCAACTACGGGGCCGATGATCTGGGAAATCTTACCTTCTTGCATAGTGACAGTATGGATAGGATTGTATGTTGTAATATATTCAGGTTCCGGTTTTTAATTCCTTTCTGCCTGGAATCCGGGTCATATATTCCCCCGATTTCATGGCAGTTCCCGGATACGAGCCACCTGAGGGAATCGAACCCACGACCTACTATTTACGAAACAGTTGCTCTACCGGCTGAGCTAAGGTGGCCAGAGCTTTTAAAAAATCAAGCCGAAATATAATTTTTTTGATCAACAAACACAAAGATATCTGCAGGCCCTTTTCGTGGGTGTAATTATAAAAAGAAGAATTGTATATTACTCGGCGGGAAAAGTGACCTGTGAGGGTATTTATTAATCACACAATGCAATCAAATATTAAATTAATTATACGATGAACATGATCAGAACTTTTTTGAAATTCTTTTCTGCGGCGTTATTACTCCTTGTTTGTAATGCCGGATCACTTTCGGCAGCAGCCGGGTCGGGTCAGAATTTATCAGCTCCTGGTTTTTCGGCCGTAAGCCTCGATGGAAAACCGACAGGCTCCTCCGCACTTGCCGGGAAAGCGTACATTATCAATTTTTTTGCTTCATGGTGTCCTCCATGCAAAGCTGAAATACCCGATATGGTATCTCTCCAGAATCAGTATGCAAAAAAAGGCTTTACTTTTGTCGGCATAGCTGTGAAAGAGAGCGAACCGACCATCCGCAAATTTGTGCAGCAGAATCGTATCAGCTACCCGGTGGTGATGGGCAACGAAGAGATTGTCAATGCGTTCAGCAGATATGTGGACGGAGGAATCCGCGGTATTCCGACATCATTTGTCGTCAACTCTTCGGGAAAGATCACCAGGATCATTGTCGGGGCAGTAAACCGGGAGGATTTCGAAAAGATTATCCTCGAAGCCCTGGGGAAACCCAATTCAATGAAATCGTCTTCGTGATATGAGCGATTGCTTTTCAAGTCCGGAAACAGAACAAGTTATCCGGACTTTTTTTCTTCCTTTATTCTCTACGTCCGCAGTCGGTACTCTGGCTGCGGACGTCTTTTTTTAACCTTCTGATAACAGAAAGACGATCATGACCATGACTTCTATGCAGATCAGCGCTCCGGATTACGTGAAAAACAAACGGCTGCTGCAGTGGGTGCAGGAAACGGCGGAACTCTGCCTGCCGAGTTCCATCCACTGGTGCGACGGATCCCAGGAAGAGTACGACATGCTCTGCGGGCAAATGGTGGAAAGCGGCACGTTCATCAAACTCAATGAAGAGAAGCGACCGAACAGCTTCCTCTGCCGTTCGGACCCGAGCGATGTCGCCAGGGTCGAGGACAGGACCTTCATCTGCAGCATCCGCCGCCAGGATGCCGGGCCGACCAACAACTGGGTCTCCCCCAAAGAGATGAAGGCAACCCTCAAAGAGCTTTTCACGGGTTGCATGAAAGGACGTACCATGTATGTCATCCCTTTCAGCATGGGGCCGCTCGGCTCGCATATCGCCCACATCGGTGTTGAAATTTCCGACTCTCCCTATGTTGCCACCAATATGCGCATCATGACCCGCATGGGGAGGAAAGTTCTCGATCTGCTTGAAGAAAGCAGCGATTTCGTGCCCTGTCTCCATTCCGTAGGAGCACCTCTCGAACCAGGAGTGAAGGATGTGCCATGGCCCTGCAACGACAAGAAATACATTGTCCATTTCCCGGAAGAGCGTTCCATCGTATCCTTCGGCAGCGGCTACGGCGGCAATGCCCTCCTCGGTAAAAAATGTTTTGCCCTCCGCATCGCTTCCACGATGGCCCGTGATGAAGGATGGCTTGCCGAGCATATGCTCATTCTCGGTGTCGAGTCCCCTGAGGGTGAAAAAACCTATGTCGCCGCGGCATTCCCGAGCGCATGCGGAAAGACCAACTTCGCCATGATGATTCCGCCACAGGCATTCGAGGGCTGGAAGGTGACCACCATCGGCGATGATATCGCATGGATCAAGCAGGGAGAGGACGGAAGGCTCTATGCCATCAATCCCGAGTATGGATTTTTCGGTGTTGCTCCGGGAACGTCGGACAAGTCCAACTATAATGCAATGGCTACGCTAAGGGAGAACTGCATTTTCACGAACGTCGCCATGACTCCTGACGGGGACGTGTGGTGGGAAGGTATGACCGATACACCGCCGGACGAACTGATCGACTGGCAGGGAAAACCCTGGACCCCTGATTGCGGAAGGCCCTCTTCGCACCCTAATGCCCGGTTCACCGCTCCGGCGAGCCAGTGCCCTTCGATCGATCCTGACTGGGAAAATCCGCAGGGCGTGCCTGTAAGCGCTTTCATTTTCGGCGGTCGCCGCGGCTCGACAGTCCCGCTGGTTTATCAGTCGGCAAACTGGAATTTCGGCGTCTATCTCGCCGCGACGATGGGGTCGGAGAAAACCGCAGCGGCGGCAGGAAAAATCGGCGATGTCCGCCGTGATCCCTATGCTATGCTACCCTTCTGCGGTTATCATATGGGCGATTATTTCAATCACTGGCTCCATGTCGGGCGCACCGTTCTCGATCCGCCGAGGATTTTCGGTGTCAACTGGTTCCGCAAGGATGAGAACGGCAAATTCCTCTGGCCGGGCTTCGGAGAGAACATGAGGGTGCTGAAGTGGATTGTCGATCGTGTACATGGAAGGGCTTCCGCTATAGAAAGTCCGCTCGGATGGATGCCTAAGTACGGGGCTATCGAATGGGAAGGTCTCGAGTCCATGAGCATCGAGAAATTTTCGGAACTCATGTCGGTCGACCGTGAAGCATGGAAAAACGAGCTCCTGTCACACGAGGAGCTGTTCGAAATGATTTACGACAGGCTGCCGAAGGAGTTCAGCCTTATCCGCGAGCTTCTGTTGTCCACGCTCTGGCTTTCACCGGCGCACTGGTCACTGGCTCCGGAAAACTATACCGTAGAGCATTGAATCATCATGATGGCGCGCTGCTTCGAACAGTTGCAGCGCACCGTCTTTAATGCCGGACATTTCTTTCGTTAAGTAACATTTCCCCCCATTTTCTGATTCGACATTCATCTCAGGAGATACGTTTCAAGAAGGAGCGCGGATGAGCATGTCGAGATCTCAGGAAAAACCTGACAACCTTTGGCCCTCAGTTTTCGTCGAGGGTGAACCCGATTTTCACCGTGACCTGAAAATAAGCGACTTTCTGCTCTTCGATGTGGCAGCGGGTTTCGACAATCTCAACCCAGCGCATGTTCCTTATGGATTCCGATGCTTTTGCAACTGCGTTGTTGACAGCTTCCTCGATGCTGGTCTGTGAAGATCCTACAATTTCGATTTTTTTGTAGATATGTGCGCTCATGGTATGTAATTGTATTTTGTTTGTTATGTAAGGTGCAGATGGATTAATTCTGACTTGAACCCTGCAGGTTTGTCTGTAAATATATTAGCAAATAAGCGATAATCTCCCAAAAAGCTTGCATGGCAAGCTTCAAAACCATCAATCATGGAAGTAATGTCGTTTTATGGAAGATGAGTACTGCAAAAGCATATCGGTTTGCTTGATGGGGAAGATAATGATTTGATAAATAATCGGCTTTTTATTAACATAACTGATCGGTTATATGAGAATATAGTTCATTTATCTTCTGCCAGAGCGAAAAGAGCTGGCAGAAAACGTGATATCTTTTTTTCTGGAAAAGAGATATAGTTTTTTATCCGCGTTCTCGTTCATTATGTTATGAAGGCACCTGATGAGTACGGACCGTTCAATTTTAAGGTGATTGTTCATCTGCAGTATAAATTCGTTTATTCATAATCCGTTGACAGAGTTCCATGAGTGCAACGCTTCGAAACAGAATTGAAACAATAATGATACCAGCCTTTTTTGGCTTGCTTTTTATGTTTCCAGGAACGTTGATGGCTGCCCAGGCACAACCGGAATCTCTGTTTGCCTGGTGGGTTTGGATGATTCTTCTGTTCATATTCACTTTTTTGCTGGGAATCATAGCTGTCGTTGCCGGTGTCGGAGGCGGCGTTCTTTTCGTGCCGATTGTCAGCAGCTTTTTCCCATTCCATATCGACTTTGTCCGGGGAGCAGGGCTTCTGGTTGCTCTTTCGGGTGCCTTGTCCGCAGGTTCTCCCCTGTTGAAGAGAGGTCTTGCCAATCTGAAACTCGCGCTCTCCATGGCACTGATCGGCTCGATGAGCTCGATTGTCGGAGCCATGGTCGGGCTCGCAATGCCTGAAAGAATCGTGCAGCTTCTGCTGGGCCTGACCATCATATTTATTTCCTTCATCATGTACCGCGCCAAAAACTCGGCTTATCCGAATATCCAGGAACCTGACACCCTCTCGAAAGCTCTCCAGATTTATGGCGTCTACTACGATGAGCATCTCAAGAAAGACGTAAACTGGCAGATCCACCGGACACCGGCAGGGTTGGTGCTGTTTATCCTGATCGGTTTCATGGCCGGTATGTTCGGTCTTGGTGCGGGGTTTGCCAATGTTCCTGTATTCAATCTTGTGCTTGGCGCGCCATTGAGGGTTTCTGTAGCTACAAGTGTGTTTGTTCTTTCAATCAACGATACTGCGGCAGCCTGGGTTTATCTTCACAAGGGGGCAGTTCTGCCGTTGATTGCCGTGCCGTCGATTGCCGGTATGATGCTGGGGACAAAGATAGGTGCGAAACTTCTCACAAAAGTACATACAAGCGTTGTCAGGCGTGCTGTCATCGCTCTTCTTGCCGTCGCCGGACTGAGAGCTCTTCTTAAAGGTTTTGGGATTTAGAAAGGAATATCGACTATTATGAAGGAAGCCGTTCACGCAACCAGGGTTCAGCTTGATTATGCTGCCGTTCTGGGATTTACTTCCACAATTGGAATGGTTCTTATAGCGCTTGGTTATCTCGTATATATATCTGGCATGTTGCCTTCAGCAGTGCCGGCTACAGAAGTTGCCGCTCACTGGCATCTCAAAGCATCCGAGTTTCACAAGGTCGTCCAGATGCCCTCCGGATGGAACTGGTTAGGGGAACTGGGCCGAGGGGATGTCCTGAGCTATGCCTCGATTCTCTACCTTGCATCGGCAACGATTCTCTGCCTCTCATGGATTGTTCCGTCGTTCATCCGTGAAAAGAATCGGATTTACACGGCCATAACCATTTTTCAGGTTCTGGTGCTTCTCTTCGCTGCAGCGGGCATTGTATCCGGCGGGCACTGAAGAGGCCATCGCAGGCTTCTTGATGTTTTCTTGTCCCGCTTTCATTTTTTTGCAGGTTTTAAGGATAGAAACTCAGGATTATCACCATGTTTTCAATACAGATCTCCGTATTTGCCATGTACATGTCGCCACCTGCTTGCTTTTGATTTCTTTAATACTAAATTTCTCTATAATTATATAGCTGTTTCAGTATGAATAATATTTTTGATATTCTGCTGATTCTGGCACTCGCTGCAGACAGGCAGGTTTAATTTCCGACATTCATATTTTCTGAAAAAGCATAAATTAAATGAGTTATGGCTGAAACAAAAAAACTTGCGATTATCGCATCACAGGGCACCCTCGACTGGGCATATCCTCCGTTCATCCTCGCTTCAACAGCTGCGGCCATGGATATGGAGGCTGTCATATTTTTCACGTTTTACGGGCTTCCCCTCCTGAAAAAAGAGATCGATGCCAAGGTATCGCCGCATTCAAATCCGGCCATGCCTATGAAAATGCCGTTCGGCAGCAAGGATTTTCAGAGTTTCAACTGGCCGATTCCCAATTTACTTTCCGGTAATATACCCGGATTTGACAGTATGGCGACCATGCTGATGAAAGAGACCTTCAAAAAGAAAGGTGTTGCAACCATCGAACAGCTCAGGAGCATGTGCCTTGAGTTCGGTGTCCGCTTCATTGCGTGCCAGATGACCATGGAGGTATTCGGCTTTGAAAAGGAGGAGTTCATCGACGGCGTCGAATACGGTGGTGCGGCTACATTTCTCGAATACGCTGCTGATGCCAACATATCCCTGTTCATCTGACCGGGGACAGGTGAATCCGGTTGTATATGAAATATTACAACTTGTTTCAGTGTTTCCTGTTGCGGCGGTATGACCAGAACAGCTGCTGAAAGTTAAAAAATATTAGCTAAATGGTCAGGTATATCGAACTGATCCGCAATACCCTGTCGGATGTAAAAGAAATAATGCCTTGGGACCTTGTCGAGCGTCTTGAAGAAAATCCGGGGATTCTCATTGTTGATGTGCGTGAGCGTCACGAGTTTGATTTTTTGCATATAAAAGGGTCCATCAATGTCCCGAGGGGGGTTCTTGAATCAGCCTGTGAGTGGGATTATGAAGAGACCGAGCCGGAGCTTGTGCAGGCCAGAGAGAGGGCGGTGGTTGTTGTCTGCCGTTCAGGTCACCGCAGCCTTCTTGCAGCACATTCGCTGCAGGTTCTCGGATATGAGAACGTTGTTTCGCTCCGTACCGGATTGCGGGGCTGGAATGATTATGAGGAGCCGCTGGTGAACAACACTGGTGAACCTGTCGATCCGGAAGCGGCTGATGACTTTTTTACCGCGAAACTCCGACCGGATCAGAGAGTGCCGCGAGTTAAAAAGTAAAAGCCGAAAAGAGGAAAACCGAGAGTATTTATCTGACTGAATAATTTTAATCTTTCTTTCAAAGTTGATTTATTAGTAATGAGTGAATTATTTGCTGTAAAAGAAATATTACCGCGGGATTTAGCTTTACGTTTCGGAGCAAACCCCGACCTTGTGATTCTCGATGTACGGGAACGCGAAGAATTCGATTATTTTCGTATAGAAGGTGCCCTCAATGTTCCGATGCGGTTTCTGGAATCTGCCTGTACATGGGATAACGAAAAGACTGTTCCGGAACTGGCAGCGGCCAGAAAGGGCGAAATCGTCGTTATCTGCCGCTCGGGTTACCGCAGTTTCCATGCGGCTGCTATATTGCAGAGCCTAGGATATGAAGATGTCGTTTCCCTTAAAACAGGGTTGAGCGGGTGGAGCGATTTCGAATCCAAATCCCGATCAGGATCACGTTCGGTGTATGGAGGGAACATTCAAAGTGCACTGAGCGCATAATACCGATATTCATCCGGAAGCTGTCATAAACAAGAAAAAAAGGAGTTACAATGAGTGACATAAAGAGCAATGTCGAGCTGAACTGCGAAGGTTTGAACTGTCCATTGCCGATTCTCAAAACAAAGAAGACCATTGACGGTATGCAGAGCGGCGAAGTACTTAAAATCAGCACCACCGATCCGGGTTCGGTCAATGACATGGACTCCTGGGCGAAACGTACAGGGAATGAACTGCTTGAACATGCTGAGCAGGGTGCTGTACATACATTTTACATCAGGAAAAAATAATTTTTATGTTGGGTGCTGTTGTTATCTGATATTTGAAAGATAAACTGTGAGCCTGCAAGGTTCTTCTCGCTTGCCTGTGGAAATAATGGATATGAAATGCATGGAGTGAATCTGCCCCGTCTGATGATATCGGCACCCCATAAAAGTTCCGGGAAGACTCTGGTCAGCCTTGGAATTTTATCTCATTTTGCAGGTGAGGGTGTGCGGATAAGAAGTTTCAAAAAAGGTCCTGACTATATCGATCCCATGTGGCACAGGTTCGCGAGCGGCAATGAGTGCCACAATCTCGATCCGTATCTCATGGGCCGGGATGGTTGTATCCGGTCTTTTCTTGAAAACAGTGATGCTGAACATAGCAGTTTCTCCCTTGTTGAAGGAAATCACGGCCTGCATGACGGGCTTGAGATTGACGGATCGGACAGCAGCGCGGGCCTTGCGGTCATGTTGAATGCACCGGTACTTCTGGTGGTCGACAGCAGTAGATTGAACCGGGGAATAGCCGCAATCGTAATGGGGATGCAGGTAATGCAGCCTAAAGCCAGTATCGCGGGTGTGATCTTGAACCGGGTTCGGAATTCTCGACAGGAGGAAAAACAGAAAAAGGCGATCGAGCAGTTGTGCAAAGTACCAGTGCTCGGATCGATTCCCCGGGATGAGAACCTGGTTATACCCGAAAGACATCTTGGCCTGACTACGGTTGGAGAAATGGCCGGAGCTGAACGATTCGTAAAAGCCGCAGCCGAAAAAATAGCGCAACATTGTGATATGAAGGCAATCCGGGCGCTTTTTCTATCCGCCGGTACGTTTCCGGAGCATAACATCAAAAAGCAGGATGTTCAATATGCGGGAAAGTCAAGAATCGGGGTTTTCAGGGATGATGCGTTCTGTTTCTATTATCCGGACAATCTTCGTGCATTGCGGGAGCACGGAGCAGAACTTGTCTTCATCAACTCATTTCTTGAGACCGCCCTTCCGGATGTTGATGCCCTCTACCTTGGCGGGGGATTTCCCGAATCGTTCTTCGATATTCTGAGCGGCAACAGGGCTTTGCTGAAGGATGTTCGGGAAAGGATCGAATCAGGCATGCCGGTCTATGCGGAGTGCGGCGGGCTTATCTATCTCTGCAGGAGTGCGACATATGGTGGAAAAACCTATGATCTTGCGGGAGTTCTTCCTTTCGAGATCGGTTTTGAGCGTTATCCTGCCGGCCACGGGTATATCGATCTGACAAGCACAACGGATTCTGTGTGGTTCAGGAAAGGGATGCGGGTCAAGGCTCATGAATTTCATTATGCGAGGGCTCTCAAGCCCGATGTCGATTGTGGGTATCAGTTCGATGCCGTCCGGGGAAACGGGATAACCGGCAAACGGGACGGTGCCCTTTACCGGAATGTTTTTGCATCCTTCGCGCATCTGCATGCCCTCGGGAATCCTGAATGGGCCCCGAATTTCGTTATGCTTGCAGAGACATATGGCAGACAGAGCAGTTTCTCAGTGTCGTGATTCACATTGTTCGTGCTAAAAAACAAAAAATAGTTCCCGTGAGATTTGAAAAAAAGTAATCAATTTGTTAACTATATAACTCAATTACTGAACTGTTGTAGTTGGACAGTATCTCTCCACTCATTATTTTATTTGGATCTTATTGTGCCATCGGCGGATTAACACTCCGATGCAATAAGCGGCTTATTCTACATATATAATATCATCATAAAGGAGCAAGTCATGGCAATTGAAGTTAAAGGTGTAAGTGTTGCAACAGATGAAAACGGCTATCTCGTCAATCTCGAGGACTGGAATGAGGATGTGGCGGTGAAACTGGCTGAGGGCGAAGAGATCGATATGACAGAGGCTCATTGGGACCTTGTGAAGTTCCTCAGGAACTACTATGCGGAATACCAGATTGCTCCGGCCGTAAAGGTACTGACAAAGGCAATGGCAACAGAAAAAGGCATGGACAAGAAAGCAGCTTCCGAGTTCCTCTACGGGCTTTTCCCGAAAGGTCCCGCACTGCAGGCCTGCAAGATTGCCGGACTGCCGAAGCCGACCGGTTGCGTTTAAGCACTGGCAAGGTTTTTCCTGACCCAATTTATCGAGAACCAAAGGAGGCGCTATGGAAGGAGCTAACAGTGCTGCTTCGAATGAAGTAAACAAGAACGGAAACTGCTGTGCATGTTCCGGTGGATCGTGTTCAGACGAAAAATTCCTCAACCCGACACCGATGCTCGACGAACTCGAGCACGGCCCCTGGCCGAGCTTTATCGGTGGGTTCAAAGAGCTTGCCGAAAGGACAAAAAAGCCAATGCTGCGTGGTGTCATGGACCAGCTCGAGTATTCCTACAAGACGAAGATGGGGTACTGGAAAGGCGGTCTTGTTACCGTGGATGGTTACGGTGCCGGTATCATCACCCGTTACTCCATGATCAAGGACAAGTTTCCCGAAGCCGAGCAGTTCCATACCATGCGCATCCAGCCTGCGCCTGGTCTGCACTATAACACGGAGATGCTCAGGAATCTCTGCGATATATGGGAAAAGCACGGCAGCGGTATCATCACACTGCATGGCCAGACGGGCGATATCATGCTGCAGGGCATCGAACAGGACAAGGTTCAGGAGTGTTTCGACGATCTTAACAAGCAGGGTTGGGACCTCGGAGGCGCCGGCGCCGGCATGCGTACCGCTGTTTCCTGTATCGGTCCGGGACGTTGCGAGAATGCCTGTTACGACAATCTCAAGCTGCATCTCGACGCCCTGAAACATTTCGTCGGCGTACTTCACCGCCCGGAATGGAACTACAAGCTGAAATTCAAGTTCTCCGGATGTCCGAACGACTGCACCAACGCCATCATGCGTTCCGACATGGCTGTTATAGGTACATGGAAGGATGCAATCCAGGTTGACAGGGAAGAGGTCAAGGCATGGATCGAGGAGAGGGGGCTTGATGCGCTGGTCAACCAGGTAATCAATCTCTGCCCGACAAAAGCGATAACGCTCAGGGACGGCGACATGCATATCGAAACCAGGGATTGCGTGCGCTGCATGCACTGCCTGAATGCGATGCCCAAGGCTCTTTCACCGGGTCAGGAAAGAGGTATTTCCCTGCTCATGGGAGGCAAGAACACCCTTAAAGTCGGCGTCAATATGGGTTCCCTGATCGTACCGTTCATGAAAATGGAGACGGACGAGGATATCGAGGAATTCATCGCGCTGATCGAAGAGATCATCGACTGGTGGGACGACAACGGTCTTGACCACGAGCGCATCGGCGAAACCATCGAGCGTGTCGGACTCAAGGATTTCCTTGAAGGTATCGGTCAGGAGATTGATATCAATCATGTGACGAGACCGCGTGACAACCCGTATTTCAAGGCCAGGTACTGATGCCTTTGGCTGATTCAGTTGACGAAATTAACAATCCCCGAGAGGCTTAAAAGGAAGCAAACAATATGAGCAGTCCTGAAAAAAAGTGGAAGACCATAGAGTCCGGCCCTCATACCTATGAAGAGGCGTTACATCCTGTCGTCAGAAAAAATTACGGCAAATGGAAATATCATGAGATTCCCCGTCCGGGAGTTCTGAAGCATGTCGCCCAGAGCGGAGATGCCATCTACACCGTCCGTGCGGGTACTCCCCGACAGGATACCGTGGATATGGTCAGGAGGCTGTGCGACATCGCCGACAAATATGCGGACGGGTACCTTCGTTTTACGGTGCGTAACAATGTCGAGTTCCTGACGCCGAACCAGGAAAATATCGAACCGATGATCAGGGATCTCGAAATGATGGGCTTTCCTGTCGGCGGTACCGGCATGTGCGTCTCATCGGTCTCCCATACACAGGGCTGGCTGCATTGCGACATTCCTGCAACGGACGCTTCTGGTGTTGTGAAATCCATGATGGACTCCGTTTACAATGAGTTCAAGCACATGGAGATGCCGAACAAGGTGAGGCTTTCGACCTCCTGCTGCGCCATCAACTGCGGCGGACAGGCCGATATCGCCGTTGTCGTCAAGCATACCCGTCCTCCGAGAATCAACCACGATCATCTCTCGACGATCTGCGAACTTCCGAAAGCGGTCGCGCGCTGTCCGGTTGCGGCAATCCGCCCGACGGTCGTGAACGGCAAGCGTTCGCTGATGGTCGATGAAGCGAAATGCATCTGTTGCGGGGCCTGCTTCGGCGCTTGCCCGGCAATGGAAATCAATCATCCCGAACATTCGAAGTTCGCTGTCTGGGTGGGAGGCAAGAACAGCAACGCCCGCTCCAAACCTTCAACCATGAGCATTGTCGCTCACAACCTGCCGAACAATCCGCCTCGCTGGCCCGAAGTCACCGATGTGGTCGGAAGGATCCTTACTGCATACAAAAACGGCGGACGTCCCTGGGAACGTGTCGGCGAATGGATCAACCGAATCGGCTGGAAGCGCTTTTTTGAGGAAACCGGTCTTACCTTCGACGAGAACATGATCGACAGTTATCGTCATGCGAGGACCACATTCAACCAGTCGGCTCACGTTCGCTTTTAGTCAAAGGAGAGATACATGAAGGTAGATTCCAATCCAATTCTTGATTTTGCGCTTAATTACCAGTTTCCTCCTTTCAGCGAGCAGACCGGGGTTGACAAAATCGTGGCGTTCGGGGACCACAGTCACAAGTGCCCCGTCTATGTCTGGCAGACGCCTCCCTGTACGGCTGAATGTCCCGCAGGAGAGGATATCCGGGGTTATCACCGGTTGCTCGTCGGAATCGACAAGTCGGAAGACCCCTGGAAGGCTGCATGGGAGACGCTTGTCAACGCGAACCCGTTTCCAGCTGTAATGGGCCGGATCTGCCCGCATCCCTGCCAGGGAAAGTGCAACCGTCAATACCATGACGAAAGTGTTGCGATCAACGCTGTTGAACAGGCAATAGGCAATTACGGTATCGAGGCCGGTCTCCGGCTTCCCGGACCGGGACCCGATTCAGGCAAACGTGTTGCGGTTATCGGCGGAGGTCCTGCCGGGCTTTCAGCTGCATATCAGCTTCGCAGGAAAGGCCATGCCGTTACGATCTACGATGCCAATAAAAAACTTGGAGGCATGGTGCTCTATGGCATCATGGGTTACAGGGTCGACAGGAAGGTTCTTGAAGCTGAAATCCAGAGGATCATCGATCTCGGTGTGGAAACCAGAATGGGGGTCCGGGTCGGAACCGACGTTACTCTCGAACAGCTTGAAAAAGAATACGATGCTGTATTCGTGGGCGTTGGCGCCCAGGTCGGTCGAGGACTTCCGATCACCGGTTTTGCCGGAACACCGGGAGTAACCAATGCCATCGATTTCCTTAAAAACTATGAAATCGAAGGTGATGCAATTTCAGTAGGTAAAAAAGTCGTGGTCATAGGTGACGGCAACGTTGCGATGGACGTGGCAAGGCTTGCCCTGCGCCTTGGATCGGAAGCCATTCTGGTATCCGGTGTCCCAAGGGAGGAGATGGCCTGCTTCGAAAACGAGTTTGACGATGCCGTAAATGAAGGTGCAAAGATACACTACCTCACCGGTACCATTGAAGTTCTTAAAGGAGAAGACGGACATGTCCTTGGCCTTCGCTGCTGCAGCATGGTCAAAAAAGTGAAAGGAGAAGAGGGCTGGAATTCACCGATCCCCTTCCTTCGCTATAAAAGCACTGACGAAACATATGATATCGAGTGCGACACGATCGTTGCCGCTATCGGTCAGACAACCGATATGCAGGGATTGGAAAGCATCACGAACGGCAGTCAGTGGCTCAAGCTTGACCGGTATTTCCGCATTCCCGGCAAGGAAAATGTATTCGGCGGCGGTGATGCCATCAAGGTTGATCTCATCACAACTGCTGTTGGTCATGGCCGCAAGGCTGCAGCTTCGATCGACGCTTTCCTGAAAGGGGGGCCGATGCCTGAAGCTCCCTACCGTGAGGTGACCAAGGTACAGAAGCAGGATGTTCTGTATTTCCTGAATTCTCCGCAGGCGAAGAGGGAAAATCTGATTCCGGAAAATGTTGTCGGCAACCATGACGAACTGCTGGTTGCGCTGACAAGGGAGCAGGTGAAAGCCGAGTCGGAACGCTGCATGAGCTGCGGTCTCTGTTTCGATTGCAAGCAGTGTGTTTCTTTCTGCCCTCAGGAGGCGGTCACCCGTTTCAGGGATAATCCTCAGGGGGAAGTGGTATATACCGATTATTCGAAATGTGTCGGCTGTCATATCTGTTCACTGGTCTGTCCTTCGGGATATATCCAGATGGGAATGGGCGACGGCCTGTAAACCGCTGAAAACATCAAACAAAATAAAGGAGATACTATCAATATGTTTGAAGATGTAATCAGTGAAATTCAGAAAGCGGTTGATAACTCAAGGCACTGGTCTGAAACCGGATGGACAGTAACGTTCGGTTCCCGTAATATTGAGATATCCTCACTCAAGCAGGCTGAAGCCCTTCCAAGGAATTCCGCGATCCGCCTCGAAGCGATCAATTACTGGAAACAGGCCCGGCTTACCGGTAACGATTCCGGAGACTGGGGAGACAAGGCTGTTGCCGCCATGCAGGCTGGGGATATCAAAAGCGCTTCTGATGCTCTTTATTTTTCGCAGTTTATCGAAAAGCCTTTCGTAGAAAGCGCTTCGACATGGCTGCCTTTGTATGAATCATTTATTGCAAGGTTCCCGTCGAATTGAACGGCGGGAACACTTTTCCTCAAAATCATAAGATTTACAGAAAGTTGAAAATAGGAATCCTTCTCAAACAGGGCCCTTATAACCATCAGGCATCCGATACGGCATACAAGTTTGTCGAAGCGGCCATCAGCAAAGGTCATACTGTTGATGCCGTTTTCCTTTACAATGACGGTGTCATCAATGCAACGAAACTTATGGACCCTCCCCAGGATGACCGGCATATCGCCGAGCGCTGGTCCGAGTTGAACGAGAAGCACGGTGTCGAGATCCTTGCCTGCATTGCCGCTTCAAAACGGCGGGGAATCAATGAAGATATAATGATAAAAGGAGGAGCGATCACAGGTCTCGGGACTCTGACGGATATCGCGATCCGTAACGACAGACTGTTAACATTCGGAGACTGAAATGGAGAAGGGAGAAACATGGATGTAAAGAAAATACTGCATGTGATGCGCCACGCACCACATGGGACGGTTTATACTTATGAAGGTCTTGAAATGATCCTGATCATGGCAGCATACGAACAGGACCTTACGGTTGTTTTTATCGGAGACGGTGTTTATGCCCTGAAAAAAGAGCAGGATACCTCCGAAATCGGTATCAAGGGGTATGCGAGGACATTTTCAGCTCTTGGCGATTACGATGTCGAAAAGCTTTATGTGGACCGTATATCGCTCGAAGAACGAGGTCTCACTCTCGATGATCTTGTCGTAGGCGCCGAAGTGCTCGAATCGGCGGAGATAGGAAGACTGATGAAAGAGCAGGATGTCATCATCCACCATTGAGTAATGCACAAACCCGCCCCTTTTCTGCCGTGGGCGGGGTTTGCCAATTGAAATGCAACGAACGAACAATGCTTCATACTATCAACAAGTCGCCTTTTGAAAGCAATATAATTGAAACATGCATCAGGTTTATACAGCCTGGTGATCCTATCCTTTTCATCGAAAACGGGGTCTACGCTGTCCAGGCTCACAACAGGTTTGCAATGCTTATCGAAAGCGTTCGCAAGACCAACCCGATCTATGCTCTCCTGCCCGATTTGAACGCACGAGGGGTAACAACGCTGATTGATGGAATAAAAACCGTAGATTACGAAGGTTTTGTCGATCTTGTCGAAAAACACAAGGTCAACAACTGGCTGTAAATAGCCTCCGGTACCATTCCAGACAACGATTTCAGAGGACGATATGACGACTGCATGGGGGAAGGTGGTTCAGGAAAACAGAAAAGAGATCCTTCAATGCTGGAATGCTGCAGCGCTTTCATTATTTTCCGATAAAACAACATCACCACTGATCGGAGATGCGCTTTCCGAGGGGATGGCTGAGATCCTTGACGGCATCGATCAAATTGGGGAAGGCCTTGAAAACGGGGTGAACAATATCACACGTATTCTTGCTATACAGCCATTTGCGCCGTCCGGTGCCATGTCTGTTTTTTTCAGCCTTAAACATATTATCCTTGAAACCGCCCGTAAAGCGCCGGAACACTACTCACTCGATGATGAGGAAACGATCCGGTTCCTTACACGCATTGACGAGATTATCCTTATGGCATTTGACCGTTACATGATGCACCGGGAAAAGCTGTACCAGCTTAAAGTCGAAGAAACCCGCAACCGCATGTATATGGCACTCAGGAGGGCCGGAGAATGAAAAAAGTACTGATGCCCCTTGTGATGGTGGCGGTCCTTGCCGTCATTCCCTATGTTGCCGTAGAGTATGGCAAACTCGAATACCTTTTCGGTGTCGTTATTCCATATACTGCAGCGGTACTGTTCATAGCCGGGTTTCTTTACAGGATTGTCGACTGGTTGCGCAGACCGGTCCCCTTCAGGATTCCGACCACGGCCGGCCAGGAGAAATCTCTCGACTGGATCAGGCGAAACCCTATCGAAAGCCCTCATCGTGCCTGGGAAGCAGCGGCAAGGGTGCTTTCCGAGGTGCTGTTTTTCCGTTCGCTTTTCAGGAATACCCGGGCCGAACTGCACAAGGGCACTACACTCGCCTACGCGTCAAATAAATGGCTCTGGCTTGGCGGCCTTGCATTCCACTGGTCTCTGCTCGTGATCGTTCTTCGTCATGCCCGCTTCTTCTTTGTCATGGTGCCAGGTTTCGCCGATTTTCTCGATCATGCAGACAGTTTCTTCGACGTCACCCTGCCGGCATTGTATCTGTCCGATGCAGTAGCGCTTGCAGCAGTCACCTTCCTTGTCGCCCGCAGGTTCGCTGATGCGAAAGTACGACTTCTTTCGCTGCCGACCGATTATTTTCCACTTTTCCTGATCGGTGCTATTGTCACTGTCGGTATTCTGATGCGCTATATTGTCAGGATAAATGTCATGCCGGTCAAGGACCAGATGCTCAGTCTTGTAAGCCTGAGCTTCGCTCCTCCCGGTGAAATCGGATCACTCTTCTACGTCCATCTGTTCCTGGTTTCGGTACTGCTTGTTTATTTCCCGCTGAGCAAGCTCATGCATATGGGCGGAATATTTCTGAGCCCGACCCGCAATCAGTGCAACAACAGCCGCGAAAAGAGGCATGTGAACCCCTGGAATTACGATATCAAGTTCAGGACATACAGCGAGTACGAGGATGACTTCCGAGAGAAGATGAAAAAAGCCAAACTGCCGGTTGAAAAGCAATAACTATGGCTAAATACGCCCCGAATCTTTCCGAGCTGAAAAAAGAGCTCGATGAAAAACCGAGCCTTCTGAAAGGAAACTACTCGGACAAGGAATGGTGGGATATTCCTGTGGAGTTCCGTGACGGGAACTGGTGTTTTCCCGCCAAACCTGAGGTGATCGAAGAACTCGGCTTCCCGAACCCGCGCAAATGGGCCGCAACCGATGACGACTGGCAGCTGCCGCAAGGTTGGCAGAAAACCATCAGCGAGGGGCTGAAAAGCCGACTGAAAAAATACCGCTCACTGAAGTTGTTTCTCGATACGTGTGTCCGCTGCGGCGCTTGTGCCGACAAATGCCACTTTTTCCTCGGTACAGGCGATCCGAAGAACATGCCTGTGGTCAGGGCCGAACTGATCCGTTCGGTTTACCGCAACGACTTTCCGCTTGTCGAGAAAATTCTCAAAGGTTTTGCCGGAGCGAGAAAGCTGACCCCTGCCGTCATCAAGGAATGGCACATGTACTTCAACCAGTGCACCGAGTGCCGCCGTTGTTCTGTCTTCTGTCCGTTCGGTATCGATACGGCGGAGATCACGATCCTTGCCCGGGAGCTGCTGAACCTTATCGGCGTGAACAACAACTGGATTCTCGCTCCGGTGGCGAACTGCAACCGTACGGGAAACCATCTCGGCATCGAGCCACATACGTTCGTACAGAACATAGAATCGATGGTTGACGACATCGAGGAGCTTACCGGTATCACGATCGAACCGACCTTCAACCGGAAAGGCGCCGAGATTCTCTTCATCACGCCCTCAGGAGACGTCTTTGGCGATCCCGGTGTCTATACCATGATGGGTTATCTCATGCTCTTCCATCATATCGGGCTGGACTATACCATCAGCACCTATGCTTCGGAAGGTGGCAACTTCGGGTTCTTTACATCGAACGACATGATGAAGAAGCTGAACGCCAAAATGTACCACGAAGCGAAACGCCTTGGCGTAAAATGGATACTCGGCGGAGAGTGCGGCCATATGTGGCGCGTCGTCCACCAGTATATGAATACAATGAACGGTCCGGCGGACTTTCTCGAAGTTCCGGTATCCCCCGTTACAGGGACTAAATTCCAGAACGCGGCAGCAACGAAAATGGTTCATATTGCGGAATTCACCGCGGATCTGATCCATAACAAAAAACTGAAGCTCGATCCAAAGCGCAACGACCATCTCAGGACCACTTTTCACGACTCCTGCAACATCGCACGTGGCATGGGCATGTTCGAAGAACCGCGCTATATCCTCCGCAATGTCTGCAACAGTTTCCACGAGATGCCGGAGAACACCATAAGGGAACAGACCTTCTGCTGCGGTTCCGGCAGCGGTCTGAACGCTGAAGAGTACATGGATATTCGCATGAGGGGCGGTTTCCCGAGGGCCAGTGCCGTACGCACAGTGAGGGAAAAACACAAGGTCGATTCACTGGTGACCATCTGTGCGATCGACCGCGCGAGCCTCACTCCGCTCATGAGGTACTGGAACCCTGGTGTTGGAGTGTACGGACTGCATGAGCTGGTAGGCAATGCCCTGATCATGGATGGAGAGAAAAAGAGAACGGAAGACCTGAGGGAAAATCCTATGGCAGGCTTCGAAGACGGGGAGGACGATGAGGATTAAGAAAATTTTACTGTGGATTGCCGTTCCGGTTCTGATGCTGTTTGTGGTTGTCGCTTTTTTTCGCCAGCCCGGCCATGCCGAAACGGCCAAGGTGCCTCCAGCGCCCGTCGCCGTAGACAGTACGAAATGTATCGCTCCTACGGACTATATGCGCGCAAACCACATGCAGGTTCTTTCTTCCTGGCGGAATTCGTCGGTCAGGGAAGGCAACCGGGTCTATATCGCAAAGAACGGCAGCAGGTTCCAGAAGAGCCTGAACACCTGCCTGGGCTGTCATTCAACAAACAGGCTTTTCTGCTTCAACTGCCACATGTATGCCAATGTCAAGCCTAAGTGCTGGAATTGTCATCTGTCGCCCATGGAGACACCGTGATGAACGAACAACGTAGAGATTTTATAAGGAAAACCGGCCTGGGGGTTCTTGCAGGGATCTGCGCATCTTCCGGGTTCATGCATGCGTTTGCCCTTGAAGAGACGGTTCTGCCGGCATGGGACGAAAAACCCGTTCCCGGAAAAATCCGCTGGGGTATGTTGATCGACACCCGTAAATGCCGTCAGGATTGCAAGGAATGCGTGGCTCAATGCCATCATGTCCACAATGTACCCGATTTCGGGAACCGGAAAGATGAAGTGAAGTGGATCTGGAAAAGCAGCTATGAGCATGTTTTCCCGACCTCGACCCAGCAGTTCCGGACAAAAGAGGTGCTCGAACGGCCCTATCTCGCTTTATGCAACCATTGTGCGGAGTCCCCGTGCACGAGGGCGTGCCCGACAGAGGCTACCTTCAAGCGATGGGACGGAATCGTTTCAATGGATTACCACCGCTGCATCGGATGCCGTTTCTGCATGGCAGCCTGCCCATACGGTTCTCGAAGCTTCAACTGGCGCGATCCGCGGGAGGGAATTAAAGAGGCATCTGTCGACTATCCGACCAGGATGACGGGTGTGGTTGAAAAGTGTAATTTCTGTTCGGAGCGTCTTGTCAAGGGGCTGATGCCGGCGTGTGTAGAATCATGTCCTGAAAAGGCGCTGACTTTCGGTGACCTGAATGATCCCCGTTCCGATATCCGTGCGCTCCTCGAGACCAACAACACGATGCAGCGGAAGCCCGAACTCGGGACGAAGCCTTCGGTTTTTTACATTATCTAACGTTTTCCCATGATTGAGAAAGCTCTGAAAGGAAACCGCAACTATTGGGCATGGATTGCCTCATTGCTCGCCCTGATAGCTGTCGGCATCACTGCGTATACCCGCCAGAGGTGGTTCGGGCTCACCGTTACCGGCATGGGCCGTGATATCAGCTGGGGCCTCTATATCGCGCAATTCACGTTTCTCGTCGGTGTTGCAGCGTCGGCTGTCATGGTGGTGCTTCCCTACTACCTTCACAACCAGAAGGTGTTTTCAAAGACTGTGATCATCGGCGAGTTCATGGCGGTTGCCGCAACGCTGATGTGCCTGCTCTTCATCCTTGCCGACATGGGACGTCCTGACCGTGTGCTGAACGTTCTTCTCTATCCCAGTCCCCATTCGATGGTTTTCTGGGATGTCATGGTGCTGAACGGCTACTTCATCATCAATCTCGTGAGCGGATGGACTGTGCTTGGCGCCGAGCGCAGGGGCGTTCCTCCACCATCGTGGGTGAAACCCATTATCTATCTTTCCATACCCTGGGCAGTCAGTATCCATACCGTTACCGCATTCCTTTACGCCGGACTGCCAGGAAGGCACCTCTGGCTGACAGCAGTGCTTGCACCGCGCTTCCTCGCTTCTGCTTTTGCCGCCGGAACCTCACTCCTGATTCTCGTGACGCTCATCATCAAGCAGGTCTCCGGATTCGATACGGGAAAAGAGGCAAGGGAGAAACTGGCCGTTATTGTCACCTATGCCGGCCTCATCAATTTCTTCATGATCGGCACGGAGTTTTTCACTGCCTTCTACAGCAATGTGCCGTCTCATATGCATAGTTTCCAGTACCTTTTCTTCGGGCTCGAAGGCCATTACAACCTGGTTCCCTTCATGTGGTTTTCGCTGATCCTCGGGCTTGGCTCCCTTGCGGTTCTGCTTGTACCCGGCCTGAAAACCTCTCCGAAATGGCTGGCCACAGCATGCGCAGGTCTCGTGGTTTCTATCTGGATCGACAAAGGGGTCGGCCTGATCCTCGGTGGTTTCATCCCTTCGCCTCTCGATGAGATCGTCGATTATTTCCCCACTCTTACCGAGGTTTCCGTAACGGTCGGCATCTGGGCGATCGGGATGCTGGTTCTTACCATTCTGCTTAAAGTTGCAGTTGCGGTCAAAACCCAGGAGTGAAATCGGTAGTTTGTCTGCACCATAACTGAAAAGTCCGCGCCGGTAAACGCGGACTTTTGTTTTATAATCCCTGCAGTGCGAAAAGAGGACAAAAAAATTCGATATTGAAATTTAGTGGCGCCAAACCCGGTTTTTATATTACACCTTTTTAAGCATAGAAAACGATTTAACGCAAACATCTGGTAAACATGAAGGTTTTTCTGCCACTCAATATCAGGATCGATAACAGGAAGATTCTTTTCGTGGGAGGAGGAAAGATCGCCATGCACAAAATTCAGACCGTGGGGCAGTATACCAGTGGCATCACAATTCTTGCCCCGTGGATACACGACGATCTGAAAGGAAAGGGGTATACCGAAATATACAAGGAGTATGAAAAATCCGACCTTGAAGGTTTTTTCCTTGTCTATGCCAGCACGAATGACAACGAGGTGAACCGCCGTATCAGAGACGATGCCGCCAGAATAGGCATCATGGTGAATGTTGTTGACAACCGCGAGCTTTCGGACTTCATCTCTCCTGCCGTCATAAAGCAGGACGAAATGACCATTGCCGTGTCGTCCAACGGACAGAATGTGAAAAAATCCGTCGAATGGCGGAACAGGATAAAAGCCCTGCTTGAAAAAGGGCTTTAAGCAATCAACATGCAGCAGTGCCATGGAAACAAAAGAATCTCATAATAAAGCAAATTCCACTGATCAGAATAAAGGGATCGTTTATATCATAGGAGCGGGTCCGGGAGATCCTGAACTGCTGACCATGAAAGCAGACCGGCTCCTGCGTGAAGCCGACGTCATTCTCTATGACGACCTTGTCTCGCCGGAACTTGTATCCCACTACCCGGCACTCAAGATCTATACCGGCAAAAGAAAAGACTGCCATCATTTCGAGCAGGAGGCTATCAACGAGGAGATTGTCCGCCAGGCCAAGATGGGAAGGAAAGTTGTCCGTCTGAAGGGAGGCGACCCCTTTGTTTTCGGGCGCGGTGGTGAAGAGATCGAATCGCTCAGGCAGCACGGTATACGCTATGAAATCGTGCCGGGGATCACAGCTGCTCACGGAGCGAGCGCATACAGCGAAATTCCGCTCACCATGAGAAAAGTATCCTCTTCGGTGGCTTTCTGCACCGGTCACCCGGTCAGTAAAATCCAGGTGCCTGATGCTGATACGCTTGTCTATTACATGGTTGCATCATCGGTACACGACGTGCTCGATGCGGTGTTGAATAAAGGGCGCAACCTCGAAACCAGAGTAGCTATCGTGCAGAACGCCACCCGTTACAACCAGAGGATTTTCACCGGGACAATCCGTGAACTCAGGGAACGCGAAAAATCGGTTTATTCACCAGCACTCCTCCTCGTCGGCGATAATATTTCCCAGTTCATCGGGGAAAACTGGTTCTCGAAAAAGAAAAAGGTGCTTCTTATCGGAAACGGCGGTAAAAACTATGACCCCTCCGACTATGTCACGGTGCATCTGCCTTGCAGCTCCGCTGACGGTTCGGACAGGAAGATGGTGCAGCACTGTCTCGAAAACATTACCCATTATCAGGTGATTTTCTTTGCCGGAGTGCTCTCAGTACGGCATTTTTTCAATTGCCTGTTTATGTCGGGAAGGGATGTACGCCATTTGAGGGAGAGCAGGATTATCACCTATGGCAAGGCGGCGGCTTCTGAACTTGTGAAGTACATCGTAGTTCCGGATTTCCGCCTTGAACCCGATAAACCGGACGATCTCATCTCCCTGTTTCGTGAGAACGGCTTGTCTGGAGCGACAGTCCTGCTTCCGGGATCGAACCTGCCGGACTCGAGCCAGCTTTTCGCTCTTGAAGCGTCCGGCAACAGCGTTACGCCGCTATGCGTCTATACCCAGGGGTTCAGGGAAAATGACGAGGAGATCGATCTCGATTTCATTGACGAGATTTATTTTTCATCGCCTTCATGTGTGCGGAATTTCCGGACAGTATACACCGGGATACCCGAACGTATCAAGGTTACGACGGCGGACGAACATACCGGTAACGAGTGCACGAAGATTTTCGGAGGGCGGTTGCTGCAGGGGTAAGTCGGCGGTTCAGCCCCGGAACATCCCGGGTTTTCCCGGAATGTTCCGGTAAGGGGCCCTGTCAGATACCGAGGGCTTTAAAGAGGATCGGAAGCGCACAAACACCAATAGCAACATTGGTGGCTCCGCAGATTCTGGTAATGATTTCGTTTTTTTTGTACCATGAGAACGGGAGCAGGATCGTCAGCAGATTGATGAGCAGCAGAACCGTTCCAAGCGGCCAGATTTTATCAAGCATGATCGCTTTGTAACTGAAAAGCGCCGTCATGAAGAAAATGCCCAGGAAAAGATGGGCGTAGACTTTCTTGTCCCCGGGATTGTAGAAATGCATGGCAACGACAACCCAGAACAGCCCGTAGGTTGCGAAAATGGTGCCGAGGTACACCCTGATTTCTGGCGGCAGGCCGACATCCAACAGATAGATGCATACTGCCGTGAAAAGCTGAGCAATGCCGCCAAAATAGAGGGCTACATTTGCGAGGTTTCTGCCCAGCTTTTCATGGTCTGTTTCCTTGTCAAGCCCGAATCCGAGCTGTTCGAGCCCGAATACCCAAACGGTGACGACAAGACCGAACACACCGATAGCTTCCGGATTTACTGCATTCATCGGAAGAACTCCTTTTTGTTTTTAATGATTGGCAATACAGCCATAGCTATCGCCACGGCTGCGCTAATTTAAGTCATTTTCGCCTGACTGTGTCATTGAATATTTTCGTTTCGCCGGGAATACAAGCATTGTTTTCAGGTACGGAAGGCCGGTAAAGCAGGATGGATTTGGAATGATAGGGCAGGGTTGCCCGCCGGTTCACAGAGGGGAATAATTTTTCATCGTCCTCACGAGTGAGGAAATTCCTGGCTTTTTACAAAGAATTTCCTGAGGATTTCCCTCTCGTCAGATATCTGGTTCGAATTGAAAAGAAACCTCCCTTGCGGCATGAAGGACCCTTATTACCTCGATACCTTCGGGGATGATGAGATAGAATACGATATGTCTTCCGATCGGGAGGCTCATCAGACCCCTGTAAAGTTCGTCACGGTTTTTTCCAGTGACCGGACATTCAGCTATTTCCTTGAATTTCCAGTCGAAGGTGTCGATAAGAGCGTCGGCCCTTTTTTCGCTCTCAACGGCTATGTAGCTCCAAATTTCAGCAAGATCGTCGATAACGACCGGCCGTTTGAGGATTACAGGCATCATTCACAGTGTTTGCCGGATTTTTTTTCCCTGCTTTTCAGCTTTAATTCTTCGGCATTCCACCCAGAGGGTTCGCCGCTCTGGATGCCTTCACGGATATCCTGTCGAAGCTGGTCGATTTTAATGGACTGACAACGTTCCTTTTCCTGCATGAGCCGCAACGCCTCCCTTACCACCTCGCTGGAAGAGGAATACATACCCGATCGGACTTTCTGGCGAACCATCTCCTCGAGCTGAGGAGTGAGATTGACATTGATTGACATGGGGGTGTAATGTCATGTTTAAAACATAGATAAATATACGTATCAGCCAGTGATTGTCAATCATTGCCAATTCCTGTTGTATTGAATCCATATTCCCTTTTATCAACGATCATCGAAAAAAAATTTTTGATTTATTTTCGAAAAAAATATATTTACAGTATAAATTTACAATGTAAATATAAGTTGGAAATGGCAAGACCGGTCAAATCAGCACAGATTTCAAATCTCAAGGAGTCCATCAAGGATGCCGCGTGGCATCAGATAACGGTTTCAGGGCCATCTTCACTATCCCTGCGCAAAATTGCCAGGGAGCTGCATATTTCTGCACCGGCGATCTATAACTACTTTCCTGACCGTGATGCGCTGGTGACTGCGCTTGTTATCGATGCCTACCTCTCTTTCGGCGACAGCCAGCATGCCGCGAAAGATCTCTTTCCTGAAGAGGACCAGGTGCTTGAACGGTTCAGGGAAACAGGAATTGCCTACAGGGAGTGGGCGATTCTCTATCCGCACCGTTATCTCCTGATTTTCGGTACCCCGGTTCCCGGTTATATCCCCCCGATGCATGAAATCCTGCCGGCAATGGTTCGATCAATGGGTGCTCTTGCGGAAGTTATAGCCGAGCTTCACCGGGCCGGACGACTGAAGGTTCAGGGATTTCCACTTTTCGATGCCGGTGAATGCGGAAGCTTTTTTCAGAACGGAGGGGAGCAGCATCCGGAAGAACGGCTTGTTTATTCGGTGGTCATGCTTGTCTGGAGCAGGGTGCATGGCATCGTTTCACTGGAGTTGACGGGCAAACTGCCGCCATTCGGGGCTGACGGCTCGGCACTCTACCGGTACGAACTCGATGCCATCTTCCGTGAATTTGTCATTAACGGCTGACCGGTGATCAAATGAAGTGTCTTAATTGAAGAGGTAGAATACTCAATCGTTAAAATCAAAGGGAGGGACGGATATCATGAAAATTCTTATTCTCGACGGATCACCGTCAGGAGATGCAACCGGCGTGCGGATCGCCGGAAACCTTGTTGACCTTCTCGCGGCGAGCGGGCATCAGGCGGAGCATGTAGTGCTTCGCGACAAAACCATCGCCAATTGCAACGGGTGTTTCCAGTGCTGGCTGAAAACTCCCGGTATCTGTGCGATCGATGACGACAATCGTGATCTTGTTGCCAAGTATATTCAGAGCGACATTGCCATCGCTCTCACTCCGTTAACCTTCGGAGCCTTCTCTCCGGAACTAAAGAAATTTGCCGATCATCTCATACAGACGATCTCTCCATTTTTCTGCAAGGTGAACGGCGAGACTCACCACAGACAGCGTTACGAACGGTATCCGGGGTTCATTTCCATAGGATGGCTTCAGGGTCCCGACGATACCCAGGAAAGAATCTTCAGGCACCTGTTTTATCGCAACACCATCAATTTCTATACGGAAAAAGATGCATGCGGCATTCTGTACAGCACGATGGGAGATCAAAAAATAAGAGAAAACCTCAATGAGTTGCTGCATAAGGCCGTGAGCGGTAAAAACGGGAGTTCCCGCCAGCCCCCGCCTGTTCCCGAGTTTCGGGCTTCCGCGTCAGTTCAGGGGCCGGTACGCAGTGCGACGCTTCTTGTCGGAAGCCCGCGCATGGTGAAAAGCACGTCAGGGGCACTCGGCGGCTATATCGCAGAGCGTCTTGCTGAGAGTGGAGTGCGAACGGATACTTTCCAGTTGTACAAGGTTTCGGGTAATCCGGACCGGACAAGGGCGATGCTCGAATCTATCGATAAAACCGATCTCGTGATCCTTGCCTTTCCACTCTATATCGACAGCATTCCTGCACCTGTTCTCTCCGTTATGCGGACGATAAAGGATCATAGGAATAATATTGCGTTGCAAGGCAGGTTGGTTGCGATAGCGAACTGCGGTTTTATAGAATCGCAGCATAACGAAAACGCCCTTGCTTCCTGTGCGGTTTTCGCGAAGGAATCAGAATTCAGCTGGATGGGCTCGGTTTCCATAGGTGGAGGCGAAGGGCTCGTGCACGGAAAACCCCTCAGGGAGCTCGGCGGACCGGCCATACCCTACAAGAAAAATCTCGATCTTGTAGCCGCAGCTCTCGCCATGGGAAAACCGGTACCCGAAGAAGCGAGAAAACAACTTGCCAAACCGTTCACTCCGGGGTGGATATACCGTGCAATCGGATCGATGGGATGGAAAAAAGAAGCACGAAAGAACGGCATTGTCCAGCAGCTGTCAGCTCGGCCTTACCGGAAAGTACCGGCCTGATAACCGAAATAATATGTTGACCTGTTCCCTGAAAAGGGTACATTTGCAACGGGCTTATTCACTGAAGGGAATGGCCCGTTCTGCATTTTTGGAAAATTGTTCTGCAGGGTAGGTTTTATTTGGAAGAATTTGCGATATTATTTTGTTAGAGTATGTAAACAAGTTCTCCTCGGTTCTGAAAGGCTTAAAAAGTTCTGCATCGAGGTTCGCTCGAGGAAATGAATGGCATTCCGTTATAACCGGTGAAGCGAAAGAGTTTCAACCTGACGGACATACGAAGTAAGCTGCCATATTCCGAAGAGGCAAAAGTAGTGGTAATGATCTGAAAAAAATCTCTTGACCAACTCTCTGAAAAGGAGGAAAAGATGAGGACCAGCTTTTTTGTTATAATGCTGTCAATGCTGATGTTTGTTGTTAACGATGCAGTTTTTGCTGGAAGTGCGTTAAGTCCTGATCCAGCTCCGGCTCCGGCTCCTACTTCTGTCTCAACAGATCTTGAAGCCGAGATTGCAGGGCAGCATGATCTCATGTACGAAAGCACACCTTTCTCTGACGGTACGCTTTCATATGGGGCAGGCGTGTATTCAGGTGGTGGGGATGCCAAATCTGGTGTCTCGGCATCTGTTACAGAAAATCTTATAGAAAAAAAGAATGCGTTTACAACGGAAACAATCGTGAATGGAACAGGGGCGGCCTGTGCATCCACACAGTACGGCGCTACAGCAACAAACGTGACGGCTGTGAATGACGGAGGGATTACCGTAACGAATTCAAATGTTCAAGTTACTTCGTCTTCCTCCTCAGTTTCCAGATAATTGTTGGGGAGAGCGGGAGTTTCTGTAAAAGAGCTCCCGCTTTTTCCTCACGGCTCACTCCTCAAGATTTTCGATTATCTTGCAATAAATTCCGGATTGCGAAGTTCCATCCTGTTATGGGCGAGCTCCGTTTCTTTCACGGCATCGATCAGGACTTTCCCTGCGGCATCCCTTTCCATAGTCGTTGAAAATCAGGGGTAAATAATGGAGCGATAAAAGCCCCCGGAAAAATAGCGCCGGGCTTTTACAGTTCTTTTTCTGTCAACGCTTTTTGGCATGCGGAAGTTATGGTCTCGTCCTGAACTCGCCGCACCATTCGTCAGCATAGGTGACAGGAGAGGCTGTTTCATGCTCTGCGGCCCTGTATTCTCTGTATTCCTCTCTATCGAATTCATAAAAAACGGGTAGAATTCGGGGCGGATACCTTCTGCAGAGCCCGGAATTCACTACATATTCATTGGGTTTCCGGATCTGCTCGATATAATCATGCTGATAGACGCCCTCTTTTTTCACTAAAGGATCCCACCATTTGCAATTCCTGCATGTTTCTTCCATAACTTTTCGGAGATGAACGTATCAGTTGAAGTATTACAAAACTCAGGCATGGAGGCAGGTGCGACCCCTCCGGGCACAGCAACAGAACTCTTTCATTTCCTGGCCGATACCTCTCATGAGGTCAGGAAATTAGTAAATTATTGGAACAGGTAAAAAGTGACTTTTTGCGAGAAAGAAATTTAACATAATCTTCTTTTCAGATATCAGCGCCTTTGCTTCCGTTTTTAGCGGTGGGTTGTCTGTAGCATAAGAAAGGACACTGATTACACTCTGTATCATTAAAGCAACAGGAAGAGAGAGAATTTTTTTCAGTTCATTTTTCTGAATGTATTGATCTCCTCAATTCGGAAGTACTTCGTATTCGCTTTGAATACGATCGACCGGAAAGGTTTCTTTCAGGAAATTCATTTTTTACGGTGTCATCTGATCACAATTTTCAATAGTATTCCGTCGTGATCGTTCTTCAGCATATCGGATGCCGGTTGAATGTTGATTATAAACAGTCACTGGATTTTTCTGCAAACATGTGGATTCTGAAGCATTTGTAAATCATCATACGGTTAGATTTGCGGTGAGTGTGTCAAAAGATTTTTGTGACTACGTTCAGTAATGGCGAGTTAGGCGCTCCGCCACGGAAGCCTTGGGGACCACCACCTCCGTACTGATGAGGTAAAAAGGCGATGAAAAGGCATCTCTGCAGCAACACTGCATGGATGTTTTGTTTTTATTGATGCATTTCGAGTTCGCTGGTCCGGGCGGCCATGATAAAGTCATTCATGTGCAGGCCTTTTACCGAGTGAGTCCACCAGGTGACCGTTACTTTTCCCCATGCCGTAAGAATTTCCGGATGGTGCTGTTCAGCTTCTGCAAGTTCGCCAACATGCCGGGTGAAGGCAAGTGCATTACTGAAATCAGGAAAAGAAAAGGTACGCTTCAGGCGCAGGATTCCATCTTCGGTAACAAGCTGCCATCCGGGTAGGTTTTCAAGAATTCTCCTGCACTGGTTTTCCGGCATTGGAAATGCTCCTTCGGAAAAGGGGATGCACAGCATATGAGCGAGTTCTTTCATGGACATATCTCCGATAAATGCTTCATGGTTTCTTTTTTATAACAGGCATGCTTGTAAAAGCGTTTCTATGAATTTTATTAAAAATAATCTGGCCGAAACCGGAGGGTATTGTGAGTTTTTTATCGGGAGATTAAAGGGAAAAGGCGCAAAATAAGTAATTTTATGATATTTATACGTTTTTCTGGAAATAAATCATGAAAAAACCGGAAAAAGAATTTGGAAGAATGGGGTTAGGGTGATACATTAGGAGCCCGTTGATGAATGAGTTAAGGTCATCGGCGGTAAGGAGTCCCGAAAGGGGCATGTTATTTGGCCAGGATGTGAATCGAGGGAAGACGGGAACTAAGAAGGTCTCGGGCGAAGTTGTTTAAAAACGCGCGTGACCGAACGAGAGGGAAGGAAAAAAAGTTGAGAAAAGTTTT
>JAAXXY010000020.1 GCA_013334225.1 Chlorobiaceae bacterium
ATCCTGAGTGTCAGCCTATTCGAGAAAGTCGATATTTTACAATTAGTTACGAATTCTGCTGGCACAATTGAGAATACCTATACCTGTAACCAGTTGGATTTATTTGACTTATAACCGGACATTTGTGCTACAATACAGTATATTTTTGTGTGTGTAGTAATGCATGAGTAGTGCCTGTAATAAGTAATGTAGTGCTGTAATCCCGGTATGAAATGAAAACATCAAAACATGAAGGAGGAAACAGCTATGCCCAAGAAAATCGACCCGATCAAGTTGCACACCGTCATGCAACCAATCGCCCTGCCGCCTTTAGTATGGGCTGACGGTACTGTACACCAGATACTGGTACAGCCAGGTGAGCGGTTCTATGTCTTTGCTCTTCGCAAATCTGACGGAACGACCGCTTTTCTGCGTATTGCCGATGCGCATACCGGCCTTCCATTGAATGGCGTTTCAACAGGAAATCTGGTTTTCGACCTGATGAAAGAAGCTTACTTTCGTAAACTGACAGTTGAAATCGGCTATCGCGACTTCGGTCCTGACCCTCAAGCCGGAATCAACAAACTTTGCATCGACCGGGTCAGTCTGGTACAGTAAGATTCCGATATGATGCGTCCCGCGCATCCGGCCAGTGATAATTAATTCCTTGTTTTTCAAAAAGCTCTCTACTTGTCAGGTAATGTTAGTCCTGTATCGCGATATTGTCGTTATTTATTGCGGAATAATACTTTACCATCATAGTTGAGAGCTTTTTCCGTGCAATAATACGATAAACATCTCGCCTTTCATATCACTGTCTGAGGGTACTACTGCGCATGCTGCTTTCACTGCGATATTGGAAGAAATCAATCTTGCAGCAAAGCCGGGAAAAAAGAATTTTTCATTTCAGGTTGCCGATCTGATTGTTGAATCGATATGTGATGTCATGGGAAATAAAAAAGATAGCGTGTCATAAGAAACTCTTCGCTACGGCAGCCGGAAGCCATGCATCATCACAGTTTTCTCTCGTTATTTTGCGGTAATTGAGAGTTTAATGCGTAACTTTCATTATAACATTCCCCCTTATCGATTATCTGAAATCCTGTCACTCTCAAAAACAAGAGTGTTATGCGTCTTGAGATCATTTCCGAAAAACCGGCATCGACTCCGCGTCCGGTACCCCTCCTGTTCGTCCATGGCATGGGGCTTGCGGCATGGTGCTGGTCAGAACATTTCCTGCCGTATTTTTCCCGGCATGGCTACGAGGCCCATGCCCTGAGTCTCCGCGGGCATGGAGGCAGTGAACGGTGTGACGATATGCGCTGGTTGTCGCTGAAGGACTATCTTGCCGATGTCGAAGAAGCGGTAAGCCATCTGGGGCGTCCTCCGGTGCTGGTCGGTCATTCCATGGGAGGACGTGTAGTGCAGGAATATCTGGAACGGCAACGTCCCGCAGCGGCGGTGTTGATGGCTTCCGTTCCTCCAACGGGACTTTTCGGTGCGACATGGCGGATTTTCCGCCGTCAGCCTGTTGACGCAATCAAGGGAAGCCTGATGATGAACATGAAGCCTATAGTAGAAAATCCTCTTAAGTTCAGGGAACTTGTCTTTTCAAGCGATGTGCCGGATGAAGTGGTTTCGTCATGTTATGCCCGCCTCAATGAAGATTCCTACCGCGTCTATCTTGAAATGCTGGTGCCGAATTTGAAGAAAAAAGAGCCCGCAGATATACCGATGCTCGTTCTTGGTGCCGGAAAGGACATGATCATGTCGGAAAAAGATGTCCACAAAACGGGCCGCCGGTACGGTGTGGCAGCGGAAATCTTTCCGGATATGCCTCACGGCATGATGCTCGAAGACGGATGCCTGAAGGTTGCGGACAGAATAATCAGCTGGCTTGACAGCCATGGAATCTGAGAAATCCTGTCAACCTGGTTAACAAGAATTATGACGAGGCTTGCATCTTAAAAGCAAATGCTTTTCCCGGATAAGACTATATTTTATACCCAAAGTAAGGTTTTTCTTTCATTCCAGATCGAACATGCTTGATTTATGGGTATAGCGAAGGTGAACGGTATCAACCTCTCATACGATATCAGTGGCTCAGGAGAGCCGTTGCTCCTGATCGGCGGGTTCGGCATGACGAAAGAGTTCTGGAACATGCTGGTCCATCCCCTCTCTTCCTGTTTTCAGGTCATTGCATACGACAACAGGGGAGCAGGCGGAAGTACGGTTTCAACTGCCCCTTATACGATCGAGGACATGGCAGGGGATGCAGTCGGACTCATCGATGCGCTGCATATGGACTCAACGCATGTATTCGGAGTTTCGATGGGTGGAATGATAGCCCAGGTTCTCTGTGCAAACCATCCGGAACGTATAGGGAAGGCTATTCTGGGATGCACATCCCAGGGCGGGATCCATGCTGTTTCGCCGGCTTCATGCATAACTGAAGCCTTCGGGCAGGCAGCCAATCCGGATCTTACTCCGGAAGAAGCCGCACGTCTGATCGTTCCGTATCTTTTTTCCGACACCTTTATTAATAGAGAAAAGGAAAGAGTGGAGGCTTTCATACGATTGAGTGTCGATCATTGCATGACTCCTGAAGGTGCCGGCACTCAGATGCATGCTCTTGCAAGATTCAATGCTGAAGCGCTGCCGGAGAAAATCCATATGCCTGTTCTTGTCGTTACCGGGAGTGACGACCTCCTGATCCCTCCGGAAAATTCCAGGATACTGGCCAGCAGGATACCGCAAGCTTCGCTTGAAATAATCGATGGTGCCGGCCATAATTTCTTTTTTGAAAAGCCTGAAACGACAGCCGGTCTGGTTATCGAATATCTGCTTGAACGGTCACAGCTGTCCGGTGATGAAAAAAGTTCTTCAGGTAACGGTGAATTGACGGAAATTAAATGAGTTTGACAAGCCTGAAAGCATTAATGTTTTTCCTTTCACTCGGATTCTCCCGCAAAAATATTATCTTTGACGTTTCGACTTTGTATACCCCTGTTCAGTGATTTGCTGGCGGTGATGGATTTGATATGAAACGGATGGCGCTTATGAAATAACGCCAAGAAGGTATCATCCGGATCCATGTATAGCCTCTCCGCGGATTGGTGGTAACTATTCTGCCAGATTTCATATTACCGGTTCTTCCGGAAATGGGCCGTGCATGTGGCGCGATTCAAGTTTTCAGAAGAGCACCAACTGAAGCCGGTTCACCGTTGCCTGACCAGTCAATGGTCCGGAGTTTTTTTGCGCAGTCTGGCGGTTTCTGTTTTGCCTGAAGGGGCTCTGAAGTCTGAAGATGATGTTTTTCCGAATTTCAATGCATTTCAAAACGCATGATGGACAAAAAAATCAAAAAGGTTCTCGTTGCCAATCGCAGCGTACCGGCTGTGCGGATCATACAGACTTGCCAGGACAGAAAAATTCCTACAACGGCGGTATACAGTACACCGGACCGTCTTGCTGCCCATGTGTTCATGGCAAACGATGCAGTCCATATCGGCGAAGCTCCTCCGGTAGAGTCCTATCTGAACATGGAGAAGATCATTGCCGCTGCGCACAAGAGCGGGGCGAATGCCATTCATCCCGGCTGGGGTTTCCTGTCCGAAAACACGAAGTTCGCACAGATGGTAGTCGATGCGGGCCTGATCTGGATCGGACCGAGTCCCGAAGTGATCCATATGATGGGTGACAAGATAGAATCAAAGAAAATTGCCGTGGGCGCTGATGTCCCCACCATACCGGGCATCAACTCTCCTAACGGCGCAGAGGATATCCGCCGCTGGATGAGGGATGAGGACGTCGCATTTCCGATTATCATCAAGGCCTCTGCAGGCGGCGGCGGCAAAGGTATGGTGAAGGTCAACATCGATTCGGAAATAGAAAATGCCCTCGCCCAGGCCAAATCCGAAGGGAGAAAATCGTTCGGCAGCGACGAAGTGCTCGTTGAAAAGTATATCGAAAAAGGCCGCCACATTGAAGTGCAGATTATCGCCGATCAGCATGGCAACGTGATCCACCTCTACGAACGCGAATGCACACTTCAACGCCGCAACCAGAAAATCATCGAGGAAGCTCCTTCCCCGAGTATCGATGACGATATCCGCCACTCAATCTGCGAAACGGCGGTACGGCTGATGCACAAGATCGGCTACTCGTCTGCCGGTACTGTCGAGTTCCTCTTCGATTCCGTTACAAGCAAATTTTACTTCCTTGAAGTGAACACCCGTCTTCAGGTCGAGCACGGCATCACCGAACTTGTGACAGGCGTTGATATTGTGAGCCTGATGCTTGATGTCGCTCAAGGCGAGAGGCTTCCATTCAAACAGGAAGATATCAATCCAAACCGCTGGGCACTTGAAGTCCGTCTCAACGCAGAGGACCCGGCTAATTTCAGCCCTTCCTTCGGCAATATAAGCCGGCTGCACCTGAACCTGTATCCCGGTTCAAGGGTATCTCAGGGTGTCTACGAGGGGTCCGACATACCGCCATATTACGATTCGCTCATCATGCTTATGATGACGAGCGGTCCTGACCGAGAAACAGCCATCATGAAGATGGACAGTATTCTCTGCCGCAACCTCAGGGTCGAAGGAGTCAAAACTCTTGCACCGCTTCTTCTGAGCATCATACGTCATGAGGATTTCATCAGCGGCGACTTCTCGACGCGCTTTATAGAAGAGCACATGGACGAGCTTGTTTCGAAGTTCACTGAAGATGACAGTGAAGAAGAAGCGCTGAAAATTGCAAAATATGTAGCTGAAATTTCTGCTCTTGGAACACCGAACTGGATTTAACCGATATGACCGATTCTGTTTTTGTCAAACCGGGGATGTCCCCGAAAGAAATAGTGAGCAGTGTCCGCAATCTGGGTGCTATAGCCCTTACATCGACCGGAATGAGGGATGCCGGTCAGTCGGATTATAAAAACCGCCTCCGGATGCGCGACCTCTCGACACTTTCTTCCAACTATAACGAAATGGGGCTTTTCAGTTCCGAGTGTCATGGCGGTGCTCGTTGGCATGTCGGGATCATGAACCGTCGCGAAAGCCCTTTCGAGGAGATATCGCTCCTCAGGGAGAAGATGCCGAACGTGCTACTGCAGACGCTCGTGCGCGAAACGAACCTCTGGGGATACCGTCCCTATCCGAAAAACATAATCGAGCATGTGATCTCACGTGTCGATATCGATGTCTGGCGCTGTTTCTCGTTCCTGAACGATGTTCGCAACATGAGGACAGTCGCTGAAGTGGTCATGAAACGCGGTCGTCTGTTCCAGCCGGCCATCTCCTTCACCCAGGCGGACTGGACGACGAACGAATACTACCTTGGACTTGTAAAAGAGATGGTCGACCTGTGCGGCGGCACAAACGAGATCATCCTGTGCATCAAGGATATGGCTGGTGTCGGAAGCCCTAAACGAATTCATTCGTTGTTCGACGCCATCAAGCAGGCCTGGCCCGGCCTCGTTTTGCAGTACCACCGCCATGCCACCGACGGCCTCGCACTGCCGGCGATCCTTGCTGCAGCACAGGCGGGCGCAAGCATCGTCGATGTCGAAGAGGATTCCCTTACCCGTTTCTTCGGTCAGGCACCGCTGCTGAGCGTTGCCGCTTACCTCGAGGAGTCGGGTATGAAAGTCCATCTCAACCACAAAGCGGCGGATATCGCCGTACAGAAGGTGCGCGAGTGGATCGGGCACTACGAATGGGCTGAATCGCCGTTCAAAGGGTTCGATTACGGGGTGGTCATGCACCGGATGCCCGGTGGAGCGTTCCCGAGCTCGTTCGAGCAGGCCCAGAAAGGCGGTTTCCTGCATCTCATGCCGGCTATCCTGAAGGTCATGTCACTCTATAACCAGATTGTGAAATATTTCGATGTGACTCCCGGTTCGCAGATCACCTGGGTCACTTCCAGCGGTATCGTGAACCACTACGCCAAGGAGCGCGGCATGGCCGGTGTCAATCATGTGATCCAGCTTCTCACCCGCTTTGTCGAGGAGAAAACGCAGGATTTCGATTCCATGCCTGAAGAAGATCGGGAAGAGCTGCTTCATCTTTTCAGGACTGCTCCCGGAGATTTCAAGCAGCTTATCATGGGAAGTTATGGAAAGCTGCCCATGGGCTGGCCTGCCGACTGGGTCTATACCAGCACTTTCGGTGAAGAAGGGCATGACAAGATCCTCCAGCGACGCGAAGATTCCCCGCTGGATGCAGTGCCTGTTGAAGACCTTGCCCGCATCCGTCACGATCTTTCCGAGCATCTTGACCGTTCACCAAGCGAGGAGGAGTTCATTCTCTACCTCATGCATCCGAAAGATGCGCTCGAGTTCATACGGTTTCGTGAAAAATACGGTGAAGCACCCTGCGTCCTGCCGACGGATGTCTGGAGGTCCGGCCTGAAAAGAGCGGGTGCCAAGGTAGAATTCGAATACAGGGGTGTGCCGTATTCTATCGAACGCGTCTCGATCGGTGCGGAACACGATGGCATCATTCACGCAGTGATGAAGGTCAACAACCAGATGCGTGTTTTCAAGATCGAAACACCCCGTGCCAAAAAAGAGGAGATCCGGATGGCCAAAGGCCTTGCGGATATCGGTGCACCGATCAACGGTACCGTCTGGCGCATTGGAAACCCTGAAAGGGGAGCGGTTAAAGCAGGAGATATTGTCCACAAGGGCGAAGAAATTGCAAACCTCGAAGCCATGAAGATGGAAAACGCGATTTTTGCACCTTACAACGCCCAGGTCAAGGAGATTCCGGTCAAGCTCAACCAGATGGTGAAACAGGGTCAGCTTCTTTTTGTGCTCGAAGAGGTGAAAGAAGAGTCTTGACCAGGGATCGGGCATATGCAATACTGTACTCGTGAAACGGAGTAACAATCAAAAAGCGATCGTTACATTCCGGTTCGGGTACAGTATTTGTGCAATAAAACACATAACCACTGGCAGCGTAATCCGGGCTCAAGCCTTTCCGTATTTGAGCCCGGTGGAATTTCCCGTACATTTCATCCAGTCTGTTTTTCCTTTTCTTCAGTACCCCATAGTAAAGCAATCAGCGTCAGTTGTTTCGATGAAAGATAGTTTGTCCGGCTTCCCCCCTGAAGCGTACAAGTTTGCCGTTGCATATATGAAACCCTTTCTATTCAACTGAAAATACATGGAGGAAAATATGTCAAAGTGGCCGCATCAGAGCGAAGTAGATACCTTCTACGGAAATCCGCGAGGCAGGAACGGAGATGCAAGTGCAAAGTGGGAGTCTGAGAACATCGTCATGGTCAAGGTTCCGTGGAAACTTGTGACGGCACTGGATATCTATGCACTGCTGTGGGTGTGCTGTCGATTTTGATCCCGCCAGAAACGGTTTTGGCGATACGACACCGAATTTCGGTCATATACCTGCCGTGCTCGATGCGTTTGCCAGTGAGGAATGGACATGGGGTGGAAAGTGGGGAAAACCGGATGGCATGCACTGGCAGGCTGCAAATGTATAGCTGTACTTATTCCGGGGCAGAAAAACCTTGCACTCATTTCACAAGTGCTTCCGGGATTTTGTAACGATGATTATCTGTTCATGTTACATCTGATTGTCCTGAATAATTCTGCTGAATGTTGTTGAAGAGAGCATCGGGACTATCTACATCATAATCGGAGAAGAGCATGCCTTTCCTCACCGGCAAAGAACGTGATCATGAGTGGCTGGACTACTATGGCCGGTTCAGCTATTTTTCACCGGACAACATCCGGGAAGGCTGTTATCCGAGAATCCTGGAGCATCCGGAAGCTGACCGTAAGGCGGTTGTGCTTGTTCACGGGCTTTCGGATTCACCGTATTTCATGACGGCGATAGGCGATTATTTCTTCGATCATCTCGGCTACAACGTTTACATTCCGCTGTTGCAATGCCATGGACTGAAAGAGCCGAACGGGATGGAAGGCGTGGAGCTCGATGAATGGAAAGCGAACGTCAGTTTTGCTGTCAATGCGGCCGCTTCCAGATCGGGGGATATATCGATCGGCGGACTTTCGACGGGCGGTACCCTCAGCTTCTACATGGGGGCGGTAAATCCGAAAATCAAGGGAGCCGTCTATCTTTTTTCCGCGGCGCTCGATCTGGCCGGAGGGCCATTCGGCATCACTGGTGAATTGAAGGAAATTCTGCTGAGGACTTTTCTCGCCGATCTGCTCGACAACAATCAGCCCCTGATAGGTGAAAACCCTTACCGGTACAATCATATCGACATGGATGGCGCCGCTCAACTGGCGAGGCTCATCGGGGAAACCGACTCCTTAACCGGCGGGTTCAGTCAGAAATATCCTTTTCCCAAAAAAGTGTTTGCCGCACATTCTGAGTGCGATACTACAGCAGATATCACCGCTATAGAAAGGTTGCAGAATGTCTCGGTTCAGGAACAGTTCAGCTTTTTCAGGATCCCGAAACATTTTGGTGTCGCCCATGCGAGCGTAGTCCTGAAGGAGCCGATAATGCACAATGATACACTGTTGGAAAATGCAAACCCCGAATTCCGGAACATGATGGAATCCATATCCGTCTTTGAGAGTCTTTAGGGTTTAGTGAACCAAACAGCATGAAATTACCCATCTACACCGCTTGAATTTTGTGGCCTCAACCAGATAAGGACATTTTAATATATATACAAGCATTATTTTACATATATACAAGCATTAAGAAGATAGATATTGATAATATCTGAAGAAAATATTAGTAAAATAAGATGTAATAATACATGAAATAGTTGGCGGCAGGAATTTGAACACTCTGTAAGCCGATTGTATTGACAAATAAAACATGCAGAAAATCTGCATGTAACATCAAACAAAATTTAAAAGTTGGTTCTTGAAAGTAATCTGCAGCAATTGGAAGGTGATCAGAAACGCTCAAATAGTGGAGTAGACTTAAACATCAAAGATATTTTTCAAGCAGAGGACTCAGTGTGTGGTTCCTGTATATCGATCTTGCATTGTTTGATGAACCGTGATATGTTTTGAGGCGAGCCTTTATTCATCCAAAATATTGTAAGGTGCAACTTTTTTTTCGATGTAGTAAGTTGAAACACTGTAAAAAAAGAAGTTCTCTCTGTTCAAAAGCATAGCCGCCTTGATCATGATGTTGTACATGTGAATTTCTGCAGAAATATTTTGCGAGTGAATGATTAATTACTTATATAATTAACAATTGTTAATAAGTTATCCGGCTAATCTGTCGAGTTTTTTTCAGTTTTTCCCTGTAATCCCCCTGTTATCAATCCGCTGACGGTATTACTCTGCTGTGCTGCAGGATTGCGTCAGGTTGTTCAGGCAGCCGGCCTTCTGAAGCAACATCAAACCATCAACATCATGATTCGTAAAACCGCATGTTCGGCTATAGTACTGCTTGTAATTGCCGGATCGACCCCTGCTTTTGCAACAAACGGCATGAACCTCGAAGGATACGGCGCCAAATCGATGGCAATGGGAGGAACTGGTATGGCATACGATACCGGTAATTCAGCTGCCATGAACAACCCTGCAACTCTCGGATTTATAAGGGAAGGCAGTTCAGAAATCGGAATTGGTGTCAGAGGCCTCCATCCGGATGTCAGACTTTCCTATGGTCCTTATTCTGATAAATCAGGATCAATGGCATTTTATATGCCTTCACTATCCTACATGCGCAGGGACGGCAGGATTAGTTGGGGGGCCGCAGTGCTTTCCCAGGGTGGCATGGGTACCGATTTCGGCAGTGATTCGCCGATTTTTGCTGGAGGAAGGTCGCTGATTGGCAGTATGGTTTCCATGAGTGGTGAATCAATAAGTACTGAAGTGGGAGTCGGCAGGCTTATGTTTCCGATTGCCTTCCATATTACCGAAAGCACGACATTGGGAGCTTCACTTGATTTTGTGTGGGCTGGAATGGACCTTCAGATGGATATGGATGGTAATCATTTCGGTAAAATGATGGCAGGTCTCGGAGGTTCGGTAGGGGGAACGATGGCTGGAACACTTGGAAGCATGATGTCACCTTCAGGGATTACCGATATTAATTATGCGCGTTTCAATTTTTCAAACGATACTCCATGGACAGGCGAAGCGAAAGGTTATGGTGCCGGTTTCAAACTTGGATTTACGCATGAGTTCAGCAAAGAAGTGGCTATTGGTGCGGCATATCATTCACAGACATCCATTTCTGATCTCGAGACCAGCAAAGCCACAATTTCTTTTGCAGGTGTAATGAGCAGTACCACTCCGTTTTCCCAGTCGCTTACCGGTAAAATTAAAGTACATGATTTCGAATGGCCGGCAACTTTTGCCGCTGGAGTCGCTTTACGTCCGTCAGACAGGCTCATGATCGCCTGTGATATGAAATATATCAACTGGTCGGCAGTGATGAGCAAGTTCTCAATGTCTTTCACGGCAGACAATGTTCCTTCTAACGGTTATTTTGCAGGTCAGACACTCGACGTGACCATGAAGCAGAATTGGGAGGATCAAACAGTCTGGTCTCTGGGTTTACAGTATATGGCCACCGATCGTCTCGCATTGAGAGCAGGTGCAAGTTTTGCAAAGAATCCGGTGCCTGATCAGTACCTGAACCCGCTTTTTCCGGCTATAACTGAGAATCATTATACCTGTGGTTTCGGATACCGGCTGAACAAGGTATCGAGCATCGCAGCTGCATTTACCTGGGCACCGGAGGTCAAAGTGGCGAACGGTGATGGTATGACCATATCGCACAGCCAGATAAACTGGGGTCTCAATTATGTTCACGAATTGTAACAATCAATGCCTTAAGGGTTGATTTTGTTATAAATCAAGTAAATACAGATTAAAAGGGCCGTCCTCATGCCGGCCCTTTTCCTTTGGCAGCTTTTCTTTTTCAGATTGACTTTAAAAAGGGAGGCAAACATGTCGCTTTCCATGTGGATGATCAGACCTGAAGGTATTTTGCCATTCGAATGTTTGAAATCCATCCGGTCAGCTGTTCATCCGCATTTCCTTTTTTTGTAACGAATATATCCTGACAGGAAGAAACTGCATCCATTTTTCTTTTTGCATCGGCGATTGTGCTTTGTTCAGGTACGATTACAAATCCTTTGTCGATACCATATTCGGATCCGTTTTTTTTCTGTTCATTGATGAACTGCTCAAGAGTGTCATCAAATTTGCCTCCCGAAAGAATATATTTGTCGATGCTGCTGTTATGGATCATGTACATCGGTTTTTTATCGGAATCAACAACCGGAAGGCGGCTGTTACTATCCATTTTGTCCTTGAGGGCCGTCAGCTTGATATCTTTTGCATCTTTGCCGGAAGAAATTTGAAAAAATGACATATTGTCGATGCTTCTCATGATTGCATTGACCATAGTCATCGATCGCTCCTCAGGAGTGAGTTTTTTTACGAGTTCTCTTACCTGCCTGTTCGCTGATTCAATATTGTCCCGACCGTAATAGAATGCCAGTATGGTTCCCACCCATGATGTGAATACAGGCAATACCATGTTGAAGACGTTCTTCCCTTCTTTGTTGTCGATATAAATGACATAGCACGCAAGAATGGTGATAGCGACTGACGAGATGATCAGTATCACATATGAGAGAGTAGTTCTCGTTAAGCCGTCTGATATTTTGTTATCGTCCTTCATAATGATACTTCCTCCGGGGTTGAATTTTCTGAGTGCAAGTAATTATGTAATTCGTCGGACTATGGAATAAAGTGGTCAGGGGTAAAACAATCCTCAACGGATATAAAGAAAGCGCTGGATATCATCATCACCCGTTACATTGAACAAAATTGCATGGCATGAAAGGGAAAAAAGATTCTGATAGAGAAAAAGTAATCAAAAAACTGTTCATAGTCCCGTAACTATTTTCTGAGCGTTTCCCTACTGAAACTTGTTTTGCCTCTTCAGGATTGGATCAACCCGATCAATGGTTTTCTGAAGTACCTGAAAATTTCAGAACAGCTTTTCCGGACTGATCAACTTGCAGAGCAGGTGAGTATGTTAACCGTTTTGTTATTGTTTTTTGTCGGCGATGTGTTAATTTTGTATTAATGTGGTGTCATGGCATTAACTTTGTAATGCCATGAATAGATGGAGTTGGAGAGAGCGTTAACCCATCCGGAAAGGATTGTCTTATAATTCCGGAAGCCGGTTATTCGTGGATGTTCCTGAAAATCCTCAGTGTGGCGTCGGCCATGTTGAGGGTGTAGAAGTGAATACCGCGGATATGGTTGTCGATGAGTTCCTGAACCTGCCTTGTCGCCCATTCGATGCCGATTGCCGCTACTTCGGTATCATTACCGGCCGCAAGGACCTGTTTCATGAGTGGTGCGGGAATTCTTGCTCCAAGTGCCAGTTCGGACATCCTGATCATACCTTTGCGGGTAGTGACCGGCATGATTCCCGGTACGATGGGTACGTTGATACCGGCAATACTGCAACGTTCGACGAAGTCGAAGAAATCGCGATTGTCGAAAAAGAGTTGTGTTACTATGTAATCGGCACCAGCATCAACTTTTGCTTTCAGATACTCTATTTCCTGCATCCTGTTCGGCGTTTCGGGATGCCCTTCCGGAAAGCCGGCAACGCCGACTCCGATGGACGGGAAGTTCTTTTTTATGAACCGGACAAGATCGATCGAATGGGGAAAATCCTTGATCGCCTCTGCGAGCGTGGCTGTTCCGGCGGGTTTATCGCCCCTCAGGGCCAGGACGTTGTTGATGCCGTTGTCAAGATAGTTCTGCAGGATGGTTCCGGTTTCTTCTTCGCTGGAACAGATGCATGTCAGATGCGAGACTACCGTCAAACCGGTCTGTTTCTGAATTCTTACCACCAGGTCATGTGTTCTCGAGCGGGTAGAGCCGCCTGCGCCGTAAGTGACACTTACATAGGAAGGATTGAGAGGGGAGAGCGCTGCAATGGTTTCGAAAAGGGTTTCCCAATCCTCGTCCTTTTTCGGAGGAAAGAACTCGAAGCTGAAAACAGGTTTAACGGCAGAGTTCAGAATGTCTTTGACAAGCATGCAGGCAAGAATGTTTAAAGGCTTCATGAAAACAAAGAATATACAAAACAATGATTTGCTGCGAACAAAAAATATAGGCAGGCAGGCGATAACGTTTTCTCTTGCACCCTATCCTGCCGTCAGGCTGCTTTTTTGTATCACGGCAGGGATTCTTTTAGGTGTTTTCGTCCGGCTCGATCTTGAAATATGGCTTGTCGTCTGTGCAATTTCTCTGCTCTTACTGATTGTCTGTACGGTTTTTGAGAAATTGAAACATACCGGCACGTTTCCTTTACCGTTCACCGTTTTCATTTATACCCTGTTTGTTGTCATATCATTTGCGGCATTTGCTGACTACCGGCTCAATTATGCATCCCTGAACGGACTGATTCCCTATACCGGCAAAGATTTACTGCTCTATGGCCGTGTTGAAAGCCGTCCCGATTTTTCGGAAAAGGGGACAGGTTTCATGATGGAAACGGAAGAGGTTTTCGAGAATGGTAAAACCGTTAAGGTTCATGACAGGGCGAAGGTGTTTATCCGTAGGGTTTCAGACTCTCGATTGCAACTTCAGCAGGGCGACATGATCAGGGTCAAGGGAAAGCTCGATTATCTTCCCGAAGCTGCCAACAGGGGTGAATTTTCTCCCCGGCAGGCTGCACGGATGAAACAGATTTCAGTTCAGCTTTATACGGCGGGTCCCTGGCAGGTGCAGAAAGAAGGGGAGTCACGGCCTGGTTTGTTCGAACGCTATATCGTGAACCCCGTTTATCGGTATATCACACGAACCCTCGAACAACTCATGCCTGACGGTGAGGAACGCAAGCTTGCCACTGGTGTTCTGACAGGTGAAAAGCAGTATCTGCCCGAAGAGGTATTCGAAACATTCAAGGTTACAGGAACTGCCCATATACTTGCAGTTTCAGGGTTCAATGTCGGGTTGCTCGTGCTTGTTGTTCATGTTCTGCTGCAGAGGCTGAAGGTCACTACAACTGGACGGTGGACAGCATTCCTGCTTGTCCTCTTCATTCTTCTTGTCTATTGTTATGTCACAGGCAATTCTCCTTCGGTGAAGAGGGCGGCAATCATGACGGCCGTGCTGCTTGCCGGCCAGACTCTTGGCCGGAAGAGCTACCCTCTGAATTCGCTTGCCCTTTCCGATATCATCATTTTGTTTCTTGATCCGCTCGATCTTCTGAACCCCGGATTTCTGATGACAAATGGTGCTGTTCTCGGGATACTTCTGCTCTATCCCCGTTTCAATGCCAGAAAGCCTGAAAAAAAGGGAATCATTCGGGCGGTCTGGTACTTTTTGTCCGGCAGCTTCCTTGTTACCCTTGCAGCCATCATCGGGGTATCGCCAGTCATCGCCTGTTATTTCGGCACCTTTTCCCTTGTCAGCTTGCTTGCCAATATTCCTGTCGTACTTTTTTCCACGATTCTGATGTATGGGCTTGTTCCCATGCTGCTCCTGAACCTTGTTTCAGCTTACGTGGCTTCGATTTTTGCGGAAAGCGCACTGTTTTTTGCCACTCTTACCCTGAAGTCCGCCGACTTTTTCAGCCGATTTCCCTGGGCAACGATAAGCCTGAAACCGGACCTTACAGAAGTTCTCTTATATTACGCGAGTCTCGGAGCGGTGATTTACTGCGCCTACCTGAAGGCATGGGGAAAGGTTGCCGTTTCGCTCCTGCTCGGTTCAAATCTGCTTTTCTGGTATTCGTTTTTCCTGCATGTTCCTCCCGATGCGCCATCGCTGGTTACGGTGAACCTCGGCCGTAACATTGCGGCACTGGTTACTGCTGGTAATCGTACCCTTCAGATCGATGCCGGCAGCGCAGCAAAGGATAACAAAAGGATAGCCCGACAGTTCGAGGAGTACAATCTTGCCGCTCCGGAAGCTGCGGTCCAGTTTTTTTCTCCCGATTCGCTCATTTCACTTGTTCCGGCAAGGTATCGCATGCTTAGGGCGGATTCGTTGCTGGTTCTTCCTTCGATGGTGGTAATGAGACCTGGAGAAAAGGTTCTTAAAATCTGGACCAGGAACCGGTCTCTGCTCTTTGTATCGGGCACAAGCCGACTGAAGGAAGAGGAACGCTTCAAGGCGGATATCGTTTTTCTCTGGATTTACCGTTTTACGGCCAAACAGCGTGAAGAGATATCCTCCTGGCTGAATTACGCCCGGCCCGAAAGGTGCATTTTTATACCAGGCTCATTTCTATCCAGAAACCATCTCGCACTCCTGCATAGTTTCGCGGCTGGAAATCCCGCGCTCGAGGTCCGTTCGAAAACCCTTCAGATTGTACTTTGGGAGCGCCGGTAACTCTATCTTTCAGTTGGGTCAACACATCGTCAGATGAGAAAAATATCCTTAAATTGATTTAAAGGCAGTTTTTTCAAAACCAGACGGTGTTGCCTGATTCCGATTTTCCTTTTGTCAGAACCAGATTTCATTTCAATGAACAAGCGCATATTCTTCTTCGTTGTCTGCTTTCTCCTTTCAGCGGGCAGGATGCTTGCCGAAGACCGGGATATAGCGGCACTGTTTTCCAGAAACAGTGTTGCGGGCACAATGGTTATCAGGTCGCTGCGTTCAGGGAAAAACTATGTTCATAATGAGGGGAGAGCGAAATGCAGGGTCTCTCCTGCATCCACATTCAAGATTTTCAATTCGCTGATTCTCCTGCAGGAACATGCAGTTACCCTTGATGAGAACTTGCTGAAATGGAACGGAACTCACTATGATTATCCGGACTGGAACCGTGACCAGACGCTTGAAAGTGCCTTCAGAGTTTCCTGCGTGTGGTATTATCAGGAGCTTGCCCGCAGGATCGGTACCGCAAAATACCTGAAGTATCTCACCGGAACAGGTTACGGAAGGTTGAGCGAACAATTCGATGCGTCTTCATTCTGGCTGGATGGTTCATTGGTGATAAGCCCCGTCGAGCAGCTGGAGTTTCTGAAGAATGTCTACCTGCGAAAACTGCCGTTCAGTTCCTCTGCCTATGATAAGCTTGCGGATATCATGGTGAGCGATAAAGGCCCGGGCTATACCGTCAGGGCAAAGACCGGCTGGGCGGCAAGAGCGGAACCACAGATCGGCTGGTATGTCGGCTATGTTGAAACCGCAGGCGACGTCTGGTTTTTTGCCACGAACATCGATATTCGTTCGGATGACGACCTGCCATTGCGAAAAAAGCTGGTTTTCGAAGCCCTGAAGATTAAAAATATCATCAGATGAACAGGGCTCTTTTCATCCCTGCTTGTTCCTGCTGAATAGGCTGCTGTTGATGAGGCTGTCAATAATTTTCGCAGCTTCCGGATCGAGACCGGGAGGGTTGATCTTGCCGATGACCTGGGCGAGTGTGTAGATTTTGCCTTCCAGCGGAAGAAACTTGTTTACGACAACCACGTTATCCTGCCTGACCCTGCAGTCTCCACCAAGGAAATTGCCTTTTTCATAGCGCAGAGAGTATCCGAGTGATTTTATCGTTGATTCAAGGAGGGAGAGCTGTGCCGTTTTTTTCATGACCGTAATTCCTGCCGGGTTGTGCCGTCAGAATCCCGAGAGGTATTTGAGGAGAGGAGCGACATGCAGGGCCTGCATTATCCCGCCGTCAAGCACGATCGAGCGCAGTTCATCGTGGTTCACCAGATGTACCGAGATCTCCTCGGTCGCATCGAGGAATTGCGTTCCGATCCGCTCAACCCCTTCTGCGAGAAAAGTGTAGCAGATATTGTTCTGCAGAGCGGGATTGGCGCTCAGTTCCATCCACGGTTTCCATGATCCTCCGCCGAAACCGGTCTCTTCCAGCAGTTCCCTCCGGGCCGATTCAAGGATTGATTCACCCTCCTTGTCGTGGACACCTGCAGGGATTTCGTAATGAACTTTTCCAAGTCCGTGACGGTACTGCCGGATAAGCACCACTTCACGATCTTTTGTGACTGCTATGACATTACACCAGGGAGGGAATTCCCAGACATAGTAATCGTCAATGATCCTGTCGTTCGGCAGAAGTACCGTATCACGGCGCATGGTGAGCCATGGTTTTCTGTAAAGATATTCCGAAGAAAGGGTAGTCCAGTATCCAGGTTCGTTGGCTGAATTCATGGTCATCCCCTCATTCTCGGATCGAGAGCGTCTCGCACGCCGTCGCCGATCAGGTTGAAACAGACAACAGTTGAAAGAATGGCGATACCGGGAAACGTAGAAATCCACCAGTAGTTCAGAAGGCTGTCGCGACCTTCGTTGATGATGTTGCCCCAGCTCGGTACCGGGGGCTGAACACCGAGACCGAGAAACGAGAGGCCGGCTTCCGTGAGGATGATACTGCCGATCCTCAGAGTGGCGGCAATGATGACCGGAGTGAGGGCGTTCGGGGCGAGATGCCTGAAAATGATCCTTGTGTTGGAAAGTCCGAGGGATTTGGCTGCAAGAATGAACTCCTGTTCCTTGAGGGAAAGAACCTGGCTGCGTACAATCCGGGCGACACCCATCCATCCGGTAAAGGAAAGGGTGATGACGATCAGGTAGATCGAATTACCGAAAGTGGCAATAATGATGAGAATCAGGAAAAGGGCGGGAAAAGCGATAAGCACATCGACAATCCTCATGACGATTGCATCGATCCACCCTCCGAAATATCCGGAACTGACCCCGATAACCGTACCGAGCGTAACGGAGATCAGGACGACGAGAAACCCGATTGAGAGCGAAATCCTGGAGCCGTAGATAACCCGGCTGAGAATGTCCCGGCCGTACTGGTCGGTGCCCAGTACAAAGGTACGTGAAACGATGAAATCATCTCTGCTGCCACTTTTATTTAATGACGCTTTTCGAAGGGACCGGAGGTCTTCTGTGGAAATGCTTTTTGTGCGAATTCCCTGACGGTAGACAACCGTCTCGCCTTCGATATGATAATCGTTGATGAAACGCAGGGAATATGGTTCGTTTCGAGTCCTCAGGTCCTGAAAATCGGAAATCAGCCTGTTTGTCAGCCGGATTTCCGGTCCATTCCCTGACTGGAGCGGGATGATAAGGTTTTTCGGTTCCTTCAGTATGAGCGCATTGATACGGGTCAGGGGGGGCTGATAGGCTGTAACGAGAAAATCCTGCTGGTCATAAGGGTTGAAGGGAGCGATGAAAGGTGCAAGAAACGCAGCTGAATAGAGAATGAATATGATCGATGAGGCGTAAAGCGCGATGGTATTGCGCTTGAATGCCTTGAGGCTGATTTTGCCAAGGCTGAGTTGCTCCATTGACTGTTTCTGTTTTTCAGGGCTTTGTTTCCTGAGATATCTTATTGCCGCGAAAAAAAGAATGACCGGTACAAGGACAAGGTAGATGGCTCCGATCCAGAATTCGATGATTTCCGGTGTAAAAATCTGTTTCAGCTTTTCAGGACTGGCAAAAAGGAGAATGACTGCCGTGAAGAGCGAATGAAAGCTGATTATCACCAGTTTGAAACGTATGACGAGAACAGCAAGAAAGGCTGACAAAGACAACAGAAGAAAAAGAATTTTACCTGTTTTCTTTTGCCGGACCGTCTTTTTTTCCCCGGACGGTTTCACGGATAACGAGGATTTACCTGTTGCTGTTTTCACTCTTTTATATCTAACAGTGATGCTTAACGGATGCAATAGAAAAAAACAATTAAGACGGCAGAAAATCAAGTGTTATCAAAATAAAAAAAGCTGCTTTTCCAGACGGTAAAGCAGCTTTGATTCGCTGTACAACATCTTGCCGGCAGCAGGAAAAGTTTTTCAGCTTGCGCTTTCTGCTGCGACGGCTGTTTCTTCGGCCTCATTCTTTGCACCCTGTACGGTGATAACCGGGGTATACGGATCGTCGAGAATGGTGAGGCCGGGATAGTTGTCCATCGGGATCTCTCTGACGTGAATTGCATGACCGATCTCAAGAGCCGAAATATCGATAACGAGATGATCGGGCATATCATCCGGTCTTCCTTTGAGTGTCAGGGAGTGATGGCTGATGAGCAGTTTACCGCCTTTTTCGACACCGATGCTGTTGCCGGAGACAGAAACCGGAACTTCGAGTTCGACAACCTCGTCGGCTGAGAAGAGCTGAAAATCGGTATGAATGATCCTGTCGGAAACCGGATCGAACTGAACATCCTTGATAACCGAACGTTTGACTTCACCGTCCGGAAACTGAAGGTCGATAATATGAGATTCAGGTGAGTGAACAAGCTTTTCCAGAGCTATTTCGTTGATGCTCACCGGAACGGTTTCTTCACCTTTATGATAAATGACACCTGGAACCTGGCCGTTGCTGCGCAGTTTTGCAGCACCGTTTTTGGTTATGGCGCGGGGCTGAACTCCCAATACAATAGTTTCCATGCTTTTCCTTTCTTTGCTTTTATATCTTGTGTTTAATGAATATTCGAAAGTTTCTCGTAAATGTTCTTGCTGTCGAAGAGGCAGCTGACCGAATCGTCTTCGTAGATCCTCTTGATGGCTTCGCCGAACAGCTGGCTGACTGAAACCGTTTCGATTTTCGGCGAATAATCGTGATTCGTGATCAGCGAGTCGGTGACGATGACTTTTTCGAGCACCGAGTTGTTGATCCTTTCGATGGCAGGACCTGAAAGAATCGGATGGGTTGCCGCAGCGTAAACCTTGAGTCCGCCGGCTTCACGGATAGCTTTTGCCGCATTGACGAGGGTCCCGGCCGTATCGATCATGTCGTCGACCAGGAGGACGTTTTTACCGCTCACGTCGCCGATGATGTTCATCACTTCGGCTACGTTTGCTCTTGGACGGCGCTTGTCGACAATGACAAGGTCTGTACCGAGCTCTTCGGCAAATTTTCTTGCGAGTTTCACTCCGCCGACGTCCGGTGATGCAACGACAAGGTTGTCACGGAAATCCCTGTGGCGGATATCGTTGATCAAAACGACACACGAATAGAGGTGATCGAACGGAATGTCGAAAAATCCCTGGATCTGCGCAGCGTGCAGGTCCATGGTGAGAATGCGGTTCGCTCCGGCCTGGGTCAGCAGGTTTGCGACCAGTTTTGCGGTAATGGCGACGCGTGGACGGTCTTTCCTGTCCTGACGAGCGTAGCCGTAATAAGGCATGACTGCGGTGATTCTTGCGGCTGATGACCTCTTGGCGGCATCGATCATGATGAGCAGCTCCATGAGGTTGTCGCCGGGCGGATTTGTGGACTGGATAATGAACAGGTCCGATCCGCGGACCGATTCGTTGTAATTGACCGAAATCTCCCCGTCGGAAAAATTTTCCACCTTTATGTCACAAAGGGGCATTTTGAGGTACTCGGCTATTTTTTCGGCAAGCGCAGGATTACTGCGGCCTGCGAAAATTTTGATCGGTTTTATCATCGAGTCCAGCATTATTCTAGTGAAAGAGATTATATTACCGCTGTTTTTCAATGCCTCTGCTTTCATTCGGCAAATTATATAGCCGGATGTTAAACAGGGCATCAAATATAATGAAAAAGAGATAATTTTTAACTAAATTTTTACTCGTTCAAAAGTACCGATAATTACCTGTAAAATATGACTATTCAGGAGATCAGGGATTACCTCTCAAGATATTTTGACACCGTCGAACTTGTCGGTAATGCCGAAGAGCCGATAACCGGTCCTGCAAAAATAGAGACCGCCGTAAAGGGACAGGTCAGTTTTATCGCCAACGAGAAATACATCAGGTACCTTGGCCTGACAGGGGCCTCGCTCGTTATTGTCAACCGTTCTCTTCCCCTGGACGAATTCAGCCACAGGACATCGTTCATCAAAGTTCGTGATCCTTATACGGCTTTTGTTTTCCTTCTCCAGAAATTTGCAAAACCACGCACAGTTACAGCAGAAGGGATTGCCGCTACAGCTGTGATAGGCAGGGATGTTTCGATAGGCGATGGTGTTTCGATAGGCAACTATGCAGTTATAGGTGATCGTTGCTCCATAGGCAGCAACACGGTTATCGGGGATCATTCCGTGCTGCTTCATGATGTTTCGATAGGCTGTAATTCCGTGTTTTTCCCTGGGGTGATCTGTTACAACGGTACGGTTTTCGGCGACCGTGTGGTTATCCATTCAGGCAGTGTGATCGGCTCCGACGGCTTCGGCTTCGCTCCGCAGGCTGACGGATCATATGTGAAAATCCCTCAGATGGGTATTGTTGAAATCGGCGATGATGTTGAAATCGGAGCGAATACGACGATAGACCGGGCGACTATGGGCAGCACGGTGATCAGTAACGGGGCAAAGATCGACAATCTGGTACAGGTTGCCCATAACTGCAGGATCGGAGATCATACAGTCATTGCCGCTCAGGCCGGTATTTCCGGAAGCGTGACGATAGGCAAGCAGTGCATGATCGGCGGACAGGCCGGTTTTGCGGGACATCTGGAGCTTGCCGACCGCATACAGGTTGCAGCCAAGGCAGGCATATCGAAATCGTTTCTTCAGCCGGGTGCAGTTCTCAGGGGGGTGCCTGCCCAGATCATGAGGGACCAGCTCAAACAGGAGGCGACATTGAGGGGGATGGGCGCAATGAAGGAAAAGATCGACCGCCTTGAAGCCGAACTGAAGGAGCTGAAACAGCGCAGTTGAACTGCTCCTTCTGACTTTTTCTCCATCATGAACCCTTTGAAGCGCTTGCAGTTCGGGTAGAACGTTCACGATTCGAGCAGGGTTGAATTCAGGTTCCAGTTATAGGAAAGGTGACGGATCCTGACCGAGGTGAGGTTGTTTTCTATCCATTCTTTATCTGTTTCCTGCAGATATGGAAGTATGGAAACCAGGGTATCCCGGTTGTTACTTCCGAAATCTCTCCGGTACCACTCAAAGACAGGCGATAACCAAACTGTCTTATTTTTCCTGTCAATTTCCAGTCCTTGCCGATTAAGAAAACTTCGTGCAGCCGTATCGAGCTGCCGGTCGATCAGGGTCGCATCATAGAACTCAACTGGAGGACAGGAAGCGGCAGCACACACAAGAGCGAAATGAATCCGGAAATCAAACAACGAAACAACATGACGAAGCCGGGGATCGAACGGTGAAAAAGGGGCGAAGGGCAGAAGCGGAGGGGGAAGGTTACCGCGCAGGATTCCGTGTTCGATGTCATCGGGTGTAAAAAAGTGCCCGCCGATATCATAACCGATTCTGCAGAAAAAGTTTACAACTTCAAGTACGGAACCGTGAATATCGAATTCAATGACCCCGTGAATGATGAGAATGTTGTAAATATTGATCCAGAAAGCTTTTTTCTCGTTGTCGCTACGGAGCGTATCGAGATCGAAGGCGGCAAGAGATTGAGCAAGGATCAGGTAGCGGTTGAAACCCTCTGAGCGTTTCATTGCCTCATAATCAACCTTCCCTTTTTCACTGTCGAAAAAAGCTCCCTGCAGCATACCGAGCATTTTTTTCAATTCGCCGCTTGTTGCCGGTGATGCAAACCCAACAGTTTCTCTGCCTTTGTTCAGCGTTACCCGGAAAGGGATAAGTTTGCGCAACCTGTCGGCAAGCAATGGTTTTTCGTTCGTTTGAGCCAGCCTGCCTGCAGACGAGAGGATTGCCATAACAGCATTGATATAGCCGATATGGCTGAATGCCTGCGGAAAATTTCCAAGCATCCGGGAATTCACGCTGTCGAATTCTTCTGAAAAAAGTCCGAGATGGTTTGACGCTTTCAGGGTTTCGTTAAGCAGTTCCATAGCCCGGTCGCTTTTTCCCGAACGAGCGAGACATTCCACCAACCAGAAATTGCACAGCAGAAATCCGCCCTCTTCTCCTTTCAGTCCGTCTTCTGTCCTGTAGCGCAGCAGGAAACCACGATGCATCAACTCTCTTTGACAAGCCGCTATCGTGCCCTGCATCCTCGGGTCATCGATGGGGAGGAAGCCTGAGAGCGGGAGCAGCAGAAGACTGGCGTCAAGATCATCTGAACCGTATTTCTGGACAAAGCTGTTCTTTTCCCGGTCGAAGCCTTTTGCAAGGACGTCCGCTTTGATAGCTTCCCGTTGCTCGGTCCACCTGTCGAGCGGTGCATCAAAACCGAAACGCCGCGCAATGGTAATACCCCTGTCAAGGGCGACCCAGCACATGACTTTGGAATACACAAAATGTTGCGGGCCGTTGCGTACCTCCCAGATACCGTCATCGGGTTTTTGCCAGTTTTCGATGGCAAGGTTGCATATTTCTGAGAAAAAAGGCCAGAGGTCCTCGTCGATCCTGCCTGCGTAATCGGAAAGGCGGAGGGAGGAATCCATGACCTCTCCGTAAATGTCCCACTGGTTCTGTCTGTAAGCTTCATTACCGATTCTGACCGGCCGGGAATCACAGTATCCTTTCAGATGCGAAAGCTCCTTTTCTTTCAGCTTTTCTTTTCCCCGGAGGGTGTACATGATCTGCAGGTTCCTGCTGCCGTATTTTCGATAGGTAGCATGCAGCCATTGGATGAACGCATCGGCTTCCGTTATATGTCCGAGAGAAAAAAAAGCCTTCAGTGTAAATGAAGCATCTCTCAGCCAGCAGAAACGGTAGTCCCAGTTTCTTTCACCTCCTCTGGTTTCAGGCAGGGAGGTTGTAGCGGAAGCAGCTATGGCCCCTGTTGGCTGAAAAGTCAGGAGCTTCAGCACGAGAAGAGAGCGGTTGATCATCGGGGCAAACTCTCCGAGGTAGGTGCACCGTTCGCCCATGCAGTCATGGATCCATTTCTGCCAGAACCTGTTGGTTTCTTCGAAAGGACATTTGAAATCGGAAAATGAGCGGCGTATTCCGAAAGACAGGTCGATGTGTGCTTCCTCTTCTTCTTCGAGCTGAATGGAAAGCTTGAGCGTCCCTTTGTCGTTACCTGTTATTACTGCATTCCTGCACTGAACGGCAAGGGTCAGGATAATCCGTCCGGAGCGGATGACAAAAAAGTTTTCCTCTGTTTCCGTTATCGAAGGAATGGATCTTGCATAATCCGGACGTGGCATGAGTGTCAGGATAAAACGCATGTTTCCCCGGATGACTTTCAGGCAGCGATGGATACGAGTTGCTGTTTTTTTTCGCGGTCCCTGGATTTCCACCGGCATGAAATCATGGAGCAGGGCTTTGTCGTTTCCGGAATGGAAAGAGCAGGAAAGAATATTGCTGTCTTTGATATATGCCTGTTCCGAAGTGAAGGGCTCTGATGGCTGCAAGCTGAAAAAACCGCCTTTTTCATCATCGAGCAGTGAGGCGAAAATGGTCGGAGAATCAAGCAGGGGAAGCGAGCAGTAATCGATCGAACCTTCTTTCGAAACGAGGGCTGCGGAATGCAGGTTTCCTATGAGCCCGTAATCTTCAATGCTTCTGTACATTCCGGATTTCCTCTGTGGTCACGGAAGTTTTCCCGGGGAAAGCTTTAGCCAATATAATAACGAATTCCCGGAACAATGCCTTCGGGTTCATGAAGGCACTTGCTCCGTAAAGAAAAAAGAGTAATTACGAAAGGTTTCTCGGAACCTGAGATGAGTGGTGATGGATGATCGGTCTTTCAAGTGACAGGTCTACAACAAAGCTGAACCGGGATGGAAAGGAGAGCAGCACCTGGTCAACTTCAAATTCAAATGAATAGATGCCGCTGAGAGTGTGCAGCGTTTCACATTGTGACTGCTTTCTGAGTGTTTTTCCGTGAAGCCGGACACCAAGACCACTCCTTGTAGCCAGCTGACCGAAATAATTTCTCACGCCTTCAGTCGATGTTACGGTATGAGGAGAAAATGTAGGTATGAGGACGGCGGTTTCATGATAAAGGGCGGTGATATCGTCCGGATTTCCGCTGCAAACCCTCGATACCCACTGATAGAGGACCTCCTCGGCACTTTTGAAATACAACATGGTGTTTGCATTTTGTTTTCCTGGCGGCCTGCGGCATATGCCGGCTGGCTGATAGCCGCCGCATGTGGCCGAAATGTAAGCAAATTTTGTTTTTCCCTTCAAAAGAAAAAGCCCGGACGGATTTCGTACAGGCTTTGTAAAGTTGGTTCAGGCTGTTATCCTGAAAATCATCAGTATTTTATCTGGCCGGATTCGGCCTGATGTTTGAGCTCTTCGTTCGCATAGATCAGTATTTCGACACGGCGGTTAAGGCTGCGCCCCCATTCAGAGTCGTTCGAAGCAACCGGACGGGTATCGCCGTATCCATAAGGAGTGATCCTGCTGCTGTCGACGCCGTAGTAGACGAGCGTGTTTGTAACTGCTTCAGCCCTTTCTTCAGAAAGGTACTGGTTCTCTTCCTGTGTTCCGGTATTGTCGGTATGGCCTTCGACAACAACGGCGGTGTCATGATAACGGTTGAGAATAGTTGCCAGTTTTTCAATGTTTGCATAGTTTTCATTGCTCAGGTCAGCAGAACCGGAGGGGAAAAGAATCCCTGAATCAAAAGTTACCCTGATAGCATCGCCTTCCCGAACAACTTTGACCCCATTTACACCCTTTTCTATCTCTTCAGCCTGCTTGTCCATGTAATCGCCGATCAGCGCTCCGGCGGCTCCTCCTATAATGCCGCCGATGATGGCTCCCTTTACCCAGCTGCCCGACTGGCTGCCGATGATGCCTCCGAGAATACCGCCCGCTGCAGCGCCGATGCCGACTCCTGATTCTGCATTCGAAGCCTTGCTGACACCCGAAAACAACGTCATCGAGAGAATCAGCAGAACAGCAAGAGGTTTAGTCAGTTTTTGCAAATGTATCATGGTTGTTCGTTGTTTTAGTTTGATAACAGAAAAATTCACTGGCCTGACCTGATCAGAAGAAGAGGAATCGGTGTTTTTTCCCGGAGCGAGCGTGATACGCTTCCGAAAATGATCCTTCCGATCCGGTTGTGCCCGTGTGTCGCCATAGCCAGCAGGTCATAGGCATTCTCTTTTATTTCTCTGAGAATCTCCTTTTCCGGTTCGCCGCTTCTGATAATCAGGTTCACTTCTATGCCTTTGTTCTGCAATATTTCCTGATAGTTTTTCATAAAAACGTTTGCCTGTTCGCGCATGTTCCTTTCCTGATCGATGGTATGCGAGTGCACGATGTGCAGCAGATGCACAGTCGATCCGAGCTTGCCGGCAAGTGCCGAAACCTGTTCTATGACGACTTCATCAACAGAGGAGCAGTCGATTGCGACAAGGATGTTTTTATAGATCGTCATTCAGATTTTCCCGATCAGTGTGCTATAGAAAAAATACATATTCAACACGATAACAATACAGGAAATAATGATCGCTGCAGTAAATTCGGTATTGCTGCTCCTGAACCCTCCCATTACCATGCGGTTTCGGCAGAGTATCAGAAGCGGCAGAAGCGTGAAAGGCAGCTGGATGCTCAGTACCACCTGGCTGAAAATCAGTATCCTGTAGGTATCCAAACCCAGGATGATGATAAGGAATGAGGGGACGGACGTTACAAAGACAGCGATCCTGTAAAGCATCGAACGGGGGTCTTCCGGTTTGCCGAGAAAGCCGGTAATGACGTTCGCTTCAGCCATCGAGGATGTCACGGAGGAACCGACACCGGAAAACACCAGTGCAATGGCGAACAGGAGGCCCGCAAGCGGTCCTGCCAGCGGTTTCAGTGTTGCGGAAGCCGATTCGATGCCGTCAACCGGTATGTTGTGAAAATAAAAAACAGCTGCAGCCACAATGATCATCGAAGCGTTGACGATCCAGCCGAGAGTCATAGCGAAGAGCGTGTCAATTTTCTCGTAACGGAGCAGTTCGAGCTTTTCCTGTTCTGAAATCCCCCATTTCCTGCTGTGGATGACGTTCGAATGCAGGAAGATGTTGTGCGGCATCACAACGGCCCCGAGAATTGCCATCGCGACGTAAATACTGCTGCGGTCCATGGACGGTATGAATAATCCTGAAGCAACCGATTGCCAGTCCGGCCGGACGATCACCAGTTCAACCAGGTAGCAGAAGGCAATGATGCCCAGGAATCCGACGATGATGGTTTCAATCCTGTGGTATCGCTGGCTGATGATAAGGAATACCTCGAGGATCACGGTCAGAAGCGCTCCGGCCCAGAGCGGCATTCCGAAAAGCAGGCTGAATCCGATGCCCCCGCCGACCAGTTCCGCAACATCGGTGGCAATGCATGCAAGGAAAACGGTCAAGCCTATAAAAGCGCTGACTGGTTTTGGAAAAAAGTCACGGATGTTGACAGCAAGGGATTTTCCTGTTGCGATCCCGAGTTTTGCAGCCATGTGCTGGATAAGGATCAGCATGACGGTGCCGAGAGTTACTACCCAGAGCAGTTTGTATCCGAAGCGGGATCCGCCTTCTATATTGGTTGCCCAGTTGCCGGGATCTATGAATCCGACCGTAACCAGAAATCCGGGACCAAGGAAGCCCAGCAGGGTTTTGAGAGGAAAACCTTTTCCATTGTTGTCATTTGATGCCATAACCGTTCTCTTCCTCAGGATGAGCCTTTTTTTTCCAGCCTTTCAAGATCGAGCGTACCTTGTGCAGCTATAGTTCCCGCTTCTGTCGGGGGTCCCTTCAGGATCCATTCGAAAAGCACACCGATCATCGCACCGGCAAGAGGTCCTGCGACATAGATCCATGTTGTGCCGAAATCGTTGCGCAGCAGGTCCGAAGCAAGTGAACGTGCAGGGTTCATCGATGTACCGCTTACCGGAAAAGACCAGAGGTGGGCCATGATGATGTAGCCTCCTACTGCGATTGCGCCGTTCGTTCCGATATTGCGCGCACCTGACGCCGTGCCGAGGATCGTGTTTATAAGGCCTGCGCTCAGGACTGTTTCCATTGCAAAGGCCGTCATGTGACTGATTCCCTGGCCGGGAACTGTGGCTCCGAGGTTTCCTGCCGTGCCGAAGAGCGTTTTCAGGAACCATATTGCTCCCGACGCGCCGGCGAGCTGTCCGGCAATATAGGCCGGCACCCGAATCCAGGGAAAGTTTCTGCGCACAGCAAATGCGAGGGTCACCGCCGGGTTGAGATGTGCTCCGCTTACGGTTCCCATGAAATAGATAATCGCCATCACCATGAGCCCCGGTGCCGCAACCCTCATGGAATAAGTGATTTCGCTGCCGCTGACCGCCGTTACGACTGCACCGCCCGCAGATGTGAGCACGAGAAGAAAAGTGCCCCACATTTCAGCAAAAATTCTTCTCCACTCGAGTCCCGGGTCGAGAAAGTTCGGTGCCGCCTGCCCGAAGATCATCCTGTTCCGCTGCATCTCTTTCTGTCTGTCTCGGCGCAGAAAATTCATGGTATTCGGTCCGGTTACGTTTTTCCCTTGCGATTCATCTTTTCAATCACACAATAAGGTTATACTCCCGCCGGCATTTCTCAATTATTTTTCCGCCATCTGTTTTCCCATCTCGCGCAGAGCAGTCGCATCGAAAACCAGCCGTATCGCGGAAATCCTGTTGCCGGATACCGTGAAAAATTCTGCGGTCCTTATAACGCCCGCAGGTGTCGCGGTATTGCAATCGTAAAGCAGAGCGGCGCTTTCCTTGTCGAAGAAACTTTTCAGAAGGGTGACGCCGGTTACTGTCTGTCTGAACCGGGTCAGTGCTGCAATGAAATCTTCAGCCCTGGTAAAGGTATCGATACTTCCCTGAAAATCGAGATCGTCAGCAAGAAACTGACGGGCGGCAGCAGGATCTCCTTCTGTCCATGCTCTGTGGTATTGTTCGATCAACTCTCTGGTGTCCATTGTTTTCTCCATTTATAACATTGTTGAAAAACAGGAGTCAGGCTTTTATTCTTATGCAAGAGAACAAAAAAGAGTTGTGAAAAAATCCTCCGCATTTTTTAAGCTTTGCATTGCGATAATGATTTTACCGGCTTGGTTGAATCAGGTGTTTGCCGCTGATTGACGTTTTTCACCGATTGCATTGGCGGCAAGTATGGCGTTCAGAACTTTTTCAGGAGTTATTGCGATGGCTTCGTGATGGATGAATTCATCAGGAGCGGAAGCTTTTTCAGCGACGGCCATCAGTTTATCCCGGACGGCATTCGCCAGCCCGATCTCGGCAAGCGTTGTGGGGAGTCCGACCTCTTCACAGAACGAGTAAACCGTTTCGATCTCTTCCTGCGTTGCTCCGTTGAGCTGCAGGCTTGCAAGAAGTCCGAAAGCCACCTTTTCTCCATGGTAGTAAGCGTGTGTTTCCTCGAGCGCGGTAAATCCGTTATGAATGGAATGCGCGCTGGCCAGGCCTCCGCTCTCGAATCCGACGCCACTCAACAGAATGTTCGCTTCGACGATATGTTCAAGGGCGTCGTTGACCTCATGCCGTTCAGCCGCGGTTTTTGCCGCCACACCGTCTTTGAGGAGTGTTTCGTAACAGAGCCGTGCAAGCGTAAGCCCGGACAGTGTTGCGAGCCCCCCGCATTCGTTCCGGGAGCGTGTTTCACTGCATGATTTTGCTTCGAACCATGTCGCGAGCGCGTCTCCCATACCAGCCACAAGGAACCTTACCGGAGCATTGGCAATGATTTCCGTATCGACCAGCACGACGGCAGGGTTCAGTTTCTGATAATAAACCGACCTGTATACACCGTTTTTGGTATAGAGAACGGCACAACCGCTGCATGGCGCATCCGTCGAGGCTATGGTGGGAACAATGATGACAGGTATGTTTTGCCGGTCGGCGGCGATTTTCGCTGTATCGATCACTTTCCCCCCGCCCATTCCGACCAGCACATCGATATGATTTTCACGGATAAACGCTTCTGTCCTGGAAAGCTCCTCTTCACAGCACTCTCCGCCAAACTGCTTCACGGATAAGGAGTTCGCCGCAAGGTTAATGCCGCTTTCCGGTATGATCCTGCTGTATGCGCTTCGGGAGGCGAGGATCAAACCCTGTTTGCCGAACGTATTGACGAGAGATGGCAGTTCATTGAAAGCACCGGCACCCTGGATATACTTTCCCGGAAAAAAAGCTTTGTTCAGCATGCGATTTTCCTCCAGATGATGATAATAAGCGTAAATAAACGGGAATATAAGCACTTTGCACTTCAAAGGCCGGATTTTCCGAACTGATCAGTGATTCCCTGGGGAGAGGCAGTGGTAAAATAAGATGGAATTCGGGTTTCCTGTGTAAAAAGTGTAACGTAATTGTAACGGATATCGGCGTAAATTATTTTATATTGTTACAGTTTATAATGTTATATGGCTTGTTGGAATCAGGATTGTATGGATAACGAGTACACTGCTGATCGTGAGTGTATCGAGTTTTTTGCATTTTTCCGGTTTTTTTTGTGTATCCTCATTCCCGGGATGACTCCATGGCATGTTTTCATTGATCAGATGATAAAAAGCCTTGCATTCATCGCTTCTGACAGCTGATTTGTTTATTAATTGCAACAACGTGGAAACGACTGTACAAAGGATTATCGATATCACCGAACTGGCCCTGCGTGATGCTCACCAGAGCCTGATCGCCACCCGGATGGGAATTGAGGACCTGACCGGTGCCTGCAGGGACCTCGATGAGGCAGGTTACTGGTCTATAGAGTGCTGGGGTGGAGCAACGTATGACGCCTGCATCCGTTACCTGAACGAAGATCCCTGGGAGCGGCTGCGCACCTTCAAGAGGCTTATGCCGAAAACCCCGCTGCAGATGCTTTTGCGCGGCCAGAACCTTCTGGGTTACCGCCACTACCAGGACGAGGTGGTGGAGCGCTTCTGCTATAAATCGGCGGAAAACGGCGTCGATGTTTTCCGTATCTTCGACGCTCTCAACGATCTTCGCAATATTGAAACTTCAGTGCGGGCCGTCAGGAAAGTCGGCCGTCATGCACAGGGGACCATCTCCTATACGGTCAGCCCGATCCATACCGTCGCACTGTTTGTCGATCAGGCAAAAAGACTCCAGGATATGGGGGTCGATTCGATCTGCATCAAGGATATGGCCGCCATAATCAAGCCACAGTCAGCTTACGACCTTGTCAAGGGTATCAAGGAGGCCTGTGGTCCCGATCTGCGTCTTCATCTCCATGTTCATGCCACCACCGGCGTTACCATGGTGAGCCTGATGAAAGCTGTGGAAGCGGGAGTCGACTGCGTCGATACGGCGATAAGCACCATGAGCCTCGGTCCGGGGCACAACCCGACGGAAAGCTTCATTGAAATGCTCGAAGGGACCGGATTCGGCACGATGGTCGATTTGGAGAGGGTTCTGCGGGTCAAATCATATTTTGTTTCGAAAATTGAGCGCTACCGGGAGTTCCTGTCAAAAGTCACCGGAGTGGAAACGGAGATTTTCAAAAGCCAGATTCCGGGCGGAATGCTTTCCAATATGGAAAACCAGCTCAGGCAGCAGGGTGCGGGCGACCGTCTGAAGGACGTGCTCGAGGAGATCCCGCTTGTACGCAAGGATACGGGTTATGTGCCGCTTGTTACCCCAAGCAGCCAGATAGTCGGTACCCAGGCGGTACTCAATGTACTTATGGGGCACTATAAAGTTTTAACCGGAGAATTTGCCGACCTGATGCTCGGATATTACGGAGCAGGCCCCGGAGAGAAAAATCCGGAAGTGGTGAGGATGGCAATAGAGCATACCCACAAGGAACCGATAACCTGCCGTCCGGCGGATCTGCTCAAGCCCGAATGGGAAAAGCTGCGTTCCGAAGCACTGCCTTTGCCAGGTTGCAACGGTACGGATGAGGATGTTCTCACCTATGCCATGTTTCCCCAGGTGGCACCGAAATTTTTTGCCCGGAGGCACGAAGGACCTTTAAATGTCGGAACCGATCCGTTGACGGGAGTATCAGAAATGCATCCTGCCGAAGGACATCAGGGGGTTATCACGGGTCCGATTACCTATGCCGTTACTGTTAGCGGCATGGAACACAAGGTGACGGTTGCTCCGTTCAATCCATCCACAACTTGAAGATTATCGCCAGAGAGGCATTTACCATGACAATCGAACAGAAAATAGAAGAACTGAACCGACGCAGGGAAGAAATCAGCCTTGGCGGAGGTCAGGAAAGGATAGACCGGCAGCACAAAGCGGGATTTCTGACAGCCCGGGAACGCATTAACGCTCTTCTTGATCAGGACAGCTTTCAGGAAATGGGACTTTTCGCCGAACACCGCTGCACTAATTTCGGCATGGAAGGAAAGAAAATGCCGGCGGACGGCGTAGTGACCGGGGCCGGAAGCATCGAAGGCCGGCTGGTCCATCTTGCAAGCCAGGACTTCACGGTCAGCGGCGGATCGGCAGGGGAGATGCACAGTGTCAAAATCGTGCAGATGATGCAGGCCTGCCTGAAGACCGGATCTCCTTTCATACTCATCAACGATTCCGGCGGAGCCAGAATACAGGAAGGCATAGACAGCCTTTCGGGTTACGGCAGGATTTTCTACAACAACGTCATGCTTTCCGGTGTCGTGCCTCAGATATCACTCATCTGCGGACCATGTGCCGGAGGGGCGGCCTACAGTCCGGCCCTGACCGATTTCATCATCCAGACCAGAGGGGCCAGGATGTTCATTACCGGTCCGTCGGTCATCAAATCGGTTACCGGCGAGGACGTCACAGCTGAAGAGCTCGGAGGACCGAATGCACAGATGTGTATTTCCGGGGTTGTTCATTTCATTGCGGAAAACGACCTCGATGCCATGGCGATCTGCAAGCGCCTGCTCTCTTTTCTTCCTTCGAACAACCTCGAGGACCCGCCTCAGTTTGAAGCTGAAGAGGTAATCATGCCCGACAAGGGACTGAACAGTATCGTTCCGCTCAATCCGAAGCAGAGCTACGATGTCCGCGATGTTATCCTGCATGTGGTGGACCGTGGGGATTTCATGGAAGTGCAGGAATTTTTCGCACAGAACATCGTGATCGGTTTTGCCCGGCTCCAGGGCCGTACGGTGGGTGTCGTGGCTAACCAGCCCGCCGTGATGGCCGGCGTGCTTGACATCAATGCCTCCGACAAGGCTGCGCGTTTCATCCGTTTCTGCAACGCCTTCAATATTCCCATTATCACGTTTGTCGATGTTCCGGGATTCCTGCCCGGTGTAGAACAGGAGCATGGCGGTATCATCAGGCACGGGGCAAAATTGCTGTTTGCCTATTCCGCCGCCACCGTTCCCAAACTGACCGTCATTCTCCGCAAATCCTATGGCGGGGCCTATATCGCCATGTGCAGCAAGGACCTCGATGCGGACAGGGTGGTATGCTGGCCGGGAGCCGAGATAGCGGTTATGGGAGCCGAAGGCGCAGTTGAAATTATTTTCAGGAACGAAATAAAAAATGCCGCCGATCCGGCAGCTCGTCATCAGGAACTGGTAAGGGAGTATCAGGAATCGTTTTCCACTCCTTATGCAGCGGCGTCGCGTTTTCAGATCGACGATATCATCGAGCCTGCGGAAACCCGCCGTTACCTCGCCATGGCGCTCGATATCGTTCATTCAAAAAGGGAATTCAGGCCCCAGAAGAAACACGGTCTCATTCCTCTGTAATCATCAAACGGGAGTACCCATGCAGGATTCCGAAATTACCCCTGAACTGCTCATGATCATGTCGGCGGCCATTGCCGCATATCTCGGCAAGAACGTGAGGATACGCCGGGCGCGGTTCATCAGCGACAGGGGCATGAGTTCCTGGTCACAGATGGGACGTGTATCGATTCAGTCGTCCCATAACATTCAGTATCATTCAGCTTAAATAATGAAGGAGCACTATCGTGCAGTTGCAGTTGACCATAGACGGAAAAAAATACATTGTCGATGTGGAAGTGATCGAAGGGGAAGAGGTCCGGATGCCTGAAGGTTATTCCGAACAGACCTCGACGTTACAGTCTCATCATGCACCGCCTCAGGTTTTTTCCCAGCCTCAGCCGGCTGCTCCGGTTTCGGACGGTCTGCCTGACGAAAAAGTCTGCCGCAGCCCGATTGCCGGGATCGTGCAGCGGGTGAACGTCCAGGTAGGGCAGAAGCTTCAGGTCAACGACCTTCTCGTCGTGCTCGAGGCCATGAAGATGGAGACCAATATCACCGCCCATGCCGCAGGAATCGTCAAGCACATCCTCGCCTCTCCCGGCGAGGCCGTCAAGAGCGGCCAGGCCTTGATTGAGTTCGAATAAATCCGGGACAAATCGCATCCTTTTTCTGCTTTCCAGCACAGACTATCTTTTAGAGGCAGCATCGAATGAAAACTGAGGCAGCCTCATTATTTGTCCGTGTCAAACTTTCCGGTGCTGAAATTATTTCAGCGCTGTTGCCTGTTAATGATTGTAGTGAAGATCATAACACAGAACAAAGCTGACATGGGATGGACAAAACAGGAATGGCTTGAAGAGGTTGAATCACACCTTCCGCCGAAAAACAGGATAGTCGACCGCAACAGGGTGATCACGGCGCAATATGCTTCATGGTACCTGCAGAAGCCGGACCTTTTCAAATGGGCGGGCATGGCGGCGTTTGCGTCCAGACAGGTCGGCCTCGCTCTTGCCGTTGCCGAGCTCATGCATACCCCCGGAGGTTTCAGCAGGCGTGATGAGTCCGGTGAAGAAGGTTTTTCGCTCGATCCGGGAAAACTGTTCCGGCAGGCAGTCAACACGCTTCTGTACATACCTTCGATGATGCATTCCTTTGCCGCCCGGCAACTGCTGCTTGCCGATCTCGATGAAATCAGGCGTGGCAACAACGGCATCTTTTACGATATCGCCTGGGCTCATGCGGCATACCTCGAGGAGGGGATCGCCGGGATCGAGCGGAACTGCGGTCCGGAGGAAGAGGAGTACATGCTCGAGGGTTTCAGGAGGATCGATCAGGGTTCCCGCATACTTCTGGAAACCGGGGGTGAAGAAGAAGCAAGGAGTATGATCCGCGAAGGAAATGTCCTGCTGTTGAAGCATGAACAGATCAGGACGCTCCAGCCGATATTCGATGCGATCAGTCCGATCGGCAAAGTTGTCGTTTCTTTCGGAAGCGAGCTTGATTTTTCTGAACCCGCTTCCAAGCCGTCATTTTCCACCCATGCCGGTTATCTGGAAACCCTTACCGGCGCAAAGAGCGTGACCGATCCGGTCCACCGCTGGAAATGGATTGAAGAACAGGTGCTTCCAGCCTGGGAGAAAGCCGACTGTTCCTTCCGGGAACACTCAACCATCGGGAAGGATCTTGAAGCGTTCGCAGCTCTTGAACCGGCCATGATGCACCATGTTACGACTTTTGCCCGGAGATTGCTTGACATCCCCGGAATTGCCTGAAACGGTCATCCAGGCAAATATCATTTTGGCCTGAGGGCTTCGACCGGATCGAGGTTGGCGGCTTTCCAGGCTGGAAAGATCCCGAAAGCCATCCCGATACATGAACAGACGATCATCGACACGGTTATCCAGACCCAGGGGAAGATAGGGGGGAGATTGAATTTCAGGGCTACGATGTTGCCTGCCGTGATACCAACAAAAATACCTATGAGGCCGCCGGCCAGCGAAAGGAAAAGCGCTTCGAGAAGGAACTGGCGCAGTATGCTTTTCCGAGGTGCGCCGACGGATTTGCGGATGCCGATTTCTCTGGTACGTTCCGTCACGCTTACCAGCATGATGTTCATGATACCGACTCCCGCAGTGAGCAGGGACATGAAACTGATTATGAACGCTCCCGAACTGATGGCGCTTTTTATATCCTTGAACGAGTCGATCAGCGATTCATTTGTCCTGATCTCGAAATCGTTGGGGTCCTTCACACCGAGACCGCGTACGATCCGCATTGCACCGATCGCTCGGTCGAGGGCATGAGGATAATCCTTGCGGGAAAGCGCTTCAACTGTTATCGCGATGCTGCTTTTTTCGTTTACATGGTCAAGGTAGCGGGTGATCGGGATCAGCAGGAAATTGTCCTGGCTCTGCCCGAAAGCCGCACCTTTCTTCTCGAAAACTCCGATAACGGTATAGACCTCACCGTTCACCTTGATGGATTTGTCGACTGGATTTTCTCTTGCGGGAAAAAGCGTCTCCTTGAGTTCGCTGCCGATCAGGGCCGCGTTTCTTGCATACCGGATATCGCTTTCCGACAGGTTTCTGCCGGCTGTTACATTGTAGCCGTTCGCTGCGGAGAAATTTTCATCCCCTCCTGTAAGGGTCACGTCAGGATTGGTGTCGATTCCGGCATATTTTGCACGGTTGCCCATGCTTGTAATGATCAAGCCGATCGTTCGTGCACTCTTTTCCATGCTTTTCCTGAACAGGAGCGCCTGCTGGTATGTGATATCCTTTCGGTTTGCATAGAAATTTCTCGAATGTCCGCTTCCGAAAACCGTGGGCGGAAACTTCTGGATCTGGAAGGTATTGGCTCCGAGGCTGGTAAGACCGGTTTCCACGCTTTTGTCGATCGCATCGAGGGCGGTCATGACGCCGATGATGGAAAAGACGCCGACGGCAACTCCCATGATCGTGAGCAGTGACCGGAGCCTGTTGACCGACAGGGAGGAAAGTGCCTGGGTGATGGTTTCACGGAGCTTCATGGTTCCTCCTATTCATATCGCAGCGAGTCCGCCGGTTCGAGCCTCGAAGCTGAGATGGCCGGGGCGAGGCCGGAGATGATGCCGGTTATGACAGAAATGCCGAGGCTTGCAAAGACAAGGTCGGGGGAGAACCTGACCGGAAAATCCGGTACGACCTTCTCGATGGCGAAGGTTATTAAAATTGAAGTCAGGAGCCCGACAAAACCGCCGATCAGGCAGATCATGACCGATTCGATGAGAAACTGAAGCAGTATGGTCTGTCTTCTTGCTCCGAGCGCTTTTCGCAGGCCGATTTCCCGTGTGCGCTCCTTCACGCTCACGAAGGTGATGTTCATGATGCCTATCGCCCCGACGAACAGCGACATTCCGGTAATGAAAATACCTGCAATCGCGATGCCGTTCTTGATCGGATCGAGCTGGCTCTTGAAAGCTTTCTGTTCGTTGATGGAGAAATCCATTTCCTTTCCCGGCGGGAGGCGGCGGATATTCCGCATGATTCCGAGCAGTTCCTCCTTTGCTTCCTCGACCCTCTGCTGCTCCCTGATTTTCACCCTGATGGTGATGAACATCTCTTTCCCGTAAATTTTCTGAAAAGCGCCGACCGGCATGATGATCTGATTGTCGAAGCTGAAAAGGCCGAGGAATTTTCCCTGTTTTCTGTATGTCCCGATGATACGGATCCTGTGGTTTCTGATCTGGATCGATTTTCCGACGGCCGGTTCGTTCGGAAAGAGGCCCGATGCGACATCGTCCCCGATCACTCCCACCATTTCGTCGCCTGCAGACTCTCCGGGCGTGAAGAACCGGCCGGTCGCAAGGGTACCGGAGGCAGTCGCCGGGTAGTCGCCGTTAGTGCCGAGAGCGAAAACCTGTTCGAGTATCCGGTCATGGTACCTGGCGGAGGCCTGGTAGGTGGAAATCTGAGGAACGGCAAGGAGCAGCTCCGAACGGGGGTTGTCTGCGATGATCCGGTTGATCTGTTCGGCATACAGGGTTTTCAGGTCCGGCCGGTTCCGGTATCGCCACCATTGCCCCATGGTGCTCCATGAGGTTTTCTGAACATAGATGACATCATAGCCGAGCATGGAAAGGCTTTTTTCGAATCCAAGGTCGATGCCGTTTATCGCCGTGCCCATCATGGTGATGGATACGATCCCGATGATGACACCGAGGGCGGTGAGAAAAGACCTCGTCTTGTTGGCCTTGATCTGGAAGAGAGCCATTTTCAGGCTTTCGACGGATTCATACCGGAATTGTCGGAAGGGCACTTTCATTTCCGCGAGTCGCTTTCTATTTTTCCGTCCCTGAGCCTGATGATCCGTTTAGTATATCGTGCGATATCCTCCTCGTGCGTGATGAGGATGATGGTGTTACCGGCTTCGGAAAGCGTGCCGAAGATATTCATGATGTCGTGGCTGGTTGCGGTGTCGAGGTTGCCGGTCGGTTCGTCGGCAAGAATGATCGAAGGCTTGTTGATAAGCGCTCTTGCAATCGCCACACGCTGGATCTGCCCGCCGGAAAGTTCGGACGGCTTGTGTGTCATCCGGTCGCCGAGTCCGACTTTCCTGAGCGCTTCCGCAGCACGCTCATCCCGTTCTTCCGGAGATACCCCTGCATAGATCAGCGGCAGTTCGACATTGCGAAGGCAGTTCAGCCGGGGGAGCAGGTTGAAGGTCTGGAATACGAACCCGATTTCCCTGTTTCTCGCAAGGGCCAGCTCATCGTCATTCATTTCCGCAACGTTCTGGCCGTTCAGTTCATAACTGCCCGAAGTCGGGGTGTCGAGGCATCCGATGATATTCATGAGAGTTGATTTCCCGCTTCCGGAAGGTCCCATGATCGCGGCATAGTCGTTCTTCCTGAAATCGAGATTGATGGAATCGAGGGCCCGGACGACCTGATCGCCCATTTCATAGAACTTGCAGAGTTCTTTCATGATGATGACCGGAGGTTTCTGCATGATGCTGCCCCCTATTTTTTCTGTACCCTGACGCTGCGGCCGTCACTGAGCTGGTTCGTTATGGCCGAGTAGCTTCCGGAAACCACTTCGTCCCCCTCTTTTACACCTGAGGTTACAATGATATGGGTATTGTCGGTCGTACCGGTTTTTACAGGACTGAAATACGTTTTACCTGACTTCACGATGAAAACGCCTTGCGGGCTTTCGGTTTCCCTTGTCTGGGATACGATGGTTACTCCGGGTTTTTCGGCTTTTTCAACAGCGGTATCTTTGCGTGCGCTTCTGACGGTAACGCTCTGGATCGGTACGACAAGTGCGCTGGGTATGCGCTGGGATTCAATATCTGCAGTTCCGCTCATGCCCGGTTTCAGCAGCCGTTCATGGTTGAAGATGCGGATCTTGACCGAAAAATTGGTCACCTCTTCCTGGGTGCCTGCCGCCTTGGAAATCGCGGAATTGGAAATCTCGCGGACGATACCCTTGAAAACCATGTCTCCGTAAGCATCGACCTTGATACTGACCGGATTGCCGGACCTCACATTCACGATATCGTTTTCGTTGACTTCGACGACAACCTGCATGCTGTCGAGATTCGCTATTCGCATCACATCGGTGCCGGGGAACATGCCGACACCGACGACGCGTTCTCCGAGTTTGTTGTTCAGCACGATGACGGAACCGTCGATCGGCGCCTTTATGACGGTTTTATCGAGTTTTTCCTGGTTCTGGTCGAGGAGGCTTCTGTTCTGTTCGATAGCGTGCAACGAGGCTTCATAACTTGCCCGGGCCGCTTCCGAGTTGGTTTTCGAAGCAAGGTAGTCGGTCTGGGAGATCAGTTTTTCCTTGTAAAGCAGGGATGCTTTGCGGAAATCGTCTTCCGCCTTCAGTTTCCTCGATTTTGCTTCGAGGTTTTGTGCCTTTGAGGCGTTCAGCTGGGCGAGGCTCTGGCGGACCTGGTTGATGTAGATGTCAGGCTGGATTTTGAACAGAAGGTCTCCTTTCCTGACGTTCTGGCCGTCATGTACAGGCAGTTCGATGATCTCTCCGGATACGTCCGGTGCGATGTTCACGACAGTCTCCGGCTCTATTTTGCCTGTCGCGGTAACGATGTGCACGACCTCTTTCCTGAATGCTTTTTCGGTCGTGACCTCGACAGGTTTTTCCCTGAACCTGAGGAACAGAATGATCGACGTTGCAGCAATGAGAAAAACTGCTGCGGTGATCAGGGTGGATTTTCTTTTTATGAAGGGCTGCTTTTTTTTCATCGGGGCTTTAGGCCGTGTTCAGGATTATTGAACGGAAAGGTTTCCGGTAGTGAAATCGAGTATGTTTTTCTGAAGCAACAGGTTGAAGTTTGCCTGAGCAAGGCCTGAACGTGCATTGAAAAGGGCCGCTCGTGCAGTGCTGAGCTCGACAAATCCCGCCGCTCCAAGTTCGTATTTCCGCTTTATGCCGGCGAAAGCCGATTCTGCCGCTTTCAACCTTACTTTTGCGGTTTCTATTTCAGTGAAAGCTGCGTTGTAGTCTCCCGCAACCTGCCTGAGATCGATCAGGATATTGTTTTGAAGGTCCTGATAATCGAGACGCTGATTGATGTGGCTGATTTTTGCAGCTTCGACGTTGTAACGGGTCTGAAAGCCGTCAAAAAGAGACCAGCTCAGGTTCAATGCCACAGAGTATCCGATTGAATTGCCAAGCTGATCGGAGAGAGGAGGAAATGCATACTCTGTTTCCTGGCTGCCGTTGATCGATTGACGGATATAGCCGGTTCCTCCGGTGGTGACGGAAAAGTTGAGGTCGAGACGCGGGAGCCAGGATGCCCTTGCCTGGGTGATCTGCCATTTTGCCGCATTTGCTTCATGATCCCTGCTTTTCAGGTCGTTCCGTCTTTCGAGTGCAAGTGTTGCCAGACTGTCGATATCGAGCTTTGATGAAACAGGACCTTTTATTTCTTCCGGGGAGGGTTCAAGGGATATCTTTGTCTGAGGATCGATCTGCAGGCGGCGAAGGAGTTCGAGCATGCTTCGCTGCATGCGTGTTTCCGACTTGATGACGTTTAGGGCGCTTTCCGCCGTATCGGCCTGCTGCTGATTGAGGTCAGTTATCGACTTCAGCCCGATCTGAAACTGCCGGTCGGTCAGGGTAAGCTGGTCTCTCGATGTCAGCAGGTTTTCCCTGGCGATAACGAGCAGTTCACGGTTCATAAGAACCTGGAAGTATGCCTGGGTGACATCGTAAGCGATGGTCTGCCGGGCCCTGGCGAGAGAAAATTCAGCGGCATCACGCCTGTTCAGGGCAGACTGGAGAGATGCGAAGTCCCGGAAGCCGTTGAAAAGGTTGAGCGATGTCGTCAGGGTGAGGTCTATCGACTCGCTTTCTGTTCTGATGCGGGCGATATCTCCGTAATTGTACTGGGTATAGGTCCGGTTCAGGGCATAGGGAGAGTAAGCGGCGGAAACCGATACCTTCGGCAGGAAGTTACCGTAACTTCTCAGGACATCCGCTCCCTGGAGCTTGAGGTTGTATCCGGCTTTTTTCGCAGCGGTAGCCTGTTCAAGAGCGATCGAAATGCAATCGGAAAGAGAGAGCTTTTTACCGGATTCCTGCGCTGTTGCGCCAATTGTCGGGAAAAAGAAAAAAAACGCGGCAATACAAAGATATGAACGTAACCATGAACCCAAAATAAGGATATCTCAACCGTTTAAATTGACAGCCGGATTGTTTACTCCCGCCAGAACAACAATATAATGACTTTAACCCTGTTTTGTCTTGTTCATTGAACAGTTGGCGGGGAGGAATGGTTCCTTTGGAAGAGTGGTACTCTAAAGGAAGGTATGCAGCGAATCGATTTCTTTCCGGTATTGTTCAGCGTTCTGGGGCTTGAGGCTGATGAGAAGAGAATAGACATTGATCGCTTTCTGGTAGGCCCCCTGTTTCGTAAAGAGCATTGCAAGGCTCTCTGTGGGGACAGCAATGGTCATGTCGTCTGGAAATGGCCTCTTCTGATCGGCGAGCGGGGTGGGATCGGCGGTTTCCGTTGATTTGACGGGCTCGAAATTCGACAGGGCTTCGGTGAGTTTTTCCAGCTCATCCGTTACCGGATCGAAGAGCTCCAGGAAATTTTCACCAGCTTCCGGGAAGATCGCTGTCTGCAACTGGACCAGCTCTTTCCATGCCACCTGGTTTGATGGCGCGATGTCACAGCATTTTCTGTAATATTCAGAAGCGAGGGAATATTTTTTCAGACCTTTCAGAGCTTTCGCATAAAGCAGGTTGAAAAGATAGGAGTCTGAAAAAAGACCGGAAAAGGGTTTCAGGCGGTCAAGCCCCCTCTGGAAATCAGCGTTGTTTATATCCTTCGATACCTCGTTGAAAAAATGGTGCGGTTGTTTTATCACGTCATTGTCCGTTTCTGTGTCAGGCGGGGAAGTGCCATGCCCGTCACGGTTCTCTTCGTAAGATATCGAGATTACCTGCCTGTTTCAAGTGCAAGCTGCAGCAGCCGGTCAGTCAGCTCCCTGAAACCTGTGCCCGATGCTTCCATCAGCATAGGGAACATGCTGATGTCGGTGAATCCCGGAATCGTGTTCACTTCATTGAGCACGACCGATCCTGTTTTTTCGTCGACGAAGAAGTCTATTCTCGACATACCCCGGCATCCGAGGGCTTTATATGCCTTGAGTGCGGTTCTCCTGACCTTTTCCTGCAGTTCTTCAGGAATTCTGGCAGGTATGAAGAGCTTTGCCTTGTTGTCGATGTATTTATCCTGGTAATCGTAAAAATCACTGCCCGGTTCAATTTCTCCGCATACGGAAGCGACAGGGTTATCGTTGCCGAGAACGGCTATTTCGATTTCCCTGCCTGTTATCGCCTTTTCCACCAGCACTTTTGTATCGAGAGAACATGCGGTTTCAAGTGCTGCAGAAAGTTCACCGGAATGATTTACTTTTGAAATTCCTACCGAAGAACCGAGGCTTGAGGGTTTTACAAAAAACGGGTAAGCAAATTTCTCTTCGATCCCGGCTGCAACCGTCTGGGGATCGGTATGGTAATCGGCAGTGAAAAACGTGATCGAAGGCGCGACATCGATCCCTGCATCGGCAACGCAGAGTTTTGTAAGTGCTTTGTCCATGGTCAGAGCTGACGCGAGCACGCCGCACCCTGTGTAGGGTATGCCGCAGGTGTCAAGAAAACCCTGTATCCTTCCGTCTTCACCATAGGAGCCGTGAAGCGCCGGAAAAGCTACATCGATGCCCGCAGATCTGAAGTCGTTGTCGAAAGGCTGCTGACCGGCTTTCCTGACCATTTCCTTTATTGTCGAGGAGGCTTTTTCAAGAGATGCGTTTCTGAGAATTGCTGCAAGGTCGAAGTTGAGAATGTCGCGGGCTATCCCGTCAAGGTACCATGTTCCGTCATGTGAAATATAGAGGGGAGTGACACCGTATCGCTCCTTGTCGATATTGCCTGCAATGGATTTTGCAGAGATGATCGATATTTCATGTTCAGCAGACCTGCCTCCGAAGATGAGAGCGACAGATGTGATCGGCATAATTGTTTTTGTGACAGTTGAATAAATGACTTTTTTATCTGAACAGCTGCCGGTGTTCAACGGCGATACAGCGGTTTTCGACTACCAGAAGCCCGGCCCTGCGGGCTTTTTCAGCAGCCGTTTCATTAGCTATTCCGAGCTGCATCCAGATGGCTTTTGCACCGATCTCGATCGCTTCATCGACAATTGGCGGCACATCTGCCGGTTTGCGGAAAATATTGACGATCTCGATTTTTTTCTGTACTTCTTCGGGCATGGAGAGAAGGGATGCGTGACAGGCAAGGCCGAAAACTTCCTTGAGCCCGGGATTGACCGGATAAATGCTATATCCATGCTCCATCATGTACAAGGCCACGAAATTGCTTGGGCGGTCTGTTTTTGCTGAAATTCCTACAACGGCAATGTGGCGGAACGATTCGAGAATATGTTTTTCGGTTTTTTCCATGAAGCCAGCAGGGTAGAAATTTGCGGTACTGTTCGAAAGGGAAAATACCGGTATGGGAGGTCACAAACAAAGTATGGAACAAAAAAACAGGAAATTCATCATGGTTCCTGTTGCTGAGGTTGCAATGGGTCGCCTTTCAGGCAGTGCGGGAAGGGAGGGCCCTGATTTATCTTCTCTTTTTTTGTTGACATATGCTTTTCAGCTATCTTAACAGACAGATGAAAACAGATATCGGGTCCACAGGTTTAATTTACAGGGGAATCTGTCTTAACGATGGAACGAAACGATGTGACATGGTCTGCATGCAGTTTTTCAGGAGAGTGTAAGTTTTGAACAGCTTTTTTTCAAAAGTATACTGTGTAGATACGGGATTCGGCAGCGGCGAAGAAAATATGGCGCTCGACCGGCAGCTGATGAACGCATTTCTTGAAGGTCGATTTCAGAAAAAATATGACAGCGGGAGTTCTCTCTGGCGATTTTATGCCTGGCATCCCTTTGCCGTGACACTTGGCTACAACCAGGACAGTTCAGCGATTGACGCCGGCAAATGCGTTTCTGCAGGTATCGACATCGTCAGGCGGCCTACCGGAGGCAGGGCGGTTTTCCATGCTGACGAATTCACCTACAGCTTCTTTGCCGACTCTCCGGCACAGAATGCCGAACTGTACCGGATGGTGCACGAGGTTATTCGTCTGGCGCTCGAAGGGCTCGGCATTCATGCGGGTTTCTGCCGTTCGACCCTCTCGGAACAGAAAGGGGCCGGTCTTGCGGGATCGGTGAGCTGTTTCACGGCTTCGGCGAAATATGAACTTCAGGTCGAGGGACGGAAACTTGTGGGTTCGGCGCAGCGAAGGAGCCGGAATGTGCTTCTTCAGCATGGATCGCTTCCCCTTACCGGACGTCACAAGGAGCTCGGCAGCCTTGTCGCGGTTACAGAAGAGGATGAATGCAGGGAAATCGGTGAGGAAATGGAACGGAAAGCCATATCGCTCGAAGAAATCCTTGGCTATGTTCCTGAATACAACCGCCTGGCGGAACTCATGCTCTGTGCACTGGGAGAGCACTCCGGATGCGAGGTCATCGTGCTTCAGCCCGGCGAACTGAAAGATATCCTCGATGCCAGGGAAAATTTTATTCATTAAGCAGGAAAAACCATGAACAGTAACGCTCAGAAGGCAGCCCATGTAACGACACGGAGACTGCTCGACATGAAGCAGAATGGTGAAAAGATATCGGTGCTGACGGCATACGACTACACCATGGCGAGAATTCTCGACCGGGCCGGTGTCGATGTCATCCTTGTCGGTGACTCGGCGAGCAATGTATTTTCAGGCCACAACACCACGCTGCCGATCACGATCGAAGAGATGATCTATCATGCGAAAGCTGTCGTCAGGGGCGTTCAGGCCGAGACAAGCAGGGCGATGGTGGTTATCGATATGCCGTTCATGAGTTACCAGCTTTCCGGCGAGGAGGCATTGCGCAACGCGGGAAAAATCATGAAAGAGCACGAATGCGATGCCGTAAAGCTTGAAGGAGGGAGGGTCATAGCCGAAACCATCAAGCGGATAACCGATGTCGGCATCCCGGTCATGGGACATCTGGGGCTGATGCCGCAGTCGATATACAAGTACGGAAGCTACAAGGTGAGGGCCAGGGAAGAGCGTGAGGCGGAACAGCTTCTCGAGGATGCGCGTATTGTCGAAGAGGCCGGTGCGTTTGCTGTTGTGCTTGAAAAAATTCCGACGGACCTTGCCGCTGAAGTAACCAGCTCACTCACCATTCCCACGATCGGGATTGGCGCAGGAGTTGAATGCGACGGACAGGTGCTCGTCATCAACGACATTCTCGGCCTGAACCGGGAGTTCCATCCCCGGTTCGTCCGCCGGTATGCCGATCTGAACACGATTATTGAAAATGCCGCCAGACAGTATGTGCAGGATGTCAGGGAAAGGAGTTTTCCATCATCTGAAGAAAGCTACTGACGGTATGCAGTTTTCAGTTTAAAAGCTTTTCAAAAGATCGTACTTTGAAATTTTACAGTAATAGATAAGTCCGGCTGATTGAATGGATATTTTCCGATGACGGTTCAACTATCTTTCTTGTTATGAATGGTTCCGGCAAAAAAAAAGCACAAAAAAGATATCCACCTTTTTTAAAGAACAGCGGTTCTGACAGGTCGCTGTTGTTTCCGTTTGTTTCCCGTTCTTTCGTGCCTTCGGTCTTTACCGTCATGAATATGGTCTGCGGTTATGTATCCATTGTCATGTCCGGTGAGGGGAATTTTGTCACGGCATGCTGGCTGATCATTCTTGCGGCTTTTTTTGATACGATCGACGGTTTTATCGCGAGGATCATGAATGGTACTTCCGATTTCGGCTTCGAGCTCGACTCCCTTTCCGATCTTGTTTCCTTCGGTGCGGCTCCGGCTTATCTTGTCTACAAGTTCGGTCTCGAAGGGCTGCCGGGCAATGCCGGAATTTTTATCAGTTCGATACTGGTTATCGGCAGCGGGCTCAGGCTTGCACGGTTCAATATCAGCGTGATCGGTTACCGGAAAGAGTCGTTTTCCGGACTGCCCACCCCTGCCCAGGCACTCACTGTCGCGGGGTTCATTCTCTGGATGAAAGCCGATTCGTTCCTGCCCGAAAAAACCATGACCTTCTTCCTCGCATGGCTGTCGACAACTCTTTCCCTGCTCATGGTCAGCAAGGTAAACTATGATGCTCTCCCGAAGCCGACCCTTGATTCCTTCCGGCGCCATCCGTTACAGATGATTTTTTATATCGGTGCAGTATTCTGCGTGCTTCTCTTTCATGCAAAGGCTTTTTTTCTTGCCATGTTGTTGTATATTCTGCTCGGTATTGTACGTTCGATTACTCTGGTGTATCGCCAGCTGCAGACCTGATTTCATTCAAATCAATAACAAACGCGTATGGCTTATACAGCTAAAATAAAGGTTACCCTTCGCCAGTCGATCCTCGATGTCCAGGGAAAAGCCGTCGAGCACGCATTGAAAAATCTTGGCTACCGGACGGTCGAATCTGCAAGGATCGGCAAGTATATCGAAGTTACCATAAACGAAGAAGATAAGGCTCAGGCGGAACGGATTGGCAACGAGATCTGCCAGAAGCTGTTATCGAACCCCGTTATGGAAAATTACTTACTCGAACTGGAAAAAATCAATTAAATATCACGCAACCATGGCTGATATAACTGTAGGTGTCGTTGTTTTTCCAGGTTCAAACTGTGATCATGACACGGAGTATGCTGTTGCAAACACGAAAGGGTTCAAACCGGTCATGCTCTGGCATAACGATCATGATCTCCAGGGTGCAAAGGCTATTCTGCTTCCCGGGGGATTTTCATACGGTGATTACCTTCGTGCCGGTGCAATAGCAAGGTTTTCTCCTATCATGAAGGAAGTGATCGAATTCGCCAATAAAGGTTTTCCCGTGCTCGGTATCTGCAACGGCTTTCAGGTCCTCCTTGAAAGCGGTCTTCTGGAAGGCGCTCTTTCACGTAACAGGGACAAGAAATTTCTCTGCTGCCAGACCTGCATCAAGACCGTCAACCCTTCCACGATATTCACCTCCCTCTACCGGCAGGATGAAGTGCTGAGGGTTCCCATCGCACACGGCGAAGGCAACTATTTCGCACCCACGGAAGTGCTCAATAGCCTCGAGGAGCATAACCAGATCGTTTTCAGATATTCCGACGCCGAGGGCCTTGTAACCGATGAAACGAACCCGAACGGTTCCCTCTTCAATATTGCGGGCATTGTGAACAGACAGGGGAATGTGCTCGGCCTTATGCCCCATCCCGAAAGAGCGAGCGAAAAATCGCTGGGTTCAGAAGACGGCAGAAGAATGTTCGAGTCCCTTTACATGCACCTTGCCGCCCTGTAAACGGCAGGTGCATATTTTAACTGTTACATAAACCGGCATAGATCGTGACCTCGAAGCTCAAAGTGTTTTCATGGCTGCTTTTTGACTTCGCAAACACTTCCTTCAGTGTTGTCATGGTTACGTTCGTTTTTCCCCTTTTCTTCAAGAACGTCATCTGCAATGGCGATCCCTCCGGCGATGCTTTTTGGGGTTCCAGCGTCAGTCTTTCCATGCTTCTGGTAGCGCTCGTTTCTCCCGTTCTCGGCGCCGAGGCCGATTATTCGGGAAAACGCAAGAAATTTCTTTTTCTCTTTACCCTTGTATCGGTAATCGCGACAGCTTTTCTTTCACACTCGGGGCCGGGCACCGTGTTCTGGGCGGCGGCCCTCTTCATTCTTGCCAACATGGGTTTCGAAGGCGGGCTTGTTTTTTATGACGCTTACCTCAAGGATATCGCACCGCCCGAACAGGTCGGCAGGATCTCCGGCTTTGGGTTCGCGACGGGTTATCTGGGAGCTTTCGCGATCCTGCTGCTCATAAAGCCATTGCTCGGGAAGGGAATCAATGTCGAAAACATTGCCAATATCCAGACGGTCATCATGGTTTCGGCGCTTTTCTTCGCACTCTTTTCCCTGCCGCTTTTTCTCTTTCTTCGGGACAGAGGCCGAGTTCAGGGCGAAGAGCGTCCCGGAAATGCCGATCGCGCAAACAAGGGAAGGCAAGGCATGCGGGATTCAGGAAGGGGTGGAGCGACAATCCTTGTCAGGTCATTCAGCGAGGTCTGGTATACGATCCGGCATATCATGCAGTACCCTGACCTCTCCCGTTTTCTGCTCGCGTTCTTTTTCTATAACGATGCCATACTCACCGTTATCGCTTTTTCGTCGATTTATGCCCAGAACACCCTCGGATTTACGACAGGGGAGCTGATTATATTTTTCATGACGGTCCAGACCACCGCCATCGCCGGCTCGGTCATATTCGGTTTCGTAACGGACAGGATCGGACCGAAGAGAACCATCATCATTACCCTCGGGATCTGGTTTGTCGTCATCATCGCAGCGATTTTCACCGGCAGCAAGCAGATGTTTTTCTATACGGGCATGCTGGCGGGCATGTCCATGGGGTCATCGCAGGCCGCTTCGCGATCAATGATGACGCAGCTTACCCCGAAAGAACATGTGACCGAGTTTTTCGGCTTTTACGACGGCACCTTCGGCAAAGCTTCGGCAATTGCAGGTCCGCTTGTATTCGGGATGGTTTCATCTTACGCGGGCAGCCAGAAAGCGGCCCTCGCTTCGCTGCTGTTTTTTTTTGCAACGGGTTTGCTGCTTATGTTACGCGTAAGGTTCACGGGAAAGAATCCTGTTGCGGCGGAACTTTCGGCTGGTACTGTCGATGCCTGATTGTCTGATGAATATCCAACGGTTCAAGTCGAGGTGCAACTGATGGAAGATACAGAGAGAAAACCGGGAGTTTCTTTTATTCGTGACTCTTCCGATATCGTACAATACTTTCGAGCCTTCATTCCGTTTTTCTGGAAAAACTTCACCCGCGACAGGATATTTCTCAGTGCGGGTTCTCTCGCTTTCCAGACATTTCTTTCGATTGTACCGATCCTTGCCGTTATTCTTTCGATCCTGAATGTTTTTACGGTATTCGCTCCCCTCAAAAGCTATATCAGGGAATTTCTCGTCCAGAACTTCCTGCCGGGTTCCGGGAATGTCCTGAACTTCTATCTGACGGATTTTATCGGCAAGACGGCGAATGTGCCGATCATCGGCGGTTTCTTTCTGTTTGTCATCGCGCTTTTCCTGATCTCCACCGTCGATCAGGTTCTCAACGACATCTGGGAAGTGCATGCTCCCCGCAAATTCATCCAGGCATTCACCCTTTACTGGACGGTGCTCACGCTCGGTCCGGTACTGATAGCGAGCAGCCTTGCCGCGAGCTCCTATGTCTGGTATACCGTGTTTACCGAAGGGCCGCTGATGGCCCTGAAAGCACGATTTTTCTCCTACATCCCTTTTCTGAATTCCATCGTTGCCTTTTTCCTGCTCTACATGCTTGTTCCCAACCGGCGGGTCAGGTTTACCCATGCCCTGACAGGGGCTCTCGTTGCAGCGGTGCTGTTCGAACTTTCAAAAAAATGGTTTGTGTTTTATATCTCCTATATCGGCACCTTTCAGCATATTTATGGGGCATTGTCGGTCATTCCCATGTTTTTTTTCTGGATCTATCTCGGATGGGTGGTTGTTCTGACCGGCGCGGAATTTGTTTTCTGTATCGGTGCGTTGAAGCCGGTAAGCAGCGTCGAGGATGCATTCGATCCGTTCGAAGGGGTTTCGTTGCTGCTTCCGGTACTCGGGTTCATCTGGAGCGCACAGAACAGCGGCCAGCCGGTGAATATGAAAAAAATGGTGAAATCGATCCGGGGCTCGAACCCTTCCGTTTTGAGAAAAATTGTCGATATTCTGCTTCAGAACAAGATCGTTCACACGACGGCGAACGGGGAAGTTGCCGTCAGCAGGGACCTGCACAGACTGACCCTGTACGAACTTTACTCGATCATCCCGCCGGGTTTCGCTGCAGGAGAGGAAAACAGTGTCATGGTTTCAGCGGGAAAGAGTGTACATTTCGATACGATATACGGCAGGGTGACGGAGTGCCTGAAAAACAGCATGGACATGCCGGTTGCCGGACTGCTCGAGGATATTAACAAAGAGGATTCATGACCTATCAGGTAATAGCGAGGAAATACAGGCCGGTCAAATTTGCCGATATAACCGCGCAGGAGCACATCACCCGGACGATACAGAATTCGCTCCGGCTGGGCAGGCTCGGGCATGGATATATTTTTTCAGGTTTGAGGGGGGTCGGCAAAACCACGGCTGCCAGGGTGTTCGCCAAGGCGGTGAACTGCCGCCGGATGATCGAGGACCCCGAATACCTGCAGCAGGTTACCGAGCCTTGCGGAGAGTGCGAAAGCTGCCGTGATTTCGATGCCGGCACGAGCCTCAATATTGCGGAATTCGATGCGGCGTCGAACAACAGTGTCGACGACATCCGCACGCTCCGGGAAAACGTCCGCTACGGTCCCCAGAAGGGAAAGTACAGGGTCTATATCATCGACGAGGTTCATATGCTCTCGATCGCGGCATTCAATGCCTTCCTGAAGACGCTCGAGGAGCCGCCGCCGCATGCCATCTTCATATTCGCGACCACTGAACTGCACAAGATACCCGCCACCATTGCATCCCGGTGCCAGCGTTTCAACTTCAAGCGGATTCCTCTGCCGGATATACAGAAGCAGCTCAAATCCATATGTGAGGCCGAAGGTATCCTTGTGGAAGACGATGCGCTTCAGCTTGTCGGACGGAAAGCGCAGGGTTCGATGCGCGATGCCCAGAGCATACTCGACCAGGTTATCGCTTTTTCCGCCGAAAACGATCAGGGAGGCAGTATAACTTATCGCGGCGTAGCGGAACTGCTGAACTACATCGACGACGATCACATGTTCGCCGTCACCGATGCCGTTTATTCCAAGGACCCGTCGAAAATGCTCGATGTCGCCCAGTTCGTGATACAGAACGGTTACGATGAGCAGGATTTTCTTGAAAAGCTCATCGAGCATCTCCGGAACCTGCTGGTGGTCCAGAACCTCTCTTCGACACGTCTCGTCGAGCGTTCCGACGCGGTTCGCGAACGGTACCAGCGCGATGCGGCGAAGTTTTCGCCCGCTTCCGTCATGCAGATGGTCGAATTCCTGCTGCAGACCCAGAAAGAGCTGAAGTTCCAGTTCGAGTACCAGTTCCGTTTCGAGCTCGCTCTCTTGAAGCTTGTTGAAATGGGCCAGTCATCCGGAACGGACAACCTGCAGAACCATCCCCTGCCGGCACAAAAAAAAAAGCTCCTGACAAACCCCTGACGCAGCCGGAACAGGCAGCTTCTGTCGTTTCCGCCGTTCCTTCAAAACCCGCTCCGCCGCCGGCTCCCGCAAAACGTGCCGAGGCCGGGGAACTCGATCTCGGTTCCTGGCAGAAGAAGTTTTCGGGATTCGCATCGCCGAGGAAAACGAAGCCCAAACAGCAATCACGGACGGATGAAACAAAGAAGGGCGCAGCGGCAGAAAACGTTGTAACCATCGAATCGCTGAGGCTCGAGTGGCACCAGTTCCTCGAGCACATGTCGAAGAAATCGAAGAATTTCATGGCGACACACCTGCAGTCCTGTGAACTTGCCGCATGCACACCCGATGGTCTTGTCGAAATTGCATGCTGCCGAAAATTTTCCTACGAGGAGCTTCTTCAGGACAAGAAACTTCTGCAGAAAGAGATCTCGGAGTTTTATGAGATACCTCTGGAGCTGCATATCAGTTACGATGCCGAAAAGGATGCCTGCACGAAAGAGAAGAATGTTTTCACCCTTTTTCAGGAATTGTCGCAGCAGAACGAAGTTGTCAGGTTCATCATCAGGGAGTTCGGCGGGGAACTCGTGTACTGAGTTGACCGTGAGGTTTTATAAGTCATATAAATTCATCATATTCAGGTTTTCAATTTTTCAACGCCAAAGGATCTGAGTTTATCATGAATATAGCTGGATACAGCGCCGAGACTCTTTCAAACCGCTTCCGATCACACTATTGCGGCCTCCTGAATCCTTCCTTCGAACAGTCCGAAGTCCGGCTCGGCGGATGGGTGCACAGGATCCGGGACCATGGCGGGCTTATTTTCATCGACCTGAGGGACCATACCGGTATCTGTCAGCTTGTCATACAGCCCGAACGAGAACAACTGTTCAGCAAAGCCGAACAGCTCCATGCCGAATCGGTGATATGCGTATCGGGAACAGTTGTCCGCCGCAGTGCGGCAACCGTGAACCCGAAGCTCGCTTCGGGTGAAATAGAGGTCGTGCTCGGCGATATCAGGATCGAGAGCAACGCCCAGCCGCTGCCGTTCCCGGTAGCCGACGAACTTCCGACTTCGGAGGAGCTGAGGCTCAAATACCGTTTCATAGACCTGCGTCGCGAGAAGATCCATCAGAACATCATATTCCGCAGCAGGATTTCCGGCGCAATCCGCCGCTACCTCGAGGACAAGGGATTCATAGAAATACAGACGCCTATCCTCACGTCCAGCTCTCCGGAAGGGGCGAGGGACTTCCTCGTGCCGAGCCGCCTGCATCCGGGCAAGTTCTACGCGCTACCCCAGGCGCCGCAGCAGTTCAAGCAGCTGCTCATGGTGTCGGGTTTCCCGCGTTATTTCCAGATCGCGCCTTGCTTCAGGGACGAGGATGCGCGCGCTGACCGCAGTCCCGGCGAATTCTACCAGCTCGATATGGAAATGGCCTTCATCGAGCAGGACGACCTCTTTGCCATCCTCGAGGGGCTCATGCAGCACCTCGTAGAGAACATGTCGCAGAAGCGCATCACCCAGATGCCTTTCCCGAGGATCAGTTTCAGGGATGTGATGAACCGTTTCGGCTCAGACAAGCCGGACCTGCGCATCCCGCTCGAGATGCAGGACGTCACGAAGCTTTTCGTGAACTCCTCCTTCAAGGTGTTCGCTTCCAATACAAAAGATGGATGTTGTGTGAAAGCGCTCGTGCTGAAGGGACGCGGCAACGAATCGAGGCTCTTCTACGACAAGGCCGAGAAACGCGCCCGCGAGCTCGGATCGGCAGGTCTCGCCTATATCCAGTTCAAGGAGGAAGGACCGAAAGGACCGGTCGTGAAGTTCATGTCGGAGGAGGAGCTTTCGACCCTGAAAACCGGACTTTCCCTCGAAA
>JAAXXY010000061.1 GCA_013334225.1 Chlorobiaceae bacterium
TCTCGTGCCTTCACGCAACTTATCGATATCATGTTCATAGCTCAAATGCATGAGAGTATGGCCCATATCTGAAAGACGCAGGATTCCGCCTGGCAATATTTTTATGTACAGCTGATACTGATCTCCGTCAGGAAACGTGAACGGAGTATCCACAGCCAGAATGTCAGGCGTTTTTTCCCTGACGCACACCTCGCTGCACATCGCATTGCAAAGTGTTTTCTGCAGGAATGCAACATCGATAGTCATCATTCAAGAAAATCAATCTGGTTTGGATCAACAGTATCAGAGATCAATCCTTCAATATGGCAATCCCTGAAAAGGAAATTGCAAAAAGAGTAGGAAGAATAACACCGGCTCAAGAGCAGAAAAAGCTGAAGCCGCCCCGAAGGACGGCTTCGTAACTCTTTCCACACATGGTAGATGAGCTTCTTTAAGATCGGCTTTAACAGGCAAATAGTCAAGAACATAATGAAGCAGGTAAGCTGACGTTCCAGAAATCATAAACTTGCTACACGAGAGTTCCGCGACGTTGGAGGCAAGTCCCGTGACGATGTTCAATAGCAGCAAAAGAGGCTGGATTTTCTGAACCGGAACGGCAAAGCGGCGGAAAAGACGGGAACGGTAATCTAAAACTGTGCTCTGATGAGCAATCATGCGCATCTGTTGCTTCGGCGCGGAACAGCGTTGAGAGAATGATTCTATGCTGCTTCAACCTGTTTCAATTCATGAGCCAGGGTATCTGCACTCAAATCCTGATCGTTCGGTCAGACGATGGCACAGAAAAACGGCTTTACCTTTATGAAATATGACAGGTCCTGCAATTGCGTGAATACCCCTTTGTCGAGATAGGGCTTAACATCGAATATCCCGGATCTGCCATTGGTGTAATCGGAAGTTAACAATCCCCAAAAAACGGCAATTAACAATCCCCACATTTCGGAAAATAAGATTCCCCTGGTTGGCGTAAAAAATACTCATAGCCCTATGTTTGAAGGTACAACCCAACAAACAGGAAAAGCTATGGGATCACCGTATAAGCGCTTTATCATGTACAGTCAGGAATCTTTTCGAAAAAGGGTTGAGTATCAGCCAGATCAGCCGCAGCATCGGGTTTCACCGCAAAAGGTTGAGCAAGTATTATATCAAAATGCGAGAGCTGGATTTCCATGACAGTCTTTCCGGTATGGTCTGAAATCTATGGTATATGAAAGTGAATCGCCTGATCGAGCAGCGGCAGTGCCCGGATTTTATAGATGCGTTTCTCACCGAACTTTCTTTCAGACTTCTCGACATGTGCAAGTCCGAAGAATCCTGCGAACCGGTCTATTACACGGTTCAGATAGGATGATATCGCTATCTCTTCCGGACTTATTGAGTACATCGGGGAAATTTCATCAAGAAACGCCGGAAAAGCCCTGAGAAATGCATTGGCATAAAACAGCCCGTCACGTTCTTCCAGGCCGAACCGGTGCAGCAGATAGAGTGTGTAAAGGAATGAATGTTGCAGCAAATGCAATGCGCCGTAACCGTCGCTACAGGCCCAATTATACGTTTCTGCATATGCTCTGAACAGCTCCGGCCAGATACCGGCCATGCCATGCCGGTCAAGTATCGTCCGGCACTTTCTGGTCAGGATAAAATGGCCCTTGTGTTTTTTGATGAGACCGGCAAAACCGGCCACAAACCGGATAAGCTGGAGATCGAAATAATCGGCTTCTTTCTGTATCCTGTATCTGAAGCGCTCACTTCCAAAGGTATCCGTACCATTCAGGGCTATCGAAATATCGCGAACGGTATTCCTTGGCAGATTGCCTGCAGCGGTTGGCTTGAGTCCCTTGTCGCCGATTGCTTCTGCAAGTGCTTTGAACAGCGATGTTGCCGTGCAGCAGGGGTCCGTTGGAAGTACGTCAGCAAATGTTGCGATGTCTGGGGCTCCAAAAGGGGTGTAGAGAATACTGCGCATCTGCGAGGGCGACAAACCGGCAAATTCATCACGGGGCGTTGTATTCCGGCGGATCATGAATTCTTGCATAAATTGCTCAGCATCCTTCATGGAGCTGAACTGATGATCCTTCTGCGCCTCTTTCAGCGCCAGCATCACCTCATCCATGGGATTTCCTGATCTCTGAGCGCCTGGTCTGAAACAGCACTCGTCAAATGGATTTCCGCTGCCGCAGGGGCAGGGAAGTGAGTAATATTTTTTTTGGTTCATCATGAGAGCTTCGGGAGGTCATTCAATGAGTTTGAAAAAGATGCGTAATATATTAATAAAACAGAGGAAAGTGAGCAACTTGCGATGGGGACAAGGGGACAAAATGTTAGTCGGACTTGGGGATTTGGCACAGTAAAACAAAAAGGGCACATCACGCTTTTTGCTTTTTTGCCTGTGTAAGCATGGTTCTCAGCTCTCCGGTCACGTTTTCCGCATCGAAATACGAACCCGACTCTCTTGCCTGGTCCCGTGATGCCAGTCCCCGGGCGATACACTCTTTCTGCTGCAGTCGCCGTTCTATGCCGATCCGCAGCGACGACTCGATGAACGACGATAACGTTTCGCCATTTTCAAGCACTTTTTCTGCAGCTTTTCGCAGTTCCGGCTCCACACGGAGTGACGGCAGAGATGCGCTTTTCATTGTGTTCCTCGGATTGTGCGTTGCATATGCATATGCATGATAACTGACTCATCTGATTTCTGCAAAGTAAAGTGGTTCCGGAAGAAGTTCCGGGACATCCCGTAATCGCCTTGCATCATTGCGCAAAATAATGGTGGATCGTGCGTATATTGAAAAGGTAAACCCCGAACAGAAAAGCATAGTATCACGAGGAGACAATTACATGAAAAAATTCCTGACCGATATTTCCTGTCTTTTGCGCCATCTTCCGGCCTTGGTCACCTTTTCCATCCTCCTGATATCTACACCCCTCGAGGTGCATGCGAGCCAGCCCGAAAACGGCCGGCAGTGCCAGAGCATCCCGGGGTACCCTGCGGGTTCGATCACTCCCGGCAGCCGTGCCGAGTGGCAGCAGGCCAGGACAGTGGTGGTCCATACACCCGGGGATGAGGTGCTGTTCGGCCTGGCCCATCCGGCAGCGGCATTGTTCGAGCGACCATTCTTCCTGGATGGCGCCCGGCGTGAGCACCAGAACTACATCTGCCTGATGTCCGATAACGGCGCGAAGGTGTTCAGGCTGACCGATATCCTGCTTGCCGGAACGATGGATGCCAACGGGGCGCCGGTTCCGGGCAGGGCGCTTGATGATCTTCGCTCTCTTGCGAGGACCACCCTGCGTTACCGTACGGGGGCTCTGCCGCCGAAACAGGCCGCGACCCAGGAGGCTTACCGTCGTGAGGTTATCGACAATCTCCATTCCCGGGAACTCCTGTCGATCATCCTGCAGCAGCCGTCGGTGACCCTCGCCTCAACCGGCACGCACAATACGGGCCTGAAAGCCTCTTACGGGGTCGATCCGCTGATGAACCTCTATTTCATGCGCGATCAGGCCATCACCACTGCCAGGGGACTGGTCATCGGTCATTTCAACTCCGTCCAGAGGGAGCCCGAGACAGCGATCGCACGTTTTGCCTATCAGAAGCTGGGGATAACGCCGATCTATGAAGTGACGGGATCCGCACGGCTTGAGGGAGGCGATTTCCTTCCGGCCGGCGATACGGCCCTCATCGGCCAGGGCTTGCGGACCAATGCCGAGGCTGTACGGCAGCTTCTGGAGCATCAGGTCTTCGGTACACCGCGGGTGGCGGTCGTGAAGGATTCCTGGAAAAACCAGGACCAGATGCACCTGGATACGTATTTCAATATCATCGACCGGAATCTTGCCGTCATCGTCGAGGAGCGGATCAGCCAGCGCGACGGAACGGGAAGGGTCGTCAAGGCCGCCGATCCGGCCAAGAAATCACTGGTCGACCTCTATGAGCTTCAAGGAGGAGCGTACCGCAAAACCAGATCGGACATCCCGTTCCAGGAATTCCTCGAGAAGGACCTCGGCATGACCCTGATACCTGTCACCAATGCTGATCAGCTGAAGTACGGCATAAACTTTTTAACCTTGGGCAGGAAAAAAATTCTGGGTATCGACGGTGTCAGCGCAGACTACAAGAGGCGGCTTGCAGATGCGGGGGTGGATGCTGTCTGGATGGACTTCCACAACCTGACCGGCGGCTATGGGGCGGCCCACTGCACGACGCAGGTGATCCAGCGAAGTGAGGAAACAAAGCAGTGACACCCATCCGGAGGCAGGGCCATGGTGAATCAGAAGAGGACGCTTGCTGGGAGAGGTTTATTGAGCGATTCCCGGATCAGGGGATTCAGGCAGCGTGTATCGATCCGTTTTTCTGCATCGAGGCATTGCCACTCAGCGGTGCAAGTTCCCCGATAATCTTTTCCGAAAACAAAACAGATGCGTTATTTCCTGATCCTCGGGTTCATGATGCTGGCGGGTTGCGCTTCATCATCCCCCAATCCGGATTCCCGTTTATGGCAGGCCTATGAACAGGTTTTCAGGAAAGCCAGATATGTCGATCTGACGCATACGATCACGCCGTCGATACCGGTATGGGCCGGATTCGGCAGATCGACGTTCGGCCCTGCATCGAATCCTTTAAAAGGAACGCCCTACAACTGGGCAAAGGACGGGTTCGAAGCCACCCGTTACCTGCTCGCCACGGATCAGCTTGGCACGCAGCTTGACCCGCCGGCACACTGGAACCCGTTGTATCCTGCGATCGATGAGCTGCCTCCAACATTCGCCGTTCGTCCCCTCGTTGTCATATCGATCGTGGAGCAGGTCTCCAGAAATCCGGGCTACAGCCTTTCTGTCGACGATATTCTTTCATGGGAGGAGGAACATGGACGGATTCCCGAGGGTTCTGTGGTTTTCGTCCGCTCGGACTGGTCAAGAGAGTGGCCGGACCAATCGCTTGCAACCCGGCATCCCTTTCCGGGAGTATCGCTCGAAGCCCTGAAATTCCTGCACGAGCAGCGGCACATCCTCTTTCATGGCCATGAACCACTCGATACGGATGACTCTCCGGACCTTGAAGGAGAAGCATGGTTGCTCCGGAACGGCTATACCCAGGGCGAAGGGGTGGCCAACCTCGACAAGGTGCCTGAAGCCGGGGCGCTCGTCGCGATGGGTTTTCCGAAATTTCAGGGAGGTCTTGGCGGTTTTGCCCGGTTCATCGCAATCTGTCCGCCTGACTGGGAATACGGAGTGTCTGTCGGCGAAGTTCCGGAAAGTCCTCTGCCCAAAGCTTCAAAACCGCTTCACTGGGATGAATTGCGAGGCATGCGCGTGAGATAATTCGACTTCTTTCATGAACGCGTGCGAGGGGTTGAGGATACTGACCGGTCGGTGAAATAATGGTAAAACAAGCAGCATTTTTATTGAAGTTGGCATATTTACAGAATAATCCTATTTTATCCGGGTAAAATTATTCAAACCGATAACATTGGATTGATGGGTCATGATGAAGAATAAGAACAGCGGAAGTTGCATTGCATTTGACGGCATGCGTTGTATCGCGTCGGGAGATCTTCGGGAGGTTGCCGTCGGGGTGAAAAAACTGATCGATCGGGGCGAAGCGCTCACCGTATTGATTTTTGACGATCAGAGCAGCGAGATTGTGGAAATTGATTTTCGCGGTTCGGCCGATGATGTTGTGGAGAGGCTGGAACGGAAAACGGTCAGTCAGGGCTCAGTGCCGGAAACTTCCGGAACGGAACCGGAACCCCGTCAGGGTCCGGGCCGGCCGAAGCTGGGGGTGGTCCCGAGGGAGGTGACGCTGCTGCCCCGGCACTGGGAGTGGCTCAACTGTCAGCCCGGAGGAGCTTCGGTGGCGTTGCGCAAGCTGGTCGAGGATGCCCGCAGAGCGAACAGCGAACAGGACAGGCTTCGTGCATCGCAGGAATCGCTCTATCGGTTCATGTCTGCCATGGGAGGCGACCTGCCCGGCTTCGAAGAGGCCTCGAGGGCTATGTTCGCCCGGGATGCCGATCGTTTCATTGAGATGATCGAATGCTGGCCTGCCGATATCCGCGATCATGCGAGAAAACTCGGAACTGCCGCATTCCGATCCGCATCGTGATGTAATCCGGGGCGGACAGGTATCGTCAGGTTGCCCGAAACCTCGGTTACCATCGATAAGCCCTGCCGCTGCTGGAAACAACGCATCGAAATCACCCTGAATATCTTACAGAGAGCCGGGATCCGGCTCTCTGCTTTTCCTGCTTGCCGAGGACTTACCCTCCGGACGGATCACCCTCTGTTCCTGCTCCGGCGGTTATTGCGGCAGCCTGAACCCTTTGAGGATTTTGTTGAAATCGACCGGGAACGAGGGTTCGATATTGCCCTTTACATCCCTTCCTTCGGGCATCGCATGAACACCGGCGGGAAAAGTCCGGTTCGTGATCAAGTAACTGAGAAGGTAGTCCCGTAATCTGAAATAACCGCTCGGCTTGTTCGTTTTGCTCAAGGGAGATGGGTTTGGGGGTTTGCCGATTGCCCATTGCTCGATGATTGCTTCAACAATAGGCAGGTAGAGCCTATAGAGTTGGCTGAGTTCATCTGGTTCCATTTGCGGCATGAAAAAATTAAATTGAGCTGAACTTGCCCTCTCCCTCGATGCAAAACCCGCCCACGAAGCCTGGGGCCGATTCAGGGAAAACATTTACAGATCGCTCTTTTTTCTGAAAAACGGACAGGGGAAGTTCACTGTTAACCGGGTGGTGCCGGAAAAGGGGGGTGCTGCCTCCATAAAAAAACATGATTTCGGCAAGCTTTCGATATCTCCATGGCATATATTGTGGAAGAGCAGCGGAATCGATGGTATGATGGCCCCAGGTAATCAGCTTTGGCAACGGTGTTTCAAGACGCCGGTTATATTCAGGGCACCTGTCGGACTGAAGGATTCAGGGTTTCTGAAGAAACAGAGATGCTCTGAAACCTCAATTTCGCGTACAGGTCCAGGAAAGGTAAGCCGGGTCGGGCCGGATAGCCTGCAATTCATAGAAAAACATCAGTTATGCATGCACATTCACTATCTGTGGCATTCACCACGAACAGGGTGGAGGAGACAAGGGATTTTTTTGTCCGATATTTCGGTGCGAAAGTCACCTTCGATTGCGGATGGTATGTGAACCTCGAATTCGGCAATTCTGCATCCACACTGCAATTCATGGCGCCTAAGCAGCCTGAACACGAGTTGAGCAGCAGCGCCGGACTCATGTACAACGTTCTTGTCGATGATGTCGACCAGGAATACCTGCGGCTTATCGAAGCAGGGCTCACGGCCGTTGTGCCGCTGGAGGACCATCCGTGGGGCGACAGAGGGTTTTCCGTTCAGGATCCTAACGGCATATCGCTCTATATTTACTCGGAACGGCCACCGGCTGAAGAATTCAGGCAATATTACCTTCAGCATCCGCGCTGAGTCCGGAGGAGTTTGGGTAGCAAGGTAAAACGGGAAGCACAAAATGAATTTCCGGTATCGTGGAACATCCGGGTATTACACTTCATCTGCGATGATGCGCTCGATTGCCGATACGATGCTCTCGACATCATCCGGCGATACCCCGGAAAACCATATCTTCTGCGGATAGATCATCACATTGGGCCCCGTTGAGCAGAGCCCCAGGCAGCCTGATGCCGATACCCTCACTTTTCCTTTCCATCCTTTTTCATCGACGGCCTTTTTGATTGCCGCTTTTATGAGCAGGCCGTGATCGTCTGCACATGATTTCCGTTCTCCTGCCCTGTCATTGGTGCAAACGAACAGATGAACGGCATAGGGAGATTCATTCTGAACAGCCATGAAGAAAACGGTATTTATCCTGTTATGGACAACGCTGTTTATTTGTTTCTCAGCCCTGTTGCCGCGTCGGTTCCGATGAATCGGGATCGAAATCCTGATTCCGAAATGTCGGGACTCTGTCCTCCTTGCGCTCCTGCTTCTTGCGACAATACAGCAAGGTGCCCTGATAATCGACGAAAGTGAAAAGAGTGAATTACTGTGACGGTTGTATTTTGATACGCTGCTCTAATTGACAGCGGTTATATCGATAGTCTGAAGAAATATAAAAGATTCGGCATGAATTGCGATTTCCAGATACTCAGCAGTAACCGGAGGTTCATCGATAACGATATGACCCAGAGTATTCTGGCCGGAAAATGATAAAGGACGGTTTTTGCTGAGTTCTATTTTTCCCGGATACGATGTGACGGAGCTGAAAATCACTGGCTGATGTGCAAACAAGCCCTCCAGTGATATGAGAAACATACGCCGCTGCTGGACACCGGGTTTAAACGAAAGCGTTATATCCATTGGCGTTGCGCTTTGAAATAATTGTACCCCATGAACGTTGCCCTGATTGCCTGTTGCCGATGTTTCTGCCGGCATGCTGTATATCCCGGTTCCATATACCAGATTGATTCCCCGGAAATCAAGTTTTACCTTGTAACCATCCCCCAGTTCATAAGCCGTGAGATCCAGTGTTTTTCGATCGCCGATGCCAACCAGATCTGCGTTCAATCCGAGATGTTGCGCAACAAATTGCTTTTCGAGGTTCAATCTTGTTTCAGGTTTGAGCCGATGCTGCATTCTGTCAGAACCGGAAAAGGAAAAAGACTGGGCAGGATTGTAAGATATTCCGGTTTTCGCAGGCAACAGGTTTCTGTTGACAGCAACAAGTTCGCCGCTGGTAATAACCCCGGAGAAGAATACAGCAACGAAGACCTGATACCATAAAAATCTGATGTTCATGATGCTGGTCTGTTTATTTGTCAAAACAGGCAGGTGCTGCCTGCAGCGGGTTCATCAATTGTGAGCGCACCATGAATCTGAAAACAAGAATTGTGAGTGCAAGGTTCCATGATGTTGTTTTCCAGCCGCAAGGTGCGGTAATCTCAACGACCTCTATGCGACGCGGATTTTTTCAATGGGGTCAGGATCAGGGAGGCAGGTATGAGACTCATGATTTCGAAAAACAGTTGCGGAGTGAGCTGGTTACCCTTAGGTTTTTGCTCAAGCATCAAGTGATGGTTTGCGGAATCAGCCGGGCGGTTATGGTGCTTGATGATTAAGACTGGCTTGATGTTGTAAGCCTGATAGACAATGCAGAAAGCAGAAAAACCGGAAAGGTGGCTTATTGTTCTCGGACGTCGATGTTGCCGGAATGTCGGGGATTTTTAGGGCAGGCGAGAGCCGGATGTTGCGTTGCTGAAGAAATAAAAAGCGGTTACCGGATTTAATGCCAGACCGGTTTGTGTCACCTCCGATACTTACGTTCCTGTCTGACAATCCCGAAGCTGTGCTCTGAAGAAAGACGGCGCGTAAGCACCGTCCTTGCATACAGAACGTGGACATGAGGTGATGTCGGGGAGATTGGCAGGGTTTCCTGCTTCCCGGGCGGTCATTTCCCTCCGAACCATCTATCCCTGAACCAGAGCGATACGTTGACGAGGCTGACCAGGACAGGGACCTTGACCAGCGGCCCGATGACCGCGGCGAACGCTTCGCCTGAATTGATGCCGAAGACAGCGACGGCTACAGCGATGGCCAGCTCGAAATTGTTGCTGGCAGCCGTGAAGGAGAGCGTTGCCGATTTCGAATAATCCGCTCCGATTCTCTTTCCGAGGTAGAACGAAACAAGGAACATGATGACGAAATAGAGCAGGAGCGGGATGGCGATGCGTACCACGTCAAGCGGTATTTTCACGATGTATTCACCCTTGAGCGAGAACATCACGACGATGGTGAAGAGCAGTGCTGAAAGTGTCAGCGGGCTGATGCGCGGGATGAACTTCTGTTCATACCATTCCCTGCCTTTGAGGCGAAGCAGGAAGAAGCGCGACAGAAAGCCCGCGATGAAGGGAATGCCGAGGTAGATGAAAACCGACGAAGCGATTTCGGTGATCGTGATATCGACCCTGAATGAAGAGAGGCCCATCCAGCCCGGCAGAACGGTAAGGAAAATCCAGGCATAGAGAGAAAAGAAAAGCACCTGGAAGATCGAGTTGAACGCAACGAGGCCCGCAGCATACTCGGTATCGCCTCCTGACTTCATACATAAAACCCTGTAAATGCACCAACGACGGGGGTGTGCCATTGAAAATGGGCACTACAATGCAGTAATATGGTGCAGTAAATCACTTGATCAAAAATGGTGTGGCGCTGAGTT